>JAAOYJ010000017.1 GCA_018221285.1 Candidatus Pacearchaeota archaeon
CACAAAGAGTTCCAAAATTACTTTCAGCAGAATTAAGATTAAAGGAACTTCGTTCAAAATCAAAACCCACTGTAAGACAATCTGCAAGTTTATTAACAAATTTAAATTACTCTGGAATAAGAAGACCTTCGATTCTTCCCCAACAAGTTGGTTTTTTATTAGGTGGATTTAATGAAGATGGTTCTACAGAATTATTTAGCATAACTCCTGATGGAAGTATCATTAAAGTAGAAGATTATGATGCAAACTTTGGTTCAGGAATGCCCTATGTTTTAGGTTTATTAGAAAGACAATATAAAAAAGGATTAACAATCAAAGAAGGAATTGAATTAGCTAAAGAATCTTTAAAATCCTCAACTCAAAGAGATACTGGTTCTGGTTATGGCATTGATGTTTTTACAATCACTAAAGATGGAATTAAAAAAGTGGTGGAGCAAACAATTGAACCAAATTACAAAGACCAATAATTCTATTTAATTTAAAATGGAAATTCTAACAAATATAAAAAACAGACTTAGAGGAAATATAACAGAAGCTAGTTTTGAAGGTGCAAACATAGTTCTTTATACAAACAACGAGAGATTTTTCAAAGAAGGAGAAGGAGAAATTAAAGAGATTGTCAATGAGATAAAAAAGAGAATAGAACTTAGAGCAGATCAAAAAATTCTTACAGACCAAACAACAGTTGAAAGACAAATAAGGGAAATTGCCCCAAACGACGCAGAAATCACAAATATTATTTTTGACCCTCACAGAAGTATTGTTGTAATTGAAGCAAAAAAGCCCGGACTTGTTATTGGTAAACAAGGTTCTATTTTAAACGAAATAAGAAAAGAAACTTTATGGACTCCACAAATACAAAGATCGCCAGCAATAAAAAGTCAGATTACTGAAAATATTCGAGAAGTTCTTTATGCTAACAATAATTACAGAAGAAAATTTCTTAATCAAATTGGAGAAAAAATCTACAAAGAATGGAGTCCAGAAAAAGTAGAAGAATGGGTAAGATTAACTTTTTTAGGAGGTGCAAGACAAGTTGGAAGAAGCTGTATTTTATTACAAACACCAAACTCAAAAGTACTTCTTGATTGCGGAGTTGATGTTGCTGCTCAGGGTTCAAATAAATTTCCTTTCTTTAATGTTCCTGAATTTGATATTGCTCAACTAGACGCAGTAATAATAAGCCATGCACATTTAGATCATGTGGGATTATTACCTTACTTGTATAAAATGGGTTACAAAGGACCTGTTTACATGACTCTGCCCTCAAGAGATATTGCAGCACTTTTAGCTTTAGATTTTATTGGAGTGGCTTACAAACAAGCAGCACAACCCTTGTTTAATTCAAAAGATATCAAGGAAATGGTAAAACACAGCATCTGTTTAAATTACAATGAAGTTACTGATGTGACTCCAGACGTTAGATTAACTTTTTACAATGCAGGACATGCATTAGGAAGTGCAATGGTTCATTTAAACATTGGAAACGGAGCACATAATCTTCTTTACACAGGAGACTTCAAATATGCAAAGTCCAGACTTTTAGATCCTGCAGTTAATGTTTTCCCAAGAGTAGAGACCGTAATCCCTGAATCAACTTATGGTTCAAAACATGACATACTCCCACCAAGAATACAATCTGAAGAAGAACTTATAGGGTTTGTAAATAAGACCATTAAAAGAGAAGGAAAAGTTTTAATCCCCGAACTTGGTTTAGGTAGAGCCCAAGAAACAATGCTTATTTTAGAAGATGCAATGAAATCAGGAAAACTAGAAAAAGTCCCAATTTATATTGATGGAATGATTTGGGATATTAATGCAATTCATACTGCTTATCCAGATTTCTTAAGTGCCAAGGTTAAGTCACAAATCTTTCAAGACGATAATCCCTTTGTCTCAGAAATTTTCTCAAGAGTTGGTTCACCTCAAGAAAGAAAAAAAGTTGTTGAAGGAGGTCCTTGCATTGTATTAGCAACTTCTGGTATGCTTGTTGGAGGTGCATCAGTAGAATACTTTAAAGAATTTGCAGGCAATGAAAAAAACACTTTAATCTTTGTTTGTTATCAGGGAGTTGGTTCATTAGGAAGACAAGTTCAAGATGGAGCAAAAGAAACTAAAATGATTGTTGATGGAAGAGAGGAAATAGTAAAAATTAATTTTGAAGTTGAAACAGTCGCAGGACTTTCTGCTCACGCAGGAAGAAACGAGTTGATTTCTTTCTTTAATAATATGCGACCAAAACCAAAAAGAATTATAATTGACCATGGAGAAGTTTCAAAATCTCTAGACCTTGCTTCTGCACTTTACAAACTTAATAGAGTTGAGACAAGTGTTCCAAGAACTCTCGAGACGATTAGGTTGAGGTAAATTTAAATACTATTTTATTTTATAATTGATATGAAAGTAGTGGTGAATATTGAAAAGAAGTATGCTTATTTAATTATTGGGTTGATTGTTTTATTTGGATGTGTTTTTGTTGTTAATGCTCTTAATGATTTTTCAGGTCCTTCTGGTGTTGGACATAGTAGTGCAGAATTAGATGTAGATGAGCTTTGTAATGTTGTAACTGGGCATGGTTGTGGAGAGGATAAGGTTGGATTGACATCTGTTTCTTGGGATAATGTAAATCTTAAGCCTTCTTGTCAAGTATTCACCGGTTCTCAGGATCTTTGTGATAGTGTTGATTCTTATAACAGTGCTTTTGATACTGAAGCAGAAATTGATGCTGCTATTGCTAATAATGGGTATCTAACATCAGCTGCTAAACTAACTGAAGCAGAAGTTGATGGCTACGCTGACAATAATGGGTATTTGAAATCTGTTTCTTGGGATACTGTAACAGGTAAGCCTGCTGGATTGACATCTGTAACAACATTAGTTAATACAAATACAGGACGAAAATCTTGCCCAGGATCAATGGCAGTAAGAATAGATGATAATACTTTTAAAGATCCTAGTGAATGTATATATTTTGCTTCTTGTTCAGTAGGTGATTGGGGAGCTTATCCTCCTGGTAGTAACTTGGCTCGAACACTTCTCTGCCAGGCAACTATAACGAATCAGGTAACTGGGACAGGGATACATCCAGGTAGTACTGGAAGTGGAAAGGGAGTTTACGCTATATATAGTTGGGATGCTTCTAGTTCTAATACAAATGATTGTGTTATTCATTATAATGCTATGAAGATATGTTAGTGGTCAAATTTTTTTATGAAAACATTGATAAACTATAATCTCTATTTACTTTCATGAAACATAACTTAAAAATAATTTCAATCCTTCTAGCAATGTTTATTGTAACCCAGTTTATTGGACTTTATGTTGTTGACCACTATTCCACTGTAAAAATTATTGACGGACAAATTCAAAATGTCTCTGCTCCAGAATTACCCTTTGGAATGGAATCTCCAGAAATCCAAAAAGAGTCAGACTATTATGGATTTTTTTCAGGTATTGTTATAGCATTTATAATTGCGATTTCCCTTTTATTTTTACTAACCCACTTTAATGCCGCGTTTATACTTAGACTTTGGTTTTTTATTGTGATTATAATTGCATTAGGAATTTCATTTAATGTCCTTATACCACAAATAAAATATGCTTCATTAATCGCAGCAGTTATTGCCTTGCCTTTCGCATACATAAAAATCTACAAAAAAGAATTCCTAATACATAATTTAACCGAGCTTTTTATTTATCCAGGAATTGCCGCAGTCTTTGTACCAATTCTAAACTTATGGACAATTATAATATTATTAATCTTAATCTCTGTTTATGATATGTGGGCTGTTTGGCATTCTGGAATAATGCAAAAAATGGCAAAGTACCAAATAAATCAATTAAATATTTTCTCTGGTTTTTTTGTTCCCTATGCTTCTAAAAAAATAAAAGCCAAGATAAAAATAATGAAGCAGACTCTTAGCAAAAAAGAACTTAAGAAAAAGAATATTAAAGTAAATGTTGCTATTCTTGGTGGTGGAGATGTTGTTTTCCCAATAATTACTGCTGGAGTAATGCTAAAAACATTTGGATTAACCTCTGCATTATTAGTTATACTAGGAGCAACACTTGGGTTAGCTTATTTATTCTTTAAATCTGAAAAAAAGAAATTCTATCCCGCAATGCCCTTTATTACAGCAGGGATTTTTTTAGGAATGTTGGCTAGTTGGCTTATTCTTTAGTTGTCCCCACTTTCAAAAGGTAACACAATCGTAAGTTTTATAAAGGGTTGTTTCTAACCAGTAGTTATGAGAGAAATTTACCTTATGCATAGAAAAGAAGGATCAAGAATCCCATTAACAGAAGATCAAAAAATGTTAAGAGAAGAATTAAAGAGATACAATGAGAGAA
>JAAOYJ010000018.1 GCA_018221285.1 Candidatus Pacearchaeota archaeon
AGCCCTGCCATAAATCTTCAAAAGCTCATCATAATGATGTGAATAATTCGAACCATGGCTTTTAATTATTGAGTTCAAATCACGGAGAAGCTGTTCTTCTGACATGTCCAGCCCAGCATCAATCATAGCTAGAACTGAGTTTCTTCGCGCCATGAACGACAATGTAGCACTGTCATAAAGGGTGTTGTCTATATCAAAAAAAATGGCCTTAATCATAAGTCAATCCCAATAAAGTATTTATACTTGAATACCTAATATTTAGGCATGAAAATGAAAACATTTTCCCAAACTTTACAGGAAATGAAGAACCCTGCAATGAATAAAAGCCCTTCCACGATAAAGATTTACAGAAGGACTTTACTTGACTATGAGAAATTCTTAGTTGGAAGAACTCCAACAGTTGAAAACGCAGAGGAATATCTTTCATCAATGACAATACAGAAATCAACTTATAATACTTATGCCTCAGCTCTGCGTAATTATTTCAAAATAAGCAAGATAAAAATACCTGAGGGCAGCCTCAAACTTATTACGAAGAAAAATCTAGGCAATATAAGAGCGGATAAATACGTTACATTCAAACAAGTAAATGAGATCGTTGATATACTCGATAACTTACAGGAGCACGTCATAATAAGACTTCTTTATCATTCAGGGGTGCGGTCTGGAAGTGAATTTACCTCTCTAAATGTGGAAGATGTTGACTTTAAAAAAGCCAAGATAAAGGTTAAAGGTTCAAAGAAAAGTAAGAAGATAAGAGTTGTTAATCTGATTGAACCGGATTATGTAATGCCTTTACTCAAGCGGTATCTTAAACAGCGTGGAATCAATCCAGATAAGCTCTCTAGGGATGATATGAAACAACCCCTCGTAGTTACACGAGGAAAAAACGCTGGAAGTAGAGTTACCTGGAGCACAGTGCGAGGTCTTTGTATGAAGATTAGAAGGCTTTATCCTGAGTTGTCTGATTTATCGGCTCATTGGTTTAGGCATGGCTTCGCTGTCTGGTCTAAGATTGATGGGATGCCTGTTGATTTATGCGCTATTCAATTAGGGAATGAACCTCAGACCTGTGCTGAAATATATTCCCACTTCAGCGAATTAGATGTTGACCGATACTTCAAGGAAAGAGAGCAGACAAAAGAAGAAACCGGAGAATACGTGGATCCTCTCTCAGAGGTTAGTATCTTGAGGGATGAAATAAAAAAGATGAAAGAGGACATGGTTTTGGTTAAAAAGTACTACGAAGAGAAAGCAAAAGGTTAATCCCTTAGGAATTGTTTCCCTTTTACTCCTAAATCAGATGATTGATATTTTACCATAGCCGTTGCAATAAAACGGCAAGACTCTAAAACTAAAGAACCATCTAATTTCTTGAATTTTTCTGGATTAGTTTTTAACTCTTCAAAAGATGTATCTCCAATAATTGAAAAAAGAATGTTAATTGCGTTGTCTAGATACTCTTCATAGGCTTTATCCATCCATTCTAACATAATACTATCAATGTTGTTTTTATATTTTGACATATACGGGAAACTGGGTTTCATTTTTTGATATAGCTCGTTGCTTCCTTCTAAATATTGACTTTTCATAATTGCCCTTAGTTCTTGATCTTGAGAAAAAATAAGCCTTCCAAATTCTGTTATCTCTATTGAATCTTCATTTTCAATAGTTAAAAGGTTTTGAGTTAATTTATCCACACATATATCATAATCCTGTTGCTGAATCCCTATTAAATCGGGGTTAAATTTCTCCAACAATAATAGGGGTTTTATAACCCTTTTACAAGGATTAATTACTTTCATTACTTCTCTTTCAATGACTAAAAAAATATCCTGTGGGGTTATTCCTTTTAATGTTGCGTTTCCTTTATTGGTTGTTTTAAAATAATGACCTTTTAGCTTTTCTTTAGGTATTTTTTCAATATATCCATGCTTTAAAAGTTTCTTAACAGTTTTAGATATAGCGGGTTGGCTAATTGTTAATTCGTTCTGAATTTCTTTAATGGTAGTGTGTCCTTCCCCAATTTTTTGAAGAACTTTTTTTTGTGAGTGAGTTATTCTCGTCATATAACCAATATAACCTTATGGTAGGTGATATAAGTAGTTATCGGAAAGTTCTAGCCATGAAAAGAGAAATCCGAAAAGTAACACAAAACGGCGGAGCAAAATCCATTACTTTACCTTCTAAAAGGCTAGAAATACCGATAGAGTTAGGCGATTATGTTGAAATATCTAATTTGAACGGGTGTTTTTTAGTTAAGCCTTTGCGGGAGGGAGGATAAATGGCTTCTCCATTTTCTCTTTTTATCAAAGAAAATTATGACGATCTTAAACGCTTAGTTGAAGAGGGTAAACTACCACAGTCGGAGCTTGAAATCATTGAGGGGATTGGGGAAAATGAAACAGCCTAGTCTATGGAGCTTTTCAAAATTTAATATTGAAAAAGTTAGGATTACTGAACCAATCCGAAAAGCACGAAGGCACGAGTGCGGAGGAAAATACCTCTTGGCGGAGTGCGGATCGTGGCGGGTTGTCAAAAAATGCCATGATTGTTTGCGATTCAATATCAACGTCAAAAATGGGAGCGAAATATGCGTTTAGAAAAATATACAGGAGATAATCGATATGCAAGATATTCCAGAAGACTTTTTTAAAACCAATTTAGTAGTTTCTTGGGGCGTAATCCTTAGAGCAGACCTAAACACAATAGCAGAAATAAAGATAGCGATAGCGCAGTTTCCAGGAGTAAAAATCGCCTATCAAATAACATCTGGAGAGAAACTCCGAATTGTTCCAATGGAGAGGAGGGAGGATCATGGTTGATTTTACACCCACTGAGTTGAAACTCCTTAATGCAATTATGGAAAATTATTCTGCTGGAGATTCAATACACATCGACAAACTTACAACTATCGCTAACAAAGAAGCTGGCATATCATTTAATTGGTGTGATAAGGCAATTAAAGGACTTCACAATAAAGGTGTTTTGAAATCGTCCAATGATTTTAGATTTATACTGCAAATACCTAAATCTAATTCACCTAACAAGGTAGGGAAAAAGGGGGGTAATTCACCTAAGGGGGTAGGGGAAAAGGACATGGTGTTGAGGAGCGATTACACCCAACAAGGTAGGGGAATTAAAGATAACAATACGGATAATAATATTAATAATTTAATTTCACCTAATACTATACTAGGTATTAATACATTAAAACAATTCACTCAAGCTGTTTCTCTTATTACAAAAGGCCCTGCACACATTGTCTTTATTATTCATGTTCATGGCTTTACTTACAAGCAAGAACTTTTGAAAAGTGGACTTTATGACAAATCTATTACTAGAGCCATACTGAAATTAAAAAGTCTAGAATTAATACAAACTTGTAATTCACCTAACCCCTTAGTGGAAAAGCATTTTAATACCCGAAAAACATCGCCAGGGGTAAAACCAAAAGATATCTTAGTCTTTAATCCTGATTTTAAAAACAATTCCTCTTTCTTCGATTTCTGTATTAAAATTATACAAGAAACAACTCTGGACCATGACTGGATTAATCAAATTAAAAACTATAACCGGCTCACTGAAGGATATAAAATCAAAGACACTAAGAAACTAGAATTTGCGATTAACGCTTTAAAACGCAGGATTAACGATCCTGAGTATAGCCGTTTTTTAACTCAACATTCAAAACAGTCTGGTTATTCAGTTGAAGAGATTGAAAAAGCCATTAAAGGGGGTAACTAGATGGGGCAGGATGATATCCTTCAAGTTTTAAAACAACATCCTGGGCGTGAATTTACTGAAAAAGAGATTAGAACTGAGTTGGGGAGAACTCATTATATTAGAAGTCCTTTGAGAAGTCTTCGGAAGTATCCACCTAACAATCTCCAGATTAAGCAAACAAAAGGCTATCGTAACTTCGAGATTTTTGTTTACTGTTGGCGGGCTGTTTAGATGAAAGAGTCCGATTTCTATGAAGCATTAGTCAAGCATCCTCTTTGGAAAAAGTTAATTGAACTTAAACCAGGGAGCAAGTTCACCAAAAAAAAATATGAGCGGAGGGTGAAAAAATGAAATACTGGAATAATGACACTTCCAACCTTAATGAAAATAGCGATAAAGGTCTAAAATCCATGAGTTCTCTTGGAAACAGGGAGTCGGCTAATATCAGAGGTCTAGTTACTACAAAAGTTCACGATAAACGCCATTTAAACGAGAATGAGGAGCTGTTTTCTTGAAGTTTCGCCCTGTTTCTGTTGCAAGTTGGCTTCGGAGAGGCGAAAAAAGGTCTTTTGTTTCAAGGTGTAAAAAAGAAAACAAAAATCCATCTAACAAAATCCGAGAATTAATTTTAGAATATTTGGAGGTGAAGTGAAATGATGTATTTTAAAGAATCAGCCAAAAAGAGCTGGCAAGAAAGAAAATGTGAAACGTGCAGTGTGTATAGAGGTCAAAAAGATTCAAGTTTAATGATTTCAGCTTTGGCTAATCTTCCAAAAAAACTTAATGAATGGACATGGATTGATTTTGTGAACTACATGAATAAGAACATGAAAAAAGGAACCAGTAAACCCTTCACGCATGATAAAATAAGTGAACTAATGGGAATATCTGAAACTTCTGTTAAAGAGAGTATCGGGTTATCTTGTGACAGTAGAGTAAGAATAGCATTTGAGTACTAATAGATTAAGTAACATAATACAAAGAATATACGCACAGCAAAGTTTAATCTTAGAACATTATTATTGCCGTGCTTAACTATATACTTATTTTAGAGTACTAAATCATAATATGTTAGACATAGGTAAAGAAGATTGGAAAATTGAAGAGAAAGGGAAGGGCTTTAGGTTAGGTTAGAGTTCAAAAGAACACCATAGTACACTGGTCATAAGATAAGTAAAGTGTTCGGGGGATCGGTAGCCCTGGGGGGTGCATGATTGTTGTTTATTATCGCCGGTATTAAGGATTGTTGAAGTGATTGTTTGTTGTTGTGTTTGTTGTGGCCTGATTATTGTTGTAGTGTGATTGATTAGTTAGTTCCCATCTGTTGTGGTTTGTTATTATAGAGCTTATATTGCGCATCCAAAGAACCCGCATTCGACCAACTATCGAATGCTCCAAAGATTTAAATTATTCAACTAACTTCAATTAAGTTATGAAGTCGTGGAAGAAAGGA
>JAAOYJ010000019.1 GCA_018221285.1 Candidatus Pacearchaeota archaeon
ATTCAGCATTATGTGGAATACTTAAGTAAAGTCTTCCAGTCATAGTGTCTTCATCATCGTCATCGTCTTCCATAGCAACTAAGTCTCCAAAGTAAAGTGTTTTTGCAACACTTAATGCAGGAATACTTGCAGTAACATATAGGTCATCTAAATCATTGTAACCCATATTCTTTAAAACTACATCAACAGGGAAAGCTTCACCAGCTTCAACTGTTTGACTTGCAGTTACTGACTTAACTTCTGCATTGTACGAAGGTCTCTGAACTCTTAAATTCATTGTTGCTTCATCTCTGAAGTCACCATTCCAAACTTTAAGGTTAAGGTCAATGTCTTCACTAACTTCATCCTTAAGCTCATAAGGGATTTTTAGAGTCAAAGTCTTTTTGTATCCTAAACCATCCTCTACATCGAAAGGAGCAGTCCTTGCGTCTACATCAACTTTTTCGCCTTCAATCTCTGCTTTTACTCTCACGTCAGAAGCATTTTCTTCTGCGTTAAACCACACTTTAATTGTAACTGTTTCACCAGCAACAACACTTGCAGTACCTACAAGAGCATCAACACCATCAACTTCAACTGCTGTGATAGCAGCCGCACTAACAGTAGCTACTAAGAACAATACGCTCATCAAAGCCACGAAAGAAACCATTAGTTTCTTCATGTTCATTTTTGTTTTCATATTTATTTAATTGTAGAAAAACTTTTGTTTTCCGTAATTATCCTCGTTAATTATTACTTATAAAGCTTTCTCTTGTTGTAATTAGAAAGTTACGTCATATTTAACTATGTGTTAAAACAAAGAGTGAATTATATTTAAATTTAGAGAAATAATTATAAACAAATGTTGAGTATGACTATTGTGGAGGTGGAATTATTTGATAAAGCAAAACCATATAATGGTTTTAGCCAATTTTTACAAATAGGAATATATCAAATTAGTGGAGAAGAACATCCAATTTACATTTCTAGAACATTTCCCAAAAAAGGTATTGCTTGGATATCTCAAAATGGAACTATCTGTATAGACTTAGAGGCATACGAGGCTTTAAAAGAAACCCCGAAATTTAAAACATATTTAGAAACAATATGTAAACACGAAGTAGAACTGGGTTATCTTCATGAACATACTTCTGAAAGACCAGACACAGAAAAAGAAGTTTTGGATTATTTAAGAAAAAAAGGTTTTGATTGTGAATATTAAATTTTTAAAAATTTATATCCAAAAATATTCAATCAACAGGATAGGAACAATAACCACATCTATTTGAACTATCTCCTGAGAAATGCTCATGGAGCATTAAGGGATGGTCACATTCATCTGGATTAACTTTTGCTTTTTTATATTTTTCAAAAATCTCTTTTTTTAAAAGCATCATTTGTGCTCTAATATCTTTTGCTTCTTGACTTATTATTTCCAATCTTTCTGTTCTATTTTTATATAATTCGGTTTGAGCAATTATATCTGGTAATGTCATAATAAAAATATTTTTAATAACTTTTTAAAGATTTGCATTTAAAAAAATAAAAAAAGAACCCCGAAGGGTTCTAGAATTATAAACTTAATAATTTGATACTTGTGTTTGTTGTCGCGAAGTTACTAGCTACAATTGCCTGAACCCCAAACTCCTCTGCCGCTTCTATGATTGAACCTGTTACAGTTCCATCAAAAACAATCACAGCAGGTCTTTGCCCAAGTCTTCTTAAAGAACCTCCAAGTCCTCGCGAAGAAATTGTCTTAATTTCCTCCAAAGAATTGTCTAAAAGAATTGCCTTTCCAGAACCTTTGTTTTTCTCAGAAAGTTCCTTAAGCTTTTTCTTGTCATCTGCCTTTATCTCTAAAGGAGCCACAACCTTGGAATCTTCTAATTTAACCGGAGTTCTTTGAGTTCTCTTGTCCCTTGAAACATATTCTCCTAATGAAACCTTTTTCCTAAGATTCATTAAAATTTCTTTTCCAGTAAGCTCTTCAACTTCTTTTCCATCTGGCGCAATTGCAATATGCTTCACTTTGGCGTTGTCAGAAACATTTTGGATAATTAATTTTCCTCCACGATCTCCATCAACAAAAAGAGTTATGTCTTTATTTTCACCCAATTCTTTAATTGCTTCTGGAAGTTTTGTTCCATTCATAGCAATCACATTGTTTACCCCTGCCTTGAGCAAGTTAAGCACATCTGCTCTACCTTCTACCACAATAATCTCCTTTCCAGAAAGATCTCCGCTTGGAAGCTTTTCATCCCCATATTCTTGGATATTTGCCATTCTTGTAGAATCCTTGATCTCGTTTGAGATTGCTCTTGAATCTGTTGAGCCCTCAATTCCTTGCATTAGTTTCTTAGCTCGTTCAATGATATAATCTCTCTTGCTTCCTCTGACATCTTCGATTTTTTCAACTTCGAGCTGAGCATCACTCGGTCCCATTCTTTCGATAGTCTCAACTGCAGCGGCAATCAAAGTGGTCTCTGATTGATCTAATGCTGTGGGAATTTTAATAACTCCTGTAGTTCTCTTGTCTTTTCTCTCAAGATCAACTTCAATTCTTCCAATTTTCCCTTCTTTTTGCAATTCTCTCATTTCAAGATCGCTTCCAAGTAAACCTTCTGTTTGACCAAAAATAGCTCCAATCACATCAGGTTTTTCCAACGCACCTTCGGCCGTAAAACTTACATGTATCATATACTTTATCGATACTGGACTTATCTTAGCCATCTTTTATTCCTCATAAAAGCGACTAACGAAAATCTTGTATTTACTTTTGCCATCTTATATTTTTATTTCCTTTATTTAATTAATTAGAAAAATATATTATAATTTAACTCCCTGAGTTTTCTTCCAAAACACTAAATGAATGTGAATGATAATAATCTAATGATATCTTTCTAATACCATTTAAAATTAGAGATAGTTTTTAAAGTTTCCTATTGCCGTCTTTCACCTTTTATTCGGAGATAGTAATTCTTGTTTCTACCCCTATAGACTTTCCTTTGATTTTCTGCTGAATTAACTATTCTTCTAGTTTCAGCAGGGTTTAAACCGCTAATACTTCCTGGAATAATTCTTGTTAAGTCTAAAAGACTATAAATTCCAGAATTTTCTCCCACAAAATTAACTACTTTTTCCATTTCTGAATGCGTAATCATCTTTTCTCTTCCGCACAAAGTGCCACATAAATCTTTAATCTTCTAGGATTTACTCTCTGGTCATTAAGATGTCCGATAAAATTGTCTGTCCTTCTTAAAAGGCATTTATATGCTTCGTCTGGTGTTTGCGTAAATAGACTATGGGCAGGTCCAGATGTTTCATTATAAGGAATTCTCCAATCATATTTAACAAATGGTATAAGATTGTTAATTTTTAGATTTGCTAAAAAAGGAAAGTAGTTTGTTGGGTCAGAAACATTTTTAACTAAAGTTATCTCTTGTTAATCAAATAATTGTCTTCTTTTATCTGTTGTCATTTTAATTTTTCCAGTTTTCCTGAACATATTTTCTCACTATGTCTTCTGCATATGCAAAAGCCTTATCCTCGTTAGTGATTGAGTTTTCTGGGGCAAGGTCAGAATAACCCAAGCCACTTCGCCAAGTCATAAATGAATATGTTTCAGAATCTTTTTTCCAAAATTGAACATGGTTTGCAAGATTCGAGATTGGAGCTTTTGCCCGTACTCCTAAACCCCATCTTCCTTCAAATCGCTCAATTGGAATATCTATTTTTTCAGGTTCTAATATTTTTAGTAATCTATCTGTTGTCATTTTAATTTTTCCAGAACTATTCTCTGAAGTCAATCTACTTCTTCTTTGTAATTTCAGTGCACATTCCAGCAGCAACAGTAACACCAGCGTCTCTTACTGCAAATCTACTCATGAATGGATTATCCTTCTGAGTTTCTAAAGCTAAATTTCCTTGCGGTTTAATCCTAACTTTGGCAGAATCTCCATTTTTCAAGAAATCAGGATTTTCCTTAATAACTTCACCTGTTGCAGGATTAATCTGAGCAATTAACTCAACAAACTGGCAAGGCACTTGGGCTGTGTGGATGTGGAACACTGGAGTATATCCTTTAGCCAAAACAGTTGGGTGGTTGATTACAGTGATTGTAGCTATGAATTCTTCAACAATTGGAACAGGGTTTGCAGCCTCGCAAATAACATCCCCTCTTGCTATGTCTTTTTTACCAACACCTCTAACATTAATACCAACATTGTCACCAGCAGTTGCTTCTGGGTGAGTTTCGTGGTGCATTTCAATAGTCTTAACTTCTCCCTCAATTCCAGTTCCAGTTCTACCTGGAAGAACCTTAACTTTTTGACCTACTTTCATAATTCCAGTCTCAATTTTTCCCACAGGAACAGTTCCAATCCCAGTAATATCATAAACATCTTGAACCGGCATTCTCATCGGTAAATTAGTTGGTAATTCTGGCGCAGGGAAAATATCCATTTGTTCCAGAATAGTTGGACCTTTGTACCAAGCCATTTTATCAGATTTTTTAACAACATTATCTCCCATTAATCCAGAAGCAGCAACAAATGCAG
>JAAOYJ010000020.1 GCA_018221285.1 Candidatus Pacearchaeota archaeon
ATGTTGGAGAAATATCAGATATCTATAAACTAGAACCAAAACAAACAAGAAAATTTCTAAGATTAAAAAAATGGCAAGAAAGAGTTTCAACAAGTATTGAAAGAAATTTAAGACTTGCTATGGCTGAATTAAGAGTTATTTCTTCATATCTAAGTTTGCCCAATGTTGTAAGAGACGAGGCTTCAAGAATTTATAACTATGTTCTTCAAAGAGGTTTAGTGAGAGGAAGAAGTATGGAATCTGTAATTGCGGCTTGTTTATATGCTGCTTGCCGCTCGTATAATATTCCAAGAACCCTAGACGAAATGGCGACTGCTTCAGACGTTGAAAGAAAAGAAATAGGAAGAACTTATAGATTTATCATAAGAAAACTTGGAATAAAAGTAAAACAAAGTTCTCCAAAAGATTACATTTCAAGATTCTCTTCTGTCCTTAAACTATCTCCAAGAACCCAAAATGAAGCTCTCAAAGTTTTAAGAGACGCTGAAGAAGTTGAATTAACATCTGGAAGAGGTCCAGCAGGAATTGCTGCAGCAGCGCTTTATGTGGCGGCATTAATAAACGACGAGAAGAAAACTCAAAGAGAAGTTGCAGACATTGCAGGAATAACTGAAGTAACTATAAGAAATAGGTACAAAGAACTAATAGAAAGACTAAAACTCGAAGACAAAATTAAGGCAAAGGAAAAGGAATTCACCAAAAAGAAATAATCACCAATAAATTCTTACTTCTTTGGAACAAGGTTTCAAAGATTTATTCACCTTTTTTATTTGATAAATAAAATCACTGACAAAAAAGAAAATCAAATAAGTAAAACAAAATAAAAATAATAAAATATTTTTGTTAACAAAAATTCCAAAACAAACAAGATAAGTTATGAAGAGAAAAATTATAATTGAAAGATTAAACACCACTTTTTCTGAAGTCATCACTAAAACAAACAAGTTTATTTTTTAAGTATTTATATAATGGAATAGCTTTTAAAGCGCAAAACCTAAATATTTTCATGCGGAGTTGCCGGAGTGGTCAAACGGGACAGGTTTAGGACCTGTTGGCTTAGTGCCTACAAGAGTTCGAATCTTTTACTCCGCATTTATACTCAATCTTGATTCGAACTCCTTGGGGTTTGTGTTCTGAAAATTTCAAATAAATTCAGAATGCAACGAGTGACTTGTTCACGAAGTCGAATCTTTTACTCCGCATTTAATTTTTAAGAAAACTTCATGCGAAGTCGCAAGTTTTGCCCCATATTATTAATTATTATAAAGGAAAATCAATTTAGCTCCTTCATAAAAATCTTTACCTTCTAAAGACTTAATCAAAATAGTCTGAATCCCTATATACTCATGACCTCTATCAGGACCCATTAATATTCTCAAATTAAGCACATCATTCCAATTTCCTTCTCTATCAATAGACCACTTCCATTTATTACCTGAATAAATAAAATAAACCTCACTCTCGGTCTTATAACCACTTACAATAAAAAGTTTATTACTATCTAAGACAACTTTCCCTGAGACCAATTCAACATCTGCCCACAACCAAGATTCCTTATTTTCTTCAACACGATTCATTAATGCCTTAAATCCTTGTTCAAAATCAGAACTATATAATTTACTCTGCATAAAGTCTCTACTAGCATAATCAATTTTAGTATCAGACATATCTTTAATTACTTTATCCCAAAAACCCTTTTGATCTCTCCAATTCCAAACTTCTTTGTAAAATTTATAAAAAAGATTCTTATAAGGCCTACCATCTTTGAATTCAAATACCAATTTGTAATAATCTTCAGGAGAGAAATATAAAGCTGATTTACTAGTTGTTTGCTTTGGAATCTCCTCAACAGGATCTGAACTCTCTCTTGTAACACCATCAAACGCAGCTTCATAATCCAGAACATTAGAAATATATTTTAATACATCTTCTGGAAGTTGTTCGCAAGTATCCCAAATTCTTGTAGGAGTGCATGCTGGATGAACTTTAGTTCCATCTTCTTTAGTAAACCCTTCAGAAACATAACCCATTCCCCAGTTATAAGCAGCCAAAACTAATCTTTCATCTCCATAATAATCATACAATTTTTTGTAATACTTAGTTCCAATCATAATATTATAATCTGAATCTCCCTTACTATTTTCAAACTGTGCAGAATCAAAAGCACTTCCAAGAACCTCCTTTGCAGCACCTTCAGAAATTTGCATCAATCCCCAAGAACCAACACCATCTGTTTTAAGATTACCTTCAGAATCCCTAGATTCCCCATCACTTTCCTGCGCAATAATCGCTTTAATCAAGTTCTCAGAAATACCAGTACTTTGAGAATAGAATTTAATTGATCCTAAAATTCCTCCTTTCTCCATATTATTAAGTGCTTTTTCAGGAGTTGGATCTAAAGTCAAACCAAGATTGATATTATTCTTAATCTCTCCAAATACTTCATTAACATAACAACAACATTCTCCAATATAATCTCCCTCCCCCATACAAGATGCTTCATCGACTGCCATCCAAGAATCATACTTCTCAGCATCACCACCCTTAGAAGAATCCCAACATATATCCATACAAGAAACTCCTTCTACTTCCTCCTCTGCTTCCTCAACCTCAGAACAACAACAATTAAATCCAACACCCCCAAGGGTAGTTCCGAAATCACATATTTGATTATCTTTTATTGCAAGTCCTTTAATAACATTCCCCTCTTGAGCAGTTTGTCCAGATCTAACACACAATATAGTGCAGGTATCATGTTCTGACTCACCAAGCGACTCGCCTTTTGCAATCTCTTCAATCTTCTTATTAAAAAGTTCAGAATATCCTTTCTTAGCTAACTCAGAATAAGCATTTCCTCTCAACAAGAATAAGTTAGCTTTTTCCACGTCTAAGAAAACCTTGTCTATAATTTTATTAATCAGTTCAATCTTTTTTAAACCAGATTCTTTTTCAATTTCATTCATTCCTTCCCTAAATTGCTCAGGAGTCAAATAACCTCCACCCGACTTTAGCAATTGTTCATATCTACTATATTGTTCTTCCAAAACTTCGCTCGCAGTTATATTCCACTCTGCTGTATCTTTCACACTTTGGGCATCAAGCCAACAACGCATTTTTTCATCGCCACAATAACCAACATCAACCCATCGTGGACTTTCAAGAGATTCACTTGTTCCTTTTCCAGGATTTTGACTAGCGCAAATTCTAATAATTCCCCGATTATACAATTCAGGATTAATCGCTTCATCTAAAGAATCCTGAACATTAGGATTAACAAAACTATAAACACTCAAACTTCCAGCCACACACTCTTTTTCTGTTTTAACCTCACTTACACTTGCCTGATCCTTGAGATATTCATCCTTAACATAATCTAAAGCAAACGAAGTCGTCACTTCCTTAAACCCACATTCCTCATCATTATTCACCCTTATACACAATTCCTTATAACCAGTCGGTGCAGTAAAATCAATAGTCTCGGAAGCTTTGTCTCCTCGAGAAATATAACCCGAAGCTACAATTCTTCTGTTAGAAGTATCTTGATAAAAAGAACTTCCAGAGTTTCCCTTTAGATAAACTTGGTAGTATGCTCTTGAATCTTGTCCAGCATAAATATGGTAAAACACCTTGTAATGTGAAATCGGTGGAACAGTCGCGGTTGTGAAAGGGTTTGCACTAAACCACCCATGATATTGGACAGGTGAATCTGGTTCTGTTAATGCCCCTAATAAATCTCCGCCCGCAGGGTACACACCTGAAAGAGACGCCTTGCAAACTTCCCCCCCAGCTTCTTCTGCAGTTCTTGCCTTAAAAGCATTATAAGAATTAGCAGCATAATACTGGGTAAAATATCCAACTGATTTTCCAGCATTATCCCATGCTTCTTGTACTCCCAAATATTCTCCTCCTCCTCGAACATTTTGACCAGTAACAATCTCTAAAAGTTTGGGAATAGCTAATTTTGCTAAAGGTAAAGACTGCTTCCAGAAAAACTCGCAAGCATAAACACTATAGATCTCATC
The DNA here is from genome assembly GCA_018221285.1 of Candidatus Pacearchaeota archaeon. Classification (GTDB taxonomy): domain Archaea; phylum Nanobdellota; class Nanobdellia; order Pacearchaeales; family GW2011-AR1; genus JAHKAF01. The sequence continues at coordinate 4,023 of JAAOYJ010000020.1, forward strand.
ACAAATTCCAGTCATCTCACCAGTATCTAAACTTTCCTGCAAACAATCTCTATGAGACTTTAGAATAGATAAATAACCATCAATTCCAGCCTTAACTCCAGATAAACACACAGGCATAATAATTCCTTCTTTTGCATTTGGTAAACACAATGCAAGACTTCCAATAATCCCAGATTGGATTACATCTTTCACAGGATAACTTCCTCCAAAATCACACCGACTTGAAGGACAAATCACAGGGTCACAAACATTAAACAATAATTTACAATCTGAAGGAGACATATAATCTGTACACTTCATTTCAGGCAAATCAACAGCAGGACTTCCAACTTGAACTTTAACATCTCCGCAAGTAGTCTTAATTCTTATCTTACCAGTTTTTCCCGTCCCTGCTTGTGCAATCGCATCAACACCACACTTAATATATTTCTGTGCATCACTTTTACTAAGCCCAGGGAATACATCATATGCTTGTCCAGTTCCTAAATTAATTTGCTGGCAAATATCATCATTCTTCTTTTTTTCCTCCAAACCATTCTCCCCCACATTACACAACCAAAAGCTACTAACCCTTCCAGAATCATCATAGGCCCTAATCTTACCTTGAAAAGGAAGAACCTGATCAATCCTTACATACCAACCATTATCTGTATCAAAAGGAACCAATGCAGGCAATCCCTTGTACGGCTCTGTTTCATAATATTTTAATTCAGGATTTGTATATTTATTCTTGTAAGAATCCTCATCAAACTTTGTATAAATAAACTTCGTATCAACATCAGTTGTTGTGGAAGAAATTACTAATTTATTATTTTCATCAAAGCCCTCAAACTTGAATACCTTATCCACCCCATATTTAGAGCCATCTCCAGAATTTAAAATAAATAAATATCTATCACTACCATAACCTTGGATCTTAGCATTGTATTTCTTTTTAGAATCAGAAAAAAGTTCTAAAACTTTAGCATCAAGCAAACTTGAAGCAGCAAGATCTTCTCCAGAAATTTCCCATCCATTATACGCTCCTTCAATTGCATCCTTCTCCAAATTCCACGAAACATCAGCATCAGAATAACCATTTGTCTTAAACTCACTAGCAAGAGAATTTAAAGCAACATCAGTCTTAACATTAACTTGAACGTCCTTCAACAACTTCCCAAGCCTATCCTTTGCAGTTTCATCCCTAGAATTTAAATTCATTATTTCAAGTTCAATCTCCCTTGCTTTAGATAAACTAATCAAAGTTCTTCCATCCACAATATTAAAAGCATTATACAAATCAGAACCTTCAGACAAATCAAGACCTTCCAAACTCAAACCCTTTAATTTATTCCGAACAATTGGGAAATAACTAACCACTAATTTATCCGTATCAACTTTCTTTTCGCCAAAAAAACTAGTTGAAGTAATATCCTCTTCTAATTCATCAAATACTTTGTCTTGCTCTTGCATATTATCATATCTTAAATCAACAGAAGCATCAACATCTTTTGAATTTTTAAATAAACATTCATCCACAGAACTATAATCTCCTTCACTCCTCAATCTTTCACATTCAGGATACCAAATATCATCCATAACTTCTTTTCTTGCTATAGATTTCCCGCTAGAAAACAAAGCATTATTTAAAAAATTCTTCACAGTCAAAGCAGTTCCAGTCGCCAAGCACGCACCCTTTAATCCTTGCACAACACCACCCAATCTATCTGATTTATCTTGCCATTCAACAATACTCTCATCAAGATTAGTAATCTTCTCTTTAGTTTTTTCAGGCGAAAGTTGAATTGCTCTTTTTTCTATTCCAACCCTAAATGTGAAATTAGCACTTGTCCCCACATTTTCTATACTTGGAATAACAGAAACCTTTGCCTGTTTTTTGAGGTTTATTTTATTTACAGTTACAA
>JAAOYJ010000021.1 GCA_018221285.1 Candidatus Pacearchaeota archaeon
CCTCTTTTTTTTGGCTTTTCAGTATAAATCTGAATAGTTATATCTTATTTTGTTAGTACTATTATTTATATATTGCGGTTTTTTGTAAACAGTGTTGAATTTCATAATTAGGTTACACTTCTAATATTTGGCTAAATTTCCACTTCTCGGTGATATTATGGAGACATTAACCGAGAAGAAAAGAAAATGGATAATAAGGCAATTTAGATCTGGTAGAAGTGCTACTTCTATTGCTAGAATACAAAAAGTTAGTAGACAACATGTATATAGACTAGCTGACAGATTCAAAAAAGAAGGAACTACAGCATACAAGTCAAAAAAAGCAGGAAGACATCCAGAACAAATTAGCCCTAATTTCGCTAAAAAAGTAGTTGAGCTCAGGGGAACAACTGACTATGGAAGCGTAAAGCTCCATGTTGTGCTCAAAAGAGCAGGATTTGGTGTGTCTCAACGCCAAATCCAAAAGGTTCTTGATGTTAACAAGCTAACTGACCCTTGCCTAAAAAGAAGAGGAAAGAGAAGCTATGTGAGATATCAATGGCCAATAAGCAACTACATGTGGCATTGTGACTGGAGTTTCTACAAGGGTAAATGGTATTGTGTCTTTATAGATGATAGAAGCAGAAAGATAATGGTTGCTGGGGAGTTTGATAATGCAAATGAGGAGAATGCTATTTTCTTGCTCCATCAAGCGATATTAACTAATGAAGTGAGCCCATACATTCTATTAAGTGATAAAGGTACCCAATTCTATAACAGCACTAAGAATAAGAAAGGAGAAAGAACGTTAAGCTTATTCGAGCAGGAATGTAAAGAGCTAAATATTGACTTTTGGACTTCAAGGAGAAACCACCCTCAGACAAATGGGAAGATGGAAAGGTGGTTTGGCAGCATGAAAGCTAGATTCAAAAGACATCCAGATGAGTCATTGCAAGAATTTGTGGAGTGGTATAACAAAGGAAGAATACATGACGCATTAGACAACAGAACACCTGAAGAGATCTATTGGGAAAATCTGTAACCTAATTTCGGAATTGTCACCTTATTTCGGAATTGGACGTTTTGTCGACTAAAGGTTGACTATCGATTTCAAAATTAGGCGACAAATGAGATATGTATATGGGGGTATGTTTGATTTATAAAGTTTATAAATGAATTTGCGACCAGAAAGTGTCACCTTATTTCGGAATTCTACAGACGATAATATGATTATTAATAAATCTAACATATACTTAATTTATAACTGAACTTTCACAGTTTATTTAAATACTTAAATTCTTTTTATTAAATGATGAATTTGTCAAATCTATTTCTAAATCTGATTTCTGGGTGGTATCTATGAAAAGAGGTGTCAATTATGTTTCTAGAAACCCCCATGTTTGTACTTTTATTCTGCTCTATGTTTAAACAAGTCTTGACAAAACCACAAAAAAAGCATTTTGGTCTTTTTATGACACAAAGAATGATCTGTTCTCCAAAACATCAAACCATGTCACATATTAAAAGAATATTTCTCAAATCCCCTTCTATAAACGCATTTTCCAATTTTCTTAATACTCCGACAAGAGTTTGGAAAAAGTTAAAAGAAAGAAGAAAGGAAATCTTAATCCAAAAATTCAAATCAAAGAAAGGCGCCCTAATTATCGACGATACATTCTGCTATAAGACTGGAAAAAGGATGAGACATATCTTTAAAAACTTCTGTCATGTCTTAGGGAAAAAGGTGCTAAGCCATGTTGTTGTTACATCAGTTTACAAAACCCCCAAAGTAAGTATGGGATATGATTTTAAAGTTTATATTCCTAAAAAAATTGCAGAACACTTCAAAACTAAATATGAACTAGCATTAGAGATAATTAAGGATGCTTACAAAAGGAACTTGATAAAAAGAGTTTATTTTGACAGTTGGTTTTGCCAACCAACGCTTCTTAAAAAAATTAAGCCTATGAAGTTAGAATTTTTTGGCATGTTTAGGATAGGAAAGATGAAAGTAAGATCAGATGGAGTGTATATGATGCTTTCAAAGTTTGTTGAGGAAACCATTAAGAAAAACAAATTCATTTATCGACGATTAAGAGGAAGGAAGAAAAGCTATAAAATAAGATACTATCGTGAAATAGTTTTCATAAAACATATTGGCAAGGTTAATCTTGTTGTAAGCCAAAAGTATGATCAAAAGACAAAAATTTTTAATGAACCTAGAGTATATGCTACCAATGTTCTTAACTTGAGGGCATTGGAAGTCATTAGAACATACCTCAATCGCTGGGACATAGAGATGTTTCACAAGACTGTCAAGCAATCCTTCGGATTCGAAGACTATCAAGTCATTGAAGCGCAGGCTCGGGATGCATATTTCGAGCTAGCTTTTTTGTCTGATATGTTACTTCAACTTAAGCGGCTTGGTCAGCTTGATAATCATCGAGCGAGTAGGATACTACCGTGCACTGCCCCAACTGAGAAAGTAGGTTCAGAAGATTTGGTCTTGGATGCTTTAGCCGCACAAAAAAAGGGGACATTAAAAGAATTCATACAAATGTGTGGTTTTATGGAAAAAAGATTTCAGTATTTTTTATGAGTATATAAAGCAAAATGCTCATAAATGTTTAGAGATAGTGTGTTCTCTATTCTCCTTTAAAAGGAAACTGTGAAACTTGAGTAAAATAACAATATTTATATACTAATATACTTATTTGTATTCTGAATAGTATGAACTATAAAAAAATTGGTAAGAAAGGGCAAGGAGTAGGCCAATATCCCGTTCTGATACGTATAATCATAATTACTTTAGTTGTTACTTTTATTTCAGTGATAATTTGGCAAATAATGCTTAAAATGACGAATTAAAATGGATAATAAAGGGGTTTCATCAATAGCAGTATTGCTTTCAATCATGATAGTTCTTATGATTATTGCGCCATTAATGGCAGGCAACAATGCGATAAGAAAAAAAATCAGTGATGCAAGTAGAATAGAAGCATGTAGTATCAGTATAATAAATGCCGAAGCC
>JAAOYJ010000022.1 GCA_018221285.1 Candidatus Pacearchaeota archaeon
ATTAAAAGCTCCTCCGAAAGAAAGCTCAGCATTTTTAACAAATAATGTTGCTCTTCTCATCTTATCATATGCATTGACTTCATTAGGCTCAGTAATCATATCAAAATCCTTCTTTTTACCATCTTTGTCAAATCCAACAATTTTGCCATTCTGCAAAGCAGCATTTCTATATTCTAACAATTCTGAAGAAGCTTTATCTATTATATCTTCAGTTCGCTTATTCATCTCAGAAACTTCTAAAAGTTTTTTATCCCATGAAGTTCTATTTTTAGTGCCCACGCTTTCTTCTGCGGTCATAAGTCCACCCTTACTTCCTTCAGTTAAAGATTCTGGATCCATTGGATGAAACATATGGCCACGTGCAATACCTACAGCCTCTCCAGTTGATCGGTTAATTGCCGCACCTTTATTCATAACAGCCCTATCTTCCCCCTCTCCTCCGGGCATCCATTCAGTTCCAGGAGCTCCATTACTAATATGAAAAACAACAGGTATATTTCCATCAGGTCCTAAAACTTGAGCTTTTTCAAGTGTTCCAAACATTCGTCTTTCATTATTCGCACGAGTTTGCTCTCCACCCCATCCACCTTTTTCGTCAAATCCAGCAGCATCAATTAAAGGCCCATGAACAGAAGGTTTAACTCCAGAAAGTTTCATCAAAGCTCTCATTTCACTAAAATGTTGAGTGGGAATAGTCTCAGCAGTCTCAGCAGTAAGCATAGTAACTTCAAACGCCTTAACTCCTTGCTTTAAAGCATTAACAGTTTCACCTAATTGATTAGCAGTTTGAGGAGAACCAGGAAACCCCATCTGTGAAGCACTCATACCATTATTAATACTACTAGAATACTCAGAATTAAAGGAGCTAGCCCCACCTTCATAAAAATTTTCAAAACTTATATTATCATATGCCATACCAATCACCTAAACAAATATACAAAACTTATTATTTAAATTCTACTAATTAAGACTAGCTTTACTCTTACGGCTTTGCCTTATCTCTTCAGAGATACCAGAATCAAATTTATATTTATCTCGAGCATCTTCATTTTTAGATTCACCAGACATTATATTTACAGCATACTTATCTCTTTTTGCATTATCTTCAGAATAAAGCCCATCATTCTTATCTTTATAAAATTCAGAATTAGTTAATTCTATTGACGATTCCTCTTCTTCTTCCCTCACTTCATTATAATTATCTTCTTCATCTTTAGGAGGGTAAACTTCTTCAACATCTTCTTCATCTTCTCTTTTAAATTCTTCAGGAAACGCTTCTTCAAACATTTCTTTAGTAACCATTTTCTCTAAACTATTACGCACAGGTTTAAAATTTGGAGAAGTAACTAGCTTAGTTTCTCCAATAAAAAAATCATCATCTTTTTTTTCTTCCTTATCAGTTGATTCTTCTTTCTTATTTTCTTTCTCTAAATTTCTTTTTTCTTTCTTTTCTTCTTCTACCATATAATTAATTAGAATTAAACTTTATTTAACTTACTATAAAAAGCTACATAATAAAAGTTGAACAAGACGGGAATTTCAAAGAAATTCCCTCATATATCAAATTCTCTGCGGCATGTACAGTAAGGAATTTGGATGTAAAATCCTGTGTGGATTTATTCTGACGAAATTTTTCAACAGAAAAATTTGTCAATATTCAGTCATCCGACCACTTTTTCATAGCACGTTTTAGGTCAACATTTCCACCCTCACCCATTTTTTCTATAAGCTTAGAATCATATTCATCAAATGGATCTGGGGGAGCAACCATCCCATGAGATTTTTTATAAATATCATAACAAAGATAAAGCTTTCCTGCAGCACCTTCGATTGCAGAAGCCCTCATAGCCAATTCTATTGGATTATCCTTAATAATATCTTCTGGTTTAACATCCTCTTTCTTATCACTTTTCTTATCTTTCTTTTTTGGTTTTTTATTTCCAAAACCAAGTAATGCACTAAAAGGATTAACATCTTGAGATTCTTTTTTTATTTCAGTTTTTTTACTATCCGCGTCATCAATTTTTTTCTTATCTTCATCTGACATTAAAAAATAATCCAAATCTTCTTTCAATGTTTTAAGAGCATCTTCAGCAATATTAGCAGAGAAATTAAGGCCCTCATCCATCTTTGCTTTTTCTACTAATTTCTTAGCAGCATTAAGCTCCTCGTCATTCAAAGCATAAGAATCAAACGTCATGACAACTTTTCCACCCATTCCATAACCATAATCCCCTTTTTGAGTAACTCTTTGAGAAACATGTCCACGATATTCAAGATTAATTAAAATAACTTGATTATAATCACGCCTAGGTTTATAGCTTCCAAAACTAGAATCTGGCTTAACTTTTTTAGCACCAAATAATTGCAATTCAAACATAGAAGTAGAAAATGCATTAACAAGAGCTGCATTATTATCAAATCCATCTTGCTTTAATTTTTCAGCTGCAGAAAAATATGGTTTCATCCATCCAGAATAAAGTTTAATAGTTTCAACTTGAGATTTTAAATAATTTTTCTCAATATCAAATCTCTTATTTAATTCCTTATTAGAATACTCAACCCATTTATGAAACTCACTCAAACGAGGAATAAGAATTCTAAGAACTTGGTCATTAATAAGTCCACCATGCTCATCTTCATTCATTCTCTTTAAATCTTCTTGAGTATTCGCCATCATAAAAGCTTCTCTAAGTGTAGTAAATCCCATCTCAGCTGCCATTTGATGAATAGAACCTCGTCCTCTCTTCAAATCAACATTATCCAACCAAACTTGCTTCAATGCCAAAACACCTTCAGCTTTCTTGTCTTTATCTTCAGCTGCAGCATCCTTATAATGAGCAAGTCTAAGTTCAAACTCCTTCAAATCATAAACCAAATTCAAAACAGATTTAACAACCTGGTTCAATGCTCCAAGTATTTTCATACCTTCTTCTTGCGTTCTTGTAGCCTTAGAACTAATATCAGAAAATTGTCCTGAACCTGGACTAGCCGTAAAGTTATCAACAACTTTTTCCATCTTCCATCCAACACCTTGCATAAAATCAAGTATCCAATAATAAATAGGTTCTAATTGAACTTGTTGAGAATCAAACAAAAGCTTATGCGAAGACGCAGGTTTAAAGTCCCCAGAGTCTAAGTCACCCATTCCAATACTTGTAAGACTATTTTTAGATTTATTCATCACCTCTTCAATAGCCCACTTCAAATCTTCAGAAGCCATAATCAAATATAGAATTTATTATATTTAAACTCATCTACCGTCCATATCTTTAAATAATATTACACATTAGATTAATTATGATATTTAAAAAAACTGGAAGAATGATTGATGTTCGAGAACTGCAACGAAGAGGAGTAGTAAGAATTCCAGAACAAGAAATAAATATTCCAACAAGTTCAGACGGTTTTGTAGAACTCGGAAGTAATGGGAATATAACCAAGGAAGAAACCCCAAAGTCAACATCAAATGCAGAATTCTTTAACTTCATGGATGCACCGACATCTCAAGAATCGACAATACCAAACAACAATTTTTCAACAGAATCAAACGGATACAATAAAAGAGAAGTAGATGAAAAAATAACAAACTTAGATAATAAAATCTACAAACTAGAAAACCGAATGGAAGTCTTAGAAAAGAAACTAAGCATAAACCAACCAAGTAATCCAGCAGTCGGCGTAATGGGCTGGTAAAAAAATTTCTAAAAACAAATTAATCTATAAAAACATTGGAACGATAATTATTATCGCGATAAAATGGCCAAGTCAATGAGACGAACGAAAACAAAGTGAAGTGAGCGAATAAATATGAGAATCAAAGATTCTCTTTAAAACTTAAATCAAAAACGGCGCAATTCACTTGCGCAGGCTTTTTGGAATCTAAAATTCTGTGCGAATTTTCCCTGACGATTTTTGCGACCACGCAAAAATGTCAATCCCTATTCGTATCTTAATGCATCCACCGGCTTTAATCGACTAGCTCTATATGCCGGAATCGCCCCAGCAATCATTCCTATAGCAATTGAAAATACAAATGCTCCAACAATCAATTCCCATGTAACAATTGCTCCACTATTGAATAAAGATCCAGTAACTCCTCTAGAAGTCGTCCCAGAACTACTCCCACCAATAGCCATGGCTGCCAAACTTCCAACAATAACTCCACCAATTCCTCCAACAAGTCCAATCATCCCAGAATTAAATAAGAATATTCTCATAATATCTTTATTCTTAGCTCCAATAGCTTTCATAATTCCAATCTCATTAGTCTTTTCAAGAACAGAGGTAAACATAGTATTTGATATCCCAACAGCACCAACAAGTAAAGAAATTGCCGCAATCGCACTCAAAAACAAAGTCAATGTTTCCATCATTTCATTAATTGAAGATTGAACATCTTGCATCGAAGTAACTGTAAAATCTCTTTCAGTCTCTTTTAAAATTCCTCGAAGCATCATTAATTTATCAATAATTTCCTGCATAGTTTCTTCCGATAATGTAGCATCACTAATCTGTACACTTATTGAATCAAATTCAACGTCGCCAACATCTTCTAAAATATCTCGAGCTCGATCAATCGGCATATAAATATCCGACCCCTCAGTTAAAATTCCTATAACCTTAAACTGCTTTCCTTCTATTTCTACAAATCTGTTAAGCTCAATTCCATCAAACATCTCATTAGCCAAGGTATCTCCAATAACTACTGAATTAACATCACTCTTCTGCAAATATCTTCCTTCAGCTAATTCATCTACGGTAATCTTATTCCAATCTTCAGTTTCTACTCCTGTAACGGTCCTAGTTATAGTTTTTCCTTCATACTCAATATCAGCAGATTCACTAACTTCACCAACCACATACTTAACATTACTAATAGATTTCAAAACTGTAATATCTTTCTTGGTTAAATTTTCCTGATCTTCATCGTCTGAACTAGTGGTTTCAAGAAGCTTACGCATTCCACCTCCAGATGAAGCAGTGCTATAACCTGGAGTTACGCTCATTATGTCAGCTCCAAGACCTCCAAGAGAATCAGCAAGACTAACTTGAGCTCCTTCACTAATTGCCATAATAGCAATAACTGCTCCAATTCCAATTACAATTCCAATTATAGTTAACCAACTCCTAAGCTTACTATTAGTTAACATATTCCATGCCAAATGTATTGATTTTTGTATTCTCATTTTTGTTTTCCTTTTGTCAAGAATTACTTGACTTTGTGATTATAAACCCTATCGAAAAATAATTAGGGCAAACGATTCTTAATTTTTATTTGAATTTTTCATCCAATCTGGTTTTCCAGTTACTTTTTTCTTTTTGCTAAACATTCCCTTTATTGATTTTCTTTTCTTAAAAAGAATAATCAATAAAATAAATCCAAGTCCAGCCCAAACATAATTCATCCAACTTGTTGTAGATGATGTTGGCGGAACCCCACCTCCTCTTTTAGATGCGAATTCACTTGGAATTTCAGTAGTACTAGATCTAGCATCCAGATTTAAAGACAATTCTAAAATAACACTTCGTCTCTCATCGATGCTATCCGTATAATCAATTTGAAACATTATTGTATTTTCGTCGCCTATATCTTTAACATCAAAACCAACAATTGTATAGTCTCCATTATCTAAATTTCCAACCATCTGACCAGAAGTCCCAATAGCTTGAAAATTATCTTGTTTTGGAATTTTAACAATTACTGAATTAGCAACATTTTTACCAGTATTAGCAAGAGCAAGTGAAATTGAACTTCCTTCAATTTCTTGAATAACTCCATCAAACTGAGTTTGTGCATCACTTACCTCAATATCAAATTCCTTCATAATCCAAGAACCAGAATCTAATTTATACTTAAAGTCTATTTTATTAGCTCCTTCAACGGCATTTTCATCAATTCGAATTTTATATTCTAAAAGTATAGATTCTCCATATACACTTCTAAATTCACGAACAGCGTCTTCATTAGAATCTAAACTATATGGATATTCAGGAGTAAGTTCAAAAGTAACATCGCTACTTCCACTTCCACCCTTATTTATTAAAATCCATAAATCGACATATTCTCCTGGATTTGCAGGATACGGCTCATACTTTAATGATTCAATCTGCAAACTTGACGAATCTGTAACTGCGGTAATATCAAAATCTTCTTCAAAAGTTGCAGCAAATGCAAAAGAAGAAGACATTAGTAAAACCATCATACTTAAAATAAATTTACTTTTCATTTCTTAAACCTCCTTTCATTTTTCCTTTGAATATTTTTTGAAATTCTATTATTTTCAATCGAATTACTAATTTTATTTTTTGACGACTTAACACCAGTATCTTTTTCCACTTTCCCATCCATTATATGAATTACTCTACCAGCATATTTAATCAATTCTAAATCATGAGTAATCAAAATTATTGTCTTTCC
>JAAOYJ010000004.1 GCA_018221285.1 Candidatus Pacearchaeota archaeon
CAAGGCAATCGAGCAGATTCAAAGGAAGCGATGATAATCCAAGATGCAGATAATCTTGATTCTATTGGCGCTATTGGTATTGCGAGATGTTTTGCATTTGGGGGATTTCACAATAGTCCACTTTGGGACGGAAAATTTGTGGAAAATTCTTTTTATGAGCCAAGTAAAATAAATAATTCATCTTTACAACATTTTAATGATAAGCTTTTAAAAATCAAGGAGAATCTGAATACAAATACTGCTAGAGAAATTGCAGAGAAAAGACACCAATTTCTGAAAGCTTTTGTTGACCAATTTATCAAAGAATGGGAAGGAGAATTATAAAATGAAAAAATTATATTTGATTGGTCTTGTTGTAATTATAATTCTTGCGGGAGCTTTTATTATTCAATCAATTTATTTTGAAGAAGATATTCCTTCGAAAGATTGGTTAGTTGATAATTGTGACTGCATTGAGAGAAATAATTTTAGATGTTTAAATGGATTTGAATTAGACGCGGAAAATAGATTATGTAGGGGAGATGGTTCTGTGACAAATGTTATTTTGGGATGTTCAAAATATAATTGTACTGGGGAGGTTTATGAAGTTAAATAAGATGAAAAAGAAATTAAAACTAGATCCAAGTATATGTGGCATCTATCGAAGGCTCAGAAAAGATGCTACCCTTCAGAGATTTGAGGAAAGTTCGCAAGAAAACCAGGGGGTGTTCTTGCATGGCTAAGAATAAATTAGAAACACCTGTATGGATTAAAGAAGGTTATGATAGTCCTGCTGAATATGAAAAGGCTACTGGAGGGAAAGTTGAAAAGAAAAAAGGTAAGACTTTCAAAATCCGAGAGTGTCCTAAATGTGGAAGTGATGATGTTGGAATTGTTATAAGTGGGAGTGATTCAGAAAAAGGCGGTGGAAAAGAATGGGAATGTCGAAAGTGTAAATGGAAAGGACAGGATATTAATGAAAAAGAATTAACAGAGGACGAATTAATGAAATATTTAGATAGTAAAGAGGGGGATGTAGCATAATGGAAGATAACCTAAAGGTTACAAGCGAAGTTAAAAAAATAATCGAAGAAAATCCTTTAGCGTTAGCCACAATTAATGAAAATGGAGAACCTTATGTCATCGCAGTTGCTTATGTAAAATTAAAAGACGGAAAACTTATTATCACAAATAATTATATGACTAATACCCTAAAGAATATTAATCAAAATAATAAAGTTAGTTTAGCTGTGTGGGATAAAGATTGGGCAGGTTATCAGATTAATGGAACAGCAACTTATTTTGAAGAAGGAAAATATTTTGATATAGTTAAATTTATAAAAGAGAATGAAGGGGAACCTTGTAAGGGAGCTATTGTGGTAGAAATAAATAAAATAAAGAGATTAGCATAATGGAAGAAAAATTTAATTCACAAAATAACGGAATTGCGGAAGAGCTTGAGAAAGATGTGGAAGTTACAGAAATTGATCTTAATGAAGATGAAATTAATGAATGGATTGCACAACTTGCGATGTTAAAGGCAACAAAGAATCCAATTCAATTAGAAATTGATGATGACACTGAACTTAGTATAAATTATGATGAAGGTGACGAAGAATGAAAATAGGAATAATTTCTGATACACACGATTGTATTGAAGCAACAAAAAAAGTAATCCAAGAGATTTCTGAAAAAGGTTGTAAGATTTTGATTCATTGTGGAGATTTTTGTGCGCCTTTTATAATTAAAGAGTTAGCTAAGTTTGATGGAGAAGTACATTGTTGTTTTGGAAATACTGATGATCGGTTTTTATCAACAAAATTAGCAATTAAAGAAGGAGTAAATTTGCACGGAGATGTTGGGGAGATTGAAATAGATAATCGAAAAATAGTTTTTGTACATCTTCCACAAATTGCAGAAAATTTTGCTTTGGCTAAAAAGTATGATCTTGTTCTTCATGGGCATACACATGTAAGCCGGAAAGAAAAAATTAATGATACTTTATTAGTTAATCCCGGAGATATTATGGGATACAAAGATAATCCGAGTTACGCAATTTATGATACAGATACAAATGAGGTTGAAATTATTGAACTAAAATGACAAACGAAACACCAATAACAAAACATCCTGAACCAGAGAAAGGGGTAATTAATACAGAAGTTTCTGGAGAAATGAAGAAAGCTTATTTGGATTATGCAATGAGTGTTATTGTTTCTCGGGCAATTCCTTCAATTGAAGATGGGTTAAAACCTGTGCAGAGAAGGATTTTGCATTCTATGAATTTAATGGGGTTAAAGCCGAACACTCAGACAAAGAAAAGTGCGAGAATTGTTGGTGATGTGATTGGTAAGTATCATCCTCATGGCGACTCTGCTGTTTATGATGCAATGGTTAGAATGGCGCAGACCTTTTCATTGAGATATCCTCTTGTTTATGGTCAAGGTAATTTTGGTTCTATTGACGGAGATTCTGCTGCGGCTTATAGATATACTGAGGCGAAACTTATGCATATTTCTTCTGAGTTGATTCAAGATATTGATAAAGAGACTGTGGATTTTCGACCGAACTTTGATGGTTCTATGAAAGAGCCTGCTTTGCTTCCAGGCAAATTGCCGACCTTGATGTTGAATGGAGCTACAGGTATTGCAGTTGGTATGGCTACAAATATTCCCCCACATAATTTGTCAGAAGTTTGCGATGCAATTATAGAATATATTAAGAATCCAGATATTTCTGTGGAAGAACTTACTGAATTTGTGAAGGGTCCTGATTTTCCTACTGGTGGGATGGTTCAGGGAGATATGGTTGAGTTGTATAAAACTGGGCGGGGACGTATGATTATGCGAGGTAAAGTCACCACAGAAACTATTCATAAAAGAGAAGCGATTGTTATTACTGAAATTCCTTATATGTTAAATAAATCAAGTTTAGTTACGCAGATTGCTAATTTAGTTAAGACTAAGAAGATTACAAATATTTCTGATTTGCGTGACGAATCGTCTAAAGGAAAGATTAGAGTTGTTATGGAATTAAAGAGAGGTACTAATTCAAAATTCACAATTAATTCTTTGTATAAATATACTCGATTACAGGATTCTTTTAATGTTAATTTCTTGGCGTTGGTTGGTGGGGAGCCAAAGGTTTTGGGATTGAGGGACGTACTTGAACAATATGTTAAATATCGGAAATTGATTATTACAAAGCGGACAAAGTATGAGTTGAAAAAAGCAAAGAATCGTCAGGAAATTGTTGAAGGGTTGTTAATTGCTTTGAAGAATATTGATAATGTTATTACATTGATTAAAAAATCTAAGAGTGCGACAGAAGCTCTTGAGGGATTGATGAACAAATTCAAATTAACTAACAAACAAGCTAAGGCTGTTTTAGAAACTAAGTTGCAACAATTAACTTCTATGGAAGTTGATAAGCTTAAGAAAGAAGCAGAAGAATTAGAAAAGAAGATAGCGGATTTGGAGAAGATTTTGGGAGATATTACCGAAGTTCTTAAGATAATTAAAAGGGAAGTTACTGAGCTGAAAAATAAGTATGGGGATAATAGGCGAACTTATGTGTTAAAGAGTATTAAGGAAATTTCTGAAAAGGATTTGGTTCAGAAGAAGGATGTTGTTGTGACGATTACAGATAAAGGTTATTGTAAGAGAATGGATGTTAAGACTTATCGTGAGCAGAAGAGGGGGGGCAAGGGAGTTATTGGAAGTAATCTTGCGACAGGGGATTTTGCAAAGCAGTTGATTTCTTGTTCAACGCACGATTACTTGATGTTCTTTACTTCTCGGGGGAGAGTTCTTTGGTTAAAGGCTTATGAAATTCCTGCTGCAGAAAGATATAGTAAAGGTAAGGCTTTGATTAATTTACTAAATTTGAAAGACGAGGTAATCACGAACGTTATTTCTGTTAAGAGTTTTGACGATTACTTGTTTATGGCTACTAAAAAAGGTAAGGTTAAGAAAATTTCTTTAAACCACTTTTCAAAGCCACGTGCTTCTGGGGTTAAGGCGATTAATCTTCCAGCGGATAATTCTGATTTTTTAATTGGGGTTAGGGTTGTTAAGAAAGGGCAGGATGTATTACTTGCTACAAGAAAAGGAAAGGCGATTAAGTTTAATGAAGGAGATGTTCGTGCAATGGGTCGGGCAAGTTACGGGGTTACTGGAATTAAGATGGGCGAAAATAACGAGGTTGTTAGTCTTGAGATTTTAGATACAGAGGCTATTTTAACAATCACTAAGAAAGGTTATGGAAAGAGAACCGCGGTTGCAGATTATCGTAAAACTGCGCGTGCTGGGAAGGGCGTGATTAATGTTAAGGTTACTGAGAAAACAGGGGATGTTGTTACAACTGTTGCGGTTAATGATAGTGATGGAATAATTATCACAACTGCTAAGGGGATTGTTATTAGAACTTCTTTAAAAAATATCCGAGTTATGGGAAGAGCTACGCAAGGAGTTAGAATTGTTAAGCTTCAGCAAGGTGATTCTGTTACTGATTTAGTTAAGGTTCAAGAGAATGGTGTTCATGGGGAACAATAATTTTAAAAAGTGATTTTATATAATTTTATTATGGGACTTGATATTAAATATAGAAATCTTGTTGAAGGCGATAAAGTTCAAGAAGGAGATCAATGGTATAACCCTGATTGGTATGCTGATGGCCACATTGGGGATGATAAGGAGGGTCCGTGGTATTCTGTTAGAAAAGGAAGCGATTTAATTGGTGATTCTTATGGGAGAAAATGGAGACCTATGAGAAGGTTGGTAGATTCACCAAATATCTAATCCTTTAACTTCTTCGGGGGGTGTGTCTGAAAATTGAGTTAATGGTTTTTGATGTTCATTAATTTTTCCACCCGCACTGCAAGTCAGACTGCGGTCAGAGAATTCTGGACACATTGATTTGTATTCACACCAACTGCAAAGTATCATTTTATTTGTTGGAAAATGTGTTGTTGATTCTATTTTTTTAATTAGTTCAAGAGTTTCTTTTTTGAGTTGTTTTAATTGTTGGTTTGTTCTTCTTGATTGAATTTTTAGATTGTGTGCAAGGTAATGCCAGACTAGGCAGACTTCTTTGTCGTGTCCGTATTTTTCTTTTATTGCAATTGAGTAAAGTGCGAGCTGTCTGTCTCCATCGATTTTTGCTTGTGTTGGTAAATTGTTTGCGGTTTTATAATCATGAACTTCATATTGTCCTGTTTCTAGGTTATGGACAAGTCGGTCTATAAATCCTTGGAGTTTTGTATTTTCGTCAAGTTCTATTAATATTCTCTTTTCAACCTCCAAAGTATTTTCCTTAAATGGTTGATTTTTTTGATAGTAATCTAGTAAGAATTGAACTCCTTTGTTAAAGTAATCTTTCGGGTTCATTGTTTTTCGCACTATTACAAAGTTTGGTTTGTATTTTTCTTCCCATTTTTCTGCGTAGCGGGTTATCATTTGGTCAATTGTTGGGATTTTATTATTCATAACTTCTGTGTGGACCCATTCTAAAGTGTCATGCACAACACCCCCTAAATGTGATTCAATACTCTGTTCTATTTCTGGTTTAATTTTATCAAGATATCTAAGTTTGAACTTAAACGGGCATTGTTCAAAAGTGCTTAATCGAGAGTGTGAATAAGTTGCCATTAAAAGGAACCCCCTGGTTCCCTTTGACCCTCCTTAAAACCTTGAAGGGCAGCATCTTTTAAGGGCCTTCGATGGATGCCACAAAGAATTTTAATCACCATAAGTTAATCAAAAAATTAAAGGTTTAAAAGTTTTTAGGAGGTTTTAGAATTATTATTCTGCAGAAGTAGTTTCTTCTATCACGTCTCTAGCTAAAAATCCCCACCATGAGTTTCTTGTTCTGATTATGTCTCCTGTTTCAGAATCAATTTGAGTAACTACGTTTTCTCTTACTGGGAATAAGCCGAATAATTTTGCTCTTTTTTTACCTTGGTATTGATATAATCCATCTTCATCTAATTCTATTGTACTATTTTCTAAATGAATTTTTATTTTTTCTCTTACCCTATCTTTAACTTCATCTGGCATAAAATTTATTGGTCTTGTTTGGTTATCTCTAAAAACTCCGTACATAGAATTATCATGGTGGTATAATGCGACTTTTGTTGACATGTTCACGCCTTTTGATTGCACAATAACATTTCCTGATTTTCCAGCCATAATTGTCATTTCTCTTCTTTCACCATTTACTAATCCGCATCTTGTTGCAGAGCCAGTACAAGTACA
>JAAOYJ010000023.1 GCA_018221285.1 Candidatus Pacearchaeota archaeon
TAATAATCTTTTCAGAAATAAATAATTAGGGGGAGAAACTTTACTCCATCTTAAAAAGATGGAGATTTCTTTTTAGTTAAGATTATCTAATGCCCCTTTTACACTATTTGAAATTTGTATTGTTGTAGTCATTTTGTACTATTTATTATAATTACTTATAGAAGGCTATAATATATAAATCTTTCTATTTTTCCTAATCCAGCCAAACCTCAACAAGGGCTGCTTTTCCTTTTAACATCAACCAAAAAGTTTAAATATTTCATTCTTCTTAATATATCATAAAATAGATGGAGGGATTCTGACGAAGACGGTTTTATACCGCTAGTAGGTTAGACGAATCCTGGATTCTGTTTTATTTCTGTTTTCTCCTTTCAATATTTAATAAATTATCAATTACTAGACTTACTTGATACTCCGGAGTTCCTTTTTTTAACTCACTTTCTTTTTTTATTTCTGTATTTTCACCATCAATCAAAAAAAGCAATTTTCTCAATTTTTTAAATTGATAATCATCAACAGATAGAAAAATAATGCAATTTTTATGTTTTTTAATAAATTCTAATACCTCAGTAAATAATTCTACATTCTTCCTTGATTCTGTAATTTTAGTTTTCTCAAAATATGATTTAATGTTTTCCCTCTTAATTGTATTATTAATATGTTTAAGATAAATCTTCCTATTTTTTCTCCCTTTATAATGCTCAAATCTTGAAATCTTAGGCAACAATTCAATAATCTTTTTTTGTTTAATAATATTATATCCAATTAAATCCTCTGAATAGTCTAGGAAAATATAATAATCATAATCTCTTCTATATTTCATATCCTAATAAAGAAAACTTTATTTTTAACTTTTCCCCCAAAACCCTTATAACTCCTCCCAACCTAATCATATCATGAATTGGCAGACATGGCTTGATTGGAAGGGAAAGAAACATATTGCGGTTATAGGATTTATTCTAGCATATATCCTGACAATTCCTTGGAGAGATTATGATAGCATTTTTGATACATCGCAGGGAGTTACTATATGGATGCATTTGACACTAATTGCTGCAGGGCTGATTGTCCTACTAATAGGTTTGAAGTTGCTTGAGGTTGTTGTTGAGAAGTGGGTTGTTGGGAAGAAGAAGTGATTGTTCTCTCATCTCTGTTTTTTTGAATTAAAAAAGAAAAATGCTCCAATCAAGCCAATAACAATCAAAACTAATCCAATCATGTTGGAAGTTGAGTTAGTTAAAGTTGAAATAACATTTCCTGTAATGTTAGGTGATAAAAAGAATAATCCCGTTATTAGCCCCGCGGTTCCTATAATTGCTGGTAAATATCCTCTCTCAACAGACAGACCTAATCGTAGGTGTCTTGAAAACTGTTCGATGTCATGCACATCTTGATATTCATCAGTGTCAAATTGAGGGCCATAAACTTCTCCTCCAAGTTTGACAGCAGATTCTTCAACTTTTGCTAAATAATTCTTTCTGCCTGGTCCAGTATAACCTCTCGCATAATTAAGAGCCGCTGTTAAAGCTCTTTTTGCTCTTAGTGGTTTCCCACTTTCCATATTTTTCTCTGCTAGCTTTAAACTTCTTTCTATATTCTCTTTACTAAACCTTTTTTCCTTAACCATATTGATATAGAACTTTTGGGATTAAAAAACTTTCCTCTAAAACTCAACAAACCCAACTTCATCCAAATCATCGTCATCGAGGTCGTTGGCTTTTACTACTGAATTAGAGATTGTGTAAAGTGTGTCGTCCATGTAGAGGCTTCTTCTTACTTGCTTGTTGTTTCCGTAATAGGATCCTCTTTTTAGTTCGTCTTCTTCTGTGTGATGAGTGATTCTTCCTTTTAGATCAAAACCGTCTTCTAAGTTTATGTCGTAGACATATGCTCCTTGGAAGGTTTGTTCTCCATATTGGTTGTCTTTTGTTTTTTCTCCTTGGATTTCTGCAAGAGTTATTGGCAATACCAACAGTTCTTTCTCCCTATCAAATAAGAATGCTTTATGATCTTGTAGGGCTTCTGAATCTGTTCCTCTGTCCCCGATTACAACCTTATGTAGTTCGATGGGATTCTCAACATCACTAACATCGAAGATTGCCATCTTTACTCCCTGATACCAAGCAAAATCTCCTTTTTCTGCTTCTTCTGTATCTTTTCCAATTCCAATTATATGGTCTTCGTCATAGGGGTGGAGATAGTCTGAATAACCTGGGATCTTTAACTTTCCTAAGACTCTTGGATTCTCAGGATCTTCTAAATCAATCACAAACAAAGGATCAACTTTCTTGAATGTCACAACATAGCCCCTCTCACCCATGAACCTTACCGAGTATATGCTCTCTCCAGGAGCAAGACCTTCAAGTTCTCCTACAACTTCTAAATCTTCGTCCAAAACATAAACATTATTCTGAGATTGATCTACTTCTCCTTCCCTCCAAACCCGTCTAACAGTTGTAGCGATTCTAAAATTGTCATCATATTCGTCCATTGAGAATTGGTTTAGGACATGGCCAGGAACTTCTCCAGTCGCAACATATTCAATCTCATCCTTGTTAATTGAGAACTTATTGATAGTTGTCTTTTCTTCGTTTTCTTCAGCATCATAAAAGCGCGCATATTTCGTAGCGACAGTGTATATATTATCCTGAGAAACGTAAAGGTTCTGAGACATTCCTGTTAACATGGTCTCTTCAGATACATCTCCGTTGTCTAAATCAATCGCCAATATAATCGTGTATTGAAATGACATATCTTTAATGTCATAGTAGCTTATCTCATTTGGTTCTACAACATCAGTCACACCATCAACAACAACTGCAGGCAAGACATCACTGTGAACATATTGATTGTTAATAACATAAACATAATCTCCAATCATCCTCGAATCAAAATAATTCCCAGAGACAGATATTTCATTCTCTAATTCAGGTTCTTTCCTATCTGAAATATCATATACATAAACCACTGTTTTAGGTTCTTGTTGTGGTAGAACACATCCCACATCAATGCATCTTTCTAGTTTAGATTCTATAGGATCATAATCTCTTGTAAAAATAACTAGTTTATCGTCGTTAACAAATATCTCTTCAGCCCTATTGTCCACCCTAATCTCGCTTAAGATCTCCATATCTTCAGCAGGATATGCGTCGATGATTAATACACTATTATCAGAAACTGTATAAATATATTTTCCGTCTGTCTTTACTATGTCTGCTTCATCTACTCCTTCTACTTGTATGTTTGTATCAGAGTAATCACTTGTTCCTGAGCTTGAATCTGCTGAAGTTGCAGAAGATGATTCTTGTGATGACATTGCGCCCTTAAATAAATTAGCTCCTCCCAAAATCCCTTCCAAGATACCTCCTCTTGTTACTGTGTTTTCTTTCAGGAATTGTTTCAACTCACTAGCAGAACTAAACTTATTCATCCCATCTTGAGGTTGGGGGGGAACAGGTTGGTCTAATAAAGTTACTAAAGATGCTAAGAGTATTACTGCAACAATAACTGGGAGGATATTCCTCAAAGCAGTTGCGCTTGGTTTTTTATTCTTAGGTGAAATTATGATATGCTTCTTTGCAAGTTTATACATTACAATCCTTCTTCCTTTCTTACTCCAAAAAAAATTCTTTGTTTTTTCAACTAAACCTGAAGCGAGCAACTTCTTCAAATTATATTCAACAGTATTAAGTGGAATTCCTAGAGCATCAGATATATCTTTTTGACTAGCCTCTTTTGTTTCAGATAAATAATCAAGCATCTTCTTACAAGTTTTACTTCCCAATACTTCTGCAACTTTTTTTGACCTTCTATCATCAAGGTCCATTAACACAAACTTATCTGCCATGACAGAACTAGAAAAAACATATTTATAAACGCAGCGAAGACTTCGAAAAGGTTTGGGGTTATTCAAAACAATCTTCCCAAAATATACATCCTTGCATAGAAGAATTTAAAAACTATTAATTTCTATAATGGGCATCGGGAACAAAAAGTTTCTGAAAAAAACGAGGCAAAATGGAGGACAATTTAAACCCAATCCATGAAGATGAGGAATTCCTTGAGACCATCGATGACTTAGATCTCGATGACTAACTCTAACTAATTCTTTTTTTATTTTTTTTATTTGTATGAGAAAATAACTCGCTTACGCTCGAGATTGATATGATTTAGATAATATAATAGCTTCGCATTATATGTTGAGCAACTTATCTGGTTTTTTGTTAACAACCCTCTCCTAACTTTCCCCCACAACCATAACCAACTCATTATTCTTTTTATCTAATTCGTCGAAGTCAGAATTGATTACGAATTTTAGCTCCTGGACTTTTCTATCTTTGATTACAAAGTTTGTTGATGAAACTAGGCTCCCATGTCCTACTCCGAGAGGCGATAGCTGGATTTCTTTTACAAGTTTGTCCTCTGCGTAGATTGATATACTTGTGTTTGGGGCTGCGGCTAATCCGTTATTCCTTACACTTATATTTGTATCAAGGAATCTTCCATTCATGGTTGCAGAGACATTCTCTAATACTAAATCAGGGTAGCTAGGTAGAGAGTAAAGTTCTTTGATTAGTTCGATTGTATCATCTCCGATTATCTGGTTGCACCGACTGATATTATACATTATATTGTTTGGGTTGAGAGAGTGTTCAAAACCGAGAACGTGTAAAAGTTCGTGGATTGCAATATTTGGCCTCTCGCATTTCGACTCCTTGATCAATAATACAATCCCCTCTGAGATTACACTAAAATCTCCTGCACGAGTTATGTTTTTCGCCCCGCCTTCTCCTGCAATAAACAAACCTCCTTCTATTTTATTCCGACTATCACAAGTCACAGAAATTTCTTCGTTAGTTGAAACAGAGTAAAATTCTAGATCTGTACTCTTGGAGATTATCTCAAAGGCTCCTTGCATATCTTCTATTTTTTTCAATGTACAATTATCAATCTTATAAGAAATTGTTGTGGTTGGAAATCTCATATTAGGATAAAACTGTGTATTGGTTTCTCCAGCACTAATCAAGCTAAAATTCGTATGCCCAGATTTTACTCCGAAATCAACTGTGTTAAAAGGGATGAAAAAGTAAAGGAGTAGAAGTGCAATTACAAGCATCACGAAAAGAAACTTCAAGGCTCCCTTCCACCAACTTTTTGGTTCTTGCTCCTCTAATCCGTATTCGGAAGGATTTATTGGTTGTTGAGGTTGTTGAGGTTGCATGGATGTAGATGCAAAATATTGTATATAAAGATTGCTCACTGTCGTGAGATTGGTGAAGGGTTGTTAATAGAA
Source organism: Candidatus Pacearchaeota archaeon (assembly GCA_018221285.1). Lineage (GTDB taxonomy): Archaea > Nanobdellota > Nanobdellia > Pacearchaeales > GW2011-AR1 > JAHKAF01. Next base: position 5,294 of record JAAOYJ010000023.1, read on the forward strand.
TAGCTTCGCATAGTTCGTTGAGTAACTAAATACTGTTCTTCTTTGTTAACAGTTTCTATCTCGAGTGCGTTAGCACGAGCAATATAAAAACAAAAAGTAAATTAAAAATTAAAGAATTTATGCTGCAGGTTCTTCAGTGGTTTCTGCTGGAACTTCTTCGATAGCATCTACGGTTTCTTCTGCAACTGGTTCAGCTGGTTCTGCTGCAGGCGCGTCTGTTGCTACCACAGCTTCTTCTTCAGCAGGTTCGGTTGGAGTTTCTGAAGTGGTTTCTTCAACAAATTCTGCCTTTTCTTCAGGTGCTTCTGCTTCTGCTGGTGCAGCTTCAGCTTCTGCCTCGGTTGCTGTCTCTTATACACA
>JAAOYJ010000024.1 GCA_018221285.1 Candidatus Pacearchaeota archaeon
TCACGAGACAAAATTTACCTAAAATCGTTTATTGGAAACCGCAGATTCAGTGCTTCAGCCCTTTAGGGTGCGGAGGATGTCATTTAATTACTTTCTTTATCTCGAACAACTTATTGTGAGCAATATTTAATCATCGAAATATATAAAAGTCCATTTCTTCTAATATATATATGAACAAAAAGAGATTGATTTATATTATTCCAATATTAATTCTAATTGGATTTGTCTTTGCAGCATATTCTCAAGATATTCCTAATCCTGGTCATGGAGCAGAGGATTTATTGATTTCTGTTAATGGTTATACAATGACATTGCAGGAGGCAATAGATAATGATTTTTTAGTTGATAATGGGCCTTCTCCAACTTCTGATATTTATACTACGCAAACTTTGAGTGGTAATTCTGCAGACGAAATTTTTGTTTCAATAGATGGTATTGGAAGGAGTCTTCAAAATGCAACCAATTTGTTATCACTTCTTTCTTCAGATACCCCCTCTTCATATTCTTCTAATATTGCTTTTGGGCATAGTGCAGATGAGATTTGGGTTTCTATAGAAGGTAATGAAATGACTTTGCAAGCTGCTATTGATGACGGAGAGTTTAATTGTGTTGATTCTTCATGGACTCCTGCAACTTCAACAAAATGTTCTGGTGACTTGTTTACTCAGACAAGCGATTGTGGAAATACAAAACAAGCAACAGGGACTGGAGAAATAATAAACGGAGGTTGGAGTGATTGGAGCAGTTGTTCTGTAAATTGTGGAGGCGGAACTCAAACAAGAACTTGTATAAATCCTGCACCGAATAGTTGTGGGGCTGATTGTGTTGGACTTTCTTCACAAGAGTGTGGAACACAGTCTTGTATTTGGTTGAATTCAGCTACAGATCTTTCATGCAATCAAATATGTGTATCACATGGTTTAAGTTGTGGAGGAATAGGAACCGATAGTGTAGCAAATAATAACGAATTTGTAGCGTATGATGCCATTCTGATAGAATGCGATCGTATTATCTATTCACCAGTGAATGGGTGTGCTAGGGCGATGCCAGAGACAAATACTGTTGGAAAATGTCATGGTACAACTGGAATTTCCAATTATCCAGATTGGACTAATTGTAGATGTCAGTAAAATGTTATCTAACCAATTCTTTAAGAAGATTTCCACTATAACATTTCCAAACAAAAATATTATAGAGCAAATATAAAATTTCCACTATAACATTTTCAAGAGAAAATATTATAAAGTAAATACAAGATTTTCATTATAACATTCTTGTCTAAACAAAAATATTATAAACCTTGTTTCTCTGTATTGATTAATGAAAGCAAGACTAATGCCGATGTGTTGGAAGAAGAATGTTGTGGCCTTAGTCTTTACGATTAAATACGCCTAATTTAATTCAAACTTTTGGGTCTGAATTGAATAAGGTTTTGTTCTATCAGACTTGAGAGGAATTTGGATATTTTGGGCTTACGTTTGGGCACCGCCAGGTGTACCCCAAGGAGGGGCGAGTCTCCAAATTGTAGAATCAAGGAGCATGAAACAAAAACAAACAAACGATGTGGTTGTAGAAAGGGAACTTCGAGAGTTGGTAGAGGTAACTTCAAGATTAGAATATGAATTGGGAGAGGTTGTTAATAATCAGTAACTCCTCGCGATGTAAACAATGTGATTTGCTTTTTTGTTACATATGACGCATTTGCCCAAAGGTTTTGATTTTTCGTCTAGGCGTGTTCCTCTTACTTCTGCACCTGTCTGTTTTTCAATTATCTCTGCGCAAGGAGTCCCGTCTTTTTCGACCGAACAAAAACCACATCTTGCTATTGCACCTTGCTTGATTGCCGCTTTGATTTCTTTTATATTTTTGGTGTCTTTGATTCTCCCTTCAAAAACTTTGTCTGCTTTCTTGATTAGGTTCTTTGTGAATTCTTTTGAGATTTTTTGAATTGTTTTTATTAGGTCTTTCTCGTTGATTAGAATCTTTTTGTCCAAGTCTCTTCTATATAATGTTAGTTTTTTCTTTTCTAAATCTTTTAATCCAAGATCTATTCTAATTGGAACTCCTTTCATTTCCCAATGGTTGAATTTCTCTCCAGGTCTTTTGTCGCTGTAGTCAATTTCTACAGACGCGAATTTTTGAATTTCTTTTTTCAGAGCTTCTGCTTTTTTGTTGGCTTTTTTATCTATAGGGATAATTGCTACTTGTAGAGGTGCGATTTCCCAAGGAAATTTTAATCCTTTATCATCTCCGTGCACAATTACTACGCTTGCGAATATCCTTGATATTGCAGGACCGTAAGTAGTCATATACACATCTTTTTCCTCTCCGTCCTTGTCTTGGAATTTTATATCAAATGCCTTTGAAAATTTTTGTGCGATCATGTGTGTTGAAGGTTGTTGTATTACTCTTCCATCAGGGTTGAGAGCGTCTGCTGCAAAAGTTCTATGTGCTCCAGGAAATTTGTCCCATGCAGGCCTTTCAAAGAATATAAATGGAACCCCGAAGATGTCGTGGAGAACTTCTTTTGTAGTGTTCATGTCTTCTTTTACTTGATTGAAGGCTTTCTCTTGGGTGGCGTGAGCACAATGAGTCTCGATCCACAAAATCTCGCGTGTTCTCAAGAAAGGCCTTGTTGCTTTTGTCTCATGCCTGAAAACATTCGCTCTTTGATAAGTTTTAAAAGAGAGATCATTATAACTTCTAATCCATAAATTAAACATTTGATAGAATGCTGTCTCACTTGTTGGTCTTAGAGCTAATTTCTCTTCAAACTTTTTATTTCCTCCCTGAGTTATCCAAAAAACATCTGGGCTAAAACCTTTGAGGTGCTCGCTTTCTTTTTTTAGGTTTGATTCAGGGATTACAGCAGGGAAGTAATGGGGTTTATGCCCTTTTCTTTGTAGAACTTCCTCGAAGTATTTGTACATTTTTTCCATAGCCAAGACAGACCATGGTTGGAATACTAAGAAACCTTTTACATTGTACCTTAAATCTGCTAACTCACATTTTTGTATAACCTGTGTAAACCACTCACTGAAGTTTTCCTCTTTTTTGGCTGTTATTCCTTGTTTGTTTTTCATATATCTGTTAGAGAAAGGGGGTTTATTAAATTAATCTTAAGAGATTTAGTTAAATTATTTTTTCTTATTAAAATTAAGGGAAAAGAGAAATTCTGAGGTGGTAGCGTAAGGATAATAAACACAGACAGACATGCAAAATCTTTAAATACTTAACAGATATTTATTCCATTATGGATATTAAATCAACCCCAGAGCAGGCATTTAGGAAGGTAACAATACTCGTTCCTTTGTTGATTGTAATCGGGCTACTAATTTATTTCTTAGCTAATAAGGCAGTTGGTATGATTATTATCATTGCGGGCATTGCAGGAGCTATTTTTGGAATTTTTCTAGTATTGAAAGCTAAGAAAGAAAATCCCAAGGCAGCAAAGAAATTGTTTTCTATTTATTATATATTAGCGGGAAGTATTTTACTATTCCTTGCATTTTTGATATTTATTTTTGAAAGGGAAAACATAAGGCAAATTTATATTGAAATAATAATGGGGGCTGTATTTTTAATTTATGGAATTTATTCTTTTTTAAAAAAAGAATGAGTCCGGTAGAGCATTATTGAAATTAACACTTTTTAATCAAACTTTTTACTTTAGAATTAATTTTAAACTAACGCCTGATTCAAAGCAAGTTGTGAAATTTCATTGACAACGTCTTCGATATAGTTTGATTCAAGTGCGAAGCCAAGATTTTCTCCTGAACCTATTTTGAAGTTGTTTATTCCGATTACTTCTCCTTGTTTGTTGATTAAAGGTCCGCCCGAGTTTCCAGGGTTCAATGCTGCATCTGTTTGGATATATGCTTCAATATTATTTGGTCCTGGACGATTTACTGCAGAGACAATCCCTTCTGAAACAGAGAATTGCAATCCTAATGGGTTTCCTATTGCAATGACTTTTTCTCCTATTTCAATATCGTCAGAATCGTCTAATTTAAGTTCATCAAAATTACCTTCAATCTTTAAGAGTGCTAAATCCATTTGTTCGTTTTTTCCGATTAACCTTACTGCATGAGTTCCTCCGTCGTAGGTGAAGATCCCTGCGGATTTTGCATCTTTCATAACATGATAGTTTGTTATTATGTACCCTTCAGAGTCGATTATGAAACCTGTTCCTTGGCTCATGTCTGTTTTGATTGTTACGACTGATTTTATTGCGTCCTCGATTATTCCTGAAAAGTCTGCGCTTGCAGAAGCTTTTAATTCATCTAATTCCATATCTAATTCACTGAATTGTTCGTCGATGGAACCTACCTGTGTGTTTAGAGATTTCACGTTATTTTTTGTTTCTAAGATATTTGTTGTGAGTTCATTGAATTTGCTTTGGGTGTCTGCTTGTAAGTCTGAGATTTTGTTATTTAAGGAATTATAATTGAGATTTTGTTTTGTTAGAACGGTATTTAATAGAATTCCGCTGATTATCATAAATATAATTATTATCGAACTGAAACTTCCAATGATTATTTTATGGTGTTTTTTTAATCTGTGCATTCTCTTTTATTCAATTATATAAATCCTAAGATATAAAAACTTAACTTTTTTAGTAGAATTAGGCTCGTAGTCTAATGGATAGGATACCAGGTTTCGGCCCTGTTGGTGAGGGTTCAATTCCCTCCGAGCCTGTTGGAATTTCACCCTACGGGTTTCCCAAGGGATGACTCAACTTCGTCGAGCCGCAATTCCCTCCGAGCCTGTTTTTATTCAATTAATTCTTTAAGAAGATCTTTAGTAACAATATAGTCGGCCCTTTTCTCACTTAATCTCATAACTTGGCCGATTAGAAAATTCATTGCTTTCTCCTCGCCGTTTTTATAATCTTCAACTGCTTTTGGGTTTTGTTGGATTACTTTCTTTGCTAGTTTTTGGACTTCTTCTTTGTTTGAGATTTGTGAATGTTTTCTAGAGTGTTTCTTAGGAGATGAAGATTTTTCTCCCCAGCTTCTTAAAAGCTCCTGCGCCTTTAGCTCTGTAATTTTATTTTGATCAAGAAGAGTTAATAATTCAATAAAGTGCTTTGGGCTGATGTCAACATCTTCTAATTCTTTTTTAGTATAATTCAGGACGCTCATGAGCTCTTCTGTTACCCACCGAATTGCGAGTTTAGGATTTACTGTTTCAATTATTTTTTCAAAGAACTCAACAACTTCAAGTTTCTTTGTCAGCACTTTTGCATGTTTTTTATCTATCTTGTGTTTCTTGATTAATTTTTTAAGTTTTTTGTGAGGGGTTTCTGGAAGATGAGATTTTATCTTTTCTATTCTTTGTTTTTCTATTTTGATAATTGATAAATCAGGATCTGAAATAAATCGATAATCTTGTGCGTCCTCTTTGGACCTCATCTTGGTTGTAGTTCCTTTACTCTCGTCGAACATTCTTGTTTCCTGTGTTTTTGGAAGATCTTTTTTCTGTCTTTGAATTTCATGTTCAATTGCTGCCTTAATATTTTTCAAACTATTGATATTTTTGATTTCAACTCGCTTTCCTTTTGGGATTGAAATATTAATATCTGCTTTTATCCCTATTTTTTTATCGATTGCTTTTATGTATCCAAGAGTCGCAATTAATTGCTTTAGCCATTCGACAACTTCTTCTGAGTTTTTGAAATCTGGTTCTGTGACTATCTCTATTAGAGGGCTTCCAGAACGGTTGTAATCTATCTCGCCTGTTTTTGGGTTCCATGCAGCAGGGTCTTCCTCAAGATGGCATTCTGTGATTCTTGTTCCTAGAAATTTTCCTTTTTCTCCAACAGGAGTTGCATAGGGTCCTGAGATTGTATTCTGATAGCCCTTTGGCAAATCAGGCCAGTCATAATGTTTTCTCTGCCAGACTAATTTTTTATTTATCTTGCAACCAAGAATCAATGAGATCTGAATTGTTCTGTCAACTGCTTTTTTATTTGGAAGCATTGGTTTTGCTCCTGGCTGTGCAGTGCAAACTGGGCAGATGTTTGTATTTGGTTTAGAATGTTTTAATCCATGCTCTGACTTACACCTACAGAACAATTTCTCCTTAGTCATTAGATAACCATGAATTTCAAGACCTATTTTTGTCATATAGATTAAAGAGAAAGAATGTTTATTAAGTTTTGGAAATTATTTATTTGAGTGTAGAATAAACTTTTCCTGCAAGATTTTTAGCCCCTAAACACATGTAATCCGCATAACTTTGTTCGATAACTGGGACTCCATTCACTTTTGCCATACTTATATTTTCAATCTCTCCAAATCCTCTTAGAGCTCCCTGGCTAAAATGTAACGCTGCGATTAAACCAAATACTAAAGTTATTTTTTGAAAAGGACCATATCTAATATCATTAAATTCATTTAATCCCCTATCTTCTAATTCTTCTATAATTGGACTTCTCCGATTTCTCATAGTTCTTCAGAAGGTTTTTCTTTTATAAACCTTTTTATAGTTCTTGGGTTTTGTGTTAATATGAAACCAAATCCTGGAGATAAAGTTGAAATTCATCTGGCGAAGCAGACTTACAAAGGGGTTTTGCTTGAGAGTTCTGAGTCTGGGATTGTTATGTTGAAGTTGGAATCTGGTTATAATATTGGTCTGAATAGGAAAGATATTTTGGAGATTGAGGTTATTGGGAAGGCTTCTGAAGAAAAAGAGGATGTCGAGATAAAGAAAGATGCTGATAAACCAAACATTGCAATGATTATTACTGGAGGCACTATTGCTGCCCGGCTGAATCCACGTAAAGGAGGGGTTGATTGGCTTGATACACCAGAGAGTTTACTTAAATTTTATCCAGGGGTTTTTGATAAAGTTAATGTTGTGAAAGTTGAAGTCCCTTTTATGAAAGCGTCTGAGGATATGGATTTTAAGGATTGGCAGAAATTGGCTAAGGTGGCTGAGAAATTATTGAATGATTCGAGTATACAAGGGATTATTATTACACATGGAACTGACTTCCTACATTATACTTCTGCAGCCTTGAGTTTCTTTTTGAGAGATTTGAATAAGCCAGTTATTTTGACATATAGTCAGAGAAGTATTGATAGGGCTTCGAGTGATGCGAACTTGAATTTGCAATGTGCTGCACTGGCTGCGATTTCAGATATGGCAGAGGTTATGATTGTTGGGCATGCGAATACAAATGATGATTTTTGTTATGCAATGCCTGGAACAAAAGTTAGGAAGATGCACACTTCACGACGGGATGCATTCAAAGTTGTTAATGCTAAACCTTTTGCTAAGATAGATTCGGAAAATGTAATTAAATTATCAGATTATAGATTAAGAAATAAGAGTAATGTTAAGGTTGATTCTAAGTTTGAAGAAGAGGTTGCGTTGATTAAAGTTTATCCTGGGCAAGACCCTCATATTTTAGATTATTATCTTAAGAATAAGTATAAAGGAATTGTTTTGGAAATGGGGGGGCTTGGGCATGTGCCAACTCAAAGAGCAAGACATAGTTGGATAAAGAAATTAAAAGAAGTTCAGAAAAAATCGCTTGCAGCGAGCGAAGATTCTAAAGAATCTTCTGAAGGGATGATTGTGTGTGCTGTTAGCCAAACTATTTACGGAAGATTGGATCCTTTGGTTTATTCAAATGGTCGTGAGATAATGGGGACAGGAGTTATTTATCTTGAAGATATGTTGGCAGAAACAGCGTTGGTAAAACTTGGATGGGTTCTTGGGCATAAAGAATGGTCGTCGACAAAAGACAAGGTTAAGGAAAAGATGTTGAAGAATTTTAGTCATGAAGTGAATGATAGATTAGAAGAATGAAATATAAACCAAAAAATAAATTTATGAAGTTAGCTATAGAAGAAGCTCGAAGAGGAAATAAAGAGTTTGGAAAGTATCCGATGGGAGCGGTTATTGTTAAAGGGGATAAAGTTATCGCAAAGAGTTATAATGGTTTACCAAATAATGATGATCCAACAGCACATGCAGAGATTTTAGCTATGAAAAAAGCTGCTAAGAAATTAAAGACTAGGTATCTTGATGATTGTGTTCTCTATACAACTAATGAGCCTTGTGCTATGTGTTCTGGGGAGACGGTGTGGGCAAATATGAAAGGAATTGTTTTTGGAGCTAGTGTTGAAGATTTAGAAAATTTTTGGAAGAAAAGAAGAAATGAGAAAACCTCTACAAGAAGATTTATTTTTGTTAAAGCAAAAGAAGTTGTTGGGGAGGCTAAACCAAAAATGTTCGTGATTGGCAAATTTATGAGAAAAGAATGTTTAGAATTAATGAAACTCTATGATAAAGATTTAAAGAGATAATCACTTCCTATGTCTTCGTCGAGTTAATAATAAATTCTTAATCTCTCTGATTTCTTTTTCTGCTTTTCTGTTTATTCTATAATCAAACTCTGCCTTTGCCCTATCTCTTTGTGCTGCCCTATTTTGGCTCATTAAAATCACGGGAGCCTGAATTGCTGCAAGACAGGATAATGCTAAATTTAATAAGATAAATGGATAGGGATCTGAGAGCCCGCCCCTTAAATATTTTAGAACGAAGTATCCGTTGGTTGCCATCCATATGCCAAGGAATACAAAAAATAGTATGATGAATGTCCAGCTTCCAGCCCATTTTGCAATAAAGTCTGCAGCTTTTTGTCCGAATGTTCGCGGAATCCTGAATATAGGATGGTCTCTATAATGATGTTTCTTTTTCACGCCCTTTTTCATATTATTAATTATAAAGACGATATTATAAATTTATGGATAATTTAGATGCATATGTAGTAATTATCCAGGGGTTACAGTATAGAAAGGTTTTTATATGGAGAATATGTTGAGAAGTTATGGTAGATTTTGTCAATCAAGTATTTATATCATTAGACGAAGGGAAAGCTGTTTCAATCCAAGGAGATTCAGGAGTTGGAAAATCAGAGAATATTAAGTTGCTAAAATGTTTATTGGAACAAGAAGGAAAGAGAACGGTTTATGTGGATATGAGGAATTTCAAGTCCCACTCCCAATTTTATTCAGAAGTATCAAAACAGCTAGGTCTAAATGGAGATAGAAAGAAAATACTCTCAGAATTAGATAAAGGAGATGTCTCTTTATTGCTTGATGAATATTGGGCAGGAGCAGGGATTGCAAACCAATTAGTTCAATATGCTCACAGATCGAATAACGATGTTGTCACAATTGCGGGAAATCCTTTGGGGGTTGAGCTTGATGAATATTTATTAAAGAAACGTAGATAGTCGATTAATTTTATATACCTCTCCAACTTATTCTTTATATGGTTGTAGACTATTCCAAATTAAAATTCAAATGTGGCTTAGAAGTTCATCAGCAGTTGGATACTAAAAAGTTGTTTTGTAATTGTCCTTCTGTTTTGAGAAAGGATGAGCCGGATTTTGAGGTTCGTAGAAAGCTTCATGTAGTTGCAGGGGAAGAGGGAGGTGTTGATAAGGCTGCTGCACACGAGGCTGCGTTGGATAAAGAGTTTGTTTATCAAGGTTATGATACTAATTGTCTTGTTGAGCTTGACGAGGAGCCGCCGCACGAGATTAATCAAGAGGCGTTGAAGATTGCGATGCAGATTGCTTTTTTGATGAACATGAAAATTGTTCCTATTACTCAGATTATGAGGAAGACTGTTATTGATGGGTCGAATACGTCTGGGTTTCAGAGGACTGTTTTGATTGCGCGTGATGGTTGGATTGAAACAGAAAATGGAAGAGTAGGTATTGAATCTTTGTATTTGGAGGAGGATGCTGCGAGAATTGTTTCTGATTCTGTTTATAAATTGGATAGGCTTGGGATTCCATTGGTTGAGGTTGTTACTGCGCCTGATGTTAAAACTCCTGAGCAAGCTAAGGAAGTTGCTTTGCAGATTGGAGAGATTCTTAGGAGTGTTAAAGTTAAAAGGGGCCTAGGGACTATTCGGCAAGATGTTAATGTTTCTGTTCGAGGAGAGAATCGGGTTGAGATTAAAGGAATGCAGAATATGAAGGTTTTTATTAAGGCGATTGAGGGAGAGGTTGAGAGACAGGTTAAATTGTCAGATGATAAGAAGCCAGTTGAAATGGAAGTTCGGAATGTTCTTCCTGATGCGACTACAAAGTTTATGAGGCCGTTGCCTGGTTCTGCGAGAATGTATCCTGAGACAGATTTGCCTTTGTTGAAGATTTCAAGGAATTTGATTAATGAAGTTAAAAAGAATTTGCCGAAGTTGAGAAAAGAAGTTGAGAAAGATTTGGAGAAGAAAGGTTTGAGTCAGGAGATGATTAAGTTGCTTTTCAAGCACGATCGAAGATCATCCATTGATTCGTCTTCTAAAGAAGCCAAACCAAAGCAAGATAAGTTTGATGAGTTTAAGGAGTTGTTGGAGATTGTTCATAATCCGCAGTTGGTTGCAAAGGTTCTTTTGGTTCTTCCTAGAGAGGTTGCAAGCAAGGAAAAGATTCCTATTGAAAAGGCTGAGGAAATTTTGCACAAAGATATTCTTGCGCATGTTCTTGAGAATTTGAAAAAGGGCAAAATTTCAGAAGATCAGATTAAACTTGCTTTGGAAAGAATTGTTAGGGGAGAGAGCCATACCAAGGCTGTTAAGTTCAGAAAGGAGAGTATTCATGGGATGGAAGAGAAGATTATGAAGTTGATTAAGGATAAGCCAGGGCTTTCAGAGAAGGCTTATATGGGATTGGTTATGAAAGAGTTTCGAGGGAAGATAGATGGAAAGGTGATTAGGGATATGATTGGGAAGTATATTTAGTTCTAGAAAAATTTATAAAGGTATATCACTTGATATAACCGTAATTACTGGGAGAGTAATGGAGTAAAAAGAGGTGAAATGAAATGATACGAAATAAATTAGTGAAACGAACGAACTCTTCAGTAAGATTTCCAAGACTGGATACAGTCTTGATGGTAGAGGAATTTATAAAAAAACATGATGGAGAATTCAGAAAAAAACAACTTTGGGAGGCTTTGCCGAAGAGGATGATGTATCAGACATTTAGTGTAGTAATTGATTATCTGATTTTATCTAGAAAGATTTCTGTTGATGCTGAAGGAAAAATTGGATGGATGTTCTATCCTGATGATGTTGAAAAAAGATTGAAGAAGACACACCTATTTTGGAGAAAAAAATGAAGAGTGAATTACAGTTTGCTAATAGTAAAGTTGGAAAAGCTTTTGAGAAGCTAAAAAACAGCGACGAGAAGCTTTATAATTTTATTTGCAGAGCGTTTAAGGATATCGAAGAAAATGTTTTTTGTGGGATCCAGATTCCTAAGAAATTGATTCCAAAAGATTATGTTAGGAAGTTTAATGTTAAGAATGTTTGGAAATATAATCTTCCTGGGGCATGGAGATTATTATATAGTATTGAAGGTAAAAATTTAGTTGTTCTTTCAATTGTTTTAGAATGGATGGATCATAAAACCTATGAAAGATTGTTTAAGTATAATAAATAACCAACAAACAATTTTATAAATAACTTTTTCCTTTGTCATTCATGAAAGTAAGAGGGAATATTGCAGTTATATTAATTATATTCCTCGCGTTTATTATTGGGGGTGCGTTTGCGTATTCTTCTATTGAGGGGTGGAATTTGCTGGATGCGCTTTATTTTCTTGTTATGACTGTGACGACAATTGGTTACGGAGATTTTGTTCCTCTGACTGATTCGGGGAAAATCCTCACAATCTTCTATGCGTTCTTTGGGGTCGCGACTGCACTTTATGTTTTGTCTTCTATAAGTAGCTCTTTATTTAAGAAGCATGTTGGAGAAAAGGTGGGGGAGATTAAGAGAGATGTTAAAAAAGAGGAGAAGATTAAGAAAGAAGTTAGAGATACTATAACAAAGGCTGTGAGGAAGAAGAAGTAAGATTAATAAACAATATTTCTTTAGGATAATTATGAATTTAGCAAAGTTGAATAAGAATAGAACTTTAATCAAAGATGTTTTTAAGAGTAATTCAAAGAATGTTGAGATTGCTGGATGGGTTCATAATACACGTGATTTGAGTAAGGTGAGGTTTTTGGTCTTGAGAGATATTTCTGGAATCATCCAAGTTACAGGAGTTAAAGGAAAAACTGATGAAAAGATTTTCAAGATGATGGAGAAGGTTTCGCGTGAGTCTGTTGTTTATATTAAGGGTAGTGTGAAAGATTCTAAGCAGGCGCCTGGAGGAAAGGAGATTAATCCTGATGAGATGATCGTTATTAGCGAGGCTGAGAAGTTGCCGATTGATGTTTCAGATCATTCAAAGACTGAGTTGCCAAAGAGGTTGGATTATAGGTTTTTGGATTTGCACAGGCAGAGGACCCAAGCGATTTTTAAGATTCAGTCTACAGTTGGAAGTGCGTTTAAGGAATATTTTGTGAATAAGGGTTTTGTTGATATGCATCCACCTTCGTTGATTGGATCAAGTTCTGAAGGAGGGACTGATTTGTTTAAGGCAAAGTATTTTGAGAAGGATGCTTATCTTGCACAGAGTCCGCAGTTGTATAAACAAATGGTTGCATGCGCAATGGAGAAGGTTGTCACGATCACGCCTGTATGGAGAGCAGAGAAGCATAATACTGTTCGGCATATAAATGAATGTAGGCAAATGGATATTGAAATGGCTTTTGCAAATACAATGATTGTTATGAAGGAGATGGAGAGTGCTGTTAAGTATATTGTTGAGGAAGTTATGAAAAAGAATAAGGATGATTTGGATTTGTTAGAAGTTAAGTTGAAAGTGCCGAAGTCGAAGTATATGACTTTTGAAGAAGCTGTTAAATTGTTGAAGAAGAATAAGATTAATGTTGAGAAAGATGATTTGACTCCTGAGGCAGAGAAGAAGCTTGATGAGCTGTTTCCTGATACTGTTGTTTTTGTTTATGATTGGCCAATGTCTGGTAAGCCGTTTTATATAATGCCGAAGAGTGAGAAAGCTGATGCCAAGGTTAGTGAAGGATTTGATGCGATATATAGGGGTGCAGAGATTAGTTCAGGAGGGCAGAGAGTCCATCTTCCTGATTTGTTGATAAAAAGGTTGAAGGCGAATGGGCTTAACCCAAAGAGTTTCAAGTCTTATATTGATAGTTTTAGATTTGGTGCTCCTCCTCATGCAGGGTGGAGTATTGGAATAGAAAGATTCACGCAAGTTCTACTTAGACTTCCGAACATTAGAGAAGGAGTTTTATTTCCAAGGGATAGGGATCGGTTGAGTCCCTGAGTTTTTAAGAAGGAAAGTTTTTTAAATAGAATAAATCCAAGTGTTATATGAGAATTGGAGATTATTGGACTTTAAGACCTTTAATAAAGAAACTTAAAGAAGAACCAAAAACTGAAGCGAGCGCATGTATGCAGAATATCCTCAAAAGTTTTGCGTTTAGTGAGCTGTTTTTGAAAAAACTCCCTGATGAAAGATTAGAAGGTTTCAAGAAGGAATATGATACGTCATTCCTTACAAAAGTCTTTAGATATTTTGAAACACCTTTATTCGGGGAACCTATTGAATTTGTGGAAAAAGAAATAAAATATTTGTTAGAAGGAAGAGATGCTGTTAGGAGATATGAGGCTGGAGAAGTTGTTTGTGGGATTTCTGGGTTTTAAGATAATTTTAAAAATTGTTTCTGGTTGAAGGGTGTATGAAATTGTTGGTTATTGGGGATTTCCATGGTAAGTTTCCTAAGAAGTTACAGAATAGAATTAAGAAGGAGAAAGTTGATTTAGTTGTTAGTTTGGGAGACTATTCTTCTTGGTCTTTGATAAGCGAATTTTTTAAACATTGTTATCGAAAGGATATTGAATTATGGGAGGTTGTTGGAAAAACAAAATACAAAGAATCAACTTTGAAAGATTTGAAGACTGGCCAAAGGATTATATCACAATTAAATAATTTGCCTATGAAAGTAATATCAATTACTGGGAATCATGATTTTACCAAATGGAAGGAAGCCCATAAGATGTATGACAAGCCTGTTCGGAGTAAATGGAAATGGCCTTACAAAGAGAGATTTTCATCTTTAATTAAAAACTTCAAAAATATAGAAATCTTTGATTGGTCTTATGTGAAATTTAGAGGATTTGTTTTTATTGGCTATCCAAATAGTAATTTTCCAGGCCATGTTCAAAGTAAGCAATACAGATTGCAGAGAAAGAAACTAGATAAACTTTTTAATAGATTTAAGAAAGAAAATAAAGAAGGCAAAGTTATTTTTGTTTCCCATAATGTGCCTTATGGTTCTAAATTAGGAGTAGTTACAGCTAAGACAGCACATGAAAAAGCAAGAGGGAAAAACCATGGTTCAAAACTTGCAAGAAGAATCATTGACAAATGGCGACCACGTCTTGTTCTTTGTGGACATATGCATGAACATCAGGGTACTGACAAAATTGGGAAGAGTTTAATTCTTAACTCTGGCCCTGCCTTCGAAAGCAAGGCAGTGGTTATTGATATTGATGAGAACATGAAGAAAAAGATTAAAGTTAAGTTTATCAAATAATTTTTTAAATGGCTTTCACGTGTTTTTTACATGAAGAATATAGAGCCAAGGATATTCCGGCAGAGAGTTACAATAGAGGCAAAATATCAAATAAAGGTCTCTGAAGTGATAATAAGAAAATTTCTGAGAGAACTTACGGCATTTTTAGGAATGAGGCCATTAACGAAGCCATTTATTTTTTCCCCTAATAAGACTAAGCATCCTATTCATCATGGGATAGCTGGGTTTGTAGGATGGGCGGAGTCAGGAGGGTCTATCTATACATGGGATAAATTTAACTTTTTGACTGTTGAGATATATACTTGTAAAAAATTCAATGCAAAAAAAGCCGCGGATTTTGTAAGTGAATTTTTTTCTTGTAAAGAGATAGTATTTAGCGAGGGGAAATGACAAAAATTATCAATAAGATTAGCAATGAGATTGTTGAAAGACTAAGAGATGATAAAAATCTATTATCTTTAACCTTGGTGGGTTCTTCTTCAAATTACCCTAAAAAGTTAAATGAATTTAATGATATAGATTTTGTCTTTATCTATAATAATCTTAAGAGAGCAGATATTAAGAGATTGAAATATATCCAGAAATCTCTTGAAGAGAAATATTCTTCTAATAAAATAGGAATCACCCACACTTTTAAAATTGGTCCCATAAAGATAATTTCCAAAAAACCAAAAACGATAATGTTGCATTTCCTTGTTTATTCAAAGAATAATTATTTAAAATACGAGTCAAATCTCACTAGGTTCTCTTTTCAGCATCACAGCCCTCTTTGTGGAAAACATCTGAATAAAATAAATTCATTAAAGAAAGTTAATTTCCAAGATTTGTTTAATGATATAGACGGAATTCCTGCAATGAAAGAGTGGATAGTTAAAAAGAAAGGGACCTATATAGAGCCGATAGGGAGGGATGTAAAATTTACAGATTTTGAATTGAAAGATAAGCAATATTTAGAGGTTATTTTCTATTGTGTCCTAAATCTTACGATGAACATGGAGAGAGCAAAAAGAGGATATTTCAAGTTTAATAAAAATACACTTAATCAATTTGAGAGTGATTTCCCTCTAGAACTGAATGATTTTCCTTCTGAGATTTTTCTATTGAAGGATAAGTTGAGAAAAGGGCATAATTTTTCTTTAAAAGAGTTGGATAATATAAAAGATAAATCACTAAAGTTTATATCTCAATGTGAGTTGATTATTAAGGAAAATTATCTTTATGATTAACCTCAAACCTGTCCTCTCCAATACCAAAACCAAAAACCTTAAATATATAATAATTTATACAATTGTATAAATAAATAGTTAAGTGTAGAATAATATATACAATGTTGAATCAATCATCTGAAGAGAAGATTTTGGGAGTTTTTTTTAATTTTCCCCTCGAGAAGTTTCATATACGTGAAATAGCGCGTTTGTCTAAGTTAAACCCCAACACTGTTCTTAATGTTTTGAGGAATCTTGAGAATGAAAAACTGATTATTCGGAAGAAGAAGTCACATATAGTTGAGGTGTCGGCTAATCTCAATGAAGGGTTTAAACGTTTGAAGAGGATTAATAACTTAGAAAGAATTTATGAAAGCGGAATAGTTGATTTTCTTATGGAGAAATTTTCTCCTGAAGCAATTTCTGTTGTGGGGAGTTATTCTGCTGGAGAGGATGTGGAGAGCAGTGATATAGATATTGTTGTAGTAACTAAAGGAAATTCAGAAATAAGTCTTTCCAAGTTTGAGAAGTTTTTGGGCAGAAAGATTCATTTGATTATAACAGATTATAAGTCCATGTCAGAGGAATTTTACATAAATTTAATAAATGGTGTGGTGTTGTATGGGTATCTCGATAAAAAGAAATGAAACCTTTTGAATATTATCTTAAAAATAAATTAGTAATGAAAGCCTCCCCAAATTTAGCTAGGGCAAGGTCTTTGATTAAAGATATAAATTTAAGATTGAAGTTCCTCAGGAAGATAGATATAAAGGAATTTCCTAAAATTTATTTTGAACATTTATATGATATTGTTCGGGATTTCTGCGACGCTATTTTATTTGCTGAAGGGTATAAGCCATCATCTCATCAGGCTTCAATTGCTTATTTGTCTAAAAAAGGATTTAATTTTACTTTAATTAAAAAGTTGGATTCATTTAGATACAAGCGAAATATTTCGAAATATCATGGAGAACCAATCTCATTGGAGGAGGCAAAGGATTTGGATAGGTTTTACAAAAGTATTAAAGATAGATTAAACAATCTTTTGAAAGATATAAAATGACATCATTCTTATGGAAAAAGGTTTCTGAAAAAGAGAAAGAGGATATTCGTAAGCAGGCAAAGGGCATCATGGATGATTTTTCAGGTAAGCTTTCTAAAGTGAAGGGAGAGATGAAAGAGCCGTTGATTGAACGTGATGAGGGGGAACGTAAAGAGAGCGGAGAAGAATGTTGTGATGATTTTTCTAGAGAGATTATGTTTAGGAATGCTCCTAATACCCTAAAGGGCACAAGTAAAAATGAAGATTTTATAATCGGGGAGCGGAAAGGATGGTAGATAACGTATTAAATAGAATGTATTTAGGACTTCCAATTAAAATGCAAAATTGCATATCTAATAATAGATTATCTCCTATCCAAATTTTATCTCAGAGGATTGCCCCTTTATTTGGAGGCCCTATTCCTACAAGATATACTTATGATGATTTTGAAGAAGTAAGGGATCAATGTAGTTTATTTAGTGAAGAAATTGAAATTGTTAAAATTAAATGTAGTGATTATCTAATAATGGCGATGGGATTAGGATGAACACACAACAAAAACTAAAAAAGTACCTTGCTGAGATTCAGAAGAATGATAAATCAGGCAAGAAGATAAATGCAATCCTCCAACTCAACCCAAATACTTTAGCAGAAGCCAAAGCGATTGATGTTAAATCTAAGAAAGGAAAGTTGGCTGGCAAGATAATTGTTGTGAAGGCGAATATTAATGTTAAAGGTTTGAATGCTTCGTGTGCGTCGAGGGTTTTGGAGGATTATATTTCTCCTTATGATGCTACTGTGATTAAGAAGATTAAGGAAGAGGATGGATTGATTATTGGAATGGCGAATATGGATGAGTTTGCGTGTGGTTGGAGTGGGGAGACTTCTGCATATGGTCCTACGCGGAATCCTTGTGCCCCTGATTTAGTTGCAGGTGGAACGAGTTCTGGAAGTGCTGCTTCTGTTTCTGCAGGTTTTTGTGATATTGCTTTAGGGAGTGATACGGGAGGAAGTATAAGAGTTCCATCTTCTCATTGTGGAGTTGTAGGGATTAAGCCAACATATTCAAGTGTATCTCGTTATGGTTTGATTGATATGACTATGAGTTTTGACCAAATTGGGCCTGCTGCAAAGAATGTTACAGACGCTGCTTTGTTGTTAAGTGTCATTTATGGAAGGGATGAATGTGATGCTATCTCGCAATCTCGCTCGAATCCCGTGCCCTCCCGCCCGTCAGCGCCTTCGGCGCAGACAAAAGTTAGACTCGCGAAATCATCTAAGATAAACTTAGTGAATGTTCAAAAAACTCCTAAGAATCTTGTTGTTGGATTACTTGATTTTCCAGTGAATGATAAAAGGATTCAGAAATTGATTGATGATAAAGTTGAAAAGGCTTCGAAGAAGTATGGGTGGGAAATTAAGAAGATTAAAATTCCCTATCTTGAATTAAGTATTGCAACATATTTCCCAATTGTTTATGTGGAATTTTTCTCTGCTACAAGAAGATTTGATGGTAGAAGATATGGTAAGAAGATTGAAGATGCTGCGGGACCAGAGGTTTTGAGAAGGATTTTGGGAGGAAGCGAGATTTCAAAGGCAGAGCATCATGGAAGATATTATAATAAGGCCTTGAAGGTTAGAAAGTTGATTAGTGAAGAATTTGCCAAAATGTTTAAGTCAGTAAATTGTATTATCTCGCCGACTGTTCCGCGTTTGCCCCATGAGATTGGTAGCAAAATTTCTAATGAGGATATGTACTCTTATGATGCTTTGACCCTCCCTTATAATTTGTATGGAAATTGTGCGATTTCAATTCCTTGTGGGGAGATTGAAGGGATTCCTGTTGGAATGCAAATTGCTTGTGATAAGTTTGAGGATGAAAAGATGTTGGGGATTGCGAGGGCGATTGAGAAGATTTAGCTCGCTGACGCGAGGATTGGTGAGAGTTATTAATGATTTAGCTTTATCCCACCCACCCGTGGGAGGAAGTAGTTAATAAAAAAGAACTTAATATGTTGAGCAACTTAGCTGGTTTTTTGTTAATAGTTTTTTAATCATGAGCACATTGTGCGAATCTATTTTCCCATCACAACAATCTTTAAATTCTGTATCTTACTTTTCTCTTCATGAAGTATGATAAAAATCAGGCGCATTATGTTGTTATTACTTGTATTCCTGTTAATGAAGAAGGAAAATATTTGATTGCAAAGAGAGCTGAGAAGGAGAAGGCATTTCCTGGTTTGTGGACTGTTCCAGGAGGGAAGTTGGAGGTTTTGGATTATGCGCTGAGAGAGAAGGACACGTCTGCTCATTGGTATAATGTTTTTGAGGATGTTGCAAAGAAAGAGATGAAAGAAGAAGTTGGATTGGAAGTTAAAAATATTGAATATGTCACTAGTATGGTTTATATTCGGAGTGATGGTGTTCCTGCGGTGATTGTGAGTTTGTGGGCAAAAGTTGTTGGAGATTCCACTAAAGTGAAACTTTGTCATGCTTTAACAGATTACAAATGGGTTACACTTGAAGAAGCAAAGAATTATGAATTGATTGATGGGATTTATGAAGAGCTTGAGATTTTGGATAGGAAATTGAAGGATGGGGGGAAGATGGGAGAGTGGAAGAAGAGTGATGGAGATGAAGGGTTGTTTGGGAGTTATTAACTGAAGAGTGATAACATATAGAAACACTTATAAAGTCTATTTCTTGGATTAGTTTATGAAAGATAAAGATTCGTATACTTTGAAAGAAGTTGCAGAGTTTGTTAGTGGAGCTACTTTTGAATGTCTAACTAATGACTCAACCGCATCTATGATGGGGTACTTAGAAAAAAACATGCCAAGTAAGTTATATTTTGAAACTCTTTATAAATTTGGAGAAAAGTTAAAAGAAAGTGGGAAGGATCCAAGATTGTATAAATTAGGGGTACAATTGATGGGGACCTCTTTAGCACTAAGGCTAGAAGATAATTTTAATTCTTCGCTTAAATCTACAATTGATTCTGCAATTTCTATGATAAAAAAAGATAGAGAGGCTAGAGATTAAGATGAAAAACAAAAGGGAAAGAGTAATAGAAAGAAAAAATTATATCGATAAAGTTAGCTTGCCTAATGATAGGAATTTTAGAAATATGGCTTCAATAACAGGATTAGCATTGGCTGTAGACGCGTTTCAATCTTTATTTACTGGGGAGCTTTTTATTTATGGTAAACCTATCGAACAAGCCATACAACCTGCTCTTTATGCTATGTCCTCTCTTGGACCTCTTTATGCGGCCAGAATGTCAGAGGAAGCAATTAAAGATTCTAAGAATAAAGTTAAAGCATTAGAATATGGATTAGATAAGAATGATTTTGATAGTTCTATGGTAGAAATGGCTTCTGATGGTCCAACAAATTGGAAGGAAGCTTTTTCAGATTTCTTTTATGAGTTTAAGAAAGATAAGTAGTTTAAGAGTTATTAACAAAACCCTTAAATATCTCTTGCAATTGTTTTTTTGATGAAACTTAATGATGTTGAGATAAAGTGGTTAGGGCATGCTGGTTTTTTGATAAGGAATTCTTCTGTAATTTATATTGATCCTTATAAAATTGGTGATGGGTCTGAGAAGGCTGATTTGATTTTGATAACACATAGTCATTATGATCATTGTAGTGTTGCTGATATGGAGAAGATTATCAAAGAGGGCACGCGGATTGTTATGACTGCTGATTGTCAGAGTAAGATTACGCGGTTTGATGTGCCGATTAGGATGGAGATAATTGAGCCTGGACAGGATTTGGAGTTTGGAGATGTGAAGATCTCTGCTTTGCCCGCGTATAATTTAGATAAACCTTTTCATTCTCAAGATGAGCATTGGGTTGGTTATTTAATTAAGATTGGAGAGGTTCTTATTTATCATGCAGGAGATACTGATGTGATTCCTGAGATGCAGAAGTTGACAGGGCATAAGCAAGAAGGAAAGGAGTTTGTGGCGTTGCTTCCGATTGGAGGGAGATTTACAATGGATGTTGAGGAGGCTGTTGAAGCAGCGAAGATGATTAAGCCGACATTGGCAATTCCAATGCATTATGGAGATATTGTGGGAACAGAAGATGATGCTAAAGAGTTTTGTGAGATGTGTGGGGAAGAGGGTGTGAAGGCTAGGATGTTGGATGCCCTAAAGGGCACGAGGAAAGAATGAGAATCGGAATAATTGGTCCAAGTAAGTTGAGAGAGAAAGATAAGATATCTCGGATAGCAAAGATTGTTGCTAATTTAGGGAAGGAGATTGTATTAACTCCTGATAAAGGTTCGTCCTCAGAGTTTTTTGCACAAGAGTATTTGGCTAATAAGGGGAAAAAAGTTTTTGAGATAGTTCCGTTAGATGATAAAGAATTTGGTTATGATTGGGTTAATTTGGATCTTGGAGAGAAGATTAATTGTGGATCTTGGAGGAATCAGCCTGAAAAACTAAATGAAGAGTCAGATGTTCTTTTGTGTTTAGGTTATTCTACAGGAGGGATGATAGAAATTTGTTATTCTAAATGGTTTAAGAAAAAACCAGTTTATATCATTAATGAATTTATTGAAGACAAATTGCCTAAAGAGCTTGAGGAAAGTTTAGATTTAAAGTATATCTCTATAGAGGATTTAGAGAAAGAACTAAAATGAAAAACAATTTCTCTCAACGAAAACAATCAATCCTCTCGAAGGAGGATAAATCCTCGAGAGGGAAATGGGATGAGAAGATTGTTAAGTTGTGCGATAAGATAAATTCGTTTGAAGAATATTATACTACGTCGTCGTGTTCTGGAAGAGTTGTGATTATGATTGACCAGGATAAAAAGGAGAGTGATTTGTTTTTGAAGGTTTGGCATGATTTGATTTCGTTAAGTCAGTTGAGAGAAGAATTGAAGGAGATTGATAAGGATTCGGTTAAATTTAAGCAAAAGCAAGACCAAAGATCTTCCATCTGTCCAAACTTAGTTAAGTTTAAACAGGAGCCATGCATACTTCATATTGATTGCAGGACTATTGATGATGCTAAGAGATTGTTGGATAAAGCTAGATTAGCAGGTTGGAAAAAGTCAGGAATAATTTCTTTGGGAGAGAGGATAATTGTTGAATTGAATGGGACAGATAAGTTGGAGTTTCCGATTATGAAGAGTGGAAAGATATTGGTTGGAGAGGATTTTTTGGAAGTAATTGTTGAAAAGTCTAATGATAATTTGAAAAAGAGCTGGAGTAAGATTGGGAAGTTGAAGAATTTATTCTAAATAAAATCCATCTTCTAACACAGAAATATTTATATAGAACAAGCTATTTAATTTATTATAATATTAATTTTACTTGGCGGTTAATTAATATTTATGTAGGGAGGTGATTCCTCTTTTTCTTTAACAATAGTTGGAAGTTTGCGAACTATTTAAATATTTCGCTAAAGCAGGCCAACAAATAGAATTGAAAGGAGGTTAAAAAATAAATGGTGTTAGATTTTGCAAAAGAAGCGATACAAAAAACAGAGAGCCACAGTATTAACTTTGACGAGTTAAGAGCAGGGAAAGCCAACATTAAAGTTATTGGTGTTGGAGGATGTGGGAATAATATGGCGACATGGCTTTTTAATAAAGGAATTATGGGGGCTACAATCTATGCAGCGAATACGGATGCACTTCACCTGAGTGTTACAAAAGCTGATGAGAAAATTCTTATTGGAAAGGAATTGACTAAAGGATTGGGTGCTGGTGGACGACCAATGACTGGAAAGGAAGCTGCTAAGGAGGCTCTTGTAGATCTTAAGAAAGCTATTTCAGGAGCAGATATGATATTTGTTCTGGCTGGAATGGGTGGTGGAACAGGAACTGGAGCAGCACCTGTAGTGGCACAACTCGCAAAAGAGACTGGTGCGGTAGTAATTAGTGTTGTTACAATGCCTTTTGAAGCAGAGAAAGCTAGAATCGATAAAGCTGAATTTGGCTTGCAGGAACTTAGAGATGTGACTGATACATGTATTGTCCTTGATAATAACAGACTTGTTGATATTGCTGGGCAACTTCCGATTGAACAGGCTTTTGCTGTTGCGAACGAGTTGGTTAGTACAATGGTTAAAGGAATTGTAGAGACAATTACACTTCCGAGTTTGATTAACTTGGATTATGCAGATGTTTCTTCGATTATGAAGAACGGAGATGTAGCTGTGATTGGAATTGGTGAATCGAATACACAAGATCGTGTGAATGATGCTGTTCAGCAGGCCCTTACTCATCCTCTACTTGATGTGGATTATAAAGGTGCTACTGGAGCTTTGATTCATATAACTTGCGGCCCTGATTTGAAGTTAGAAGAGTTTGATGTAATTGGTCGGTCGGTTTCAGAGAATTTAAATCCAGAAGCGAATGTTATTATTGGAGCGAGAATCAGTAAGGATTTTATTGGGAAGGTTCGAGTGATTACAATAATGACTGGAGTTAAGTCTCCTTATGTAATGGGTAAGAGTATGGATGATCACACTTTACCTGTGTCCAGGGAGATGTCTGATTTAGGAATTGAGGTCTTGAGATAATTTGTTTTTATTATTTATCCCCTCTTCGGAGGGGCTTTTTTCTTTTTTAGAATTTATTTGGTATTTCTTTTTATCAAGTCGTTAGAAATAAACCATATAATAAACCCATTAGAAAAGGGATTATTATTAATGTTAAAATAATTACTGTGAGGCAAGCCCATGGGCCAACTCTTTTTTCGTTTTCCCTGTCGTCTATTATTCTATTTATTTCGTATTGTAAATAAAGAAAGTTAAATATTAGAGTAAAAAACCAAGAAGCTTTTCTTGTGCCCCCTTTATTTGTCATAGTTTGATTTAAGATTGTTCTTGTATTGAAAGCGAGTTTAAGGGACAAGTAAATTAATAAGATTGTAAATATAAACCCTATTGAGAGAAGGATTAGGCCTAAAGTAGTTTCTAAAAAGACATTAATTTTATCTTTAAAGAATAGATTAGCAATTTGGAGGATTATAATAATTATCATAAATATCAAATAAGTTATCGCTGCTCCTTTACTTAATTTTTTTTGAGTTTTTAAATTATCAAATTCTGGTTTTCTTTTAATATACCAAATTGCAGGATAAATCCCAAGAGTTATAATGCTTAGAAACCAGAGCCAAACTACGCTCTTTTTCTGGGGAACTTTTGGACCTGGTTGAGTTTCTGTTTGGACCTTTTTTGTTTGCGGCACTTTTTTTAGAGGTTGTTGATTTGGAGGGGTTGTTTGAATCACCTTTTTTTTCACAACTTTTTTAATTTGATTATTCATCTTTAAACATCCAATGTTTTTGGAACCTTCATTTTTTTGTTTTTGAATTTGTGGAAGTAAAGGACATTGTCCAAATCAATCTTTGCTTTTCGTGTTCGCTTTTTGTTGAATTCATACCCTATTGGAAAGATTGCTTCTACATGTATGTCCTTTGGGATTTTTACAGCCTCTTTTATTATCCTGTCTACGAAATGTCCTATCCAACAAGTTGCTAGTTTTTTCTCCTCGATTTTCAATAAGAAGTTTTGAATTGCTGCCCCTGCTTGCTGTCTACAATACCTTTCCCCTCTCTCCTCATAAGCATTTAATGTTATTCTTGGATCTGAGCAGACAACTACGACATATTTTACTTGTTTGATAAACTCTTGTTGAGATGCTTCAGCAAGTTTATTGATTGTTTTTTCGTCGTCAATTAGAACAAACCTCAATGTGAAACAGTCGCCTGCCATTGGGGCAAATCGCGCAGCATCAATACAGTCGATGATATCTCTCCAATCTGGCTTTTTATCTTTGAACTTTCTTGTGCTATGTCTTCCTTGAATTGCTTTGTCAAGTTGCATGGTTGGGTTAAGAGAAATAGGTTAATAAATATTAGGGTTTAGGCTGCTAATCTTCTTA
This sequence comes from Candidatus Pacearchaeota archaeon, assembly GCA_018221285.1. Classification (GTDB taxonomy): domain Archaea; phylum Nanobdellota; class Nanobdellia; order Pacearchaeales; family GW2011-AR1; genus JAHKAF01. Next base: position 24,650 of record JAAOYJ010000024.1, read on the forward strand.
TATAATTCTGTTCGTAACTCAATGCTTTTTTTGATAAGTTACTACAAATGTCTCTGAGTTCAGGAAGATCTTTAGAAGAAAGTAAATTAATATCTTTTAATTTTTTTGCTAACAAACTTGTTTGCAAAGCAACTTCTTTAGAATGCCTTTGTTTTTTACCTAATGCTTCCCATATTATTAAGCTCTCTGAAATATCTCTGTGTAAATATCCTTCTTTACTCTTTTGCCTAACCCCTTTTCTTAGATATGATGCTAATTTTTTAACATGTCTATAATCTTCTTTTGTTGCTGTCCCGAGAATATGATTGTCAATCCCTAATGCTGCTCCAATAGCGAGCCATTTTAAGTCATATTCCATATTAATTATAATCTTCATCTATATTTAAGAATTGTTGTGTTTAATCTTCACATTGACTAACACTTGCATTGCAGCAAGAAGTGAATCCTTTGCAATCATATTGTTCAGGATAACTTTCCATAACTAAAAGTTGGCCCATGCAGAAGCAACTCTTGCATTCTATGATTTCTCCCTCTGAGTTTATCTTGAATGGTTTGTAGTTTTGTATTAGGGCTTTGCTGATTAGAAGTCCTAGAATAATCCCCGCGATTATGATCAGAGCAATTGTTTTTTTGTTCATAAGAGTAAGAGTTCTTATTAGTTATTAAATTTATTGAATGGTAAACTTTAAAAGATAATGTACTTTCTAGTTTTTAGGTCCTGGTAGCTCAGTTGGTAGAGCGATCGGCTGTTAAGTACCATCAAGATGGTTCATTCCGTATCTTGAGATACAGAAACCGATAGGTCGTAGGTTCGAGTCCTACCTGGGACGTTTTTTATTTTGCAATTCCCCATAATAAATCAAAGTAATTTCTATAGCTTTTTGCTAACTTCTCACTTTCAATTAGAACAATTAAGATAGGTTCTTCGTGAATGAATATTGCTACTTTGTTTCCATAAATAATTGTGGCTGCAGGAGATTGGTATTCTTTTGGAAGAAATTTCACTTTGTTTAGTTTCCATAAAGGAGCTTCGGTTCCTTCAGTTGCGAGAATCTTTGCTCGTATATTTTTCTCTCTTCGCTGGCGTGCCCATTGCTCTGTATAAAGAGAGAGATCTTCTTTGAATTTTCCTTGAGACCCAAGCACATAAAAATCCTTTTCAGTATCAACAATATCTTTCATGATGTTTCTTTCTCCTTGGAATCCTACAAAAATTTGGGCTGGAGAAATTGATTTTGATTCGCCTTTGAGTGAATGAATTTTCTTAACTATCTCTTTAGCTAATTTATGTTTCTCCTTGGCTTTCTCTTCTTCTTCAAGTGCAATTTCTAATAATTTAGAGGGAGAAGTCGCAGAATATTCTTTTACCTTATTTTTTATAATAAAACTTACAAATCCTTTTTCAAGAAGCCGATCTAATACATCATATACTGTTGTACGATGAAGTTGAGTTTTCTTTATGAGTTCAGATACTAATGAAGAGCCAAGCCGAGTTAATGCAATGTAAACTTTCTCCTCGGTTTTTGTTAATCCAAATTCTTCAAGCATGTTGTCATGTTACATGACTACTATTGTTTAAATATGTTTCTAAGACAAGTTTGATATGAGAACACAAGGAGAAAACTACGTAAATGTAAAACAACTTGAAGAGGGAGTAGATGAGATTAGACGTAAATATGAGAAACCTCTTTTTAAAAAGGAAGAGAGAATGAATATCCTTTCTGATATTGGAGAGGATTGTAGGCAATGTTCATCGTGTCACGGGTGTAGGTAGAATGGAGAAAGAAAATAAATACTTAGCGAATGAAAGAATATTAATTGTAGATGATATTGAAGAGTGGTTAGAGATTACTAAGAATAATGCAGTGCATTATGGGGCACAAGATATTATTAATGCCAAAAATGTTAAGGATGGAGAAAGATTGTATTGTGAAGTTAGTCCAACAATCGTCTTTGCAGACATCAATTTTGATAAGAAAGATTTGGCAAATCAAGAAGGGTTGTCTTTGATTGAGAAAATATCCGAATCAAGATCAGAAGATTTGATTGCATTAGTTGCTATGTCTTCTTTACAAGCTATAGAAGATGCAACCAAAAAGACAGGAGCAGATTATTTCATAAATAAAAAATCATTTATGGAAGATTTTGATGGATTTATTGAGACTTATTTTCCAAATAATAATGATAGAACTACTCAAGAAAACATATCTCTTGAAGCCTGAAGATATAGAAATTGAACTGGATAAACATTATAAGAGATATCAAGAGATTCTTAATAGGACTAAGGAAATCTGGGAAGATATGAATGAGGCCCGGGCGATTCTTTTTTTAACAGGACAAGTTTATTGCGAACAAATTGCTCCACAAGCAATAGAGAGAAGACTTCATTTGTTAAAAGAAAAAATGGAATTAGTTAAATTCTTTGAATTAATCGATAGTAATTCTGAACAACTTGAAGAATTGCGAAAAGATAGTTTATTTGTTGAATTGGAAAAGTTTTATAGAATAATAAAAGAATATAAAAATAAATATGATAATGGTAAATTTTATCTTGATGAAGAGAGATTTATCAAAGTTTATAATTTGTTTAATCCAGATCCACAGGATCTTGCAGGATATAAAGGAGAATTTGATAAGAAGAGTTTAGATTTTATGAAGTAATCATCACTTCAAACCCATATCAATAAGAACAAATCTTCATAATAGATAATCTGTTTTTGGGGTGTACGAAATTATAGAAGGCTCCCTTTATATTCCCCCATGTTTGGCCACTTTCTTTTAATTTGGCCCCTATGTGATAAATTGATTCATAAAATGTCCAATCCTTACGAGGTCTTTGAATACGTTCTTTTGTTGTTGATATTTCAACTCCATCAATCCCATCCCTAACTACTTCCTCTAAATCTGCCCAATTTGTTTTTTCTCCACGAGTAAGAATGTAATTAGTTAGGACCTTCCATTTAATTGAATCCAAAGCTTTTTTTAATTCCATCCAATTTTGTTATTTTATTAATATAAAAATATTATTGTGATTAAGTCCTCATTTCAAACCCAAATCAACAGGATCTTTTATTTGGTTTCTTTCGAGAGTAGCGTAGACGTTTCCTTGTTTTGAGCCTTTGATTATTGAGATGATTGCTTCTTGTGCGTTTTCTATGAATTCTGGAGGGCCGATGATTCCGACGAAATTGTTTTTTATTTCGAAGTGGCAGTTTGTTAGATTACAAAGAGTTTTCAATGTTTTTCCTTTTGTTCCTATAATTCTTGCCTTGATTCTTCCCATATCTTTTTTTGTTGTGTGTTCTTTTATGTTTATTATTTCAAGTATGAAATCATGTTCTTTTATCTCCATAGTGTCAGAGAATGGAAAACCAAAGTTCAGGGCATCTATGACTTTCTCTGCAGTATATTCGTCTTTTGGCTTGCCATTAATTGTGACTTCTTTACCCCTGTTAGTTATTTTAACATTCAGGATTTTCTCTAGCTTCTTTCTTGCTCTTGTTATCCTTGGGAGTTTTGGTGAGAGGATGGTTTTCATGGTTGGGTGAAGAGAAAGAGATATTTAAAATGCTCGCTGACGCTACTCGCGACCTCGCACGAGTGATTAATTCTTAGCACTCTCTACCACGAAATCGCTAGGATTAATAAGAGTTATTAATGGAAAAGAACTTAATACGTTGAGTAACTATTTGATTTTTTGTTAATAGTTTTAAGAATTATGAGTGGAACGAATTAGAATTCACTCTTTTCATCTTTCAAATGACCATTCTTCTTTAGCCATGCAATTTGATTTGGCTTGTATTTTAGTAAAAGATCTCCTTTTGTATCGTCTAGTTCCCATGGCTGAACAATAACCACATCGTCTGGTCTAAGCCATAACCTTCTTCTTAGTCTTCCAGGAACCCTACAGTTTCTTTGTTTTCCATCAAGACAATGAACCATCATTTTATTTCCCCCAAGCCTTTGCTCGATAATTCCAATAACTTCGCCTTGTTTTGGAAGAGGAGCTCTTATGATTCTTGGTTCGTCGTCAGGATTTGGTCTCTTGAAAGATTTAGCCATGTTAAATGAAAAAGAGAGAGGTTTATAAAATTAGGGGTTTTAATTTTGTGATGCAGCCAGTATCGAGGGGATATGGGAAATTGAAGTTTGCTTTGGAGAAGTTTAATATAGATTTGGAAGGGAAAATATGCGCTGATCTTGGTTCATCAACAGGAGGGTTTGTCCAGGTTATTTTAGAAGCTAATTGTAAGAAAGTTTATTCTGTTGAAACGTCAAAGAATCGTTTACATTTTGTTTTGAAGGATGATTCGCGGGTTGTTGTTATGGATAAGACGAATGCGCTTCATGTTGATCTTCCTGAGAAGGTTGATTTTATTTCTGTTGATGTTGGATGGACAAAGCAGAAATTGGTTATTCCAAATGTTGTAAAGAATCTGAAAGATAATGGGGTTATTGTTAGTTTAGTTAAGCCACATTATGAGTCTGGTGAGAAGTTAGTAAAGGAAGAAGATTTGAAGAGTATCTTGGAGAAGGTTAAAGAAGAGATTAGTGAATATGTTAAGGTGATTGATATTGCTGAATCGCCGATTGTTGGAGCAAAAGGTAAGAATAAGGAATTTTTTGTGTTGTGTGAGAAGAAATTAAAGTAAGACCAATGCAAACGGCACACCATCTATTTTTTTGAATCCGTCTTCTGGGATGATCCCTGCTTTGATTGCGCAGTTTACTGATTTTTCTCCTATGATGGTGAATGTGGCGTCTTCCCTTGAGAAATTTTGCATAATCTTAATTACTTCTTCCTCTGAAGTCTCTTCTCCCCCAAAGAAGCTTTCTTTAACATCTAACTGGAATTTTCCTTCGTAGAATTTTTTATTGAGAAGTTCAGAATCACAAATAGCAACAATCTCTCTATATGATTGGATTATTTTTATTAATATCATTCTATAAAAAAGAAAAAAAAGAGCTTTAAAAAATTAATTAAAATCTAAAAAGATTTTTTAGCGCCGTCTGCGATTGCTTTTTCTGCGTTGTCTTTAGACATCATTGCACACATCTTACATCCGCAAGCTGTACAAATTCCTTTCGCCATAAATCCGCCTTTTGCAGTCTGACAAATTTCTGGATCTTTCATCTCTTGTCCTTTTTTCTTACACTTAACACAATATCCTGTTACCATTTTTTTTAATCCTCAGTTTAATTAGTGAATTCCGAAGAATTGCTTGATTTATAGAGGGAATTTTGTTTTATAAGGGTTTTGATTGGAAGGATTGTCTCGCTAACGCGAGGATTAGAGAAGAAGTAGTTAATGAATTAGCTTCGCATAATACGTTGGGTAACTTACAATATTCTTTTTTGTTAATAAATCTTATCAATTTGCGAACACAGGTGAGCAAGTAGAATAAAGTTAAATCTTCCCTCTCACACTATGCTTTGCACCGCATGCAAGGCAATGAATGAATGTTAATCGGTCTTGTTTCTTAAGTTCTGTGTCTGGCTTTCCGCATTCTTTACACAGTACAAACTCCTTGACGTATTGTTCTATCTTCTGATTTATCTTCGCGCTTGGAACTTTTATGTTTAGAACAAGCCTGTCACCGTCTTTATGGCCTGAAGCTGCGAGTTCTCTTAACATGAATTTCTGAAAATGCTCTGGGTTTCTCCTTATGTGAGACACTATCTGAAAGAAGTTTGTCAAAATGGTTTTCTTTCCTTCAAAATGCCCTTCAACCTTTGGAATCTCAAACCTTCCACTAGCAACATCAACTTTCTTTACTTTCTTGTAAGCTTCATCAAGTAATTGTTCGTATGTCATGAGATTATCTATTATAGGCGCTTTAATAAGGTTTTGATATTTAGAAATAGTTCTAACCCAAATATCTTACTCTTCCAGGGCGAGGTTCAAAGATTATGCCTTCCTCGAGGAATTTTTGGATTTCTTGGTTTATGATTTCAGGAGAGATGTCTCTTAGATTCATGATTATTTTGTCGAGGTCGATTCCTCCTTCATCCTCTGAATTCTTGATTGTTCCGAGTATTTTGTCTTTTACAGCAGTTATTTGCTCACGTGGAACAGCTCCTGAGTTTTTGTTCCGCTCTTTTTCAATTTCCAATTTTCTTACAAGGAGATATTTTGGATCTTGTGCTTTCATTATGTCTGGAGCAATATAAATTTCATTGTTCCAATATCTTAATAGTCCAATAACAATAACTGTTTCACCTTGATTTATGTCTTTGAATTTAGGTAGGTCGTCTCCGAAAACCCTTAGCTTTATTTGGCCTGAACCATCATCCAGTGTCAAAGATAAGAACTTGCTCTCTCCTTCGCTTTCATATCTGTCGACAATATTCCCTATGACATTAATTCTTACAATGTTTTTGCTTCCTAACTCTAGGAATTTGAATCTATCTTCTTCGAGAATTGGTTTTCCAATTAGGATATCCCCTATTCGTAATTTGTATGCTGTGTGTCTTTTGAATTGTGGTTGTTCTGTCATCTTAGGAAAAATGAGAATTAGTTTTTAAAGATTTATGTGGGGGAGATAGCTCGCCGGAGGCGAGGTGTTGGGAGATGTTGATAATGGGAAAATTTAGTGTAAAAATATACATTACTTCAATATCGTTTGAACTTATAAAAACATTTAAATATGAATCGTATTAAGATTTTATATGAACAACAAAACATTCATAAGCATTATCTTTGGGATGATAATAATTGTCCTTTTTGGAGTTTATTATTATCAAACTTCTGCAATTTTTATTCAAACCCCGAATTTAGTTGATGCTCAAAATTTAAATGTTGAAGGAAAAATGATGGCGAATGATTTTGGCACCCATAATTATTCATTAATGTTGATAGAAAGAGCAGAATTAAGGATTTTGGAAGCTGAATTAAAATTAGGTGAAGCTAAAGAAAAAGACTTAAGCGACTATAGTTTTTTACATAGGCAATTTATTAATGAGATGATTAAAAAACTGAAAGGGATGCTAAGTGATTCAAAAGATGAGCTTGTGAAAGCAAAAGAAGAACTGGAAAAAGAAAATTATTGGAATGCTTCATCTCATTCTTATTTATCGGGGAATATTGCTATTTTAATTCCAATACATGTTAAAAAAATCCTTGAAGGAAGAACAAAAGATGAATGGAATAGGGAGCAAGCAATCACTGGGCATGAATCAACGCCTATTAATTATACAATTGAAATTCCTGTTGATGAAAATGGAGAACCGATTCGAAATGTTACCCCTCCCTCAAATCAATCTGATTATCCTCCTACTACAGAAGAAGAGATGTGATTTTCATTTAATCACATCCTCTGGATGTATCCTCTTTTGGGTTTGAAAATGTCTCCTGAGGCTTGTAGTTTATTTATTGCGTCCTCGATTTCATCTTTGCTTAATTTGTCTTCGAGCTCTTTCTCAACCTCTTCCATTGGAATTAGCTTTCCAAGTCTGCTCTCTAGATGGGTAAGGGTGTCCCGAACTGTGAAGATTTTACTTCTCTGGGAGGATGGAATTCCTGTAGAAATCCTGTCGATATCAATGGTTTTTGATTCGTAATCATAGCCTACTTGCATAAGATAATATTTCATTATTTCTATTGCTCTTTTTGCGTCGTCCTTAGTTACTTTTTCACTTAGTCTTAATTTTGCTGAGGCCTCTGATAGTCTGACTAGTGCCTGCAACTGTCTGGCAGAAATCGGAATCGGCCTCATAGCACTCTCTGACGCAACAGGTTTATTTCTCAAGTCCACATAAAATTTCTTAATTTCTGAGACTGCATTGTTTGTTAATTCTGGCCTAATCCTTTGCTTGGCATATGCAACATATTTTCTAAAAATCTCTCTTGGGATTAACATATCTTCTCCTGCGCTTTGATGTTCTTGTAATACATGGCTCGCGATTTTTTCATCCTTATCTCTGCTTGGGATATCTCTTAGAGTGAAAATTACATCGAATCTGTTGATTAATGTTGGAGGCAGATCAATCTGTTGAGCAATTGATTGGTATGGGTCGAATCTCCCGAATTTTGGATTTGCTGCAGCTAGGACAGATGTCTCGCTTCTCAAAGTTGCTTGTACATTTGCCTTGGAGATTGTAACTGTCTGTTGCTCCATTGCTTCATGCATAGCACTTCTATCTGTAGGGTCCATTTTTTCTAATTCATCTATGCAAACCAATCCTTTGTTCGCCAGAACCATCGCACCTGCTTCCAAGCTCCAACCCCTCAAATATTCATCTCTCACTACTGTTGCTGTTAGCCCTGCTCCTGAAGTAGATTTACCGACGACATAACGTCCTTTTGGAGAAATGGTTGCCATAAAATTTAGAGTAACACTTTTTGCCACTCCCGGATCTCCTATTAATAAAATGTGGATGTCTCCTCTGCTCTTCTGCCCGTCTGCATGTGTTTTTTGTACGCCACTAAATAATTGAAGTACTAAAGATTTTTTGATTTCCTGATATCCCCAGACACTTGGAGTAATACTTTTTGCTAGTTTGTCAAATATTTTTGGGTCTTCAGAAAGTTCGAGGATTTGTCTTTCATCTTCTTCGCTTATGTCAAGTTCTTCAAAAGTTTCTTCAAGAGGGATAAGGTTGTTTGCCTCAATTGCCAGTTCGAATCTTGTTGAGAGCCCCCCTGTTTTTAGAGGAACAGGAACTTCTTTCAGAACTCCGATAGCTTTTACTCTACTTCCAGGGGTTGTCTTTTCTTCCATCTTTGGTTCAACCAAATCTTCTTTTACAAACACGTGAATTCTTTTTGGTTGCTCTCCTCCTGAAAGAGATTCGGGGGATTCTTCAATAACTAGTCTTTGAGTATCAACCATTTCCTTGCTTATTAATTTGAATCCTCCTCTTCTTCCGCAAGAACATCTTGAAGGTTCTCTGAATTTTTTCTCTATTTGTAAAACTGAAATAACTGTTCCACAACTTGGGCACTCGAACTTTGCATTTACTACTTGGGGTCTAACATCAGATGCTTGCCGGATGATTCCTTCGAGAATAATTAATTCATTTAAGTGTTTTGAACGAATATTTCTTACCTTTATTTCTTGGCTTTTTGGAAGATTGAATAATCTTACCCTGACATTGATGACCAATCCTGATTCTTCGATTGCTTGTTCAATTAGTCTTAGAGTGTCTTCTGGATTTGAGAGAATTTCATCTGAGAGTTTGTTTGAGAACTCTGTGAGTTTCATGAAATCAATATAAATTACATTATTGCCTTTACGTAGAGAGTCTCCAAGTTCCTTTTTGTGGAAATCGAAGAAGTTCTTTGACTCTATTATTAGTTCCTCGTTTTTTGGCCTGCTAGGATTATCACCTTCCATAGTAGGGAAGAGTTGCTATCCTTTTTATAAATTTATATAGATTATTGAGTGGTTTAAGAAAAGATGTGTTGGAAAATGTATAGATAATTTTAAAAGTTCACCACTATTCTCAAATAAATGCCTAATCGATCTGAATTCCTGCGACTTTGTGAAGAGAATGAGTATTCTAAGAGAGAGATTGATCTTTTTAGAAAGGCTCTTGATTATTCAAAGGAGCAGTTTAAAGCTGAAAAGAGGTTATCTGGCGAGCTAGTGATGAGACATAATATTGAAATTGGAAAAATTTTGGTTAAGTCGAAACTTTTCCCAGAAGTTGTTGTGGCAGGTATTCTTTATGGGGGAGAGGGGAAAGTTCTTCCAACTGAACTTCAGAAAGAATTTGGAAAGGAGATTTCTGATTTGGTTTATGGCCAATCACAGTTAAAAGTTATTAAGTCAAAGAATGAAAATGTTGAAGCAGAGACTTTGAGGAAAATTTTGTTAGTCACTATCAAAGATGTTCGGATTATTTTTGTGAAACTCGCAGATAAGTTGGATAATCTTAAGACGATGAGGGTGTTACCTGAAAAAGAGCAGAGGAAAATTGCAGAAGAAGTTCTTGAAGTTTATGCTCCACTTGCAAATCGTTTTGGATTGGAGTATATTCGGCGTAGATTAGAAGAGAGGGCATTTAAGATTCTTAATCTTCGTAGATATAATGAGATTGTAAATTTTTTGAAAGATTCAAAAGAGAATAGGCAGAAGTTTGTTAAGGATTTTATTGGAGAGGTTAGTAAGAAGTTGGGGGGGAAAGCTAAGATAGTTGGAATTAAGGGAAGAGAGAAGCACATCTATAGTATTTATAAGAAACTTCACAGGGAGAGTTTACATAATCAAAGAGATCATTTTGCGATTAGGATTATTGCTAAGTCTGTTGATGATTGTTATAAGGCTCTTGGGATTTTGCATGAAAATTATGAAGGGGGAAGGCTGAAAGATTATATTGCTTCTCCGAAACCAAATGGTTACCAGTCATTGCATACTACTTTGAATATTGTAGGAAAATATGTGGAAGTTCAAATTAGGACGCAAGAGATGGAAGAAGTTGCAGAGGAAGGTGTTGCTTCGCATTGGTCTTATAAGAAGTTGAAATCAGATGAGAATTTTGAAAAGAAAACTGCGTGGTTAAGGTCTGTTTTGGATTTGCAGGCTAATGAGAAGGATAAGGAATTTTTGAAGACAGTTAAGTTGAATGTTTTTGGAGATAAGATTTATTGTTATACTCCTCAGGGAAAGGCGATTGATTTGCCAAAAGGGTCGACGATTCTTGATTTTGCTTATCAGATTCATCAAGAGGTTGGGAATCGTGCTGTTGGAGGGAGGATTGATGGGATTTATGCGTCGCTCAGGAAAGAGTTGAAAAACGGCGAGGTTGTTGAGATAATGACTAATAAGAACCAGAGACCGAGGAGAGACTGGGTTAAGTTTGTTGTATCTGCCCGTGCAAGAAGTATAATTAGAAAAGAAGTTAAGAGGTATGAAAAGATTCCTGTGGCTAAACATTATTCAATTAAGGAATCAGAGAAAGAGAAGTTTGATGATTTGACTTATTCTTTAGAGTTTCCTAATCATAAACTTTCTTTGGCAAAGTGCTGCTCTCCGATTCCAAAGAATGAAATTGTGGGAGTGATTAAATCTCATAGAAAGATTTCAGTTCATGTTAAGGATTGCAAGAGGATAAAGGAAGCGGTAGATAGAATTATTCCTGTTTTCTGGAAAGAGACTTTTAATCGTCCGATAAAGATTATTGTTGAGGCGTCTGATAGGTCTGGGATACTGGCAGATATGCTTAATACGATTTCTCGAGGAGGTTTTGTTGTGAAAGAAGCAAATGCAAAGTTGATTAGTAATGGGGCCTCTGAATGTTCTTTTGTAATTGTTCCTCAGAAGCTTGAGCATATAGTTAATTTGATAAAAAGGATAAAGAAAGTTCGGGGTGTGCAGAAGATTTGGTTTGAATAAAAATAGGTTCGCTCCGCTCACGATGGGTGGCTTCGAATCCTCCTTCGGCAGGATTCTTCGCTGAGAGGTTGTTAATGAGTTAGCTTCGCATAGTGTGTTGAGAAACTATTATTGTTATTACTTCTAAAAGATAACAGTAGGAAGATTTATAAGAGTGAAAAATTTACTAAACAAATGAATATTGAAATAATTGATATATTAGTTGCGAGATTAAAAGATGCCCCAGTTGAAAAGCATCTGTTAGAAGCCCACCAGGATTTTTTGTTAAGAACAGGATTCAGAAAAGTTGGTGAAGAAGGTATCTCACAAGATTCTGGCGTACTTGCAATAAATAGGAGTATGTATGCAGTTCCAGTTGTAACTGATGTTGTGTTTCTTCCCTTTAGTCGTTTAGAAGAAACGAGCGAAGGATATTGTTTTGGTCCTGAAGATACTAATGCGATTCCAGTAAATATGTGGTACGGAAAATGGCAAGGAAATTTAGTAAGTAGAGTGGATCTTTTTGTTCCGAAGCATATGGATCCTTTTCTTTATATTAGTGAATCTCTCCCAGATTATACAGAAAGAGACAGGAGTGAACTAGAAAGATTTGAAGTTAGAAAATTTATTAGAAGTAGGGAAAATATAGAAGCAGTATTCCCTAGTTTGTGTGAAAAACTTGAAAGAGTTACTCAACCATTAGAAATGCAGGTTTCTGAATTTGACGAAATCAAAAGTAATATTTCAGATAACCTTGATCTTTTAGGAATTGATCATAAAATTATTTATAGGTCAAAAACAGTAGAAAGTGTTTTTAGTAAAGCTGAAAGGCGACTAGCTACCATAAATTCATATAACGATTTTACTTATGGAGATTTGGGGTGGTTAGTAGATAAGGATATACCTTCTCTTGAAGAGGTGGCTCTATATAGTCCAGACATAAATGGCATGAGAGTTATGGTTAAAAGTGCAGAAGAATGTTATAAGGCACTTGATGTTTTATCTCAAGAATATAAAGTTGAGAGTGTTGAAAGAGATGATGGAACCCTATTTTATCGAATTTATGATTGTATTCCATTTCCAAAAAGAACAGGGTTCCAGATGATAGGTTATTTTTCTGAGATTAATGGAAAAAGAATTCACTTTGAAATCCAATCCGAAAAGATGCAATCAAGGGCTGCTAATGACGGATATCATCTGAGAGTTTAATCTTCAAAACCAATTCTACATAAGAACCATTTTCTCAATTACAATTAACAGACTTTTAGAAATCTGTGAGTTTACGAGCGCTATTATTTCTTCTTATAATTTTTCAAAGCAACCTTGACATGTTTTAGAAGTTGGTCCATGCTGTCGTCAAGTTGAGCTCTGTTTTTTGTTCCTGTACAAACAAGTTTTCCGTTACTGAACAACAAGAATGTAGCGTTTGGTTCAATGAGTTTGTAAACCAATCCTGGAAATTGTTCTGGTTCGTATTCTGTGTTTTCCATTTCAAGTGCTAGAAAGTTTAAGTTAAGTTTTAAGTTAATTGAACCTGAAGCAACAATGTTCTGAACAGTGATTTTTGGAGTTATTGTAACGTTTACGTTTATTTTTCTTAGTTGTTTTATTACTGCAGCAATTACTTGTTTTACTTGTGCTACTGATTTTGTTCCTGTACAAACCAAGTTTCCAGATGAGAAAACAAGGACCGCTGATTTTGGTTCTTTGATTCTTAGAACAAGTCCTGGAAAAGTCTCAGGGTTGTATTCTGTGTTTGGCTGAGTTCTTGCAAGTTTTGTAAGTGGAACTGGTTTCCCTAAAGAAGTTGTTGCAACTATGTTTTGTATCTTATAAGTGCTTTTTTTCTTTTTCTTAACAGCCATTTTATAATGATTTATACAAAAATTCTTTTATAAAGGTATCGAGGGTATTGCGCGAAACAAGTTCGCGATATTGATGGCTTCGCGTCGGACTTTGTCACGACGCTTCGCAGAGAGAAGTAGTTAATTGAATAGCTTGTTTAGTATAATAATTAATATAAACTAATTTTAATTCGAAGATTTATGAAAGAAAGAGATTTTTATTTTCCAGCGATATTAAAAAATTACATTGAATTTCTTGGATTTGATAAAAGGGAATTTAGTCTATTAGCTACCCCTTGGCATGGATTTGCAGATGAGGTTGTAGAAAAGTATGGGTTTAAATTAGAAGGAGTTGTTTTAGAAGGGGAAGGGTGTAAAACGTATACGTTAAGAGGATTAAAACAAGAATCTGGTCTTGTATTAATTGGAAAGGATTTTGGAGACGAGGTTACTTACTCTCAAGGATTGTGTAATGTGTTGAGGCATAAAGTTGTTAGCCTTCCTTCCTAAATCTATCTCCAACATATCCAATCAATTCACTGCCGCTTATTCGAATTGTTGAAGGTCCAGCTCTTATATAGAATTCTTCATCTTGAGGAGTTGGTCGCAAGAAGACTTGCTCGTTGCTTCTTCTACAATCTATTTTTAATACGGTTTTTCCTTCAATTAAAACTTGCTCAAAACTGATGAAGGATAAGTATTTCTTTCCAATTTTGGCTTTTATGAGATTCATTAGATGAAGGTTGAATCTATCGTTGTTTTCGAATCTGTCTCTTTCTATTCCGATGATTTTGCCGTTGTTTGCCACACCAATTAGTAATGTTCCGCCATTTGAATTTAGAAGTGCGGTCAATGTTTTTAGGACAGAGTATTCAAGTCTTCTGTCAAGTTCATTTGTATGGAGATTCACCCTCAATGTTGATTTGAATTCTGTTTTTGCGTTTTCACCTTTTTTGATTATCTCAAGGATTTCCTCAGGAGAATCTGTTTTTGTGAATAGTTTTGGATTTGTTCTTTTGAATTTATCTACGATTCTATTAAACACCTTTACTTTTCTTTTCATATAGATGTAACCGAAGACTGAAGCTATTGCTGCGCCGATTATTACATAAGTCATGTTCATCATGGTGAATGCGTAAATACCTGTATGTAATTCATGACCAAGTATTAGTTTAAGGTAGAATTTTGCTAGTTCGATTAGGAACCCGATTGCTACAGAAAAGTTGAAGGAGAATAGGATTATTAGGAAATAGTTTTTCTTTATTTGGTTGCTTGAATATAAGATTAGTAAGATCATGAATCCTATCATGCCTGTTGCGATTCCGAAGAAGATTGGGATTATCTTTCCTCCTATCTCTCCAAGGAAGAAGGTCAGTATTACGAATACTAGAAGAAGCCATTCAAATTCTCGAGGAATTTTCAATTTGTATTTTTTGAATATCTGTGGAACAAACATTAAGATGAGTAGGAATATGTTTGTTGACATAATGTGCCAGAACTGAGAGTAGATTGCGTTGAGGATCGATAAAATCAAGATTAGTTTTATTGCGAGAGAGAGGTAATCTCCTATAGATGATGATTTTTTAGGCATGATTTAGAAAGGAAGGTGAAGTTTATAGGGATTTTGGTGTTTGGGGGGATGTCCCTACTCGCGACTTCGCACGAGTCATGGAATGAGGGATTACTCTCTACCACGAAGTCGCTCTCCCACCCTTGCCCGTGGGGAGAGGGTTGTTAAATATAATCATAATGAACACTTTTATTGTAAGTATTATTATTTCTCGGATCAGTGTATGGATAATGAATTTCTATAGAATCTCCCTTATCTTTAGTCCGATCCTCCCCTTCAATAAATGTCTTTAGATCGATTTTCTTCAATTTAGGAGTTTTATTAACTCTAGTATCTTCCTCTGAAAAAGGATGTCTATAATTACAATGGGTTATCCATTTGATATCCTCTATTCCAAAACGACCTTCTTTCTTAAAAAGGTTTCCAATAAATAAACTGAAAACTCGTTGATCTTTATGTTTAGAAATATATTGTCTCCATAAATGTATTTCTTGTCCAATATACTTTTTTAATCCTTTATTTGTAATTTTCATATCAAAGAAGACTATGAATCTTTTTTAAAGATTATTGTGATTAACTTCAACCAAATCTCCAATTCCTCTTCTGATTCTTGAAGGCTTCTTCGATTTCTTTGGGGTCTGCGATTTCTTTAAGAGGTTTGTCTGGTCGAAGGGCTGTGAATCTTGGGAATCTCAAAGCCCAACCTGATTTGTAGTTTGGAGAACGTTGGACTTCTTGGTATGTTACTGATACAACTATTTTTGGTTTTATCTTTGCTATTTTTCCTTTCTCACTTGTGATTAAAGGTGTTAGGAGTTTTGTTAGAGAATCAAAAGTTATTTCATTATCTTTTTCTGCAATCCCTGTTCCGACTTTTCCAATCTCAAAATATTCGTCCTTCTTTTTCCCTCTGCATGAAAGAATGAAACTTGAAAGCCATCCACTTCTTTTTCCGGTTCCATATTCTGCGCCTGTGATTACTAAATCTAAATCTCTTTCTTCAGGTTTCATCTTTACCATGTTTCCGACTCTTCTGCCAGGCCTATAATCTGATTTAAGATTCTTCATCATAACCCCTTCTTGATTATCTGCGAGGGCTTTCTTATAGAACTTGTCAGCTTTCTTTTCGTCGTCGGTTATAAGTTGTTTAGAAGCAAGGATCTTGTATTTTTTCTCTGTAAGAATTTTCCTTAGGAGTTTGCTTCGTTCTTCAAATGGTTTTTCTAGAAGGGATTTCCCATTGTAGTACAGGATGTCAAAGACATTAACTTCAACAGGTAGTTTTTCTTGGAGTTTTTCTATGTCGTACTTTCGCCTGATTCTCTGGCTTATTGCTTGGAAGTCTGTGTATTCTTTTGTTTTTTTATCAAATCCGACTGTTTCTGAATCAAGGATGAATGAATTTCCTTTAACATGTTTTAGAATACATTCAACGACTTCAGGGAATTGTTTTGTAACGTTTTCTAACATCCTTGTGAATAGGAAAACTTCCTTTCCTTTTTTGTGAATTATCAATCTGAATCCATCATATTTGTATTCAACTGCACACGGAGAACCGACTTTTTCAAAACCTTCTTTGAAGCTTGTCGCTTTTTGAGCGAGCATTGCCTTGATTGGCTTGCCAATTTCCAAAGAGACTTTCTCTAACCCTTTCAGTTTACCTTTTCTTGCAATATCAAAAACTATTGCCAAATCATTTGCCTTATCTATTGCCTTCTGGATGGCCTCAGAAGCTTGTTTATCTCTATCAAAGAATGCTGCTGACATTGATTCCCTAATTGTTCCTTCCTGCACACCAATCCTCAAGTCTCCAATTACAGTTCTTGTTAGATATTGGGCTTCGATTGGAGAAGCAGAAGTCATGAGTTCTGTTATTAATGCTAGTTTTTTATTTACGGTTCCTTTTCCTACAAGCTCTGGAAGCTTCCTTAAATTCTCAATAACCTTCTCTGTTGTAAGGATATATGAATGAAGTGTGGATTGCTTTTTATTTTGAAAGAGTTTTTTAGCAACTTCTCCTAAATCCCCAATTGTCTTCCATTCTTTAGTAACCTTGTCAGGACTTATCCCTGTTGCCTTTGAAATTGCTTTAATCGCAAGCTGATTACTTATGCCAATTTTTCTATCATCATATTCTGGATAAATCATTCCCTCAAGAAGATACATGACATCTCTGTCCTCCTTTGGAAGAAACTTTAGAAATTTAGAAAGGATCTCAATCTTCTCAAGTCGCTTAGTTGTTGAGGATAAGTCTTCATAGAGTTGAGCTAGTTTTTTGTATTGCAAGTTCAATCACCTCGAGGATAAGAAGGAAAAGATGTTTTTAAAATTGCTGCTTAGAAAGATTTAAATTATTCAACGGATTGATTATATTATGAAGGATGTTGAAGCCAAGGTAGAAGAAGGGAGATTGGTTGTTCTTAATGAAAGACTATATTATATAATAGAAAGAGGAAACGGCAGGATTAGTGAACTAATTTGTGAAAATGGGAAATGTGTAAGGGGAAAAAAGCATAAAAGAAGTTATTTTTTATCTGAATGATTACTACTCACTTTTCCACAATCCATGCAAATTACAATAGGCTCTTGCTTTGACATCTCTCTTGACAGGGAAGCTGGCTTCGGGTTTGTCGCCTGGTTTTAGGAACTTTTTTGATTCTCCCTTGTCTGTTGAGATTTCAATCCATTCAATATAATGGTCGTCATCCATTGGGTGAGGATCTGAACCTACTTTGATAATTACTCCTTGTTCATCATTCTCAATTATTGGAACATGTTTTTCTTGAGAAGCATCTACTGTGTTTTCGCTTTGAAGTTTCATTGGTTGTCCGCAGCAGATAAGTTCTCCTTGTCCTGTGTGTAGAACTTCAACTATGTTTCCGCATACTTCGCATTTGTAGATTTGTTGGAGGTTTGTCATTTTTTATTCTTTTTGATATTATCTTTTATCAAGTAAATTCCCCCGATTAACATAAAGATTACAAACAACCATGCAGGCATAAATCCATAACTTTGTAAATAAGCCTGTTCAAATCCAAAGTATCTCCATTCATTTATTAAATTAATCAATGAAAAAATTCCTCCTAATGTTGCTACTATTCCTATAATTAAGTTGGTTGTGTTTCTTCTTTGTATTGTCATTTTAAATTATAATTCACAGAAATCCTCTGGTTCGAAATATTCCCTTTCGTGTTTGCAAACAGGGCAAATCCCTGGAGGTTCTGTTCCTTCTCTAATATAACCGCACTTAGAACATTTCCATCTAATTGCTTTGTCTCTCTTATACACAGTTCCTTTCTCAACCATTTCCAATAGTTTCTTATACCTCTCTTCATGGTGCTCTTCAACTTCAGCTATTTCTTTAAATAACTTGGCAGCCTCGGCATTTCCTTCTTCTTCAGCATCTTTTTGCATTTGAGGATACATTTCAGAATGTTCATGATGTTCTCCTTTAATCGCTTCTTTTAAGTTTTCTTTAGTATCTCCAATTCCTTTTAGAAGTTTAAATTCTTCTTTTGCATGTTGCATTTCATTCAAGGCTGTTTCTTCAAAAATCTTGGCGATGTAATGATAACCTTGTTTCTGCGCGACCTTTGCAAAATAAGTATATTTGTTCCTTGCCTGACTTTCGCCTGCAAATGCTTTTAATAAGTTATCCTCTGTTTTGGTCATTTTGTTAAAAATGGGCAAATGAAAATCTTTGATTTACTTTTTGACATGTTTAGAAAATGGTTGAGATGGTTTAAATAAGTTTTGGGATTATTTTTTAAATTTTTGAATGATAAAATACGCTCCCCAAGAAAATATTAATGAAGGAATTAAAAGGAATAATGCTCCTCCAAATCCTCCTATCAACCCTGATTGAAAATAAGGACAACTACAAATATCTCTTATTCCTGTTTCAGGATTGAAAGGGCAATCACACATTAATCCTGAATATCCCCAATAAAATCCAATTATGAAACTCAATAAAATAAATATTATAAAAGGCATCCAAAATGATTTGGATTTGAAAATTTTTAATACCATATTTGTTCTACAAAGTAAAAGACTATATAAATCTTATCAAAACCAGATATTTTTAAGAAACTACTTCCCCTTCCGACCGCCAGCTCGAACTGATGGTCGAGATTTGTTAGCAGGATGTTTGCTTCGAAGTCCTCTGGACTTTTTCCCTGCGGAGGTTATTCCCCTCATTGTTCTTTTCTGGTTGACTTTCTTTGTTATCCAATTTATTGTCCTATCGTTTTTGATTTCTGGTTTACTTGGGTCAACACAAATCACTTCATAGAAATAATGAACTCCGTCTTTTCCAATTAAATACGAGTTTAGGACTGTCAGGTTTTTGTATTTTCTCTCGACTCTTTGTTCTGCAATCCATTTGTAAGACATCTTCAAGTTCTTTCTTGCATGAAGTCTCTTACTTCTTCTTCCCTTGTTCGGTCTTGGTCTTTTATGCCCTCCTCGTTTAAGTCTTATCCTAATCATCACGAAACCTTTCTTATCTTTATATCCAAGTGCCCGTGCTCTGTCAAGCCTAAGAGGTTTATCAACTTTAACTTGTGCCTCAGATTTTCTCCATTCAATCATCCTTTCTCTAAGAGTTTTTTTATCAGGCTTTTTCCAAGCTTGTCTTAGATAATGATATAATCCTTTTACAGATTTATTTTCTTGTTTAGTCATGTGATACTGAGAAAAAATTTATTTTTAAAGGTTGGGGTTATTCACAAAACTTATAAATAACCTATTCGCCCTAAATCTATATGAGCCTGTAGCTCAGCCTGGTTAGAGCACTACTCTGATAATGGCCTAATCTTTAATTAGAATTGGGTATTGGTGAGGTAGGGGTCCACGGTTCAAATCCGTGCAGGCTCATATAAACTGAATAGCACGTATATCAAAACTTTGTTTCGATGATGTGTGGGTTCATAATATTAAAATGATTGATTTACATATACACACGACTGCTTCTGATGGATCGCTTTCTCCTAAAGAAGTTATAGACAAAGCTATTGAAAAAGGCATAACTTGTTTGGCTATCACAGATCACGATACTATTGATGGGCTTAGGGAAGCTGTTGAATATGCGAAACAAAAAGACTTTGATCTTATCCTAGGGGTAGAAATTGGTTATGACGATTTTGAATCTGACATATCAGATATTCATATTATTGGTCTGGGAGTTGATTTTTTGAATAAAGAACTAATTGATGCGTGTGAGGAATTAAAGAAGAATCGTGTTTTACAAAAGAAGGAAATGGTGGGTAAATTAAACAAACTTGGATACGAAATAACTTTTGAAGAAGTCCTGAAAGAAACAACTGGGACGAGTATTGGGAGGCCCCATATTGCAAGAGTCCTTATTAAGAAATATCCTGGCGAGTTCCAAGATATTCATGAGACTTTTGTAAAGTTATTGGATTCTGGAAAAAAAGCCTTTGTTTCTCAAAAGAAGTTTTCTCTCCAAAAAGTTATTCAACTAATCAATGATGCTGGAGGAATAACTATTCTAGCACATCCAGGATTATGCGAAAATGATGATGAAATAATAGAAAAATTTATTGCTGCAGGAGGGGAAGGAATTGAGATTAATTATCCTTATGAGAGATTAGGAAAAGATGAAAGATTAAATAATAAATATTTGAAGATTGCGGAGGAAAATGGCCTCCTTATTTCAGGTGGGAGTGATTTTCATAGTGATCAGGAATCCACAGAAATTGGAAGCTATGGTATCACAAAGGAACAATTTGAGGTCTTGAAGAAGAGGTTAATTGTTCAGGCCTCTCCCAATAAAATTTAAAAGAAGGGTTTTCCTGTAAGGTATATGAAAAGGGGCTTACTTGTTTTGTTATTGATAATTTTTTTGGGAATGCAATTTGTTATTTCTGATGGTTTGACAAGAGAAGTTTGTACTGATGTTCCTGGAGAAATATTGGAGTGTACAAAAACAAAGCAAGGTTGTGTATATGATTTTGATGATGAATGTGATGGGTGGAGTAGAGGGCAAAGAACAGGAGATTGTGGGGGCTGGTTTGAATTCAAAGAGAGTTATATTTGTTTTGATGATTGGCAAAGTAGTTGTATATCAAATCCAACTTGTCCTGCAGGCTATTCTCAAGTAAGTTCTAGAGATTGTTCTGAAGAAGTTTGTGTTGAAGAGCCGATAGTGGTGGAAATTCCTCCTGTTGATGAACCTTCCCTGCCAGAAATTGTTAATGATACGCCTGATGATCCAGATATTCCTGAAGAAAATAATACTGAAGAAGAACCTTTAGATAATTCTAATAGATGGGGTGTTGAAATCCATCCTGTTGAAGATCCTCCATCACCAGAAGTTGTTAATGATTCTGAGGGCAATGAAATCAATCCTGTTGAAGAATCTCCTCCGCAGATTGTTTCTCAGGAAGAATTAGATGAATTCAAGATTAATTCAACTAATGATTCTGTTTCAGATGTTATTAGAGGGAATGGTCCACGGACAATTACTCAAGTAACTACTACTCCTGTTGAAGGAGGAGCTGAAATTTATGAGGTTAAAAGTGTACAAGAAGTTGAGACAGACAACGGTGTAATAAGTGTGGAGGTTACTGATGAAGTTGATTCTGAAAGTGGGGAGGTGACGGGTGTTGATAGAGTGATTAGGAGAGGGGATGTTGAGTTTAAAGAGGATGATAATGAAGTTATTTTTCTTCAGGATGGGGTGTTGGTAAAAGTTAGTGGAGTGGATGATAAGGAAGTTAAAATAGACAAAATGATGTCAAATTCTGTGCATCCATTAGTAACTCTTGAAAAGATTGTTATTCCAGGAGTTGTAAAAGGGGAGTGGGTCTTATTAAAAGTTAGGAAAGAGAGTTATTTTCCTGATTATGAGATTATCTTTGAGGCAGAGGATTATATTATTATTATTGTTAAAACAGATGATTTAGAGAGTTTGATTAATAATAGTGATGTTCTAAAGATTTCTGATGAAGAGAGTAAAGAAGCGTTTATTGAATATGAGGCGAAAGTTTTGCAGGAAGAGGCAGAGAAGATGATTGAAAAACAAGAACTTGAAAAGAGTTCATATGGTGTTGAGGATATTGATAAGTTAGAAGAATATTTGGAAGCAGATGAGTGGGAGGTTCAGGAGGGTCATGAGTCTTATTATCAGCAATTTGTAACGCCAGATGAAGTTAAGGATTATATTGAAGATTTAAATGAAAAAGAATTGTATGAAAAGGTTACCTCTTTTGTTTGGATGCCTGATAAGGAATTGCATGGAATTCCTGAAAAATGGATGACACCAGTAGAATTTTTAGAAGATTCCCAGAATTTGGATACTAACCCCTTAGGAGAGATTGCAAGTGATTGTTCAGAACAGGCGAATACACTTGTGTCTATGTTGAGGGCTTCAGGGGTTTCAGCAAAGGATGTGCGTGTTGTTCTGGGCAAGGTTAATTTTTCAGATGTTGTTGGAGGTCATGCGTGGGTAGAAATAAAGGAAGGTGATAAATGGATGGTTTTAGATCCGAGTCTTGGCCCTTTTTATGACGAGTATTTCAATATAAAATTAGAAAGAGACCCAATTAAGTATAATTATTGGAAGTATCATGAGTATCCTTCTGTGGAAATTTGGATGTATTATAATGATGTATATTTCACTGACGAAGAAGCTGAGGTTGCAGAGGGTTGGTCGAAGAAAGCAGAAACAGCTTTGAGAAGTTCTATTTTTGAAAGTTTTGATAGGGGGATGTTTGCAAATTTTATTAAGTGGTTAAAGAATCTTTTTAGTTAATTCTTTGCTGCTAAATCGAGAACTATTTTTCCTTGTGAGAATTGATAGTTAACTATTGGAAGTCCGATTGGAATTATTTTGAAGTAAGCTTTGTTTTTTGCCACAGCCTTGATTTCGATGCTGTTTTCAAGAGGAACAATTGAAACGTCTTTTACTGTTTTGACCCCAGGGATTTTAATTTCGTAACTGATTCTATCTGAAAGCCTTCTAACATTTGTTAAAGGTTCTTGTTGAGGCAGTTTTGAAAACCCTTTTAATTTTTCTTGTGGAAGTTTTAATGAAGGTGTTTTTTTGATTTGCTTCTGAACTTGATTTTGGTTAATTTGTTGAGAAGGCTGATTTAGAGGGATTCTTTGGCCGTTGATAAATAATTCCATATTTGTTTTTGGTTGGTCCTGTGAGTCTTTCATGCTTTTTTGCATTTCTTTTTCAATCATTTTCATTGCACTGTTGAACATTTTTCCAAACATTTTTCCACCAGCCCCTCTAAGAAGAGAATTAGTGAATTGTTCAAATTCATTTGCAGGAGCCATGAAATCGTTTTTCCCTAACATTCCAAAATCTTCATTTCTGGATTTTCCCTTTAGAGAACTTCCACAGCTAGGACAAAAATCATATTTGCTACTAATCTTCTTTCCGCATTTTTTGCAATCTTTTTTCTTAAACATAGTTTATGGTAATTTGATTTTGTTTATAAGGTTTTTGGAGTTAATCTCTCAAATATTTCTGTATATGAATTATTTGATTGACTTCTTCGTGGATTGTTGGGGCGGCCCCTTTTAGAATGATTTCATTAAATGCTTGTGAAGATTTGAATTTTTTGGTTTTCCTTACTTCTCTCATTTTTGGAAGCCACCATAATGCAGCTATTGCTCTTGCAACACCCCCAATGATGAAGATTAATAGTATTGGCTCAATGAAGTCAGTGTTTACGAATTTGATTAAAATTGCTCCTAAACCCGCACCGAAGAAAACTCCTAACCCCCAGAATAGGTTGTAATAAGATACGGCAAAACCTCGTTTTTGAGGACTGACATTATCATAGATGAAATTCTTTTCTGTTAAATGTAGTCCTGCCCATGCAAGGCCACTTATTGTTGAGGGGACTAGAATTAAGTAGATTGGATTTGTGTTTAAGATCCATAATATTGGGATTATTGTTATTAGTCCGGAAGCAATACAGAGAGTTATGTAGTTTCCATATTTATCTGAAAACTTGCCCCATAATTCAAGGACAAGAAGAGATAAGGCTGTTCCTGCGAAAGTTATTATCATATAGATTGTATACGAAAACCCCAAATTTCTTAACAAATAAATTGCTAAGAGGGGACTTGAAATAGCGCAAGCAAAAGTGAAGAAGAATCTAAAGAGAGAGAATCTTCCAACATTGTTTTTGGGAGAGTTTATTAGAAAATCCCAGAAAGAAAAGTAAGACTCTTTTTTTAATTCTATTTTGGGTTCGTATTGTTTTTGGAAACTTCTCAAAGAGATTAACCTTGAAATGAGGGCTAATGAAAACAAGATTATAAATCCAAACATGGTCCAGTTGTTTTTCTTGAAATAATCTAGGAAGATAGAAGCAAGAATTACTAATATAACAGAGACAAAACCTGTTATTAAATTTCTTTTTGAAAACCATCGCCCTCTTTGTTTCTTATTTACAATATCTCCCATCCATGAGAACCATGCAGGATGTCCAATTCCTCCAAGTATTGAGTAAATCGCAAAGGATAATAAAAGTATGATTGGAAGTGTGCTGATTAGAATCCCCTTATAGAATAAAATTGCTATTGTTATGAAAGGGATCCACATTAATGCTTCAAGTGAAATTGTTTTGAGGAGGATTTTTTTCCGAGAATATTTTTCAGGAAGACGTGAGCCGAATACTTGGCTTAATGGTCCTAAGAGTCCAGCAATTGAAGTCAACATCGCGACCATTGAATTACTCGAATTAATCGCAATTGCAAAAGGAGAAACATAATGATGTCCGAATGAGTTTTTCGCTGTACAAAAGATACCTTCAGTTATGCTATGATTTCTTGCCTGATGTTTCAACTCCTTTATTTTTGGAGAGTCTTTTTTCTTCACCATCTTTTATATAATGAGAAGAGAAGATGGGTTAATAAATATTTTGAGAAGGTTAAGTTTTTATAGATTCTTTTTCTAGGGAAAATATGGCAAAGAAATTTTATGTTACGACACCGATATATTATCCGAATGATATTCCGCATGTTGGGCACGCGTACACGACAATTGTAGCAGATGTTCTCTCTAGGTGGAATAAGATTAGGGGAAAGGATGTTTTGTTTACAACCGGGGTTGATGATCATGGGATGAAGGTTCTTGAAACTGCAAAGGAAAATAATCTCCCCCCAAAAGAATTTGTAGATAAGATTGTTCCTCGATTTAAGGACGCTTGGGAAAAATTGAATATAGATTATTCAAGATTTATTCGGACAACTGATAAAGATCATAAGAAAATTGTCCAAAATATTTTGCAAAAGATTTATGATAAAGGAGAGATTTATTTGGGAGAATATGAAGGTTATTATTGTGTGGGGTGTGAAGCGTATTTAACTGAGAAAGAATTGGAAAATGGTTGTTGTCCGATCCATAAGAAAAAGGTTAAGAAGTTAAAGGAAGAGACCTATTTTTTTAAGATTCAAAATTATAAAGATAGGCTTTTGAAATTGTATGAGAAAGGGTTTATTCTTCCGAAGAATAAAACTAGTGAGATGGTTCATCGTGTTAAGGAATTAGATAGAGATTTGTCTATCTCTCGGACGAGTTTTGATTGGGGGATTCCTGTGCCGTTTGATAAGAAACATGTGACTTATGTGTGGTTTGATGCATTGCTGAATTATTATACCTCGACACAAGAGAAAAATAGACAGGATTTTTGGCCTTGTGATTTGCATATCGTTGCGAAGGATATTTTTTACTTTCATGCTGTGATGTGGCCAGCAATTTTAATGGCAGCAGATTTGCCAGTCCCTAAAAATCTTTTTGTTCACGGTTATTGGACTTTTGGAAAGGAGAAAATATCAAAATCTCGGGGGAAAGTTATTAATGTTGATGAATTGATAGCACTTACCGGAAATGTGGATTCAGTAAGATATTTTTTATTGAGAGCAACTCCTTTTGGTAAAGACGGAGATTTTTCAGAGAAAGCATTGGTTGAGAGACATAATAATGAATTGGCTGATAAGTTGGGTAATTTGGTTTCGAGGGTTAGTGGATTGATTGAGAAGGAGGGATGTAAACAAAATAGAAAATGGAAAACCCCTTTTCTTACAGTAAACGTTAAGAAAGATGTTGGAGAACTTATGGAAAATTTTGAATTTGATAAAGTTCTTAATAGAATTTTTGCGTATGTAGACTCTTTAAATAAATGGGTTCAAGATGAAAAACCTTGGGAAATTCATGAAGAAGATTTTAAGAGAGCTGTTTTGTATAATCTGAAAGAAGGAATTCTTTTAATTGCAGAATTACTTTGGCCGTTTATCCCTGAAAGTTCAGAAAAGATAACTAAGCAGTTTAGTTCCAAGAATATAAAGAAAGGTGAGATATTGTTTAAGAAAGTATAAGATGACAGACGGAATAGTTTCATTCGACGATTGGCAGAAGTTGGATTTTGAGATGGAATATAATAAAAGATTGCCGAGTTATGAGGATTGATTTTTCTTCTTCTTTTTCTTCTTCTGTAATGGCTTGTAACTGATTGTTAATGGAACTAATTTTTTCTTATTATTTAGAATAGAATCAATTTTCAGATGTATTTTTGCAGCTCTTTTCTGTATTTTGTTATTTAATTTTTCTTCTTCTATCCAATGACGTTCATGAGCGTTTTTTTCTTTATCTCGGATATTCTTTAAATCTTTTATTGTAGTAAACAAATCTAAAAGTTCATTTTTATATTCAGGGCATATCAAGTATTGTTGGAGTTCTTTAGTTTTTTCTTCTATTTCCTCACCAGATAATCTTAACTTATGCGCTTCTACTAAAAACCCTCTTATTTGGCTCGCGATAATGTCTAATTTGGAAGAGTGTATTATTATAATCCCTTCTTTTTCACAGATTATCTTTTCTTTAGATGGGAAAACGTTTGTAACGAGTAAAGCGTAATTTGCCTTGTGTTTAGTTTTTTGATCTTTTACTTGTTTTATAAATTTATTATCCCAATTTTTAGTATTTTTCACTTCATAAACTATCAATCCTATTTTTTCTCCTTCGTATAATATTGTATGAAATATATCGCTACCGATTTTACCTCTTTTTGTTTCTTGAATTTCATCTCTTGGAAATTTTCTGATTAAAATATCTAACGCTTCTTTTTGACCTGTTTTACCAAGTTCGTCTGAAGTTTTGTTTTCAAGTTTCCTAATCTTTTCTTGAAATTCAGAAATTAACTTTTCTTTATCTTCGTTATTTTCCCTTTTGGTCTTTATTAGTGTTTCTTTAAGGGCATCATTTTCTGTTTCATATTCTTCTATTTCCTTAATTTTTTCCTTATATTTGATTTCAAGTTTCTTTTCAATACCTTCTTTTTCAGATTCTGCTTCCTTAAGTTTCTCTTCCATAGAAGATATTTTTTCATTTTTATCTTTTAGTTTTTCTTCAGATATCTTCTCAAAATCCTTTTTATTTTTCTCTCTTTCTTCCTCATAATTCTCTTTTAATGTTTTTTTAAAATTTTCAAATGTTTCTTTTTGCAGAATTAGTTTTTCTTCAGCTCTTTCTCTTTCGATTTTTGTCTTTTCTTCAAAATCCTTTTCAACTTGTTTTTTAATCTCCGATTCTTTAGCTTTAAAATTAGATTTAAATTTCTCTAACTTTTCCTTAGGAATTTCTCCCCCACAAAAGTTACACATGGCTTTCTTAACCATAATCTAAGGTATTATTCAAAGTATATAGATTTATCTCTTACCAAAAGCCCTAGCTATCCTTTCAAATATTGTTTCTCTGTCTCTATCTGAATCGTATTCGATGTTGAGGAGTTTAGCTGCGATTTCTTTGTAAGCTCGAGCAGCATTGCTTTTTGGATGAGTGTGGACAACAGCGTTCTTTAAACTCAGTGCTTCTGAAATAGAAATATCTTCTGGAACCATTCCAAGAATAGGAACCTCAAGCATTTCTTTTACTGTTTCAGGTTGTAATTCTATATGATTCTTCTTGACCCTTGTCATTATTACTCCTGTAATTGGCTTTTTCAATTGTTCTGCGAGTTTGATTGTTTTCAGTGCATCGGTGATCGCAGGCATCTCAGGATTTGTAATTATGATTATCTCATCAGCCATCTCAATAACAGACTTTGCTTCCTCTCCAAGTCCTGCGGCACTATCCATAATCACGTAATCAGCGACCTTCTTGAAATCTTTTTTAAATTTTTTGATTACTTTTGGTTGTAATTTATTAAGTTCCTTTATTGATAATGAGGAAGGCATGATTTTTATTCCAGATTCATGTTCATAGACTGCTTCAAACACGTCTGATTCTTCTAGAAGGATGTTATTGAGGTTTACAGGAACTTCAGGAGATCCGAGATGGATTCCTACGTTTGGTGTTGACAAGTTTCCATCGATAACTAGAATGTCTTTGTGGAAATGATTCATGGCCGCACCTAAATTTATTGCTGTGGTGGTTTTTCCAACCCCTCCTTTTCCTGATGTAATTACAATAACTTTTGACATTTTAAGTTTCAATGGAATTTAATGACGATCAGAAGTTTTTATTCTTCTTACTTCAATAGAAATTGCTTTGTAGTACTTATAAAGTTTTCTAACCTTTCAGCGTATAGCTTTAGTTCTTCAAGGTTGATATTGACTTCATTTCCTTGATACATTACTTTTAGGTTAACGTTTTTTCTGAATTCTCCAATCCTTTCTTTTCTCAAATCTTCAATCTTCCTAAACATTTCATACATCTCGATTACCTTTAGAAATTCTTTATCTTTTTTGAAGATTTTTCTTATTTGCTCGATTTTTCCTATAGGATTTGAAGAGATTGAAGGAATTTTCTTCTTCTTTTTCGCGTGATTTAGGAGTGCGTCTATACTAGTTTCAATCATCTTCCTCCACCGAAGAATTAAATTAATTATGACATCACATGTTTTTGTATATTTCATACTGACATAAAGTAGATGGTCTGCACTAATTTTTTCTTGGATTATTTTTTCCATGGAGAGTTGATTCAAAATAGAACTATATTTTATTAAGTTTAGATGCTTTTTATACTTTTCTTAGGATTATGTCTTCTGCCTTTTTTAAGATGTTTTTAGAAGTAACTATGAATTCCTTTGCTTTCTCAACTGTGATTGTTTTGTGGGTTGAATTATTGGACATAATGACTAACTTGTCTCCTCTTACAAACTCAAAAGGGCTTTGCATGTGGCTTTCAACTATGTCAAAGAGTTCAAGAATAGTTCTAATCTCTTCTCCTGTGATTCTGTACTTGGGCGCACATTTTTCTACGAATGTTTTGAAGTTTGTTTTTGGGCTGCTATGGAGTCTTATTCTTTTGTAGAGGTATTCGTACTGGAGAATTGAATTAATACAATTTGAGACAGCGGTTTTTGTCTCTTTGACGATTTTCAGGAGCAGTCTTTTGTCATTTACAATTGGAAGAGTCATGTAAACTAGGTGATCGACAGTTTGGATTATTTTTCCAGCTTCTTCAAGATATTCAATGAATTTCTGCATAAATTAGAATGTGTTTGAAATATATAATGATTTGGATATTAACTCAACTCTAAAATAGCCTCTGCCAAATCCCCCTTTACGCTTTCAAGAACTTTTTTTGCCTGGTCTTCTGTGCAATCTGTTTTCTCCATTACTGTTTTGACATCGTCCTCTGAGATTGAAGGGGCTTCTGATTCTTCTTGGACATCTCCTGTTATTTGAAATGATTCTTTGCCTTGAACTATGATTTTCATTACAGAAGGATTATTGATTACAATGTTTCCGTCTGGTTTCTCGATTGTAACTTTCGAAGCTTCTATTTCGTCTTGGCTCATACCCATTTGTTTCATGAGTGCCTGCATTTTTTTTGGGTTTAGGTTCATCATTTTAGTAGAACATTCCTAGAAAAAATCGGAATGCGATGATTAGAATTATGAATAAGATTATATGGGTTGGTTTTAGAGGGAATCTACTAGCGTATTCTTCGCTGTATCTCATTAGCCCGCCGAATCCAGAGGGCATGTTTACTGATTCTGACATTTGTTTTTGTGTTCCTTTTTATTGAAAATGTTAGTTACAAAATTTTTGATTTTGTAATCTGACATGGTTATTTGAAAGATAGATAGTTTTTAAAAGTTATTATATGGTCAAATAAACCGAAGAAATTAAATAGGGAACATTATTTTTATTAAGATGAAGACAATAATTATAGGAGCAGGAGAAATAGGCTTAAGTTTGTATAAAATCTTTTCTAAACATTATAAAACAGAGATTATTGATTCTGATTCTAGTCTTGAGGGAGAATATGAAGTTATGCATGTCTGTTTTCCGTATTCAGATAAATTTGTAGAGAACGTTAAATCGTATAAAGAAAAATATAATACAAAATACACGATTATTCATTCAACTGTGCCTATCGGAACTTCTAGAAAATGTAATGCAATACATTCTCCTATTGAAGGGCTCCACCCTTTTTTAAGTAAAAGTATCCTAACTTTTACAAAATATCTTTCGGGAGGAGAAGCTGGAAAAATTGCAGATTATTTTAGAAGGGCTAATATAAAAAT
The DNA here is from genome assembly GCA_018221285.1 of Candidatus Pacearchaeota archaeon. GTDB lineage: Archaea > Nanobdellota > Nanobdellia > Pacearchaeales > GW2011-AR1 > JAHKAF01. Next base: position 54,897 of record JAAOYJ010000024.1, read on the forward strand.
ATATCTTGTGGATAAACAAGAATCAACAGAATTGATGAAAATAATGAGCACAACTTTTTATGGCATACAAATAGAATTTACAAAAGAGATGAAAAGGCTTTGTGAAAAATATGATGTTCCTTTTGAATTATTTACCTTATGGAATATGAACTATAATGAATCTTATGAAAAATTGGGTTTTCCGGAATATAAAAAACCTCTTCTTGTACCAATTATGAAAAAACAAGAGGGGCACTGCACAATTCCTAATGCATCTCTATTAGACAATAAATTTACAGATTTTTTGAAAAAATTGAATAGTGAGACAGATAGTTTTTAAAAGTTATTATCTTTGAGAAGGGTATGTCAAAGAATCAGATTGATTTTCATGCGATTGAGAACTGGAATGTTGAAATAGAGAGTGAAATAATTTCCAAATGGATGAAATCGGAGTTATTTAAGTTTAACAAAAATGCTAAAAAAATTTATTCTATTGATACTCCTCCGCCTTATATCAACGCTCCAATTCATATGGGTCATGCTGTTACCTATGCTTACCAAGATTTTTTTGCGAGATATAAGAGGATGAAAGGCTTCGAGGTTCTTTTTCCTTTAGGATTGGATAGAAATGGATTGCCAATCGAATTGGGTGCCGAGAAGAAATTTAATGTTTCGCCTTTTAAAATTGGGAGAGAGAAGTTTATTGAATATTGTGAAAAATTGTTAGACGAAACAACGACTGAATCAACAGACACGTTTGCAAAAATAGGAATTTCTTTTACCTCTTATAAATATGGAGATCATATTGGGGCAGTTTATCATACTGATGCTCCAGAGTATAGGATTTTGACACAATCAACATTAATTAATTTATACAAGAAAGGATTGTTATACGAGGATGTTAGGATTAATAATTGGGATTCTAAGCTTCAGACAACAATTGCAGATTCGGAGATTGATTATGAAAATATCTCGAGTACTTTTAACCATATTAGATGGAAAGTTAAAGAGATTGGAGAGGATATTATAATCGCTACGACACGTCCTGAATTAATTTGTACTTGTGGAAAAGTTATTTTCAATCCAGAAGATGAGAGATATAAACATTTAGAGGGAAAGACTGCGATAATACCTTTGTTTGAAAAAGAAGTTAAAATTATGTCTCACCCATTTGCTGACCCTGAAAAAGGTTCGGGAATTGTTATGATGTGTGCGGGAGGGGATTTGACAGATATTCAATTTTTTAGGGAACAAAAACTAAAGCCAATTATTGCAATTAGTAAGGATGGAAAGATGAATGAAAATGCTGGATTCTTAAAAGGTTTGAAAGTTAAGGAAGCTAGGAAAAAAATAAGTGAAAAACTCAAGGAAAAAGGATTCTTAGTTAAGCAAGAAGAGATTACGCACAGAACCCCTATTTCTGAAAGGTCTAAGGTGGAAGTTGAGTTTATTGAGATGCCAGAGTTTTATCTAAAACAGTTGAAATTTAAAGATGATGTTCGTAGGGTTTCAAAAAAGATGGATTTCTATCCAGAGTTCTCTAGGAAGATTTTGGATGATTGGATTGATTCAGTTTCTATTGACTGGCCAGTTTCTAGAAGAAGATTTTATGCGACAGAGATTCCTTTATGGTATTGTAAAGAAAAAGGTTTAGTTGCTGTACCTCTGCCTGGAAAATATTATCGTCCATGGAAAGATAAGGTTCCCAAAGATGCAGAGGTTTTTGAGAATGGAAAATTCGTAGGGAACGTTAGTGATGCTAAATTTAAAGAATTTAAATGGGAAGGAGAAGAAAGAGTTTGTGATACTTGGATTGATTCTTCAATTTCTCAATTATACATTTTAAAATATAAGGAAGACCCAGATTTTTTTAAGAAAGCTTTTCCTGCAACTCTTCGTCCACAAGGAAAGGAAATTGTTAGAACTTGGCTTTATTATAGTATACTTAGAGGATTTTTAGAAACCGGAAAACCTTGTTTTAAGGACGTTTGGATTCATCAGCATATCTTAGATGGAAAGGGGAAAAAGATGTCAAAGAGTTTAGGAAATGTGATTGATCCTAATGAGATATTAAATGAATTTGGGGGAGAAGCTTTGAGACTTTGGGGAGCGTTAGAGGGAGACATTTCAAAACAGGATTTGGCTTGCTCTAAAGAAAGGATTAGGGCGGAAGTTAAGACTTTGAATAAAATACTGAATGCTTCAAAGTTTGTAATGTTATTTGAAAAACCTAAGAAGCCGAAGATAATTGTTAAAATGGACAAGTTGTTTATTGATTATATGGAAGATTTGACTGAAAGAATTGATAAGAGTTATTCTAAGTATGATTTTAATCGTCCTGCTCAGGAGTTGAGATGGTTCTTATGGGAGATCTTTGCTTCACATTATATTGAGATGATTAAGTCGAGAGCTTATAATCAGGATAATAAATTTAGTAAGGAAGAAAGCAGTTCTGCGAAATATACACTTCATTTTCTTCTTGAGCGGTTTTTGACTTTGATTTATCCGATTGTTCCGCAAATTACTACAACAATTGCAAGTGAGAAAGGAATTGATTTGTTGAAGATAGAATATCCAAAAGCGAAGAAGGGAAAATCAGATTTGAATTTAATTAAGAAGATAATGGATTTCAATAGCGAGGTTTGGAAAAAGAAGAAGGATAAAGGAGTTTCTCTAAGGAATTCTATAGAAGGAATTAAAATTCCTAAGGAGTTAGAAGATTTTGCAGATTTAAAGGAGTGCCATAGTTTAAAATGACAATCCTAACAAAGTACGAACTTGAAGAAGTCATTGAGGAGATTGAGACATATAAAGGGAGGCAGACAGAGTTGGTTAGTGTTTATGTGCCTGCAGGTTATGATGTGAATGCTGTGCAGAGGCAGCTTGAGGCAGAGAAGGGGACTGCGAAGAATATTAAGTCGACGTCTACTCGGAAAAATGTTTCAGAGGCGCTTGAGAAGATTGTTCGTTTTTTGAAGACATTGAAGAAGACGCCTGAGAATGGGTTAGCGATTTTTGCAGGAAATGTTGAAAGTTCAGAAGAGGGAGGGGGCATGCGGATATGGGAAATTGAGCCACCTATGCCTTTGAAAGTTAGATTGTATAGGTGTGATAAAGAGTTTGTTCTGGAGACTTTGAAAGAGCAGCTTGAGGTTGATGAGATTTTTGCTTTGATTGTAATGGATAGGAAGGAAGCTACGTTGGGAATTTTAGAGGGGAAGAGAATTGAGTTAATTAGGAATATGACTTCTGGGATTCCGTCGAAGGTTCGGGCTGGAGGGCAGTCGAGTCAGAGGTTTCATAGAATTACAGAAGGTTTGACAAGGGATTTTTATAAGAGGATTGCAGAGGAGGTTAAGAAGACTTTTTTTGATAATCCAAAGTTAAAGGGTATTCTTGTTGGAGGACCGATTCCGACAAAGGATGAATTCCTTGAGGGAGAATATATGGTTACAAAGTTAAGGGAGAAGGTTATTGGAAGAGTTGATTTGGGGGATAGTTCTGAATCTGGTTTGAAGGAGCTTGTTGAAAAGTCACAGGATATTCTCGCGAGCCAGGAGATTATCAAGGAGAAGCAATTATTGGAAATGTTTTTTGAAACATTGGGGGAGAAGCCTGATTTGGCAAAGTATAAAGAGAAAGATATCAAGAAAGCATTGGAATTTGGGGCTGTTGATGTTTTAATTTTGTCAAAGGATTTTGATAAGAAGTTAGCAAAGGAGTTCAAGATGAAGGCACTTAGCATTGGCTCAACAGTTGAGATTGTTTCAACAGAGACAGAAGAAGGGAAGCAATTTTTTAATCTTTCTGGAGCAGGAGCTCTGCTCCGATTTAAAATTTAAATTAAAAAATTTCATTCGTCAAAATCCACACAGTGATTTTACCGAGACCAGTTTAATAATTTGTCAGGGGCTGGTGCGTTGTTGAGGTTTGTTGTTTAGGATATAAATTTTTATAAAGTGTTAAGAGATTAGGAACTTATGTGGTATAAACACTTTAAAGCATTTATGGTAATGTTCGCAGGAGGATTAGCATGTGCCTCTGTTCTTTTAGGGGATAGGGCAACAACCCAATTTGAGAATTCTTTGGAAGCAAATAGTAGTATTTCTCTTCAGAGCGTTGATAAGTGGGACTTAGTTGAAGATTTTCTTCCTTCTGGAGGAGATGGGGTTTTTGATTATAAAGTAACAGTTAGGGAAAGTGGTGGAACTACTTATCAAACAAATGTTGCAGGTTATAATCTTGGTAGATAAGTTTAAGCCATAGCCATATATTCTTTATTCTCTAGAAATTGATTGGTTCTTCTTAATATTGAATCAATGCGATGCCCATTATAATCATTTCTTCCGAGGGGTCGCTCCTTCTTTGTTGGAGGTTTTCGCATTTCTAATTTAAGAGGTTTAGAAATGTTTCCACTTATATCTGCTAATCTTTCTAATTTTTCCTTTACCATGGTATATCTAACTATCCAGAGAATTTAAATTTTATTGTGATGTATTGGCTCACTTTGTTCGCTTATTTAAGAAGTAGTTAATGAATTAGCTTCGCATAATATGTTGGGCAACTATTGGAAGAATTGAGAGATAGTATATATTCGATAATCTAAATCTTTTTATATGCTTGAGATATTTTATGATGGAGATAGATGCATTACTTTCTCTTGGTAAAGGAAGATTAGAAGATTTAAGAGAAGAACGTCCAGAAACTCCTTGTCGAATTTTTTATATTGAAAATTCAATTGGTTTGGTCCATGTTGGAATTTATGAAGGAATTGAAGGAGAAAATATAAAGATGAGCAATACTAAAAGTGTAGATCATGAAATTGGAAGATTAGCTAAAAATTATCAAGAATGGCTAATTCCTACAAATTCTTTTGTTGATTATGAGATTTGGCCAGAGAAGAATGTTGGGAGATAACCAAATTCTAAAATCTTATAAACAATATCTTATTCTCTAATTCATGGTGATTAAAAGTGAAACCATTGATGAGATTGATAGTGCGAAAGAGAAAAAGGATTTGAAGATTCTTGAGGCTGTGTTTTTTGTGTCTGGAAGGTTTTTGACAATGCAAGATTTGATTTCGCTTTCTGATTTGAATCCTGTGATTATTAAAGATTTGATTGAGAAGCTTAAAGAGAAATATGATAAGAGTGATTCTGCCATTGAGATTATTGAAAAAGGTGGTTCGTGGAAGATGGATGTTCGTGGAGAGTATTCTTATATAATTAATAAGTTGGCGACAGGAAGTGCAGAGTTTTCCAAGGCAGAGCAGGAGACTCTTGCGATTATTGCGTTTAAGCAGCCGATTAAGCAATCTGTTTTGATTAAGATTCGGGGGAACAAGGCCTATGATCATGTGAAGAAGTTTGCTGATCTTGGGTTGATTCGGAAGAAGAAAGTTGGAAGGACTAATGAGTTGAATCTTAGTGAAGAGTTTTATGATTACTTTAATATAACTGAGGGAGAGGGGAATCCTTTGAAGCAGGTTGAGGAGGATGAATGAATGATGAACCAAATTAAAATTTGGACGCTCGTCGACGCAGTCACTTCGCATAAAGGGGGGAAGATTAAATGGAGATTATAACAATTGTTTATCTAACTTTAATGTTCATAGCTCTTTATATGTTCTCTTTTTTCGTAATAATAACCTTAAGGAATAAAGAAAGGTTGTTCGAATTTCCACATCCAAAGAAAATTTATTCACTAAGTATAGTAGTTCCTTGCTATAATGAAGAGGGAAGCATTGAAAAAAATATTAAATCGTTGCTTAATTCGGATTATCCTGGCTTAGAGAAGATTATCGTTGTTGATGATTGTAGTAAAGATAATTCTTTTGAGATAATCAAAAAACTTGCTCAAAAATATCCAAAAGTTATGGCTGTGAGAACACCAAAAAATACTGGCAATGCAGCAGGATCCAAAAACTATGGCACAAAATTTGTAGAAACAGAGTTAATTGGTTTTAGTGATGCAGATACTCATTCTAACAAAGATGCAATTAGTAAAATGGTTGGTTTTTTCAATGATCCCAAAATGTCTGCTGTAACATCCTTTGTCCGTGTTAGGAACAGAGACCAAAACTTTTTTACGAAAGTCCAATCTTTGGAATATATGATTATGGGGTGGTCTAGAAAACTTTTGGATTTTGTAGATAGTGTTTATGTTACTAATGGGCCATTGAGTATATACTTAACAAAATATTTTAGAGAAGTTGGAGGATTTGATGAAACGAGCATTACCGAAGACATAGAAATTACTTGGAATATGCTTAATCATGGTTACAAAACCGCCATGTCTCTTGATGCAAGAGTATCTACCATCACTCCCCACAAACGTGGAGAATGGTTTAGGCAAAGAACTAGATGGGGTCTTGGAGGTTTGCAAGCAATTTCTAAATATAGAAAAATGTTTTTCAAAAAAGGAATGTTTGGAGGTTTTATTTTGCCTTTTGTTTCACTTAGCATCATAGTAAGTCTCATTACATTTTCATTTTCAAGCTATCTTATTATTAGATCTCTCCTTGTAAGAGGGTTGACAGCAACTTCGTCCCTCGCTTCTAATATTTCTATTTTCCATTTCCAAAAAATAAATCTTTATCCTTCAGTAATTATTTTCTATTTGATAGTTTTAGCTTCTTTCTCTCTTGTTTATTATAACTATGTATTATACAAAACAAAATATGAAGAAAAACTAACAATCAAAAGATTTTTTAACCTTCTTTTTTATATGATGGTATACTCTGCAATGTATCCAACAGTTTGGTTTGCTTCAATTTACAGATTTATAAAAAAAGATCACAAATGGTAAAATGTTAGGAAATAAACACGCTTTTTGGCAAGCACTTGTAATTGCATTAATCCTATTTTGGTCTGGAATATTGATAGGAGTTTTTTTTGAGAATTCCCGTACTGGAGAGTTAAAAAATTTTTATTTTGATTCTGAAACAGATCTTTTTGATTTTGAATTATCTTCGGAGATTGTTTATGAATCTAATCTTGATTGTGATCTAATTGTAGAAAAAAACATATTCTTTGCGGATAAAATATATCTTGAAGCGATTAAGATGGAAAAATATGATAATTCTAATAAAATAACAGAGGAATTGTTATCTCTTCATCGAAGATATGATTTTCTAAGAACGCTTTTGTGGAAAGATATAATTGAAAACAAAGAAAAATGTGTTGGAGAGGTGAATACAGTAATTTATTTATATCAATATAAAAATCCCACAATAACGCAAAAAACAATCCAGGGAACAATGAGTAATTTTTTGATAGATTTGAAAGAAGAGCATAATGAAAATATAATCTTGATCCCAATAGCAGTAGATACAAACATAGAATCATTAGAAATCTTAAGGGAATTATATGGTCTAGAAAATTTTCCAGCCATTTTTGTGAACGAAAAACATAAGTTTGAGACACTAGATTCTCTTGGAGATCTAGAGAGATATTTGGATTGATGTTTTCTATCACAATAATCTTAAAAAAGAGGAGATTGTTCTGATTTTTATGGAATGTTTTAAGTGTGAGCTTCCGGGTACAAGAGTCCTTTTGTTTGATGCAATTTCTGATAAAGGGATTGTGAAGATTTGTGAGAAGTGTTCTGAAGAAGAGGATATTCCTGTGATAAGGGCGCCAGGGTATAAGAAAGAGCAGAAGATCGATTTGTCGAAGTTGAGGAAGCCAGCGAAGAAGAGGTCTGTAGTTTATGAGAGGCTTTCGAGAATGTCTGGGATTGATATTAAGGAAGAACCAGTGAACGAGATTCTTGCTAAACAAGATGTTTCTTTGAAGGATATTGTTGAGCAGAATCTTAAAGAGAGAATAAAGAAAGAGCCTATGCCTAAACCTCATCTTGTTGATAATTTTCATTGGATTCTTATGAGATCGAGGAGAATGAGGAAGATGACTGCAGAACAGCTTGCAATGGAGATTGAAGAGCCAGAGCTTGCAGTTAAGATGGCTGAGAAAGGAGTTCTTCCAGAAGATGATCGGAAACTTATAGATAAACTTGAGATTAAGTTGAGGGTTAAATTGGTTAAGGATGAGTTTAGGATAGTGGAGAAGCCAGTTGAGAGATTGGTTCAGGGTGTTGATTTTGAATTGGAAGAAAAAAGGGATTCTATTTCTTCAGAGATTGATTTTAAATCTGATAGGACAAAGAGGGTAACTATTTCTGATTTGAAGACTATGAGAAGAGATCGGGAAGAAATGTTATTTGAGGATGAACCAATGAATTTCAGGGAAGAGATTGTTTTTAATGAAGATGCCACAGAGGAGATGCCTGAGTTTGTGGTAAGGCAAAGTGGAACAGGGCCCGAGATGGATATGGCACCCAACCAAGTAGGTCATGGAGAGGGTATACCTTCTGACGAGGGCAAAGAGAAACCAAAGAAAGATTATTCGGGAAGACAAGATTTAACAGATAAAGAGATTGATGATATTCTTTTTGGTAGGGGATGAAGATGGCTCCCTGGATTATATTCGATGAATCTGATTATGTTGAGAGAGTTGTATATGAAGAACCAGTAGAAAAAGATTTAAGACGTAATGAAAATGTGCTTGGAGTTATGAAGATTAGTGGTCAGCAAGCAGGAGAAATTGAGGAAGCATTATCTTTGAATCAAGCAGTTCCAAAATATCTGGTGGAGAGATATTCTAAGTTAGAGAATATATGATTGTTAATGGAATGGCTTCGCATTATATGTTGAGTAACTAAAGTATAATAATGTTTAAATATGGAAAATATAGAAGATAAATATGGGAAAAGTTAATCAAGAAATATTAGATATTAGGGAAGAGTTAAAGAGTAATGGCATAATTAGTTTTCTTTATGATGGGGATTTGGAAAGACATTATCCCTCCCGCCAAATGGAAGGATGGATTGAACACGAGGGTTTTCCAAAAGAGAGAGATGATGATTGGGCAAGAAGTAAACGAATAGGAGATTTGCAATTTGCCTATAGAGATTTAGAGAAAGTTTTTGAAGAGTTAATTGTATTTTATAAGCAAAGGGGATTTAAGTTAGGTGATTGGAATAAAGAATCTAAGATTATACTCTTCAATAAGAATGGTGGAGAAAGGGCAATTAACTATAGCCCTTTCAAACCTGATTTTCTCATAGCATCTTTTTATGGAGATGGGCATCATTTTCGATTAGAATAATTTGTTAATAGTTATATCAATCTCGCGACAGCGAGCTAATCTTCAACCAAACTTTTATAAACCAATTTCAATCCTTCTTAATATGGATTTAAAGATTCTTAATAGCTCAAAGGATGAAATTGAAGTTGAATTGGGTAGTTTGACGATTGCAGAGATTTTGAGAGTTTATCTTAATAAGGATTCTGATGTGATTTTTGCAGCTTGGAAAAGAGAGCACCCGACTCAGAAACCGATTCTAAAGGTTAAGACCAAGGGAAAGACTGCAAAGAAAGCGATTAATGACGCTGTTAGTTCTATAACAAAGGATTTAGATAAGTTTGAAAAAGATTTTATTGGGATGAAGTGAGTGGTTGACACAGGGAATAGTTCTGATAAATAATATGAAAACAATTTTAAAAGGAAGATATAAAAATTATAAGTCTCACCTAGATTATTTTAGAAACCAGGAAAGGTTAGTTGGCCTATCCAGATGGGAATTGGTTCAAGAAGATTCAGCACTCTATAAGGCTTTGATAAGGTCTGGGGAATTAGAAGAAGCAATTCCAGAAATTTATCCTGGGGGAAGGGGGAGACCGCCTTTATCAGAAGATAAGCAAAAACAAATCTTAGGTCTTCATGATAAATATGAGAGAAATGCTAGTAAAGTCGCTAAACTGGTTGGATGTTCTCCACCCACTGTTATTAGATATTGGGAAGGGAAGGATTTAGAGATAAGAAGTTGTGGAAGACCTAGATTAGATAATCAATCATAACAATCCTTATTAATTCTGATTCTTTTTGTTTTTTATGTCACGGAATAAAATATCTGCTGGGAGTTTTGATTTTAATAAATGGCTTTATGGAGGTTATGAGAAAGGTGTTATTACGATGCTTGCTGGGCCACCTGGAAGTGGGAAGACGAACTTTGTGATTCTGGCTGCGTGTAGCCAAGCTAAGAAAGGGAATAGGATTATTTTTGTTGATACAGAAGGAGGGTTTTCTGTTGAGAGAGTTAGACAGATTGTCGGAGATGACTATAAAGAGATTTTGAAAAATATTTTGTTGTTGGAGCCGACGAGTTTTGAGGAACAGCAAAGTGTTTTTTCTAATTTGGCTGGAAAGGTTAGTAAGAAGCATGCGAGTATGATTGTTGTTGATGGGATGGCAATGCTTTATAGGTTGGAGTTGGGAGATGCTGCGAAGTCAAAGGATTCTGAAAATGTGCGAGAAGTAAATAGAGAAATGGCAAAGCAGATGAGGGTGTTGGCAGAGATTTCGAGGAAGCAGAATATTCCAATTATTATTACTAACCAGGTTTATGGTTCGTTTGTGTCTGAGGAGGATTGGAAGAAAGGAGTTCAGAGAGAAATGAATATTGTGGGAGGAGATTTGTTGAAGTATTGGAGTAAGTGTATAATTGAATTGAAGAATAATAATGGAAAGAGAAAGGCTGTTTTGTTGAAGCATAGAAGTCTTCCGCAGAAAGAGCTTAGCTTTGAGATTAAGGATAAAGGTGTTTACAGGAAGAGATGGATTTGAGTTGTTTTAGATTATTCAAGAGCAGGAATTCTTGCTGTCGTTTTTGGAACATTAATTATTGAGTGTTTTTTTAAACCTGTTTCAACCCTATTATCTCCAAGATAGACAAACCAGTTACTAGGTCCTGGTCCTCCGATATATGGCCCTTCTCTAGAATAATCTTTATCCCATACATGTCCTGGTTTAGCTATTAGTGGTTTTGCCTTTTCTCCAATCTTATCTAATAATTTTGTTAGTTTTGAACTTTTAAGTAACCTGTCCATTATTCTTAATCTCTTAACTGGGAAGATATCATCATTAATCCAAATAGCTCCTTCTCCACTTGCCCAATTTCTATTTCCTCTTAAACTTAAATCTAGTACTTGATGCTTCTCAACAGGAACATGCAAATATCTATGAGTTCTTTTAACACTAAAGATTCCTTCTCCTGAGATAACTCCTGTCTCTAACATTTCATTTACTCTTACAGTTAACATTCTTTCGTTTTGTAATTCTTTAACTTGTCCAAGAAATTCATTTACTGCAGGAACTCTTTGATAAGCTTCTTGATCAAAATGTCTAAAGCAATAATCTAAGACAAGATCAGGATGTATTTCTTCATGATCTATTTGTAATTTATTAATTTCTCTATATGAGTCATTTCTACTTGTTGTTAATTGTCTTTGATTTTTTTCCAATTCTTTTATTTGAGCTTTTACATTATCTAAACTTGTTGATTTTTCTTTAAAGTTTATTACTGCTTTTTCTATTTCTGATTTAGATGTCATTTATTTTTATAGGAATTATTTCTTTTTAATAATTATTGTACTTAACCAACACATTTATTAATCATATTTACCACTTAATTTTAATTAAAAGAGGTTAAATGAAATGTGTAATTGCAAAGGTACTGAGGTTGTTATTGGTTTAGTGATTTTAGTGTTTGCTTTATGGCCGACTCTATTAAGTGCGATGGCTGTGAAGTGGATATCTATTGTTGCTGCGGTGATTTTGATTCTTCATGGACTTAAGTGTCCGAACATGTCAGAATGCGCTCCGATGGCAAAGAAACCTATGAGAAAGAAAGCAGCTAAAAAGAAAAAGAAGAGATAATTTTTAATTTTTAATTTCTTCTGAAATTCTTTTTTTGTATTCTTTAATCCTTTCTTCATTAGTAGGACATTCTGGGTTGAAACAGAAAGTCCAAGGTCTTTTACCTTTTCTTAAACTCATTAACATTGGGAACTGACATTCTTCACAGATTTTCCTTGTTCTTTTGATCATTCCATGAGGGGGTAGAGAAAAAGTTGTTTTACAATCTGGGTAAGCATCACAAGCAACAAATTGCCTTTTTGTTTTTCTAGAATAGGTAATTCCTAAATGACCTTTCTTACACTTTGAACAAGGGTTTAGTTTGTTCTCTTCTTTTTGTTGTTCTCTTAATTTGATGTTTGCTGATAAGAGTTCTTTTCCAATTTCTTTCTCGTGCTTTTCAAAATCTTTTGAAATGTCTGCAATAGTTTTTTTGGCTTTATTGATTATTTTTTCTTCTTTCTCAAGGAAATTATTTTTGGCTTCTAGGATAGATCCCATATCGTTCTCGAAACTCCTTGTAAGTTCTTCGTCGATGATTATTGGAGAATATTTTTCGAGTGTTGCGATTAAGGACATCCCTAATGGGGTGGCTTCTATACTCTTTTCCTTAACATAGTTTCGATCATAAAGTGTTTCAAGGATTGATGAACGGGTTGATTTTGTTCCAAGGTTCTTTTTTTCGAGCTGAGAGATTATCGAGGCAGGAGAATATCTTTTAGGAGGTTGAGTTTCTTTCTCTTCTGTTCTTGAATCTGTGATTTCAACTTCTCCATCAAAATCAGGAATTTCAACTTCTTTTAATTTAGAAGGATAGATTTCCATCCATGCTTTTTTTCTTACAGAAGAACCGTTTGCCGCGAATAACAAATCATCTACTTTTGCAGAAACCCTTTTTTTATCGACTATTGCATCATCGCAAAATAAAGATAGGAATCTCTTGACAATTAGATTGTATATTTTCTCGTCGTCTCCAGCAAGGATTTGGGTTTCTCCTGTAGGGTAGATTGAAGGATGGGCAGGGTCTGTTTTTTTACCCTCTAAAGGTTTTTGTTTTGTAATTAATTTTTCTACCTTATGTTGCTTTGCTATTTTCTTTAGAATTGTTTTATAATCGATTGAAGTTGGAAGTTTCTGGCTTGAGGTTCTTGGGTAAGAGATTAATCCTGTAAGATAAAGTGATTGGGCGGCCCTTAAAGTATTGGAAGGGGTTATTCCGTGGAACTTGTAGGCTTCTGTTTGGAGAGTTGTTAGATTGAATGGGGGGTTTGGAGGGATGATCTGTTCTGTTTTTTTAGTTGAGGCTGTTGTTGTTTGTCCTTTAATGTTCTCAAATTTAGATAAATCTTTTTTGTCGAAGAGGTCTTTATTGTGTTTTAGTTCTAATTTATTTTTTCCATCTGAAATTGTTGCGAAAACTTGCCAATAAGGTTCTGATTCGAATGCCTGGATTTCTCGTTCTCTTTTGACAATTAAATTAAGAGCTGGTCCTTGGACTCTTCCGATTGACATGATCCTGAACTTCCCTGTTGTCTTTATGGCATTCATTAAAGCACGAGACAAATTTATTCCATAGAACCAATCAAGGTAGTGTCTTGTTTCTCCTGCAATTGCTTGGCCCCAACTTATATGTTTTGATTTTTTATCATAAGCTTTGTTGAGTTCTGGAGAAGTCAGAGTTGAGAATTTCATTCTGCTTGCGTCCTTTTGGCCTGCCACGAATCTTACAACATTCAATCCAATTACTTCCCCTTCAATATCAAAGTCTGTTGCCACTGTCAGGCTTCCTGCATTTTTCGCCAAACTTAATAATGTAGTGTAGTATCTTTTTGAGAAATCTTTTTTCCTTACTAAATAATTCGGGAACCAACTCACGTCAAATTCAGGTACTGCTGAACCGGGCTTGTTTTGCTTTAAGGCGAACAAATGACCGACAGCGCAAGCAACGATTATTTTTCTGCCTTCCCTATCGATTTCGTAATATGAAACTTTGTTGAGGATTTTTTGTTTTGGGGTTCCTAGTGCAGAAGCAATTTTTGTAGCTGCTTGAGGTTTTTCTGTAATGATTAGTTCATAACCGTCTTTTTTTAGGTTTATCTTTGGGATTGAATAGGTAATTTTCTTCTTAGCCGATTTCTTTTTAGAAACCATTTTTTTCCTAGCCTTTTTCTTTGGTTTCTTGGTAGTAATTTTCTCAACAGTCTCAAGAGATTTTCTATCTGGTTTTTTATATTCTTTTTCAATTGTTTTTTTAAAATCTACAAGAGGTTCTTTAACTTCCTTAAGGGTTGCCCTATCTAAATCATCTTCATCCATTGGAAAGTATTCCTCAGCGACTTTCTCTTCACGGGATTTTTTTTGTTTTTTTGGCATTTTTAGATTCGCTAGCGCTCATAATTAATGGCTCACAACTGGCCCTGCCAAGTTTTTCGCTTAGAATACTGTTAAGTCGATATCAGATTCTTTCGCGGGGAAATCTGACAGAGTCGATTTCTGAGCAACTAATCTCGAGCAAAGCGAGTTAATTACTAGTTTTAATTGAGAAGAAGGGTTTTTATTATTTTGTATTACCTAAATTCTTATAAAACTTGATTTTGAATTATGAGATGGTTAGTAGGAAATTTAGAAAAGGATGGAAAGTTAGTACTAAAAGTTTGTTTGAGAGTTGTGTGGAAGAAGTTAATGTAGTGGATTTATCAAGTTGTATTGGAAGTGATTGTATAGATTTTCCTTGTGGAGATTCAAAATATGCTATTGCGATGAGGAAATATAAAAGATTAATCAAATCAAATTCAAGATTATCTCCTGATGCTGTTTGGGCTTATCTTGAAGGGGATAATCTCCAAGGAGATAATGAAGAACCAAAAGAAGGTAATAATTATTCCAAAGTTCCTGGGAATTGCTTTAGGAAACTAAATCCAGTTGATGATGGATTTTGATTAAATCTTAAAAAACTTTATCTATTTCCTGTAACCTCTTCCTTGAATCTATTGATTTATTAAATAAATTCCAGAAAATTTTTGATAGCCATCCTGACCATTCTTTATCCTTTATTGTGTAGAATATGAATATCTTTTTATCAAGTTCTTTTATCTTTCCAGTTGGTTCTTTTATCTTTCCAGTTGGTTCTTTTATCTCTTTTATCCTAAAAAATTTGTTATCAACTATAAATGCTCTTAGAGGATGTTCTCTGTGTCTGATTTCTATATTTTCTTTTCCATGTTTGAAATTCAAGGAAAGCAGTTTCTCTATGTTCTTTTTTCCTATAATATCTACTCTGCAGATTACTTTAATGTTTATACCTTTTTTGACAAGTTCTTCTATTGTTTTGAAGATGTTAACATTACCTTTTTTTAGATTTATGAATGAGAGATTTCCAGAAAAGATAAGAAGCTGTTTTTTAGTTGCTTTGAGAAGATTATCTAGTTCTTTTAGTTTAGTTAGGCTTTCATCAGAAGTTTTTTCAATACTAGCTTTTTTGTTTTTGTCTGGAATATGCTGGAAGATATCAAAAGCTGAGAAGTCCTCCTTTTTTCTTGCTGTTTTGATTTCTTCTTCAAGTTTTTCTTGGAAGATAGAACTACTAACTTTTTCCATAGAAGCCCAATAAACTATTTTTAGTGCTCCTCTTGTGCCTCCTCTAAAAATCCTTGTTGCAAGAATTCCAAATTCTTTTTCTATTTGTTGAATATACCTGTCTGCTGTTCTCCAATTCTTTCCTATGTGGTTTGCTATCTCTTGTATACTCCTTGGTTTTGTATAAACAAAGTCCCCTATTTTCTTTATTGTTTTACTATCGAGCATAATTTAATAAATCCTTTGGAATATTTAAGTATTTTTATTATGTACAACACTATGGACATTTTTTGTGCAGTAAAGAGTATATAGTTTACAAGTCATATAATATATATGATATTTGATTCCCAATTCTTAACAAAAGATGATCTGAAAGATTTGAAAAAAGACACCTGTGTTTTTTGTGATTATAAATTCAATATTAAGAAAGTTAGAGAAGAGGTAGGAGAAGAGTGGTTTGGGAGCCATGGTTATGAACATACAGCCAAGGTTTTGTATAAATCATATTTAATCTCAGATTTAAATCTCTATACTTTTAATTTTGAATTTGATGAAACAACTAAGGATTATTTTAAATCTAAAGAAACTGAACTTGTTGAGAAAATTAAGAGAGAAAAAGAGGAAGAATCTCCAAGATTGAGAAAAAAGCTTGAAGATAAGTTTTCACAGTATGACTTATCTGGGGAAGAAGCTAGGATAGCTGTAGATTCTATTATTAGAGATTATTTATCTGAGCTAAATCAAGAAGGTTTTTCCTCACAATCTCCTTTAGAAAAAAGAATTGAGAAATTATTTCATAATTTACAATTAGGAGATTTGAGGTTGGTCTTTAAAGATGGAGGGGACCCATATAACTATAAAACTAAAAGAGTAAGTTTTAGTCCAAGAGGATTGAAGACTCATAAAACTTGTTGGCCGTTTTCTAGTTTTGATGATCCAACTTCTTTTAATGTGAAATTTCAGGAATTTTTTAAGTATCTTGAACAGAATCCAAGATTTGAAAATTATGAATCTTTATTTGAAGAATTTCCTGATTTATGGGAAGAGATATTAGAATTGGATATTACATTAAACGCAAAAACCTATAATCCTGTGGACCATTTATAACTAAATCTCAATAATCTTCCCTTTTCTTCCGACATTAATCACCTTTGTTTTTCCTATTTTTTCTTCTATCCCTTCTGCTTCGTGGATGTGTCCTGCGAGGAATATGTCTGGTTTGAATTGTTCAATTGCTTTTCTTACCCCTGTGCTTCCACGAACTCCTGAGAATTCTGCCTTTGTGTTGGCAGCGTGAAGATGACTTACCATGATTTTCTTTTCTAAATCTTTGATTTTCTCGAATTCTTTTTTTAATTTTGCGAATGCTTTTTTCTCATTGAGATCTAATTGCCAGTCAGCACTTCCTATTCCAAAGACTCCTAGATTTCCGTATTTTACATAATGATTTCCGACATTTTTTACCCCATAGAGTTTTGACAGAAATTCTGCTGTTTCAGAAGTATCCCAGTTTCCAGGAACAAATATTACTTTTTGATTTTTGTCTATGAAAGGTTTCAATAGATTGTCTGAATCAAAAGGCCCTGTTATATCTCCTGCGAGTATAACTAAGTCTACTTTTTCCTTTTCAGCTTTCTCAGCTAGCTTTTTTGCAATTGTACTATTTCCATGGAAATCTCCTGCAGCGAGGATTTTTGTTTTTTTATTCATATATTCTAATAGCCATATTACTTAATAAATATTCTGAAATGGATATTGTGACATATTTTTACTCATATATAGGAACGAAAATATATATCCCAAAACATTTAAAAGGACAACACTGTCTGAATATATACATTAAAACACATATATCTACATCACATATGTTCAGTAAATAAAATGAAAGACAATTTTGACATCTTTTTCAGGAGAAAGCCGGCTTTGATGTTGGTTTCTTTGAAGAAGAATTTAAGAATAAGATATGGTAGTCTTTTGGCTAAGGAAGTGGATTGCACTTATAGCCACGCAGTAAAGATTCTGCAGACTTTGGAAGTTCTGAAATTAGTTGAGTTTGAAAAAAAGGGGCGAATAAAACTAATTAGGTTGACCAAGAAAGGTCGAGAAGTCTCAGATGCGATTGAGAATATTCAGAAATTAATCAAGTGATTATAATTCTGTTAAAGACGCCCCTTGAAATGAAGAGATAGTAGTGGGTACGCTGAGATATCAGTAGTTTTTTAAACTTCTTCCTTTAATATTAATTAATGGCTCTGTAGCTCAGCCTGGTCAGAGCACTAGACTCTTATGCACGACATGTCGTACGTTCTTTACGAGTGTCGCAAAGAAATCTAGGTGTCGGGGGTTCAAATCCCTCCAGGGCCATGTTTGTTTATGACTTCTAAAAGTTCTTCAATAGAATTAGTGTTAAACTGGGCGAGATTATGAACATTGGCATTAAAAGAGATGCTCACATCCGAATTATCTAACATTGTTTTATCTCCTAGGCTGTGGCCAATTCCAATTACTTTATGATTCTTTTTTAGTTCTTTAATGATATGTCCTTTAAGTTTATCTGAGATTACGAGTTGTGTGCCAGTTATTTTAGTGTTACCAAATATAAACTCTCCTGCGATTATGTTTCTTGAGTCAAAATCTATTTCACCTAGTTTAGCTTCGCAAATGTCTTTCATTCCAGAACTGATGAAAATCACAGAGTAATCTTTAGTTAGTTGTTTTATTAATTTATCAAACCCTTCTACCCAAGGAGTTTCTTCCACAATGTTATCGCGTAATTTTTTATATTCTTTTAGGTCATGCTCCCAGAACAAACTATTAAGATAACCTATTTCTTCAAATGAACAAGGGATATATTTCTCTAATTCTTTTTTATCAATTGTTCCTGCTATTTTTTGAGTAACTTTTCTTACAAGATGAATTGGTATAGCAAGTTCATCAAAATCAAAAGCTAAGACAACCTTGTGTTTAAGGTTAAGTTCAGAAATTCTTTTATCTAAGAGTTTTAAGTTTTCTTCTTTAGTAAGCATGTATGAACGTAAACAGTAAAACTTAAAAACGTGTTGATTTTCATTCAATCATGACTTTAAGGTTTTGTCACAAATGCAAAACTTTACAGAGACCCCGAAAAAAAGACGGGAAGATTATTTTTGATTGTTCTAAGTGTGGATTTTCTGAAGTTATTGACGAGAAAGATCATGTGATTACAAGTGAGAAAATGAAGAAGCCTGAGAAAAGAGGAAAGGGTTCTGTGGAGGATAAGGATGTGTTTGCAACGTATGAACATGTTTGTGAAAAGTGCGGGTATGATAAAGCAGAAGTAATAGATATGGGGATATTTTATTCAGATGAAGATAATTTGATTTTACTTAAATGTGGTAAGTGTGGTTGGTCTGAAAGGATTGGTCGGAAGGTATCTTAGTCCCGCCCACCCACCCGTGGGGCGCTGACGCGCCAGTTGTTAATGAATTAGCTTCGCATAATCGTTTGAGTAACTTAACCTGTTTTTTGTTAATTACTTTTTATTTCGAGCCTAAGGCGAGCAATTGTTTATCTATATTCTCTCCAGGTGTGATTGCACTTTGTGCATTTGAAGAATTTAGTTTCTGCTTCGTCTCCTGCTCTTGTTTGAACAGTCCAGAAATAAGCATGTTTATTTTTGCACTTCTCGCAATCTTCCTTAACAATCGGTCTGACTTCAGAATCTTTTTCTTTTACCACAGTGATTTCTTTTTTATCATTAATCTTTTCGGAGATTATTACTTTTACTTTTTCTTTAGAAGAATAACTACATCGAGGGCATTTGCTTCCTTTCCCCCCTGACATCAAAATCGCACCGCACTTTGGACAAAATTCCATATTAAGATTAACACCTCATAAGCTAGGTACTTTTGTTCAGGTTGGTTTAAAAAGTTTTGGTTTATATTGCTCGCTTCGCTCGGGATGAATGGCTCCGCGCCAGACTTTGTCGAGGCGCTTCACGAGAAGAAGTTGTTAATGGGATAGCTTCGCATAATCTGTTGAGTAACTTAATCTACTATTTCCTACAAACAATCGTTATATCTTTAGGCAACCCAATTCTGTACTTGAAATAAGGAATCTTTTTTACTAATGATGGAGATGGTCTTGGTTCCTTAAGAGAGGTTATTACAAATCCTGCTTTTGTTAGAGAATCAAAATAGTCTTCGAAAGTCCAATGATAATCTTTAAAACTGATTAATGAACCGTCTACTTGTTTTGCATATGCAATCATTTTTGCACCACTCATAAAGTAATGGAATCCCTTCGGTAGTTTGAATCTAGCATGGGTGATTGGATCAAAAGGGTGCATATCGCTAATAAATAATCTGCCACCTTTTTTAAGAATCCGATAAGCCTCTTGAAACAATTTATTAATCTTAGTTTTAGATGGAATCTCTAGTAAGGCATAGATGATTACTGCGATGTCATATCTGTTTGATTTTATTTTTTTAAGGTTTGTAAAGTCCCCTTTAAGATATTTGATTCCAAGAGATTTTCTTCCCTCTTCCTTTCTTGCAAGAGCCAATTGATTTTCAGAGATATCTACTCCTGTGCAATCCGCCCCTCTTTGTGCAAAAAGTCTTGTCCAATATCCGCTACCACATCCGATATCAACCAATCTCTTTCCTTTTAAATTTCCAAGTTCTTTTAATGTATGTGGTTTTCTCAAGAATTCTTTACTATGCTCCGCTTTTGTGAATTTTTTACTATGTTTCTTTGTCCACATAAACTCTAAAGGAAATAATGATTTATTAAATTATCTTTCATCACAAAAACCTTTTTCTGATACTGGGCGAGAGGGTTCGTAGAAAGCTAATTTTAGCCAGCCTATATAAGGAAGTCTTATTGGCAGCGCTTTTCCGACAAGTTGTTCAGATGAGATTTCTTTTTCAATACTTAATTGTCCATTGTTATTGTCTCCGATTGTTGAGAATGTATATTTGCCTTCGGTGTTTTCTATGGTTCTTATCCGATGGATGATTGGATTATTTCTGCCTGCATTGAAGATTATCACATCACCGACTTCTAGTTTTTCAGGTTTTGCTCCGACGATGAATAATATGTCTCCTTTGTTGAATCCGTTTTTGAATGCAAAGTCTCTAAAGTCAAGATCGTTTATTATGTAAGGAGCATATTTTGATTCGTGTTTATCCCACCATCCATCGAAGTTTGAGAATACGTTTCCGTCGTGATACATGCTGCATGATTCTACAATTGCGAGAGGTAATGAGGTTCCAGTCACTAAACTCAGTACAGGAAAGAAAATGAATTTAATGAATATGAATATAATTATGATTGAAACTACCCATCCTTGAGGGCTATCGTCTTTCCATGCGAAGTACCAAAATGCTCCGAGGAAAGTTATTATTGCTTTCCAATATTTTTCCAAAGATTTTTTTAGATCACCTTTCTTTTTCATGAGAGAAAGAAGAGATGAGGTTTTTTAAAATATATGTTTGAGTGGATAAATTCTTTTAAAGATAAGTTGGGTGAGTTAGTTAATTTTAAATATTCTCTTTTACTATACTTATAATGGATACTAATTTAATTTTACTCCTTTTAGCTTTATTTTATTTTTTAATAATTTTAATTCCTTTACTTAGGAAAAAACCACGAAGAAGATAACGATGGCTAAAATAAAAGAGAAAAAATCTACTAAGGCTGTTAAAGAGAAAGTAGATAATAAGAAAGAAAGGATAAGTACAAAAATATTAATTTCTTTTGTCGTCGGGGTTATGTTATTACTATTAGCTTATGCTATAAAAAAGGTTGTTGATTGTGGTTTAAGTGATTGTTATTTAGGTGGTGCTGGTGCTGGTTCATTAATAGTCACATTAATATGGTTATTCGTTGAAAGCCTAAAACCTTAAATATATTAAAAATTTTAAAATTAATATGGTGGAAAAAATTGAAGAGAGGCAACATGAGACTATGGTCAGAGTTCTTAAAAATTATTTGGAAGAAAAAGGTTACAAAGTAAAAGTAGAACCAGAAACTAAATCATATGCGGGTGTTAAAGCAGACGTTGAGGCAACAAAAGGAAAGGAAAAAATATGTTTTGAAATTGTTAATGGAGAGAGAATTGATACTCCTGAAATAAGGGCTAAGTGGGAGGCTATATCAGGGAATAGAGAATGGGATTTTAGTTTATTTGTTCCTCAAGACAAAGAGAAAGAAATAAAAGAACTATTGGAAAAATGGGCTATTTATTTCAGATACTTATGGGTATATGCTCCTCAATCATTATAATAGACTTTCTACAAACCCAAAATCCACGAAACATTTAAATAGTATACATATGTGTGTATACACATAGAGTGTACATGCTTCTGTATGTATGCCTCTTTTCAACCCTCTGCTGCACTGTAATGGTGCAGCAATTATATTCGATAAAATGAAACTTAAGGAAAGAATTAAACAAAGAGATTTTAAGAAAAGTATGTCTAATGTTTTACTTGGTCTTATTGTGTCATTAGGAATCTATTATCTATTTCAGTTTACTAACGCTTCTGCAGAAACTTGGACTTTTTTAATTGTAACACTTCTTTTAATAATCTATTTTGAGTTATGCGATGTAACTAAGGAGCTATTAAGATAAAATGCCAGAATTATTTGACAACAAGATTTTGTGTAAGAAATGTAGTAAACAAATGGAAAAAGCAAAACTTACTAAAAATGGATTTTTATTTCGTGCGATGGCGTGCCCTAAGTGCGATCACAAATTGATTCATCCTGTAGACAAACAGGAATATGATAAGTTTAAAAATCTAAAAAATAAGGAATTTAGAGTTAAAATGAGATTAGTTGGAAATAGTTATGCGGTTTCAATCCCGAAAGAGATTGTGTCGTTTATGAATGCGCAGGAGAAAGCAATGAATGATATGGTTAGATTATGTTTTGAGGATTTTGGAAGAGTGAGTTTAAATTTTGATGAGTTGGTGGGGCGAAGATGAAGAGTAAAAATGAATATTCATTGCCATTTGGGAAAGATACTTTAACAGTTTCAATTTCTGACCCAAAAGTACATTATAGTACTTGGGGCCATGCTGTGGATTTTTTACTTCAATATGATGTTCCAATTTTGGCGGTTGCAAAAGGAAAAGTTGTAAATGTTAAGAATGATTCTGATGTTGGAGGGGATGATGAAAAATTTGCTGACATAAAATATCAGAATTACATTACAATTAAACATGAGAATGAAGAATATTCGCAATATGTTCATATTGCCTATGAAGGTTCATTAGTTAAAGAAGGAGATATGGTGGAGGAAGGACAACCTATTGCTAAAGGGATTGGAATGATTGGGTATACTACTTCTCCCCATTTACATTTTATGGTATTTATAGTTAAAGATAATGAGGATGGATTTGAGAGTTTGGAAATTAATTGGAAAAATAATAATCACAAAACATATAAGGATGAAAGCGTATTCGAAGAAATCCAAAAATCAAAATATAACCCCTTAAGAGAGGCTGTTGCTAAAGCACAAATATAAAACTAAAAAATGGCAAAAGAAAATAAAATACAATTGAAAGTTGTTGAGGCTTTGCAGGATGATGCGTATAAAGGTATTGCTCGAATGGATGCAGAGTTAATGAGAGAGTTGGGTGTGAGACGGGGAGATGTTATTATGATTAAAGGAAGTCGTGAAACTGTTGCGATTGCTGACAGAGCTTATCCGGCAGATGTTGGGGAAGGAATAATTAGGATTGATGGGATCTTGAGAAAGAATGCAAGAGTTGGTTTAGGAGATGTTGTTGTTGTTACTAAAGCAGATATTAGAGAAGCGAAGAAGATTGTTATTGCTCCAGCACAAAAAGGAATTATGGTTCAGGGAGATCCTGAAAGTTTGAAACGAGGACTTTTTGGAAGAGCAGTCTTGAAGGGAGATCTAGTTGTTTTAGGAGGAGTTCAGAGAAGAAAAGATTTATTGTCGGATGAATTTGGGGACTTGAATGATATGTTGGGAGATATGTTAGGGAATATGGGCTTTGGAAATTTAGGAGGAGGAATCTCACAGATTCGGTTCATGGTTGTTAATTCTAATCCTGGTAAACCGGTGATTATAACGGAAAATACAGAGGTCACGCTTAATCCTAAGGCTGTTGAGTTAACTGATGAAAAAATTCCTGAAATTAATTATGAAGATATTGGGGGGCTTAAAGAAGAGATTACGAAGATTCGTGAAATGGTTGAGATTCCTATGAAGAAGCCGGAAGTTTTTGAACAGTTGGGAATTCAACCTCCGAAAGGTATCTTGCTTCACGGTCCGCCTGGAACAGGTAAGACTTTGCTGGCCAAGGCTGTTGCAACAGAGTCGGAAGCTAATTTTATTTTGTTGAATGGTCCTGAGATAATGTCTAAATTTTATGGAGAGAGTGAGAAGAAGATTAGGGATATTTTTGAAGAGGCAGAGAAGGCTGCGCCGACAATTATTTTTATTGATGAGATTGATGCGATTGCTCCGAAGAGAGAGGATGTGCATGGCGAGGTTGAGAGAAGAGTTGTTTCTCAGTTGTTGACAATGATGGATGGTTTGAAATCACGTGGAAGAGTTATTGTTATTGGTGCTACGAATCGGGTTAATGCGCTTGATCCTGCTTTGAGACGGCCTGGAAGATTTGATAGAGAGATTCCAATTAATGTTCCAGATAAAGATGGTAGATTGTCTATTTTGAAAATTCATACTAGGGGAATGCCTTTGAAGAATGTTGATTTGAATAAGTTGGCAGCAGTCACTCATGGGTTTGTTGGAGCAGACTTGGAATCATTGAGCAAGGAAGCTGCAATGAATGTTTTGAGGAAACATCTTGATGAAATTAATAAGCTAGATGAGGAAGAGATTCCTAAAGAGATTTTGGAGAAGTTAATTGTTAGGCATAAAGATTTTACAGATTCTTTGAAAGTTGTAAGGCCTTCTGCAATGAGAGAGGTTTTGGTTGAGACGCCGAATGTAGATTGGGATTCTGTTGGGGGTTTGGATAAGGTAAAGGAAGAGTTAAGGGAGGCTGTTGAGTGGCCAATGAAACATCCAGGATGTTTTGAGAGAATGGGGATTCGACCGTCGAGAGGGATTTTACTTTATGGTCCGCCTGGTGTGGGTAAGACTTTAATTGCTAAAGCAGTTGCTAAGGAATCAGAAGCGAATTTTATTAATGTTAAAGGGCCTTCACTGTTGAGTATGTGGGTTGGAAAATCTGAGGAAGGTGTGAGGAAGATTTTTGAGAGGGCTAGGCAGGTTGCACCTTGTGTAATTTTCTTTGATGAGATGGATGCAATGGCGGGAAGAAGAGGAGTAGATGCGGGATCGAAAGTTACTGAAAGAGTTTTAAATCAATTGTTGGCTGAAATGGATGGGCTTGAGGATTTGAAAGATATTTTAATTATTGCTGCAACTAACAGACCGGATATGCTTGACCCTGCTGTTTTGAGGCCTGGAAGATTTGATAGGATCTTGTTAGTGAATGCTCCTGATGAAAAAGGGAGGGAGATGATTTTGAATATTCATACAAAAAAGATGAAGAAGGCAAAGGGTGTTAATCTCAAGGATATTGCTAAGAAAACAATTGGTTATACTGGTGCTGACCTGGAGGCTGTGACTCGTGAGGCAGGGATGCTTGCGTTGAGAGAGAATATCAATGCTGATGAAGTAAAGAAAAAGCATTTTGATGAGGCTTTGAAAAAGGTTAAGCCAAGTGTAACTAAGAACACGCTTGAAGTTTACAAAAAGGTTGAGGATAATTTCTTGAAATCAGCGAAGGCGGCAGTTCCAACACCGAGTAGTTATCTTGGGTGATTGATTCGTCCCGCCCACCTTCCCGTACGCGCTGACGCGCGGGTAGTTATTTGGGATAGTGTGGCACAATAATTCTTATATAGATTGATTGCATTTATTTTAGATGTCTGAGGATAGGGATTTGGAAAAGGAATTGTTGGAGAGTGAGGAGAAATATAAGAGCTTTTTTGACAATGCCCAAGTTGGAATATTCAGAACAAGAATTTCCGATGCCAAAATAATTGAAATAAATAAAAAATATGCTAATATAGCAGGGTATTCAACTATTAAAGAGTGTCTAGATGATTTTAATATCTTAGAGAGTTATGTTGATTTTAGTAAAAGGGGAGAATTATTAAAGATATTAGAAGAACACGGAAAAGTAGATAATTTTGAGACACAACATATACGAAGAGATGGTTCTAAATTTTGGATTGATTTTTCTGCACAAATATATCTTGAACAAGGATATTTAGAAGGAGTTTTAATTGATATAACGGGCCGTAAGCAGGCAGAAGAGGATTTGAAATTATTCAAGACATTAGTTAGTCACGCAAACGATGCGATTTATCTTGTAGATCCTATAACAAGCCAGTTTTTAGATGTGAATGATAAGGCATGTGAAGATCTTGGTTATGCGCGTGAAGAATTGATGAGAATGAGAGTTAGAGATATTGATTCAGTAACTCCGGAAGGGTTTTGGGAGAGTCATATAGAAGAAGTTAGGAAGAGACCTATGGTGTTTGAAGGAGAACACAAACGTAAAGATGGTTCAGTATTTCCTGTAGAATTAAGTGTGAGGTATGTTCCTGTGAAAGAAAAAGATTATATGATTGCTGTTGTCCGTGATATGACAACCCGTAAGCAAGCAGAAGAAGAAAAGAAAACTCTTGAGGCCCAGCTTAGGCAATCACAAAAAATGGAATCTATTGGAACTTTGGCAGGAGGGATTGCTCATGATTTTAATAATATTTTATTTCCGATTATGGGTTATGCGGAGATGAGTTTGGATAATTTACCTGAAGATAGCCCCATACAAGAAAATTTAACTAATATTTTACAAGGATCGAAACGTGCAAGAGATCTCGTTCAACAAATTCTTACATTCTCAAGACAGGATGAAACAGAACGGGAGCCAACACAATTAACACTTATCGCTAAAGACTCATTAGATTTTCTTAGAAAATCTCTTCCTACAACCATCGAGATATATAGGAATATTCATAAGGTAAAACCTGTTATAGCAAACTATACTCAAATGCAGCAGGTTATTATAAATCTTGTTAAAAATGCTGCTAATGCTATGGATGACAAAGGAAGATTAGATTTTGAACTTCAAAATGTTGAACTTGATGCAGATTTTACAGAACCCAACCTTAATTTAAATCCAGGACCGCATGTCAAATTATCTTTAAGAGATACAGGACATGGCATATCAAAAGAGATTGTTGGAAAAATATTTGACCCCTTTTATACAACAAAGGAACGTGGAGAAGGAACAGGTCTTGGATTATCAGTAGTTCATGGAATAGTTAAATCACATGGAGGAGATATAGCAGTATATAGTGAGCCTGGAAAAGGTACAAATTTTACAGTATATTTTCCTACAGAAGAAGGAGAAACTGAAGAAGGCCTTGAAAAAATAGTTAAAGAAATTCCAACAGGAAATGAGAGAATTCTTTTAGTAGATGATGATCCAAAGATTGTAGATATGAGTGGGAAAATGCTTGGAAATCTTGGGTATAATATTACTGCAAGAACAAGTTCTGTGGAAGCATTAGAATTATTTAAAACACAACCTGAGAAATATGAACTTGTTATAACTGATATGACAATGCCAGATATGGCAGGAGATGAATTAGCAGAAGAATTAATGAAAATTAGGCCTGGGATGCCTGTTGTTCTTTGTACAGGTTTTAGTAGAAAAATTGATGAAGAAAGAGCAAAGAGTTTAGGGATAAAAGCATTTCTAATGAAACCCTTCGTAAAAGGAGAAATTGCAGAGATTATTAGGGATGCGCTTGATTCTAAAAAAAGATGATTAGTAAGTTTTATAAATGGTTAGAGAGAGTATTTTAGATGGAAAATAAAGGAAGAAATCATTTTATTATAGTAGATGATGAGGATGCGATTAGAGATTTTCTTAGACAATTTGCTGAAAGGGCTGACAGTGAATGTGATATTTATGAGGCTAAAAATGGGGAAGAATGTTATAATCGTTTGAGAGAATTATCTAAAAATGGTTCCTATGGGAAGATTTTTATGACTGTTGATCATGGTATGCCAAATTTGACTGGTTTAGATATGTTAAGAAAAGTTAAAGATACTGGTTTGGCTAAAAAATTTGGAGACAAATTGATGACATATATGATTTTTTCTGAACACCAAGATTATGGTGAGGAAATAGGAATCGCTGCTGTGGAAGAAGGTCTAGCAAAAGGTTATCGTATAAAACCTGCTTCTGGAATGGAGATTGCTGCTCTATCAAGAAAACATTTCACCGCGTAACCTCCAACCATCCCAATCAATATCTCAAAAGCCAGATATCCACATTAAAATCTTCTTTGAACTTCTCCACGACTTTTTCATCTTCGACGCTTTTCACAATTATATTCTTTGTTCTATTTGTGAAGCAATACACGCAAAGATTGACTTGAAGTGAATCACATGCGATGCAGTTAATTGCCGATGGATTTTCTTCAGCATCTTTAATTAATTTTCTCAGAAGTTTTCTTACCTTTTTCATCTCAGCTTTTTTCAAATCTCTATCTCTTACCCAGGCAATGAGCCCTCTTGCAGAGCAAGAGGGACATAGAGGGTTGGTTATTGGTTGAACACAATCAGTGCATAAGTGTGTCATCTTTAACATGATATGGAGAATCTAATATTTTATATAAACAAGCGTAGTCTTTTTTTAGACAATTCTTATTAGTAACTCAACTGAGACAATATCTCGTGGTTACTTAGGAATAAGTAATCCTTGCTTCTTCCCATAAAATCTCAAAATAATTTTGGTAAGCTTTTGCAAGCGACTCATTTTCGATTATTATTGTTGTGAATGGAGGTTCCCATAGGAAAAACATGATTTTGTTCCCACAGATTATTGTGTTTATTTTTGTGTTATAAAGTGAGGGAAGATATCTTGCCTCTGTGTGGGGCATTTGAGTTAGTTCTTTTATTCGTTTGGTTGCATCTAAATTATAGATATGTTTCATTATAATCCCTTTACTAATCCTTTTTTTATGGAACTCGTGTATAAATCCTCCGAGAATCTCTACAGCCTCTTTTGGAATACCATATGTGGATATTTGGGAATTTAATTCTAATAAATCACTCATTGTGGTTCGGATTGATTGAACTCCTTCAGTAGAAATGATTTTAGTTTCACTTTTTTTTGGTTTACTATGAATTTCTTCCATCTTTGGAATTATTTTTTCTAAGTCATGTGCTTTTTGGTTAAAATAATCAAGCAAATTTTTTGGAGGAATTGGGTAAAAAACTTTTCTGTCATTTTCAACCCCTTGATTAACAATCCCTTTTTGAATTAATTTTTCAAGAATATCATAAACATTCGGCCGATGAATTTTCGTTCCTTTTGATATGTCTCCAGCAGATGATTTTCCAACACTTATAAGTTCTAAATAAACAATTATTTCATTTTTTGATAAACCTATTGATTCAAGTATTGGAGTTATTTCTTCATTAGGCATTTTTTAGGTATCGTTCTGGAATTATTTGTGAAGGAATGTATATATTTCTTGCGCTTTCAAGTGCCTCTTTTTCATCACTATCTAGATTAGGGAGAGAGAGTGCTGAAATAGTTAAGTCTTTATGTATTTTTACTAATCTGTTTTCAAAGTACTTTCCTGTCCATACTCCCCACGAGAAAGTTGATTGAGATCTTCTTCTTGATAAATCGTCAATTATTCTTTCACACCCTTCTACAACTTCTTCAGGATTTGTTCTAACATGAACTGCACTATTCTGTACCCTCTTCCCTTTTTCTTCTAATGATTCAAGAATATCTTCTCTTATTGCTTTATAATTTTCTATTTTCTTTCCGTTAACCTCGGTGGTAGATAAGAGATAGGCTGGGTTTCCATGAGAGCCCCCCACTAATACCGAAATTTTTTCAGGATCTTCTCCTAATTTTTTAGCAATACTACTTCTTATACGAATAGAATCTGTTACCCCCATCCCTATTTGCCTTGATTCATGAATTCCATATTGCCTTCCTAATTCTAAAAAACGAGCTATTGGATTTGAAATAGTAATTATTAGTTCATTACTTTTGCTTCCTGCTATCCCTTTTAATATTGGAGATACTCGTGGAGAAGCTTCATCCCATTCCTTTTCTCTTGTTATCCCTGAGGTATATCTTGCTCCAGAGGCAATGAATGTCATGTGTGCATTAGGTTCTACAAAACTCTCAAGGCTTTTATGGAGTTTTATTTCTTCAGACATGTATCCTAAGACATGTTTTATTTCTTCATATTTTCTTTCTGAATGAAACTTGCTCCAAACATGAATTTTCTTTGTCCAATAATCTTTTCTTGATCTTTTCAAGTTTTTTCTCGACCTTTTCAAAAGTTCTAAACCTATCTCACCTAATCCTGCTATCTTAATCTCTAATGGGATCCTAAATCTTCCATCTTTTTGTAGCCTTTCTACAGTTTTTATTAGATTATTTTTCCCAAATGGTTTCTCCATCCACCCATCCAAATCATTTTCTATAGCTTGTTTTGCTTCTTCACGTGTACCGCGTCCCGTGATAATTACTATTGGTAAATAAGGGTGTTTTTGTTTTATGAGCCCCCCTACATTAACTCCATTTAATCCCCTTCTTAAGTTTATATCTAAGAAAACTATACTTGCGTGCTCATAAGGGTTATAGTTTAGATTATCTATTTCAGAAGGGTCTTCAAAAGTTTTTACTGAGAAATTTAAGCTTTTTAAGAGTCCTGAAAAAGCCTTTCTTAAATGCTTATTATCATCAATTACTAACGCTAAAGGTGGTTTCATTTTCTCTTAATCTAATAAGGCATCCGAGATATTTATGCTTTTATATATTTAGATGGTCTACTTTATCTCGTAGTCACAATTATTTCTCCATCATCATCGATTAATATTGTGTGTTCTGCTTGGCTGACTTTTGCTCCTGATGATTCTATTAATTGTTCAAAATGATGCAAGTTTCCGTTGGCTTCTAGCTGTTTTAATCCGAATAAAGCTTTTGTGCCGAATTTTTTGACAAGCCAGCGAGAGCAAAAAGGAAGTGTTTGATATTCTTCTATTATGAAATGGAGGACTTCCCTTGCAATCGGACTTCTTACGTTTTTGTGTTCTATTAACATATAGATTCCTGATTGTTTTCCATCTCTAACTTTTCCGTTTCCAGTGGTTGCGAATGGCTCTATAGCGTAAACTCCTGTCTTTATCTTAATGTCTTTTTTGTCATCAAAGTTTGGGATTGTTACGCCTGCGTGTAGTTCGTGTTGTTTAATCTCATGTCCTGATAGATTTATTATTGGGGAAAATCCATGCGAATTAATTGTTTCTTGAATTGATCCACCTATTTCACTTGTTGTTATACCTTTTTTTGTAATCTTGATTGCATTTTCAAGAGCTTGTTCAGAAGCTTCGATTAGTTTTTTGTTTTCTTCAGAATTTTCTAAATCAATTGAGAATGCGGTGTCTGCTAGCCAACCGTCAACAGAGACGCCCATATCGATTTTCAGCAATCCATGAGCTTTGGTTTCGTCGTCGTGGGAGGGGGTAGAGTGTGCTGCAATTTCATCAATAGCCAAGCTCACAGGGAATGCGGGCTTTCCGCTCAATTCAATTATTTTAGTCTCGATTTTCTTAGCAATCTCTAAAAGAGGCACGTCTTTTTTTATTAGAGGTTTGATATAATCTCTAACTTGTGCTGCGATTTTTCCAGCGAGCAGAATTTTTGCTTTGTTCATGTTTTAGAATAAGAGAATTAGTTTTTAAATTTACACTCGTAGATTCTTCTCCTTCAACCTTCGATTCTTTGGAATATAATTTCCAATCTTCTTCTCAGAGGCTTTTCCGCACCCTAGGAAATTATCATTGTATTTCATTACAAGAAAGTCTTTTTTGCCAGTTTCAATTAATAATTCTTGGCCTTTCATCCATTGTTCTGCTTGTTCACTATTTAGTTCAAAAATGTTTTTTGTGATTTGGTCTTTTAGAAGTTGAGCCCCTTCCATACTCAACCTTACCTCATCTTTAATTTCTTTTCCAAAATAAACACCTACTCTTTCCATTTGTGATATTTGTGACAATTCAATTATCTCTTTTCTGCTGAAACTTCCTTGAAATAAGAATAACCTTTCTTTTCCCATTTGAATAAAAATCCCTTGGATCTCTTCAACTCCAAATTGCCTATTAAGTTTATCAACAATTCTTTTCGTCTCTTTTCTGTTAAAGATTTTTAGTTTCATTCCTCCCTCCTAAATTTAGCAACAAAAAATCCTTCTGTGTTTGCGTCTTGAGGGTAGACTCTTGCGCATTTTTTTAGTTCTTTTGAATATTTTTTGTCTTTCCATTTAGTAAGGCCTTCCCTATGTTTAATTGGCAGTTTGACTTTCTCGAGTTTTACTTCCCCTTCGAATTTGTTTAATATATTGTCCACGACTCCTTCGTTTTCTTCAGGCGCGTGAGTGCATGTGCTGTAGATTAATGTTCCATTTGGTTTGAGGATGTCGATGGCTGATTCAACTAATCTTATTTGAAGTCTTGAGAGTGTTTTGATTGTCTTTGGATTCCACATGAGATATGTTTTTGGAGAGCTTCTTAATGTCCCCTCGCCAGAGCAAGGCGCATCCACCAATATTCTGTCAAACATGATCCCTTGTTTTTTTAGTTTGTTGCATAAAGCAATTCCATCTCTTTTTGTTATTATCGTATTTGTTACCCCGCATCTTTCTAAGTTTGAAGCTAGAATTTTTAGCCTTCCCATGCTCACTTCATTTGCAATTATTGTTCCTGTGTTTTCCATTTCTGAAGCTGTTTGGGTTGTTTTGCTTCCTGGGGCAGAACATAAATCTAAAATCATTTCTTTTGGTTCTGGTTTAAGAGCGATTATCGGAAGCATGCTAGCAAGTTCTTGGATGTAATAATAACCAAGTAAGTGTTCTAGTGCCCTTCCTAATTCGCCCGGCTCTAAATCATTCTCAACAACCATAACTTCTGGATGATCTTTCCAGGGTTGTTTTATTTTCCATCCTTTGGCTTCAAGTTTTTGTTTGAGTTTTGAAGGAGATATTTTTAGTTTGTTGCAACGGATTGATTTGGCAGGAAGAATCTTCAAAATGTCTAGATATGATTGATAGTCAGATTTATTTGGTAGAAGCTTTTGCATTCTTTCTGTGAAGCGTGGTTTGAGGGTTAGGTTGTGGGGTTTTCTGGTTTTCATGTATATTCGAATGAGATTAAGTTTATAAATTTGTAAGGCTTTTATTTAGTATGGTAAAGATTGATTTTTATAATAATAAGAGATTCGGTCCTTTTGGAATAATAAGTCAGAATGAATATAATTCTCTAACTGAAGAGCAGAGGCAAGTTGTTAATCAGTATGGGTGTAAGAGAAGGAGTGAGGAACTTAGGGAATTTTTGGAAGAACTTGATTTATTTGAAGAATCTTCTAGAGGAAGTAATATAAGAGTTGGATGATTATTGATTCTTAATCAAAACCCCTCTAAAGTCATCTGTTTCTTACCTTCGATAATCTCATTAATATTTATATCAAATACTTGGAAGATGTTCTCGACTGCTGGAAGGATTTGCCTTTCTAAGTAGTATTTTATGTTGTATTTTCCTTTTTCGTGAGGGAGTTTTACCTTATCTCTTACGAGTGTTTTCTTTTCTCGTGTTTCTGCGACGAAGTATTCTACTACATTTCCTTGAGTGATTGGAATGTTTTGTTCTTTCATCTTTCTTGCAGCAACAACATGTGGGGTGTTTGCCTTATATTCTGAGAGGGGTTTCTTGAGTTGGGTCTTAATCATTAAATCTTCTTGAGCTATTTCTCGCTGTTTTATTTTCTTGATAAGTTCTTTAACATATTCTAATGCTTTCTTTTCGTTTCCGTCTACCAAAACTTGTCTAATAACTTTGTTCTGCATCTCCCTTGCTAGCTTGCACCAGTCTCTTCTGACTGTCTCGAATCCCCTTATTTTTATTTGATTATCTTTATTGATTAGGGCGTACTTCTTTTTTGCTCCGATTTTCCCACTTCTTTTTGTTACCCATAAACCTCTTTTGAAAAATCCTTCAAGTTCAAGTCCCATAACTCCTGGAAGTTCAGAGTTTAATTTTTTTAAGAATTCTAAAACCTGTTTTTCCGATTTACCTTCTGTTGTGAAAGCCACACTATCTGTATCAGCATAGACTACATTGAATCTTGCAGCTTTTGTTTTTTCGATTGTCTCCTTATTGAACTGTCTGACAAATGCCAAGATTGAAGCAGAGGATTCTAAAGAATAATATCTTGCTCCGAAGAAACCTATGTATCCGTGAGCAGAAGCTGACAGGAGTTTGAAAGCGTTGCTTCTTGCGAGAGTTATAACATTTGGGTTTTCTTTGTATTCTTCTTTGTATTGTTTTCTTTTTTCAAATATTTCCTTTAACAGCGAGGGGAAAAATCCTGGTTCTTTTTTGAAATAGAATTTTCTTTTTTTACCTTGGAGTTCTAGCCTAGGAGATTCATAAGCTCCCTTTTCTTTCTTTTCTAGTAAAGTTCCTTTTGAAGTGTTCATGGAAATAATTATGCTTGTGTGCATTGAGGTGAAATCGAATATGGCGAGATCATTGTATAGTCCGGGGATTGGTTCGTATACAAAAGCACCCTCGACTCCTCCACTGTGCCTTCGCTCTCGAATCTCTTTGTGAACAGGCCTTTTCTCAGGAATCTCATGAAACTTTTCTAAATTGTGTAATATATAGGACTCAACTTGTTTTGATAAACCATTTCTTGAAATGTCAAAAATTGGTTCTTGTATAACTTTTGTGAATTCTAGGAGGTCTGGCCAGAATTTTTCAAAAAGTTTTAATGTGAGGACAGAATCGTGCAGATTGTACTCGTAGAATTTTTTCCAATCAGTGTCTTTTGTTACAACGTGGGCTTCGAAGTCTTTTTTTGTATCTCCAAGAAATTCCTTGGCTACTTCGTTTAGAGATAATGTCTCTGATTGCATGTATTGGGAATAGGCTGTTCTGATGAATTTTAATATGTCTATGTGGGCGATTCCTTTTATTTTCCCTCTTATATTTATCCCTCGTGTGAATTTTGGCTGGCTTCCATCTATTCCTATTGGAAGTTTTACTTTGAGCTTATCTGCCCTTGCTTTAATATACGGAAGGTCGAATCCGTCTGAATAGTATCCGACAAGGAAATCAGGGGCAAATTCTTTTACATGTTCCACGAATTTTTCAAGGAGCTCTGCTTCGTCTTCTACGTATTCAACGTAGTTTGGTTTTCCCTTTTCTATCTTTTTCCAAGTAATTACTTTTTTGAAATTCTTTCCTACTAAAGAAACCATTAGAATTTCTCCTTTGCCGATTTGTAGTTCGTTGGTTTCTATATCATAAGCCAGGGTTTTTGGAGTGAAGGATTTGTCCCACACTTGTTTTGAGGAAGTTAGTTTTATACAATAATCAACATCTAGTGCCATATCAATACCTCCGAATTCAAGGGAGTTGTTCAGGAGTTCGCCTTCGATCTCATACCAGCACAATGGATTGAGTTCTTTCTCGATGATGTAATGTGTGACGAATCCTAAATCATATCCTCGTCTTTTTGTTATCTCTTCTACTCCGAGTTTGTCAGCAATACCGTGTAAATCTTTGTAATTTGTCGCGAAGACTTTCAATGCTTTGACTTTTTTCCCAAGGAAGTTCTTATCCTGCAGTTCCACATTCTCGACCTTTGTCTTTCTACCTTTTTCATCGAGTTTTATTTTTGAGATTTTCTTGATGAGTTTATCTATTTTGTTTTGTTTCAAACCATCTTTCAGAATGGCCCATAGATAAACAGAACACGAGTCAATCACACAGATTCTTTTTCCCTTGCTATCTCGTCCGATGATCTTTGCATAGTTTCTACCTTCAAAATCAAAGTAGTCGTAATCTATTGGGATGAAATCTGTTTTCATTCACTTGGAAAGTATCCTAGTTATTTAAAGATTAGGAATCCAGAAGGGGAAAGATTTATATACTACTTTTTAGGGGTTAAATTATGATAAAAGAAAAAGTTCCATTAGAAAAATTAATTGTTTTGATAAAAGAAAAAGTTCGAGCTAATATTACTGTTCGAGGAATGACTTCTATTAGAAAAGGAGGATTAATTCAAGGAGCGGGATATAAGGTTATAAGAAAATACCATTTTTTAAGTAAAGATGTTCGTGAGGAATGTTATCCAGATAATGATCAACCTTATAATGAATGTCTAAATGATAGTGTAGAAGCAATCTCTTTTTTAGTTAAACCTTATGGGATAAAATCCACGATTGTGGGGAATAATTCTGCTGTAATTACAATAAAGCCAGAAGAATAGTATTCTAGATCTTAGTTAACTATTTATATTTAGTATCCCCTATTAATAGATGGGTTTAAACATACGTGACATTATTCCGCGGAAGGAGCTTGAATTTGCGAATTTGAGAGGGAAGCTTGTGGTAGTGGATGCGTTTAATATTTTGTATCAGTTTTTGTCTACGATTCGGCAGGCAGATGGGACGCCGTTGATGGATAATCAGAAACGGATTACGAGTCATTTGTCTGGGATTTTTTATAGAAATGTTAGTTTGCTTTCAGAGGGAATTAAGTTGGTTTATGTTTTTGATGGGGAGCCGCCTGAGTTGAAAGGGAAGACGAGAGAGGGACGAGAGGAGAAGAGAGAACTTGCGAGAGAAAGATTTGAAGATGCTAAGTCGAGAGGGGATTTTGATAAAATGAGAAGTTATGGAAGTCAGTTGGTTCGGCTTGAGGATGAAATGATTGTAGAGAGTAAGGAGTTGTTGAGGGCCATGGGTGTTGCGGTTGTTCAGGCGCCGAGCGAGGGAGAAGCAGAGGCTGCCTATTTATGTAGGATAAAAGAAGATGTTTATGCGAGCATTAGTCAGGATTATGATAGTTTGCTTTTTGGAGCTTCGAGGTTGATTCAGAATTTGACGCTCTCAAGGAGAAGGAAGACTTTTTCAGGATATGTTGAAGTGAAACCAGAGATGATAGAGTTAGAAGATGTTTTGAATAAGTTGGGAATTAATCTTGATCAGTTGATTTGTTTGGGGATTCTTGTTGGAACAGATTATAATCCTAAAGGGATTCCAGGGATTGGGCAGAAGAGGGCGTTGGATATTGTTAGAAAGTATAACCAACCTGTTTTGATTTTTGAAAGTGTTGCAGAGCAGTTGATGAGTTTGCCTGAAGAAGATCGGTTTGATTGGCAGGAAATTTTTCAATTGTTTCACAAACCTAATGTTGTTAATGCTGATTTTGAGTTTGAGAAAATTGACGAGGATAAAATAAAAGAAATACTTGTGGAGAGACATGATTTCTCAGAAGATAGGGTAAACAAACAATTAGATAAGTTGAGAGCTGTCGAGGAGAAAGCGAAACAAAAGGGGCTCGACAAATGGTTCTGATTTTGTTTGCGACGAATCCACACAGTGATTCATCGGAAGCAGAAGGGACTTGATAAGTTGTTTTAGATTCCCCCGCCCTGGCCCACATAATGATGGGTTCTTCTTGATCTATTTGGGTTTGAAGGTCCCCGATTCATGAACCAGCCAATTATAATTAAGATAACTCCAAGAATTATTAGGCTCGCGCTTTCGTAGGTGAAGAAACTTGCAATAATCATCAAGAATCCTACTAAGTAAGGTGCTTGTCTTCGGTGTTGCCAGAAAAAGAAAAGGTAAGCTAGTCCAGCAATTACAAGAAGAACTATAATTGTGTAGATTAAATCTTCTGAGAGTCCGAGGCTGTAACCTAGATTGTAGAAAATGTTTTCAAAGTCAAATCCTGTTTTGTTGATGCCGTAGACTGCAAGGAAAGAAACACAAAATGCCACGATTCCTCCAGTTGCTTTATTATCTTTGAACATCTTTGAGGTTGAGTAGTTCACGAAAGCAAATAAAACTATGAAGATTGCAACAAGGAAAACCGTCGAAGCATCAAATTCGTTTAGCATATCGCTTAAAGAATAACTATAATAAGCACTTGCGAAGTTGATTAAGAATAATCCGATGAGAATAGTTAATAGTATCTTGCCTCTTTTCATGAAGAGAGTAGGAAGAAAGGATTTTTAAGTTTTTTGATGGTGTTCAATTTATCCTCTTTTTTAGATGCTCAATCTTCTGCTTAATATTTTGGATTTCTTTTTGTAATCGAACGTTTTTTGAGTATTGCCTATACCATGATTTGTATGTGTCACTTGCTTTTCTGGCTCTTTTTTTATGTTCTGAAGGATCTTCACCTTTTCTTGGGCTGATTCCTGCTTTAGACCATCCTAATCTTGTAGCTTTCTTATGAATGTTTTTAGCTATTTCAAGACCTTCTGCATATTCCTTTGATTTTATATCAAGTTTTTTATTTAGATTTCTAATTCCTATTTTTCTTGCAAGAGATAGTTTTTTCATTGTATCTTCTTGTTTTATTTGTTGTGTTTGTACACTAGCCTGTCTTGCTTGCACTTTATCTTGAGCGGCTTCCTGTTTTCTCCTCGCCCTCACATTTCTTGCTACTTGTCCTGCACTGGCTCTTGCTTGGCTTCCTGCCCTCCATCTTTCCTTTGCTCTTCCTCCCCATCCCCTGATTCTTTGGAACCTTTTTCGAGTTCGTAATCTTCTTCTTGTTGAACCTCTTCTCCATAACCAAAGTCCAATTAATAATATAAAAATACCAAGGACAAGTGCAACTCCTTGTTCGTATATCCAATCTGTTAGGAAAGTAATTAATATAAGTGTAAGGCCTGAAAGCATAAAAATTCTTGAGAAACCTATTTTGTAGATGAGATAAATTGCTAAGATTGCCAAAACTATTGGAACAATCATTGATAGAGTTCCATCTGAATAACCGAGGTAATCAAATGCGCCTTCAAAGTTAAATCCTATTCTGTTAATAACATAAATTATAACAAAACTGGCAACAAAAGCTACAATTCCTGCAGAAGAGCTTCCTTCTCCAAGGAGTTTTTGAGATAGTTTGTATAAAAAGAAAAATGAAATTATGAATATCATCCCAAGGATTAGTGTTGAAGGTCCGATGAAATTTGCAAATTCATTAAGAAAATCACTAATAGAGAAACGATTGTAAGATTCATAAAAAGCGCTGATGAGATTAATAGAGAATATAGTTAATATTAGCGAAGCCAATTCTTTTCCTCTTTTCATATTGTGGAGAGCCAAGACATTCTTATAAATCTTCCTTCAGCAAACTTTAATAATTCTTATTTGTATGATGTTCTATGAAATCTCCAAGATCATTTGATGTTTTAGGAAATATTGCTATTGTAAATTTTCCATTGGATTTTAAGTTAAAAGATAAAAAAGCATTCGTTCAAAGATTATTGAAGGAACATAGCAATATCAAAACTGTTTTAGAGAAGATAGGGAAGGTTAAGGGAAGGTTGAGGAAGCCTGAGACTAAGCATTTGGCTGGAGAGAAGACAAAAGAGGTTTTGTATAGAGAGAATGATTGTGTGTTTAGATTTAATATTGACAGGACTTATTTTTCTCCTAGGTTGAGTAATGAGAGAAAGGAGATCGCTTCGATGATTAAGAGGAATGATGATGTTTTGGTTATGTTTGCAGGAGTTGCGCCGTTTTCGATTGTTATTGCTAAGAAGAGTAGGGCTAAGAGAGTTGTTTCTAATGAGATAAATAAGGAAGCTAACAAATATGCTAAGTTGAATGTAGATTTGAATAAGGTTAAGGATAAGGTTGAATTGGTTCAGGGAGATGTTAAGCGAGTAATAGGCTCACTGGGTTCGCAATTGATGGCTCCGAAATCGCGTCCCGCAGATTTCTCCGCTAAGAAGTTGCTATCAAAAAAAGTTCCCCAAAGTTATGATAAACAGAGTAAGTTTGTGGGGTTCGATGTCATAGTCATGCCTAGGCCTCAGTTGAAAGATAGTTTTCTTGAGCAGGCGTTTAGGTTAAGTAAGAAAGGCACGAGGATTTATTATTATGATTTTTGCAGGGTTGATGAGATTAATTTAATCGTTGAGAAGATAAAGGATGAGGCAAAGAAGTTTAAGAAAAAGATTAAGATACTAAAGACAAAGAAAGCTGGTGAGATTGCACCGTATAAGATTAGGTTAAGGGTTGATTTTAGGGTTGTTTAATTTGAATCCCAAAAATCATATAGCACTTTTCCCACTTCATTAAGAATGTCTTCATAAGCATATTTTGTTCCTTTTAATTTAATTCCTCTATTAAATTCACTTTCATAAAGGGGGGTTATATCTATCTTAATTCCACTTTTTTCAGCCAATCTTTTCCTAATTTTTTTAATCTCTTCCATTCCATATAGGGGCAAACCTTCGAAACAATCTGTTAAAAATAATCTGTATTCATCACCAAAAATTACTGCAAGATCTATATCACTATCTTCTCGCTCTTTAGCAATACTTACAGTTCCAAAAAGGAGAATCTTGATAACTTCTGGGAGTTTTTTAATTTCATCACATGCTTCTAAGGCAATTTTTCTATGAAGGCTCATACTGTTAAATTAAAGGAGTATGTTTTAAAGTTTTCTATAACCTCTTTTCAAACTTCACAGCAGTAGGAGCCTCACCACCATGCCAGGTAAATCTTGGGCGCATTCTCATAGGATAGATTCTTTCTGAGTTATCATCGAGAATTATTGCAGAACCTTTTAGAGTTGGTAAATCGTCCATCTGCTTCTTTATGCTTGCTAAAAGATAGCTTTGCATTATTTGATTTAGGGCCTCGAGGTCTGATTGAGAAGTCACTCTATGTGCTATAACTAAATCTGATTGGGTCATTACGTCTCTATGGATTTGTCCAGGCTGCTGAGTTGCTAGAACAAGAGAGATTCCAGGCTGTCTTCCCTCCCTCAATAACTGAATAAGAGCATCTGTTGCAATTGTTTTTCTGCCAAGCGGAAGGAACTCGTGAGCTTCATCTATAAACATCCATATTAAGGGGTTTTCTTTTTTCTCAGGTTCTGACATGTAGTCCAAACCTCTTGAGACGGACGCGATTTCTTCTTTTTTTCTCGCATCCATTCTTTGATTAAAGATTTTCCTTGAGAGTAAGCTGATTACTAGTGCTCTTATATTAAATGCTCCAACAGAATTGTAGACACTTAGGTCCAGAATAGAGGTTGTTCCAGCAGTTATCAGGTCGTTTACTTGTGTTGCTTGTTTTTGAGTTTCAGAGAAAATTCCCCATGTCTTTGCTGCCTCGAACAAACCAACAGCAGCGTTCTTCGTCGCGATATCAGTTTTAGGATCTCTCTCTAGATTGATGATTACGTCATTAAGTCCAAAATCTCCAATTTGTTTTAATCTAGTTATGGTTCGTTGAATTAAAACTGAAATAGGGTTCATCATATCAAGTCCGAAAGTTAGAACCCAATCTTCAGGGTTCATTTCTGCAATGTCCAGTGCAAACGACTCATCTATAGGAATTCCTTTTTCTAAATAGTCGTCATAATGTCCGAATGGAACAAAGATCTTGACTGGTAGATTTTGAGATTTTAATCCCCATTCTTGTAGAAGTTCCTTGCCTTTTTCATTTGGGTATTTCATAGTCCAGTAGATTCCCATTGTATCAAAGATCAGGGAAGCAATATTTTGGCTTACATCTTCTGGGAGGTTTGCAAGTTCCTCTGCGATCACCCCCAATGTATAAGATTTTCCTGAACCTCTTTTTCCAGCCACGAGAATAACATGGCTTCGCGCGATATCCATCATTATTTTATTACTTAGAGAAGTATACTGCCCCATTTTCACATAACCTTTTCCAATATATGTCAGCCCTTTATCTCCAAGAGCTTTTTTATCGCTCTGGTTTCTTCCTGTGACAATCTCATGTGCCATGGTTGAAATTAGTCAAGAAGATTTTTAATTGTTTGGATTAGATATTAGTTTCACCAAAATGTTTTTAAACGGAATTTTCAGCAACTATGGTATCAAAGAATTTTCATAGATTGGAAACTCACGAGGTCACTCATTTCGTTCGTTCCGCTCGTGCCACGCCTTGCAGGCTCTCGCTTCGCTCGGGAAAATGAACAGTGATTAAAGAGAAAATCCTTGCAGGATTTTCCCAAATTAATTTCTCAGCCAGCTCGTAAACTCGCGGGAGAAATTAATTTTCCTTAATCGCGATGTTATATCTAATTTTAAGATTTTCAAAAGAATAACGAAAGCCCCCTAAAGATTTAAAACAATTAAATTCACATTATAATTATGAAAGCAATTGTATTTGATTTTGACGGTGTTATCGCTGATACATACGATTTTAATATGGGATTAGTAAAAGAAGTTGGACATAATGTAAGTGATGAAGATTTTAAGGCGCATCATGATTGTAATTGTTTAGAAAAACCAAAGATAGCTTTTACAGGAGAATCTTATAATAACTTTCTTAAGAAATACTTGGAAAGAATTACTCGAGTAAAATCTTTTTTCACATTAGAGAATATTCAAGCTATAAAGAAGATTAGTTCTTTGTATATTATTTCTAGTACAAAAGAACAGTCAATTAAAAAGTTTTTAGATTATAATAATTTAAGTTATTTTGATGCGATTTTAGGATATGATTTTCATAAATCTAAAGTTGAAAAATTTAAATATTTATTGAAAAAGTATAATTTAAAGCCAGATGAAGTTGTATTTGTGACTGATACTTTGGGGGATATTTTAGAAGCTAATAAAGTTAATGTTAAAACAATTGCTGTAGATTATGGATTTCATGACTTAAATAGGTTAAAGAGAGGAAGTCCGTTTGAAATTGTTTCAAATTTTGACGAGTTATTAAAAGTAATTAAAAATATGTGAAATTAATTGAAAAAACGGGGGCTTTCTTAATGTTAGTCTCGCGTTCGCTCGGAAAAATCTTAAAACTCTCCTCCTTCCAGTCGTCGGGGACGCTAGCGCTTTCACTATCGTTCACCCAGACATAACACAGATTAAAAAGAAAATCGCTCGGCTCGCATTTTTTCCAAATTCCTTGTAATCAATTCCACCAAAATGTTTTTAAACGGAATTTTCATTAACTTGTGATGGAGAACGAAGAAAAGCCAAAAGTTGAGGAGCCTATGGAGAAAACCGAGGAGCCTAAGGAAACTGTTGAAAAACCCAAAGAGAAGGTAGTTGAAAAAGTTCAAGAGAAAGCCATTGGGGAGAAGCAGGATGTTGGGGAAACTCTTACAGATATGGTAAGGGAAAAACCTTGGATGGTTTCTACACTTGTTTTGAGTGTGATTGTTTTAATATTTTTATTTAGTAGCTTTGTTGGGCCAACAGGGAATGCAATTACAGGAAGTGTTGTTGCTGGAGCAGATGCGGGGCAGGCTTTACTTGATTTTGCCAATTCACAAGGGGCAGAGGCAGAATTATTAGGTGTTGAGGATGTGGGAGAGTTTTATGAGGTTATTTTATCAATTAACGGGCAAGAAACTCCTTTAATGGTTACTAAAGATGGAGAATATTTTTTATCAGGAAGTTTAGTTCCTTTGCAGAGTGTTACTCCTCCTTCACAGCCGTCTTCACCAACAGGCGCTGATGTTCCTAAATCAGATAAACCAAAGGCCGAATTATTTATTATGACCCATTGTCCTTATGGAACTCAGGCCGAGAAAGGGTTTATTCCTGCGATTAAAGCATTGGGAGATACAGCTGATGTTAAGATTCGGTTTGTGCACTACTTTATGCATGAGCAACCAGGCCAAGAGCCAGACGAGACTCCTAAGCAAGTTTGTATAAGGGAAGAGCAGCCAGATAAGTGGTTAGATTATTTAGAGTGTTTCTTGAAAGAAGGAGATTCTAGTAGCTGTTTGAGAGAAGTTAATATTAATATGGCTGATTTGAATACTTGTATTAATACTGGAAAAGCAGATGAATATTATGCTGAGGATTCTGCATTGAGCCAGAGTTATGGTGTTGGAGGGAGTCCTACGATGGTTATTAATGGGGTTAGATTTGCACCATCTGCACAATCTTGTAGTGCTAGTCAGCAAGAATCAGGAGAATGTATTATTTATCCGATAGGAAGAGATTCAGCAAGTTATTTGAGTGGGATTTGTGAGTCATTTAACGACGCTCCTGAAGAATGCGCTTTAGAATTATCAAGTGCTTCACCTTCGCCAGGATTTGGTTACAGCACAACAGGTTCTGCAACAAGTGCTCAGTGTTGAGGTTTTTATCTGTGATTGTTATGTAATGAATATAAGCTTCGAGAATCTTTTACCATTTCTTTTGCAACTTTCATTTCATAAATCCTTAATAAATTCATCTCTTCATCATCCAAGCAGATTTCACAAGAGCCAGGGTGTTCAAAGGCACCTCCACAATTGTTACATATTATTTTACATATGTCTCCAAACAGATCTTTCATTTTAACTCCCAATGTATTCAATTTCGTCCTCTGTGAGCTTAAGTTCTTTTTGAATTGAAGGATTTGATTTGATTATTTGTTTTATCACAGGGAATTCATTCATTGCACGTTTAGTTCCGACATGGACATATCTAGCGTATTTCTTAGAGATTGATTTCTTTTTAGCTGTTCTTTGGTTGTTGAGCCAGATTTTCAATATTCTAGTAGGCCTCTTGTAGCTTGTGAAGCCTGTTTTAGGGGTTTTCTTGGCTGATGATATGCCATAGCTTAGAAATATGTTTTCGTATACTAAAAATCTCCAGTATTGCTGTTTGTAGATTCTGCCTTTGAATACATCTGCTTTGCTTAGCAAGTCATATGCTCTTGCGAGTTCTTCTCCTTGATATTCTGATGGGATGTTCTCTTCCATCCATAGTAGTATCTCATCAAGAGGCATTTTAACAGAGTCAAAGACTCGCAGGGTTTCTTCAGTAGGTTTGCCTTTGAATACTGTTCTTAGAGCGTTGAATATGTCTGTTTCCTTGTCTCTTTCCTCGAGAACAGCCATAGAAGGCTCCTCCATGTGAGATAATGTCTGTATGTCGTTTATGGCTGCCCTAATGTCTCCTTTGGCCTTTATCGCGACCTTTGTTATCATATTGTGATCTATGAATTTATTCTCTTTTCTCAAGAGATTTATCAGAACATCTTTTATTATATCATAAGGAATTTCTTTTAGTTGAACAAGCTCTGACTTTTTTCTTAAAGGGCTTAGTTTTTTATGCCAGACATCGTTTGCAGTTATGATTACAGGATAAGTAGTTCGCTCAATTAGTCTTACTAACTCCAGAACACCACCTCTATCATAATATCCACTGATTCCATCAACCTCATCTACAAGAATTATCTTTCCTTTTTTTGAAAGTGACTGTTGTTCCATTGCTGGTTTGAGAATCTCTTGTAATTTTGCTTTGTTT
Source organism: Candidatus Pacearchaeota archaeon (assembly GCA_018221285.1). Taxonomy (GTDB): domain Archaea; phylum Nanobdellota; class Nanobdellia; order Pacearchaeales; family GW2011-AR1; genus JAHKAF01. The sequence goes on from JAAOYJ010000024.1 coordinate 99,568, forward strand.
CTTATGTCTGAAGCATTGAGCTCAAAAATTTCTGAGTTGATTTCGTGTGCTGTAACAAAAGCGAGAGTTGTTTTTCCAGTCCCAGGAGGTCCGTGAAGCAACAAAGCTTTCTTTCCAGTTCCAAAATATTTCGTAAAAGATTTAATTTTATCGACGGCTAAGTCCTGTCCTTTGACATCATCGAACTTTTTCGGCCTATATTTTTCAGTCCATGGCATGTTTTCACCCCTTTCCCAAACCAGCTAGTACAAAACTTGCTAGAAGAGCTTGTAATTGTATGAAAGGATCAGAGCCTTCAACGATTCTGAACTCTGCTTCGCCTGTTTTCTCTGTGAGTTTGACTTTTATTTCTGGTTCTACTGGTAGATTCCAGATTTCTTTTTGGACAGCTTTGATAACATCCTGTCCTGAGATGCTTTCTTTGAGCATGACGTCTAAAAGTTTCTCTCTTGCCCTTTGGAAATCTCCTGCGATCGCGTAATCAAGAACAATTTTGATATCTTTTGGTTTTGCGTTTGAGATGATTGTAGAGATAAGATCTGGAGTGATTGAAGGTGATACTGAGGCTGTTGATTGAAGTAGATTGATGCATCTTCTACAATCTCCCTCGCTGCCCTCATAAATTATTTCTATTGATTCTGGAGGGATTGTTAGGTTTTCTGATTCAGCGATCCTTCCGATTACTTTCTCAATATCCTTCTTTTCTAACAATTTGAATCTGAACATTGCACATCTTGATTGGATTGGATCAATGATTTTGCTTGAATAGTTGCAAGATAAGATGAATCTGCAGGTCGCTGAATAGTTTTCCATTGTTCTCCTTAGTGCTTGTTGGGCTTCGGGAGTGAGTGCGTCTGCTTCATCGAGGAATATTACTTTGAAGGGCACGTTTCCGAGGGCTTTTGTCCTCGCGAAGTTCTTTACCTTTTCTCTTACGACGTTGATTCCTCTTTCATCTGAGGCGTTTAACTCAAGATAATTGTCTTTCCAATTCTCCTTGAAAAGTTCTTTCACGACTATTAACGCTAAGGTGGATTTACCTGTTCCTGCTGGCCCAGCGAAGAGTAAATGAGGGATATTCAATGAGCCGGTCAGAGCCTCGACTCGCTTCACTATGTTATCTTGTCCTAGAACTTCAAAGAATTTAGACGGTCTGTACTTTTCAGTCCAGATTTCGCTCACCATTGAAAACAACCTATGGTTTTTTTCGATTTTCCCTCTCGGCACGAATAGACGATTTCTAATTGCCTCCGCGGAAATCGCATAGGCACCTCTTTTGTAATTGCCATCATGTTTAATTTATCAGAGATTGGTTAATAAAGATTTCTGTGGTTGAGAACTACTTACTTCTTGCTCTTCGCTGTTTTCTCTTCCTTTTCTCTTTTCTAAGCCTTTTACGTTGCCACTTCCAACGCATCTGCCATCGTTTTTTCCATCTTCGGGATGATCGTTTCATAGGAAGGAAAGAAAAAATTAGTTTTTAAAGTTTGCCTCGCCCGTACGAGCATTTTTTGATTAGGTAAATTTAAATATGAAAGAGATGTGAAAGATTCGTGAGCCTATAGCTCAGCGAGACAACGAAGTTTTCTCGCGCACTTTCCGGTTTGAATATTTTGTTTAAACCAATTTGTTCGCTATAGTCTCAAGAAAACACTAAGAGCCTATAGCTCAGCTAGGTCAGAGCGCTGGTCTTATATGACTATGATTCGCAAGGATTATATTTTCTTGGATTCGTCTAAGAAAGCCAGAGGTCGACGGTTCAAATCCGTCTAGGCTCATTGGGTTTGAAGCGCTTGCGGTTTCGTTCGGCATAATGGCGGACGATGTACAGATGAATATCTGTGCACAAATCCGTCTAGGCTCATGCCAATTATAAAACTTTAAAAACCATTTTGGACATTTAATCCTAAGCCCCGATAGTACAGAGGCCAAGTATACTGCCCTTTCAAGGCAGTGACCCGGGTTCGAATCCCGGTCGGGGCGCTTTTGATTCGAACAAGTTCGATACCCAAGGAGGGCACGAGGACCTCTTTGAGGATCTCGGTCGGGGCGCTTATCTTAAAATGAATCTTAAAAATATTCCAGCAATCATGAAAATACTTTCTAAAGAATTCCCTTCTAATGAACAAACCACTTTAAACAGAATGAGGAAAAAACCTAATGCGTTCAAAGTTCTAATCTCTTGTCTTTTATCTCTGCGAGCAAAAGACGAAACAACAGAAGTGATTTCTCAGAATCTTTTCAAGATAGCAGACACTCCCCAAACCATTTTAAAAATCCCAACAAGGAAACTTGAAAAAATTATTTTTTCAACAGGCCATTATAGAAAAAAAGCACGAGTACTAAAACACGTATGTAAAGAGCTTATAGAAAGATTTGAAAGCAAAGTTCCAAAAACGCGTGAAGAGCTAATGTCAATTAAAGGTGTAGGGCTAAAAACTGCAAATGTTGTACTTGCGTTTGCATTTGGCCAACAAGTTGTTGTGGTAGATACCCCTGTTCATAGAATCTCTAATCGCATAGGCTTTGTAAAAACAAAGAATGCAGACAAAACAGAACCCGAATTAACTAAAATCTTGCCAAAGAAATATGTCACAGAAATAAATGGGATCTTCATACTCTTTGGGAGAGAAATTTGTCAGCCTGTCTCCCCTTGGTGCTCTAAATGCCCTATCAAGAAGTACTGTTCAAGGGTTGGTGTTAAGAGGAGTCGGTAATACCTGTTTCCTCGACGGTAATTTAACAAAATGAGCGTTTCTTTTAATTAATTTTAGAAGTTATATGAGTAGTGTAAAATATTTTTCCAAATAAATTTAATGGGTTCTTATTAATATAATTAAATATTAATATATAAATATAATAATAAGCTTTAAATAGTTACACTACCACTATTTTCTTAAAGAGGCTCTGATGGCATATAAGAGGTATATTAAAAAAGGTGGCAAGGTCTATGGACCATATATTTATCACAGTCATAAGAAAGATGGCAAGGTTGTTTCTAAGTACCTCGGAAAGCACGAAGAGCAAAAAAAGTTAAAGGATTTCTTTAAGAGTAGTGTAAAACTGAATAAGAAACCAAAGGTTTCTAAGAAAGGTTTGAAGACTGGAAAGAAGTTTTTTAAGAAGAGTTCTAAGAAGAGAAGTAGTGCGCACCGCTCGGTGTACCCCAAAAATTTGAATGAGTGGGCAAAAAAATCTGCATCGAGATATGTAGGGTTATCTCAGCAGGCAAATAAACTACAGAAGAGTTTGAGAAGCGGGGCAAAAGCATCGGCTTCTTTTATTTCTAAGTCCAGGATGTCTAAGCCATCAGCAAGCATCCTGGCACATAGACCTTTGTTGTCTAAGCCTTTATCACGAAGTTGGAAAAAGTCCAAAGGACTTCAACCGCGAACGTTGATGAAGAAACCAGGGGACCATAAAATAAATTTCTCAAAGAGGTTTTTATTTCTTGGATTGGCGGGACTGTTTCTTTTGTTATGCATGGCTTTTTTAGTGAATCTCGGGCTCACTGGGAAGGTTGCTTTGGATGTAAAATCCAAATACACTGCTGGAGAAGTAATTAAAGGGGATCTGAAGTTCTCTCTGCAAGCCGGAGAGTTGATTCCGACTGATTCTATTCTAATTCTTAATTTGGGTGGCGATACCCATGAGTTTATTTTATCTGATTTGATTGATGGTGGTTTGGTGGAGGGAGATTTCTATGCTGAAAATACTGTAATTTCTGGGACTGGTTCTGGATATGGTTTGATTGGTTCTAAGCAAGTTTATCCTGATGTTGGCTTTGATTTGAGGATATTTGATGAGGGAAAAGAGTCTGTAGAAGACGAAACCCCTGTAGTGGAGGAAGATAATGTAACAGAAGAAGAAGAGAATGTTACAGGGGAAGAAGAGAATGTTACAGAAGAAGAAGTTAATGAAAGTGAGGAAGTAGTTGAAGAAGAAGTTCCTGCTGAAGAAGAAACTCCTGAAGAGATTGTAGAAAGTGAAGAGCCTACAGAATCTAGCGATAAAAAAGAGAAGAAGGATAAAGAAAAAGATTCAGAGCCAAGTGAAAGTGAGGATAGTTCAGAAAGTGATGAATATTCTGGAGAAGAATCCTCAGAATCAAGCGAAAGTTCAGATTCAGATAGTAGTTCATCGCCAATAACAGGTGCTGCTGTATCAGAATCGGATGAGATTGTGTCTGGAACTGTAAATAAAGATGAAGAATTCACATATGGGTATGAAAAAGGTAAAACTGCAGAGCTCATTGAAGGGACTGTAACAGTTAATGGGGCTGTAATTGATGATGGTTCTGTTAAAGTTAAGGCAAAAAATAAGAAGGTTGTTGTGTCAACTAAATATTTTATTGAGGAGAAAGGTTTCGGAGAAGAATATCTTGGAAAGAAGAAGTTGAAGTTGAAGATTAAACTTAAACAGTTTGGTTTAGTAGTCGAAAATGATTCTGAGTTAATTGTGAAACTTGTTTACAGAGAGGAAATTTTGGTTGAAGCAAGTAAAGATTTAGTAGTTGATGGGGAAGGGGGTGAAGAAGTTAATGAAACAGAAGTTCCTGAGACTAATTATACTCAAGTGAATGAAACTAGAGCGAATGTTACTGATACGAACATAACAATTGTTAATGAGACTGTGGTGAATGTGACTATTTTAGATAATGTTGAGATTAACACAACTCAGTTTGGAGCTGTTTTGAATAAACCTGTTAGATGGAAGAAAGCAGTAACACTTAGCGAAATTGGAAATGTGACAGTTGAGCTTCCTAAAGAGGCGACTAATATTACTGTTTATATGTTGGATGGAGAAGAGGAAGGAGTTGAGCTTAATGAAACTGAAATTGAACAGAATGAAAGTGTTGTAGAGAGCAATGAAACAGCAGGAAATTTACCTGCTTCGCAGATTGATGATGGGCTGTTAATAGAAGAAGATCCTCAAGGATTAACTAATGAAAGCATTGTGGATGCTAATGAGACAGAAATTGTTGAAGAAACTCCCAAAGTCAAAAAAGAGAAAAAGAAAAAGGGCAAAAAAGTGCAAATCACTGCACAGGTCATTTCAGGAGAGGTTTCAGTAGAGATTGAGTTAGAAGAGGGCTCTTCAGTCTATAATTTCTTTAGGAATATTTTTAATACTATCACGGGAAGAGTGATTGATGTTGAGGAAAAAGAGAATGTTACAGAGGTTGTGATTGATGAGAATGGGACTGAATTTGAGATTGCTTATGAGACTCCTGCTCCTGTGGCGTTTGAGTCTAATACTTCTAAAGGTAAGGATATTGTGATTTCTTCGGATGTTCATTATGAGAATATCTTGGCTTTCACAGAGCTTCCTAAAGAGGTTCCTGCGAGTATTGTGAAGTTGTATTGGATTACTCAGGAGAATGTGACAATTGAGAGCAATAGGACAGAAGAGCAGTGTGATTATAACAATGAGACGAATTCTACAGTTTGTGAAAATGTAACAGTGAGTGATTATGTGGTGAATGGGACAAGAGAGGTGCGTGAATTGGTGAATGTGACTAAGTATGATTTGAATAATAATTCTCTGGTTGATTATATTGAATGGGTTGTGCCGAGTTTGAGTAATCAGAGTTATGAGTTGGAGTTGAGTATTTTGAATGTTCAGTCCTATCCGACTGTTGGAGGGAACTGGACTGTCCGATTTAATACAACTGGGACTGCTAATTTGACTATCAATGCTTATGATGGGACGACTTGGATAAATAAGACAGAGTATGATTTGAGGATTGAGAACAATGAGAGTGTTTCAGAGGATTTGGTTTATCTTGAGACAAAGTGTGGGCCTAACTCAACTGCGTTGAATTATTCTTGGATAGATAATAATTGTTCTGTTTCAGGGAATTGTTCAGTGCTTATCCAGAATTACTCATGTGAGACAACTGGTTATCACACTGTTAAGGTTTTGACTCCTGGGATTCATAATCAGTTGTTTGAGTTTGGGGATCAGAATGCGAGTGCGCATAATCTTGCTTCGTTTAATTTGACTGAAGGGGTGGTGGGGTGGTGGAGATTTGATGATGATACTCCTGTTGAGATGCCAGACTATGGGGCAACAACACCTATTGACATGACTGGTAATGTGTTGTTGATGCACTTTGATAATCATACTCCTGTTGAGATGCCTGCGAATATGGCAACAACCCCTGTTAATATGGATGGTAATGTGCTGTTGATGCATATGGATAATTCTTCAAGTGTAGGAGAGAATGATAGTTTGGTTTATGATTGGAGTGGGAATGGGAATAATGGAACAATGGCTGTTGGGGCTCCTACGTTTACGACTTCTAGGAGAGTTGGGGCTGGGGCTTATGAGTTTGATGGAGATGGAGATGGTATTAATTTGGGTAGTGATGATAGTTTGGATGGGTTGGGACCTTTAACTTATTCATTATGGGTCAAACCTAATGTTGCTTCACACAATGCGATTTGGATGGGAAAAACAACTGGATGGACTCATAGGAAAACATTTTATTCTGCTAGTTCTAAACTTCATTTTCAAGTAGATGGTTCAACAGACCTTGAATGGGTTTCAGATTGGGATGTGTATGAAGCTGATGTGTGGCAACACTATGTTGTTACATGGGATGGGGGAACTGCGGCTTCAGGTGTTAAAGTTTATAAAAATGGTATTGAGGTTACGCCTGATGCTACTGTTAATGGAATTGGCCTTGTTGATGATTCTGCAGATTCATTTTATATCGGAGCAAGGTTGAGTGGTCCTGATTATTATTTCAACGGCTCAATAGACGAAGTAGCAATCTGGAACCGTTCGTTGAGTGCTGATGAGATTTCTGCACTGTATGAAATGCAGAAGGGTCCGAAGATTTTGGAGGATTCGAGTAAGAGGGGTGCTACTGAAGCGACTGCTAGTGGTGATCCTGTATTTACTACTTCGAGTAAGATGGGTAATGGGGCCTATGAGTTTGATGCTGTTGGAGATTATTTTAATCTGGGAACACGTGCTTCTTTTGATGCAATGACTGAGATGACTTTTAGTGCTTGGATAAAATCAGGGGATAATAATGCAGGTAAGACCATACTTAATCTTCGTTCAGGGGCCAGTGACCAAATATATTTCGATGTTGATAATGGGGAAGATAATTTAAGAGTATGGAATAATATTGATGCTGCTGGTCCTGAGTCTGCTTCTTCAAGTGCTATTGCTTTAGCTGATAAGATGCATCATGTGGTGTGGATTGTTAATTCTTCAAATTCAACAACTGCATATTATGATGGGGAGCTTGTTCTAGGCCCAACACAATTTACAACAGGATTATCCACATTAGATGATGGTTTTGATTTACTTATTGGAACTATTTACGGAGGGAATTTATTCAATGGAACCATGGATGAAGTTGCACTCTGGAATAGGACGCTGTCGGCTGACGAGATTAAGAACTTGTATATGAAGCAGGAGGGGAATTTTCCAAGGGATTATTCTGGGCATTGTTATGACAATGAGACTGAGATATTGACCGATGAAGGTTGGAAATATTTTTCCGAATTAAATCAAAATGAAGGGGTGGCGACGCTGAATTCAGAGAGTGGGGAGTTGGAGTGGCAGACTCCAACTGAATGGCAGGAGTTTGATAATAAAGGAGATATGTATAGAATTGAAACAGATGAGGGGGATTTAGTTGTTAGTGAGAAGCATAGTGTTTATTCTAATTCTAATAATTCAATTAATTCTTTTGTTGTGAATGAAGGAATTAATGATTGTTCTTTGAAATGTTTGTCGTTGGACCAGATTGGAATAGATAGTATTGAGGCCAATGCTAAATATGTTACATCTTTTGGGTCTGAAATTTTGGAGGAGAATTCTTTGATTGATTTGGAATATTTTGATTTATCTATGAATGAAACATTTTCTTTAAGAAGCTTAATTGCTGAGTTGAAATCAAGACCTGATTTAGATGCGAATTCTTCTTTGTGTTTTTGTAATTCTATTAATGCAAAGTCGGGTGCAAATAATTTTAATGAAAATCTTGAGACAATTGAATTAGCAACACTTGAAGGTTTGGCTAATGCGAATAGAACATTAGCATCAACAACGAATTTCATCTTGGATTATAATAATTTCTCCTTTTCAAGTTGTTTGGTGACGCCTTCATTAACTTCTTTCCCTAATTCAATACACCATTCTGAGAATCCGTTCTCATCTTCCTGCTTGAGTTTAGCTAACATTTCTTGTTTCCAAGATAATTGCTTAGCTTTGGTTTCAATTGATGCTCTAACAAATCTAGACCAATTAATTTCTGGAAATCTTTTCATGAGTTCTCTTGTTTCTCCTGGTACAGATAGTGTTATTGATGCCATTTTATTGTTTTCTGTTGAAAAACATAAATACGTTGAACTATTTAAATCTTTTGATTTGGAACAAATAACAGAAACTTATGAAAGGTTTGAAAACGGTGAGGAAATCTACTTTTTAGATGAAAATAATAAACCAGTGAAAGTAAAATCAATCAGCAAGATAACTGATTATTCTGGAAAGATTTATGATGTTGATGTTGAGAATGATATTGTTTTGGTTAGAAGAGGGGAGAGCATTGCTTTATGGAGTGGTAATTCTAATAATGGAACTGTTTATGGAGATGTTGTGTGGAATTCAACTGACATGAAGGTTGGTAATGGGGCCTATGATTTTGATGGTGTTGGTGATTATGTGATGGTGAATGATATGGGTTCTGTTGAAGGTGTTAGTGGTCTTGCCGTATCTGCATGGGTAAAATCCACTGTCTCTGATAATCCAACGAATGTTAATATGGTCTCTAAAGAAGGAGGGGGAGATGATACATTTACTCTTAAATGGTATTCAAATGAAAATGTTGTTTTCCAAGTATTTAATACAACGGGAGGATTCTCAATAGCCCAATTTACAGATGGGATTGAAGATACAAATTGGCACCATATTGTTGGAATTTATAATGGGACTAATGCATTAGTTTATGTGGATGGAGTGGTTGGAGGAACTGCTCCAGTTTTAGAAGGGGCAACATTAGATACGGCTCATGAAGTAGTAATAGGTTCATCTTCAACTGAGGCTTACTTTTGGAATGGCTCAATAGATGAAGTAATGATATGGAATAGGTCGTTGAGTGCTGCAGAGGTCCAGCAGTTGTATAATTTGACGAACATGAGTTTGAGTGTTGTGAACTTGACAATATGGGATGATTCTGATAGCGGGACTGTTTATCCGAATTACACGAAGTTCTATGCTGATTATTCTTCTGGGGTGACTAAATTGAATGGAACGAATTATACTTGCGAGTTCAGGCATAATAAAACTGGGCTGGCTTGGAATTTGTATTCTCCAGTTAATATGTCATTCAATTCAACATCAAATTTATATGAACTGATTGCAGACGGGGGCTATACAAATAACGGGGTTACACACACAGATGGAATGCCTGTTGGAAGTTATTGGTTTAATATCTCGTGTTATGATGCGGGCGGAACTTACCAGAATATTAGTTTGGTTGATGCTGTTACAGTCTCAGAATATAACACAAGCTTGGCAACAAGTAAGAATAATAGTTCTCCTGATTTTAATGAACAAGTTACATTCAGTGCGAACTTTACTCGTGATGATCCGTGGGATGTTGAGAATTGGCCTTGGGGACAGGAGATTGGGAGGGTTATATTAAACAAGTCTGGTTTTGGGTCTTATAATTATCCAATTAGATTTTTTGATTATGACGGAGATGGGAAAAAGGATGAATTCTTGATAGAATCTCGTGCTGGTTCTGATGTTTTGCATGCTTATTATAGTAATGGAACAGAGATTACTGCGGATAATTGGCCTGGAGAAGAGATGAGTGGTGCCTCTGTTGTTATGGAAGTAGGAGATTTGGATGGAGATGGTTTTGAGAATGATTTGATTATTGGGGGGCATGGAGATACTATCCGTATATTTAATGGAACAGGGGACCAGGTCCAGTCTTTTGCTGCGGGAGATACTGTGAGTTCAATTAAGATTGGGGATTTGGACAATGATGGGTTGAAGAATGATTTTGTTGTAGGATCATATGCAAATAAGATAATGGTATTTAATACAAGTGACGGGCGGATATGGGAGAATTCATGGAATTATTCTACAGGCTCTGATGTGTATGACGTTGAGATTGGAGATTTTGATAGAGATGGTTATGAGGATGATGTTGCTTGCGCAAGTACAAGTAATACTGTATCTGTTTTTGTTGGCATAAATGGTACTCTGATATTTAATACTACTCTCACAAATTCATATAGTGTTACAGCCATGGATTTGAATGATGATGGGTATAATGATGAGCTTGTTGTAGGGGTTTGGTCAGCAGTAAGGGCCTTCAGGTGGAATGGGACTTGGGGTTCTACAATGCAGAATGTGGATGATGATGCGACTGGTTATATTTTCGCCCAGGGTAGTGGGCTTAGCGGTTTTGTTTTTGAGATAGTGCCTATTGATTTAGATGATGATGGAAAGAAAGACGAATTTATTGCTTCGGATTCAGTAGGCACGGTTTCTGCGTATAATGAAAGCGGAGGCATTAATTGGAGCTTTACACTTCCAGCTGATGATGTTGGAAATATTTTAGTGAAGGATATTAATAATGATGGGGTGGATGAAGTTGTTGCAGGAGATAGTGATGCCATAGTTTGGGTTTTGAATAAATCAGGAGATTTATTATGGAATTATGAATTTAGTCAGGCAGGAACTATTGGGGGTGGTGGCAAACATCCAGGTCTTGATGTAGGAGATTTGAATGGTGATGGGATTAATGATTTAATTGCTTTGGATGGAACCACTTCACTTAGTGCAATAATGAGTGCTTTGCAGGACGCATCCTGCTCAATACAATTCACAGACGAAGCTTCAACATATTATAATGAGACAGGTTCGAATTTGGAGGATGGTTTGGTTTTGTTAATGCATATGAATAATGATTCTGATCATTGTTATGATAATGAGACGAGAGTTATGACGGGAGTTGAAGTTGATTGTGGTAGTGTTGATTGTGGAGAGGAAGGGATTGTTTGTGAAGAAATACCTGCTCGTTCCTCGCAGATTGATAGGGGGTTGTTAATAGAAGAAACACAGGTTAATAGTGATGATAGTAGTTACTCCTCGCAACAACAGACTTCAGATTTCTTGGTTAATAGTTTAAGTAATTCTGAACAAAGTGAAGCTAATATTAGAAAATGTTACAAGCAAACATGGAAATATTTTGTTGATGTTGAGTATGATGATGAGATTCTTACTTTGAATTCAACTAGTGGCGGGGAAGAATATCATAAACCGTTTGAAATACAAAATTTGAATACACCTGAGTTCATGTATAGAATAGAGACTGAAGATGGGGATTTGGTTGTTAGTCCGAAACATAGAGTTTATGCGTCAACAGATTACTTAAATAAATTATCTGGATATGAAATAAATCTGAATATAGAAACTACAAATAATCTTCCTTTGAACTCAGACGGCTTGACTTCTTTGAGCAATTTTGATAATAATGAGAATGTAGTATCGATTAATGGAGGAGTTATTTTAAACACTACAATTCCAGAATGCTCTTTAGGAGGAAATAACTTTTTATTAAGGAAATGCTTGTCAAATGTTAATATAACTCTTGAATCAGATTTGGATAGTTTAGATAATTGTTTATCAGATGCTCTTAATGAAACTTTCTTAACATCATATCCTTTTTCCCTTAATAATTTATCAACCCCTATTGGAAAGTTCTCGTCAGAAAGAAACTTTAACTTATTCTTGGAGAAGAACATGTTTTTCTTCTCCGATGAGTTTGGAAGCATATGTCAGAACAGAAAAGATAGCAGGGCTTGTGAGTTGAGGGAAATAATCTTGAATGATTTTGTCGATAGTGACTCCTGCTCCAAGCAATTCCATAACTTGCCAGACCATAACTCTTGTTCCTTTGAATGTAGGAGTTCCACCACAAATTTCAGTATCAGCAACAATGAACTCGTTAATATCAATTCTCATGAATTAAATATGGGTGAGGAAATATTTAAATCTTTTGATTATGGAAAAGATAATGATTCAGTAAGCTTTGTCGTGATGCCTGAAGTTTTCGAAGAAGATGGTGTTATCTTTAAGTTGGAATGTGAGAATGAAGCTTTCAATATGGACTCTTTTGAGGTGATTCATTGGGGCTCTGAGGTTTTTGAAATGGTTGATGAAAAAAATGTCGGAGTTAATAATTTGTTTGATTTTTTTGTTAACGGCAATTGCAAGAGTTTTGTCTTTTCTGGAGAGTTTAGCGAGGGTTTTTTCCAATTTATTAGAAATCTCAAATTTGAAGGTCATTCTAAGCCCATTAATTTATCTAATCTTTCTAAGGTAAATTCAGAATGTGGTCCTTTCTCAGCTTCTTTCAATTCTTTAATAAAAGATTCTTTCATAGGTAATTCGTCAACAGGGTGCCAGTCAATCGCTTCGCAAAATTCACTGTCTTCATCAGTAACTTCTTTGGTTTGTTTGAATCGTTCAGAAATGTCACGTTTCATTAATGAGACAACTGCTTTAGCTACAAATTTAGAATCTAATTCTAAATTATCCTCGAAAGATTTCATCAATTCAGCCATGAATAATGAAGAGAATGGGGATTATTTAAAACTTTCTGATAAGAGGTTACCTGCTCGTGATGGCTCGCAGATTGATGAAGAGTTGTTAATAGAAAAAATGCCATTTAATGATAATTTATTAGTTAACAGTTTGAATAATCCTTTGCCGTCAGGCAAAGCTAATTTTGATTTGGAGGATTTCTCTCTTGAGCAAATCTCAGAAACATACAATAGATTTAATTCAGGCGAGGAAATTTATTTCTTAGATAGAGAAGGTAATGAAATTCAGATTAAAGATATTACTAAAGAATTTTATTCTGGAAGAATCTACGACGTGGATGTGCCGAATGACATTATCTTGGTTGAGAGGGATGGTTTGGTTGTATGGTCTGGTAATTCAGAGAATGATACGCTTGTTTATGATTTTTCAGGGAATGGGAATAATGGGACTTCAAAGGGGGATGCACAACCTAATTTGACTAATAAGAAATTAGGTGCGGGAAGTTTTGAATTTGATGGTAGTGGGGATGATTATGTGAATGCTGGACAAGATATGCTTAATGAGAATAATCAAAGTTTTACAGTTTCGGCATGGGCTTATCGTCATGATGCAGATAATTATGGGGGGATTGTTAGTAAAGATAGCGGGAATAGGGATTGGTTTATTGCAGAAGCACCTAATGGAGAGATAAGAATAAGAATTTATGAAACAGATGGGGGAGAGAAAGAATCCGATTCCCCTGGAGATTCTTTCCCGATTAACACTTGGACACATGTAGGATTTATTGTAGATATTGAGAATGGGAAGTTATATAGGATAGTAAATGGTGTTTTAACTGATATAACCGGTGCTTGGGATGGAACCTCGAGGAATAGGGTAACAAGTCTTAATATTGGAAAGACCCATAGTGGTTCAGATTATACTTTCGACGGTTCAATAGACGAAGTAGCAGTCTGGAACCGTTCGTTGAGTGCTGATGAAGTTTGGGAGACTTATAATGCAGGAGCAGAGAAGCACAGCATGGCATGGAATGTGGCATCAGATGAGTGGGAATATAATAAGAGTTTCTCGACTGCGGAGAATATTACCTATGGAACTCTTTGTGAGAAGGGAGGTTATGAAACTTCAATGACCACAGGTTCAATTGATTTGACAAGTTCAATCTCATTGAGTAAGACTGCTGGAACACTTTATGCGAACTACTCGAAGTTCACAGCGAACTACACA
>JAAOYJ010000025.1 GCA_018221285.1 Candidatus Pacearchaeota archaeon
ATATCGTAAAAATACACTTTTAAACCTTACTGTATTAAAATCTTGATGGAGCTCAAATCGATAATTCTCATAGTTCTTTTTGTTGCTTCGGGAATATTTTATTATCAACTTACTGACCCAACACCATCGCTGGAAACATTTCGGGTTTCACGAATCATTGATGGCGACACACTTGATTTGACAACGGGGCAAAGGGTTAGGCTTAAGGGTATTAATACTCCGGAAAAATCGATGCCATATTATGCCGAAGCTAAAGATTATTTAATAATTCTAATGCAGAATAAAACAATTCAGGTTCAATCTTATGGCACGGATAAATATGGGAGGATTCTTGCGCATATTTTTATAGATGATGAAAGTATTAATAGAGAAATTTTAGAGCGGGGTTTCGCTACGTTGTACTATTATGAGCACGATTCGCATTATGAGGAACTTATGAAGGCTGAGGAATTTGCTAGACTGAATGAAAAGGGGCTATGGGAAAAATCTCCGGATGAAAATTGTATTGAATTGATACAACTAAAAACCGATGAGCCGGAAAAGCTAATAGTCCGAAATAAATGTGATAAAGAGCTGGGTATAATATTCAAAGATGACGCAACTCATATCTATCGCGAAACTGTTGAGCCGAATTCGATTTTTACAAAAACGTTTTCGCATATATGGAATACGGATGGTGATTCGATTTACATAAGGGATGATAAGGGTTTGCTTTTGTTTTATAGGTATTAATTTTAAACATTTATATAATCTAATAGTTATATTATACTATGGCAATCGATAGTGCGACAAATGTGTTAATGCAATCAATTGAAAATTCAGTTTTGACATCTTTTTCAAAAATCATCGCCATAATAACCGACCCATTAATCCTCCTTATCACATCACTAATCATAGCAGCAATCCTCTACCTAAAAAAACGAAATAAACAAGCAACCCTCCTCGCCACAACGACAATCGCAACAGCAATACTAATAAAACTCTCAAAACAAATCATCCAAAGAGCCCGTCCCCTAAACGCCCTAGTCCAAGAAATATCCAGCGCATTCCCAAGCGGCCACACAACAATGGCAGTCGTTTTCTTCGGCCTAATCGCATACTTATTCATAACCAAAAAACAAAAACTAGCAGCAATTATAACAACACTAATCATCCTCCTAATTGCCTTCACAAGAATCTACCTCCGAGTCCACTGGCTCACTGATGTAATCGCAGGCGTAATCCTCGGAACAATAATCCTAGCAATCAGCATAACAATCCACAAAAAATCTAATTCTTTTTAATCAAATAAACCTCAGTTCCATTTCTAACCTTAGTACCAAAATCGATACCAACTTCCTGACCTTTCTTTGCTGACTTAACATTCTTTCTCTCAAATTCGATAGTCTTAATCTTAACTCTCTTAATGGTTTCATCATCTCTAATCAAATAGACTTCATCGCCGATATCGAGTTTCCCAGCATTCATTTTTACTGAACAGACCTCAGCCTTAGGCCAATATTTGTACACTTTTCCTACAAATTGTTTCTTTTCTTTTTGCTCTCCATTTTCATTAAACGAGAAATCATCGGCTGTTGGTATCTTTAAATAAAATCCAGAGCTAAATCCCCTATGGTATACCTTCTTCAAATTATTAATTCCGGTGACGATTTCAGTATGGCTTAAACTTTTATCCAATGCTTTTCGATATTCTGATACAACAGTATATACATATTCGGGACTTCGATTTCGTCCTTCAATTTTAAACGATATGATTCCCGCTTTCTTCATCTTGCCGATGAATGGCAAAGTGCAGAGGTCTTTTGCCGACATAACTCTAGAATTCTCGAGCTTCAATTTATTTCCAGAATCATCTTTTATATTCCAAGCTCTTCGGCAAAGTTGTGCGCACTGTCCCCGATTCGCCGACAAACCATGGGTATAGTGTGACATAAAACATCGACCTGAAACTGCAACGCACATTGCGCCATGACAAAAACACTCAATGTCAATAACTTTTGAAATTTTTTTAATTTGCTTCAGGTTTAGTTCTCTTGCTAATACGATTCTTTTGGCTCCGAGCTTTTTGTAAAATTTTGCGGTTTTTATGTTGGAGACTGAGGCTTGGGTTGAGATGTGGAATGGGATTTTGTATTTTCTGCACAATTCAATGACTGCCAAGTCCCAACAAATAATTGCGTCAACTATTCCGTTGGAAGCATTAATTATTTTTTCAACTTTTTTTAATTCTGAATCATACATCACTACATTCAAAGTTAAGTATATCTTAACATCATCTCCGCAAATTTTTCGAATCTTCTTAAAATCTCTAGTAGTAAAGTTTTTTGCTGTATCTCTCATATTAAATTCTCTTACGCCAAAGTATATCGCATCAGCTCCAGCTGTAATCGCCGCGTGCAAATTTCGGAAGTTTCCCACAGGTGCCAAAAGTTCATATTTTACCATAATATAAAAATGAAAAATTATGTTTTAAACCTAAGCATTTCAATCATTGTCGCAATTCTAAAGTTACAAAAGTTTATAAATATAGAAGCCATGAAATATTATGGAAAAATCGAATCAACAAATCGAGAAAAACGTTTCAGCAAGTTTCGCTTATGTTAAAAAGGATATGTTAATGCTTAATGATGCTTTCTCCGATCTTCATGATAAAGTACAACATCTTTCTCTGAATCACGCAATGCTCTTAGAAGAAATTGGGAAACTTCGAAGTGAATTGGCAAAAACGACAGGGAAGAAAACTAAGATAACTAAGCGGACAATAAAAAAGAAAAAATAAACCAAATCTTTTTAAAGCGATTCTTACAATCAATATTAATGCCTCAATAGTATAATGGTTAGTACACGGCCCTGTCGCGGCCGAGACCCGGGTTCAATCCCCGGTTGGGGCGTCCAGAATTCTTAAAGTACCCTTTCATCGTGGTTTAATAGCCAGCGTCGGCATATAAATACATGCTAGATATACACAACTACAAACGAATGCTAGAAAGGCTAACTGAAAGAATAGAAAAAGAGGAAAACTTTTCTAAAGAAGATCGAGAAATTGCCCTAGGTTTCAAAGATGAACTACTAGCGAATAACATTAGTTTACCAAAAGTAGGAAGGTATTTGCAGAATATAATTTGGTTCAATAGAATTTTCAAAAAGAATTTTTCTGATGCAACAACAGCAGATATCAAAAGAGTTATTTCTAATTTGAACCAATCAGATTATTCAGAATGGACAAAAAAAGGACATAAAGTATTTCTAAGGAAGCTCTACAAGTTTATTCGTGGTGTTGACAAGAAGGGGGAATATCCTCCAGAAGTTGCATGGTATACAGTAACGATTTCTCATAACAAAAAAAAGATGCCAGAAGAACTTTTAACTGATGACGAGATGAGAAGAATTATTCAAGCATGCACATGTGGGAGAGATAGGGCTCTGATGGCAGTTTTATGTGAGTCTGGATGCAGAATAGGGGAGGGTGGATCTATGAAAATTAAACACATTTCTCCAGAACAGCATGGTGTACGGATAACTATTGACGGAAAAACTGGTATGAGAAAAATACTAGTCGTTAGTTCAGCACCATATATCCAAACATGGATTAATCACCATCCAAATAATGAAGACTCCAATCAGCCTCTCTGGATAAACTACCAAGGAAATCCACTAAGCTACGCAAGTATTTCACATATCCTAAAGCAAGCTGCAAAAAGAGCGGGAATTAAGAAAAGAGTCTACCCTCATTTGCTTCGACATTCTCGTGCAACGATTTTAGCAAAATTTATGACCGAAGCGGCTCTTAAGTATTATCTTGGATGGGCGCAGGGTTCAAAAATGGCAGGAGTTTATATTCATATGTCAGGGAAAGATACAGATGACGCAATTTTGTTAGCAAACGGATTAGAAGTCAAAAAAGAAACTAGGATTTCTCGATTAATTCCTGCAACATGCTTGAAGTGTGGTATTAAGAACGAAATGACAAATAAATTCTGCAAGTCATGCGGGACTCCATTAAATTCGAAAGAGGCTGAAAGAATGATCGAAGAAGATGCAGAAAAAAACAAAACAAATGAACTAATGAACGAGTTCGTAAAGAATCCTGAGTTTTTACAGATGTTGGTTAAGAAGATGGCTGAGATGAATACTATTTAGCAGTCTTCCATAGCTGATTAAAATAAACTGTATAATTTTTGAAGATCTCAGAAGATTTTACAACAATCCCCAAAGGCTCTTCATTAAAAATAATCGTAGCGACATGATTTGGATAAATTAAGTGAAAAACAGGGGACTCCACTTCTTCAGGGAGTAATCTTATTTCAGATAGTGGTAGATTTTTCTTTTTCTTTCCCTCTTTAGTTTTATTATATATTGCTTTGAACCTAATCTTAGCCTTTTTTCTCTCCTCAATGAAATGAGGAAAAGACCATTTTAGTAATTCTTCAAACTTTCCTGCAGACCCATAACCTAACAATAATTTCTCTTTAGGATTTTTAGCATAATAGTCTAGAATGTGATTCAAAACAGTCTTTATTCCCTCAACACCTGAAAATGTCTCTGTAGTAGGTTTTGGAATAGTCTCTTTATTCTTCAATTCATTCAACTTAGGAAGTATCTTTTTTAGAAGAAATTTTTTCTCTTCTAGCTGGTTAATTAACTCTGTTGGTTCTATAACTGTATAATACTTTTTATAATTCTTAATTGTGCTTCCAGCTATGCCCTTTTTCTCAAGTCTACTTAAGACAACATAAACAAGTTCTCTCTGTAGCCCTGTTTTTCTTGAAATTTCAGAAGCAGGAACTGCCCCCAATTCAAGAGACCCCAAGTATACTTTAATCTCCTTCTCGTCAAACCCAAATTTCTCCAATACTTCATTAATCATAAAAATAAGTATACCTTGAGATATATAAACCTTTTCTTGGTGTAAAATTATTATTACAAGAACTTAAAAGTTGATTAATTGCCATGAGTTTATGGCAAGACTAAAGGAATTACCTGAAGAAATAAGATCAGAGTATTTAGACAGAGGATTCTCTGATGAAAATCTTAATATTAAAAATATTAATTTTGATTTAGAAGAGAAAATAGCCAGTGCCGAAGTAGATGTTGAGACAAATTTTGAAAATTCGTATGAAACAGGAGGAGATAATGCCTATCATTGGTCCGCAATTACAGCATATCGTGCAGTTAGTCAAGTTGCGGTAGGATATATCTGCACAGAATTAAATATGCCAAAAAACCAAATAGGAGAAATTATGCAGATAAGTTCACATATGAGAACTGCGAAACCGATAAACGAAGTTAGCAAAGTTCCAATAAATATAGAATTTCAAAAATATTTCAAAAGGGGGAGTAATCTTTATGGTGAACTAAATTTTAATATAGCCGACAGATCATTTACGGGAGGAATAAGATTTGCCGTAGATTTGCAAGGTAGGTAATTCAATCCATCTTCTTCAAAACCCTAACTCCATGACCACAAATAACATCAATAAAACCAAAGTCTCGCAACAAGAACAATATCCCCCAGCATTCTTTTTTTGTTATGCTAAAATTTCTACATAACTTTTCAAACAAATTCGGGAATGGAATAATATCCCCCTTAGACTTCCCTTTAGATTCTAACAACCTCCTCATAAACAACCCATAAAGCCCATCACTTCTCATCGCCCACCTCTAACGTATTAATATATTCCTTATAGGCTTGCATCAAAACAACAACCCATTCTGGCAGTTCGCTCGGAGCCCGAATATTTTCTTCTTCCATAAAATAACTATACGTTCATTCCTTATAATAAACAGGAGAAATTTTTTACCCAAAAAATTACCCAATTTTTTTCTCCGATTCCATTTATAATAAATTCATCTAGAATAACTATGGAAACAAAATGTTGTATCTGCGGAGATTCTACCGATTTCGAAGAATTCTGTCAAACTTGTCTAGATGTTCTATCGATAAAATATCCAAATGAAATAGAGCTTGAGCAGATCTTACAATGGCACAAAAACCATACCAAGGAACTAAACGAAGAAGACTGAACCTCTTGCCAATTGCGATCTTTTTGCTTTTGGTAGTAACCCAAGTTAGCTTAGTTGCTGCAGCAAGCGATGCGGATTTCGAAGAAATCTTAGCGCCATTGACAACGATTTACAATCTTGTCAAATATGCCGCAACAATAATCGCGGGACTTGTAATGCTATTCGCAGGAGTCACATACATAGCAAGTGGTTCGGATCCAGGAAAACGAGAAAAGGCGAAGAACATGGTAATGTATGTTATCGTCGGTCTCATAGTAATATGGGCAGCACCTTTTGTCGTCGACCTAATCTTAGGATAGTTCAA
>JAAOYJ010000026.1 GCA_018221285.1 Candidatus Pacearchaeota archaeon
CCAATGGACCATGCCTAATCAAAATTGTATCCATCCTAACAGCATTGGCTCCCTCAATATCATTCACCGAATTATCTCCAACAAAAATAGCATCATGCCAAGAAACATCCAATTTATTCAAAGCCAACAAAAACATAATCGCACGTGGCTTCTCGGTTCCCGCCTCTTCTGAAGTAACAAGCACATCAATATACTTCGTAATTCCCAATTTCTGAATCTTCCTCAGCTGAATATGCGTAGTCAAATCCGAAACAATACTAATCTTCAAACCCCTCTTCTTCAATTCCTTCAAGGTAGCCAAAACATTCTTTCCAAGTTTCATATTCTTCAAAAGCGTATCCCAATAAGTAGAATAAAGCTTCAAAATAATAGAAGGATCAACTGTATTATTAGTCTTCTCAATCAACCTCTGAAAATAAAGTACACGATTATGCGACGAAGCAGAACCAGTTAACTCACGATGAATCTCACTCTTAGAAAGCTTATACAATTCCCTAAACTTAACAAAAGAAATATTCACATCACCCTTCAAGACATCATAAACAGCCTTCAACGCTTTCTTGTGTGGAGCCTCATAATCATACAACGTATTATCCAAGTCAAACAAAATCGCCTTCTTCACCATCTCAATAGTTAAAACATAAAACACTTTTTAATATTATCTATCTTACAAAATACATGTGTGCACAAAACCACACATATGCACACATCACTAACGACTCCTCAAAACCCCAACCCTATCACAAAACTTACCAACAGGACACTCCGAACACTTAGGCGAAACAGGTAAACAAATCTCCCGCCCAAACTGAACAAACGCAGAATTAAACTCCTTCCAAAACCTCTTAGGCAAAATCTTCATCAACTCCCTCTCCGTCTCCTCAGGCGTCCTAGTCTTAATCCATCCCAACCTATTCGGAATCCTATGACAATGGATATCAATCGGCAAAACCAACTTCCCAAAAGCAAACGCCAAAACAATATTCGCGGTCTTCGGTCCAATATGCTTAATCGAAATCAACTCATCATAACTTTTCGGAACCTTCGAATCAAACCTCTTAATCAAATCCTTAGACACCTCCTTCAACGCAACAGCCTTCTTATTAAAATGCCCACTCCTAAAAATAATCTTCTTCAACCGAGCCATCGGCAACTTAACAATTTTTTCAGGCGTATCAGCAACCGCAAACAAATCTCGAGAAACCAAATCTGTAATTTCATCCCGCGCCCGCAAAGATAACAAGCAAGAAATCAAAATCTCAAACGGACTCGCCTTCCCCCGCATACTATTCAAAGTCGTCGTACTTCGAGGATACCTCTTACCCAAAATCCGCATAGTCTTAGAAATATTAATCATCCTAATATTTTTTTCTTTTTTTGTTCAAATTCTTTTTTTGTTATTATACCCTTCTCCATTAACTTATACATTTTCTCAATCTCATCAGAATCACTCACAAGATTTCTTTTTGGATTTTTATGTATATTATCTTCAATATATTCTTTTATTTTTAGGGCTTTATTATATTTCTCTTTCCCATCAAACGAAATAGTATTCTCATCATGCAATGAACCAAAAACACCTCTCTTGGATTCATTGCCTCCAGGTAAGGAGAATTGAAGATAGCCAACAGTTATTCCAGGTTTTTTAACTTGTATAGAAGTTATGTTTTTGAAATAAATATCTTTTTTCCCCTTTAGTCCTTGCATAAGAAATCCCATTATATTCTCCCTATCAAATCTTACAAACTTTTCAAATAAAGAAATTCTTCCATTCCTTCCCTTAAATTCTACAAGGGCTTTTTTCTCATTTTCCAAAAAATTCTTTTTGAACTTTAATTTACAAGAATCACTACAAAAAAGATTTCCCTTCCATTTATTATCTATAGAAAACATTCCTATTTTCTTATTACATTCTGCACATTTTCTTCCCATTTTTATTATAACAACAAATTTTACTTTTTATATCTTCTCCAAAACAAACCCATCCTTTCCATCCCTAACAACAAACCCCTTCTCCAAAATCAAATCCCGCAACTCATCACTCCTAGCAAAATCCTTCTCCTTCCGAGCAACATCCCTCTCTTTAGCCAACTTAATAA
>JAAOYJ010000027.1 GCA_018221285.1 Candidatus Pacearchaeota archaeon
TACCTGGGAAGTATAGTCGCAAGGCCGAAACTTAAAGGAATTGGCGGGGAGGCACTACAACGGGTGACGCGTGCGGTTTAATTTAATTATACACAGAGAACCTCACCAGGACCGACAGCAGGATGAAGGTCAGTCTAAAGGTCTTACCTGACACGCTGAGAGGAGTTGCATGGCCGACGTCAGCCTGTGCTGTGAAGTGACCTGTTAAATCAGGTAACAGGCAAGACCCACATGCATATTTGCTACGTGCACTATATGCAGATTGCCATGGTAACATGGATGAAAGTGTGGGCTACGTTAGGTCAGTACAGCCCGACAGTCCTGGGCAACACGCGCGCGTCAATGGTGGATACAATGGGATGCGACTCCGAAAGGAGAAGCTAATCTCTTAAAGTCCATCTCAGTCCAGATTGAGGTTTGTAACCCAGCCTCATGACGCTGGAATCCGTAGTAATCGGGTGTTATCAACGCCCGGTGAATAAGTCACTGTCTCTTGCACACACTGCCCGTCAAACCAACCAAGTTTATTTAGGATGAAACTTTTAGAAGGAGAATCTTGGGTAGATGAGGTAGGTTAAGTCGTCACAAGGTATCTGTAGGGGAACCTGCAGATGGATCACCTCCTATATTTTATTATCCTCGTGAAATCGCGAGGAAGTATGACCGAACAGCAGCTAGATTGTTTTTACATACTCATCTTGTTAGTTACAAAATTGCTCGCTATCGCTCGAGATAGAGAAGTAATTAATAAAAAAGAATTCTGATATAAAATCTATTAATCAGCGAGGAGCAAAGGTTATCTTTGATGATAGAAATTCTTTTAAATGGGGGATTGTAGTGGAGAGTATGGAACCTAGACCGAAATATTTTGGGATTATTGCAGAATGTCCTGCAGATATGGTTAATGGATTAGGTATAGCTTTTGAACCTAAAACTAAGAATTACTTTAGATTCAATGGTTATGAAGAAATAAGTTCTGTTAGGTTTGAAGAGGAAATAGTGGAGGATCATAAAATCCCTATATCTTATTTTCCAGAAGAACTTACGCTTGTTCAAAAAGCTTTGAGAGAGTTTGGAGAACTAAAGTCATAATCCTAAACCTTAAAAACTCTGATTTCTAGAAATTAACATGGGCCTGTTGTCCAATGGCTAAGATACCTCGCTTGCACCGAGGAGACCCGTGTTCAACTCACGGCAGGTCCATTTATATGTTTGTTATTCATACACGAGACAAGAACATATACTGTCTTGATGTCGGACTAAATTCAATTTTATTTATCTTCAACTCCGAGCGATTTTGTGGTAGAGACCATCTTATATTAATCGCTCGTGCGAGGTCGGGAGTTTGGCAGGTCCATAGATTATTTTCTCATTGAACACTTGTGTTTGTGTTCTGAATTTATTCAGAATGCAGCGAGCGATTTACTCGCGACGCCAACTCACGGCAGGTCCATTCATGATATCTTTAGATATCATTCGTGATGTTGGATTAATTTTATTCATTCTGAAGTAGTTACTATAGAAAAGTTTATATAACCTTTTATCCCGCATTTTATATGGGAATTAATAGAAGAGATTTTATCAAAAAAAGTCTCTTAATGGGAGCTGGTGCAATTCTTGGTTCTAAAAAAGGATTTGCAAAAGAAACCTTGCAAGTATCTTCAAAAGAATTTTGGCATCTTCCTTCGCCTGATTATTCTAATGTTAATCATGAAGAAATAAAATGGAAAAATATTTCTAAAGGTCTTGAATTCTCTAGAACAAAAGTATTCAGGGAAAATGAATTGGTTGACGTAATTGCTACTCTAAAAATCAATCCTGAACTAAATAAAATAAAAGTATTCAATGGTTATGATGAATCTTCTGGTAAAGTTGCGGGAGGGACTATAGAAGCATGGAGAAATGCAACTGGCGCAATTGCGATGATTAATAGTGCCCAATATATGGCAAATCCTTATTACAGACCATGCGCCCTTGTCATTTGTGATAGGAAACAAAAAGGTCCAAAACAAAATAAGAGTGTTAGAGGGATGTTAGTAGCAGAACCAAAAAAATCATTGGTAGGAAAAATAAAACGAGCAGATTTATTAGATTTTAAATATGATAAATTTGATTATAAAACTCCTCAATATTTGGAAGGGGTTCAACATTGGCCAATCTTATTAAATAGAGAAGGTAAAATAAAGGTAAAAGAATCTCTATGGCAAGCAAATAGAACTGTTGTTGCTAAAACAAACGAAGATGAAATATTATTTATGACAACAGAGGGAGGATATTTTACATTACATAATTTTGGAAGGTTCTTGAGAGATAGTAATCAAGAGAGGGGTAAAGGATTTAATGTTAATACTGCTATGAATATGGACGGAGGATATGAAGCAAATATGGTGATTAAATCTCCTAATTTATCTTATGTAACTTATGGTGAATTTGAAACATATGGGCTTGGAAAAGATGCAACGGTTTTTGGGAGGAAAATAGAAATTCCAGGAGTAATTGGGGTTTTTCCAAGATAAAATTTTCTAAATCCCAAAGATATTAAGATTTCTTATCCATTTATTAGTTACCATCCTTCTTATTGAATTCACTACAGTATTCCTTTGATAATAAGTGCTTTCTTCTTCCCCCCTTGGTTTGTAGAGTGCTTCTCTTCCAGCCCCTTTTTCAGTTCTTCCTAATCCAATTTTATATTCATTCCCTGTTAGTTCTCCTTTGCCTGCTCCCTCCCCTGTATTAAAATAAAGATAACTCCAAAAGAATTTTTCATCATCTTGCAATTTATTAAATTCGTCTTCTCCAAAATGTCTTTTAAAATCAGTTTCAAACCTCCACTTTCTATGGGCCAAAGTTCCTGCTACTGCTGTTAATCCATCTTTTAAATCTTTAAACTTGCCCGTTTTTACTATTTCTCCTTGTTCATTAGCTGCTTCACGTACAGCAACTGGATTTAGGTTTTGGGGCATAAATCCTCCATTCTTTAATCTTTTCATTTCGGTAGAATCTCCTGCATAATCAACTCCTAAATGATTAAATGAATTTATTTCAGCATAATGGTCATCATAATAAGACATTTCTATATACCCGCTATGAGGATCTCCTAAACCTTCCATCATAGCCACTACAAATACTTCAGAAGGGGTTACTTTAACACCATACTTATTCTGGTTTGCAATATCTGCTGACTCATACATCCATTTTACTAAATCCTCTTCTTCAACACTATTCATAAATCCCATATAATTTCTTGGCCTTTCATTCCATTCCTTAAACAAACTTTCCCTTAATTGATTTGCTTCTGCCATATCTAAATTTTTTATTCTTTCTATGGTTCTCTCCCACGGAAGCCGATGATCTATATTTATAGCTCCTTCCTTATTTTTAAATGATAAACCCTCTATTATATATTCGTCATTTAGAATCATATCTTGAGAAAGGTCTTTATCCGAATTTGTGCTTGTAAAAATTTCTCCTCCTTCTGAAGAGATTATTATCCTTCCGTTTTCTATTTCAAAATCTCCCTCACTATTAACATCAAGTATAAACTCTTTTTGGTTTGAATTTCTTTTAATCTCTAAATATCCATCATTAGGACTAATCACAAAGGAGCCTATCTCTTCATGAGGAGTTCCTTTTATAGTTTTTTTAAATTTTAATTCATGAAAGATTTCATTTTCTTCTGTTAAAGTCGATGAAAATCCTTCTCCTCCCGAATGAATTGAATTTCTCCCATAATTGAAGTAATTTTCATTTCTATGTTGGGAGGGATTGAAATTTTCATCATAATAAACATTTACTCCTCCACTATAAAAGTTTAAGTTTTCTTCAGAGGTTCTGTGCTCTACCCCTTTGATTGTTGCGATTGTTTTTTCTCCAATATAATTTATTTTACCATTAGAAATCATTACTTCTCCTTCTCCTCCATTTATCCCTTTAACCAAATCTCCATCTATAACAAAGTTTTTCCCAAAGATTCTATTTCCTGTTATGTCTATTTTTTCATCAAAATAAAAATCTATCTGGGTGAATTTATCTTCTTGTTGATTCTTAAACTTAAAACTTCCAGATTCTTTGCCTTCTTTCCTATAAATAATATATTCTCCATTTTCATATTGTATTCTTGTATTGGGAAGGAGTTCCAATGTTTTTTCCCCTAATCGATAAGTTCCCCCATTTTCATCAGTTGTAAAATCAGCTTTGATGATATTTCCTTCTTCATCAGTTTCTATATAACTTGGATGTCCTGCTTTATCTTGAGATTTTATGTTTTCAAAGCAATCATTTGGCAAACATAACTTATTATCTTCTCCAGCGAATGTGTAAACGCCTTCGTTATGGTCGATTCCATATCCTTCTATCTTAGAACCATCCTTTAATTCTGTAATTGTCTCTAACACTATCTCAGCGACTCCCAAGACATTTACTATTAACAAAATTAACATAAAACTAAATATCACTAATTTTTTCATTGTTCTACTACAAACCTCCATGTTAATTTATCCTCTGAAGTATCTTCTTTGTTTGTGATTAAGAACCATAGGACATTTTTATCCCCTTCAATAATTTCTTCCATTGGAATAGCCTCAATAGCAACATTATTTTCTTGTGATAATTTTTCTAAACAAGTTAAGCATACTACTCCT
Source organism: Candidatus Pacearchaeota archaeon (assembly GCA_018221285.1). Classification (GTDB taxonomy): domain Archaea; phylum Nanobdellota; class Nanobdellia; order Pacearchaeales; family GW2011-AR1; genus JAHKAF01. The sequence goes on from JAAOYJ010000027.1 coordinate 4,641, forward strand.
GGTTTTTTTGAATAATCTTCTACTATCTCTTTAGAAGCTAAATACAGATTTTTAATATCGTAATCTAACTCTAATTTGATATCTTTTAATTCAATTGAATCTTCACCTTTTCTTATTGTTATAGGGCTTACAATTTTTATCTCAATGTTTCTTTCATTTATCTTAGTTGATATCCTAGATTTCCCCTTATCTATCTCAAAGCCTTGTTTATCAAAATCTTCCAGATCCAAGCAATCATCTAAATTTTTACTGATATAATCTCCTAATTCCTCTTCGATTGTTTCTAGTTCTGGCACATAATTTTTTGAATCTAAGTAATAATATGGAACTTCTTCAGTAAAATAAACTACAGACGAATCAGTCGGAACATTATAATATCCTCCTTGCAATGTTATGGCATATGCTCCTTCATTACTTACCTCTTCGAAACAAGATTGGAGATTATTATATGCTGGTTCGAAGCTAGCAGGAATATCATTCGTGCTTAAATTCCCCCTAGCTACAAAAAACAATAACACTACTCCAACAATAACCAAGGCTATTATAATAAATATAGTAACTTGTCCTCTTTCTTTCATACTTCATTCATGGGAATCGTTATTAAAAACTTTCTTGTAGTTAGTCGGAAGGTTTAAAAAAGGTTTGAAGCTAGATATTTTATAGAATGGTAATCAGTAAATATTCAAAACTGCTCTCGTTAGCGAGGACTATTTAGAATTCTGTGCGCCGTCTATGTGGCGCAGTAAAGTTTATTGTGTCATAATGAGGACACGACACTTAGTCGTTTCATGTTCAATGAAATAAGCAGTAGGAAAAAGAAAACATTTAATGTTTTCTTCCCACTGATCTAAACATTTGTTTAGATCAAGATATATAACTCAGAAGGATTAATATTACATCAATTATGCTGTTAGACGGATAGCTTGGTTTTGGTTTTGATGAAGGACGTGGCAAGCTGCGATAAGCTTGGGGGAGTTGCATGCAAGCTTTGATCCCAAGATTTCTGAATGTGCCGAGAGGCAGAATCACGCCGGGAATTGAAACATCTTAGTACCGGTAGGAAAAGAAAATAATTATTATTCCCTTATTAGCAGAGAGCGAAAAGGGAACTGGGCAAACTGAATCTTCTTTTGAAAGAGAGATAGAGATGTGGTGAAGATAAGCAACTAAGTTATTGAGGAGAAGTTTCCTGGAAAGGAACACCTTAGAGGGTGATAGTCCCGTACTCGAAAATAATATGTTGCTCTTCAAAGAGTAGGGCGTCCTGGATTGGGCGTCTGAATATTGGAGGATTAACTCCGAACCCTAAATATAACCAAAGTCCGATAGTGCACTAGTACCGCGAGGGAAAGCTGAAAAGTATTCTTAACAGAAGGTTAAAAGA
>JAAOYJ010000028.1 GCA_018221285.1 Candidatus Pacearchaeota archaeon
CTCTTCTTTTGGTTTTTAATATTAATTCCTTGATTTTTTTGGGAGATAAGTATTTTTCATTTATTTTTACTTTTCTCTCATGATAATCTTGCAAAAAGGTAAGCATTTTATGATTTAGTAAGGTTCCTAATTTTGGGCTTTTTTGGTAGATTAAAATAAATTGATATTTAACAAGAAAGTTAATTATTGCGGTATTTCTTGCATTCGCAGAAAGTTGTTTTGGATTTATCTTGGGACTTTCTTTTTGTAGTATTTTTAATATATTATTGAAATTTTTACTAAACCAGATGTTTGGATTAATATTATTTTTTAAAGACCATTTTATTATTTCAAATACTTCGTGAGTTTTTTTATTAGATATGGGTATTAATGTTCCGTGTTCAGATTTTTTTATCCATCCTAATTTTGCTAGAGAATTGATGTGGATATATATTGGAGTTTTGAATTCTAGATCTTTTGGTTTACATGGAGCTTTCTCAATAACTTTAGCGAATACATCATATTTTGTTGGCATTAGATAATGAGATGATTATAGTTTAAATAATTAACTATTTTTATAAAAAAACTATAAAATATGGTAATTATACCTAATTTTACTTTTTATCAAACTTTTCAATCTGTTCCCAAATATTCTCAATTAAATCAAAGTCTTTTGCTTCTTCAAGGGTTACCCATGCGTGGTCGGTTAGTTCTTCTTGTTGTAGTTCTATTTCTCCTGAGTCGTGGTCGGCATGGAGTGAGACTATCATTGATGAGTTTCCGTTTGGGTGGATGAATGCTAGGTTTGAGATGTAGCCTATGTTTTTTATTGTGAGGGCGGTTTCTTCTAGGACTTCTTTTTGTAAGACTTTTTCGAAGATGTCGAACCAGTGGTCATTTGTGTCTTTTGGAGTATTGATGAAGTCTGAGGTTTCTATTTTCCCACCTGGTACACACCATTTGTTTGGGAATGCTTTTTCTTTTGGGGAACGTTTGCAGATTAGGTATTTGCCGGAGGAGTTTCGGATGATGCCGGTGATTGCGATTTGGTGAGTTTTGTTTGACATGTTATCATGAGGGTGCTGAGGTATATAAAATTAATTAATAAAAAAGTAAAGTTTTGTTTTTTCGTTTCTAAGGGCCTTGTCGGCAGATATAGATCGAGTAGAGTTTTCTTTCATAACTATCTTCTAGCTATCCATCCTTCGCCGCTTGCTTCCCAAGATGCGCCGTTCATTACTCTATCGACCGCACGAATTACTTCGTCTCGTTCTCTACTGCCATTACGGTTTAGATCGTCGTATAGTACTTGTAGTTTAACTATCATTTTTCACCTCCTTAGTATATTGAGAGTTTTTTTGTTTATATAGAAATATGAGGGGGGAAATATATTTTGGATTTCGGTTTTGTTTATAAGGTGTTTGATTGGGGAGTGGTGCTGATTAATTGGTGAGTGGTACGGATGATTGGCGAGTGGCGACAGTTGGTATTCAGAATCTTCTCAACTAAATGTTTAAATATTTGGTTTCCGAAATTCATCTTATGGGATTTTGGCCGGTTGTGTTGAATGTGTTGCGGAATAGCGATGTTGTGTTGTTGGTGGTTGATGCTAGGATGCCTGAGATTGCGCGGAATTCGGAGATTGTTGGTAAGGTTGAGAAGGCTGGGAAGCGGTTGGTTTATGTTTTTAATAAACGTGATTTGGTTAGGGGTGAGGATTTGAAGAATTTGAGGGCTGAGTATTCTAAGGCGTTTTTTATTTCTGCCTTGAAGAGACGAGGTGTTGGTAAATTAAAGGAGAGTTTGAATGATATAGCTGAGAGCTGGAAGAGGGAGAGTTTGAGGGTTGGGGTTGTTGGTTATCCTAATGCGGGGAAGTCTAGTTTGATTAATATACTTGTGCCTGGTGCTGGAGTTAAAGTGAAGAGTGTTAGTGGGACTACGCGGAAGACTGAATGGATTCGGAGTGGACGTTTGAGGATTATGGATTCGCCTGGCGTAATTCCGTCTGGGGACAATAAGATTAAGATTGGGTTGACTGCGTCTAAGGACCCGCATAAGATTCGGAATCCGGAGAAGGTGGCTTTGAAGATTGTGGAGTTTTTGGTTAGGAAGGATGCTGGGATTTTGGAGAGATTTTATGGGATTAATGTTGAGGATGGCATGAGTTATTATGGCATGTTTTTGGCTGTGGGGAAAAAGAAGGGTTTTTTGGTGAAGGGTGGCGTTGTTGATGAAGATCGGTGTGCGGTGAGGATTATTGATGATTGGCAAAAGGGCAAGATAAGTATGAATTCTTAGCGTCAATTTCTTGGTAAAAGATTTTCTCATGTGCCAGAGCACACATCTAAAATTTTTACGCTGCGAACTTAACTGCTAAGAATTCATACTTGTTGAATTTGGGGCGGTAAAGAGTGTTTACGAGTATATAAGTATTTGATGTTCTTTGTTTTGGTATGAATCCGGTTATTATTTTGAGGAAGGAGCATGAGGCTATTGAGATGGAATTGTCTGAATTGGACTTTATTATGTCCGAGGGTGATATTAATTATTCTAATTTGGTGCATACTTTTTGGAAGACTTGTGAGCTTTGGGATGGGCATGAGAAGTTGGAGGAGGATATTTTTGATGTTATGAAGAAAGAGGGTTTCGAGATTCCTATTGATGCTATTTTGTTGGAGCATAAGAGTTTGAGCGGGAGGGTGGAAAGTATTACGAATGCAATTAATTCAGGGAGTGATTTTGAGGTGAGGAAGGTTTTGGCTAAGGAGATGAGGGAGTTTGTTGATGTTTTGAGGGTTCATATGGATAGGGAGGATGATGTTTTTAGCGGGGTTTTGGTTAGTGAGTTTAGTGAAGAGGGGTTGAGGGAAATTAAGAGGATTGTTGGAAAGTATCAATAGTTATCTAAAAATTTATAAAGCTATTCGGAGTTTTTTATTTGTCCCCCTATAGCTCATCGGTAGAGCAGGCGGTTGTAGCCCGCTGTGGCCCTGTTCGATTCAGGGTGGGGGGACTACCCTTTACATTTACAATTTATCAATTGTAAAGGGCAAGACTTAAATAGTCCAATTTCTTAAAATTAATATGGTTTACATGTACAAAAAGAAAGCTGGAAATAAAAATTACTATTACCTCAGAGCCTCAAGACGACTAAATGGAAAGCAAATAACAAAAGATATTGCTTATTTAGGTTCAACTATCGAAGAAGCCAGAAAAAATCTTCCAACTATAGCAAAAGACAAACAGGAGATGAAAAAAAGTTATAGAAAAATAAGCCTACTTCTAGAAACAGAATATTATAACAACAAAGTAAGAAAATTAAAATTAAAGAAAGATGATTTTCTAAATAACAATTTTGAAGATATTGAAGCGAGTAGATTGCATTACAATAAAGTATTTCAAAAACTCGACCAAAAATCAAAAGAAGAAATTCTCGAAGACTTTGCAATTGAGTTCGCATATAACACCGCTTCACTTGAAGGAAACACAATAACACTAGAAGAAGCTAAAAACTTTTTCGAGACAGGAAGAACTCCAAAAGATAGGATGCTAAGAGAAATCTATGATCTGCAAAATACAAAAGATACTTTATTCTGGTTATTTGCTCAGAAGAAGAATCTTAATAATGAAATAATCATTGAGACTCATAAAAGATTAATGAAAAATATTGACGAAAGAACTGGCTATCGAACAAAAGACATAAGAGTTTTCAAATCACACTTTGAAGCAAGTCCAGGAATCTATGTAAAAACTGATATGGATCTTTTATTAAAATGGTATAATGAGAATAAAGAAAAACTACATCCC
>JAAOYJ010000029.1 GCA_018221285.1 Candidatus Pacearchaeota archaeon
CTTGCCCAGACGATTAGCAACAATAACTTTCTGAACTTTGGTTCCCTTGATTGCTTTCTTTGCTTTCTTTAGTAGGTTTACTTTCTTCCCTCTTCTGTAATAACCGTCAGCAGTGATTAGGACTTTTGCATTCCCATCTTTGATTCTTGTTTTAAGAGCTTCAGCAGAGAATGCAGAGAACACAACAGAATGAATTGCTCCAATCCTTGTACAAGCCAGCATGGCAATTAAAGCATTAGGAATTAATGGCATATAAATCGAAACAACATCTCTTTTCTTAACCCCGAGCCCCTTCAACACATTCGCAAACTTATTTACCTTTTCATAAAGTTCAGCATAGGTCATTTCAATAGGTTTTTCATTCAGAGGCTCTGGCACCCATATCAAAGCAGTCTTCTCTCCTCTTCCTAAATTTCTATCAACAGCATTCGCACAAAAGTTCAACTTACCTCCTTTGAACCATTCGAAGTACGGAAGCTTCTCATGATATGCCTTTGTCCATTCTTGCTCCCAAGTTATCCCTTCTCTCGCCAACTTCTCCCAAAACTCAACAGGATTCTTCTCAGCCTCTTTGTAAATCTTATCATCACTAATCCAAGCAATCTTTTTCATCTCCTCACTTGGCCAATACTTTCCTGCTTTGCGAGTTACGTATTTTTTACCTGTCATTTTTTGGTTTTAGTATTTTTGGATTTAAGAAAATCTTTATAGATGTGGCTGATTAAGGAGCCGAGGAGAATAATAGAAATAACTATAACTGAACAATAAAAGATAATTATCTCAAGCAATATTAATGTCCCTTCTCCTGGAAAACATTTATCTGGGCCATGGCCCGAACTTCCCAATGGATGTCCTGCTGAAAATAAACTACAATCTGTAGAAAATCCATGAATTAAAATTAATACTATAATTGCTCCCCAGATAATAGCCCCTTTCTTAGCATAACTCCAATCTTTCCATCCCATTTTATTTAACCCAATACCTCTTATCTTTAATTCCTTTATCATGAAGTCTCTTTGTGTAACCAGTGTTGTCAACATCTTTTGGATCAATTTCCAATTCCCTCAAAGTATCATGGATTTTCTTTTTTGCCTTTTTCATTTCTGAAGGTTGTGCAAGGTACTCAATCTCCATGAAGTAACCGAGATGTGCAACATGGTTTATTTCTATTATTATCCTTTTATCCTTCTTATGAAGATATGATTCTGAAGTCTTTCTTTTTTTCATCCATTGAACAAACCCCAAATCAAAGAACAACGCAAGTAGATTGTCAACATCTTTTTGGTCTTTCAAGACAAACTCAAATTCTTGCTTCACAACAATTTCACTATCCCAATACTTTTTCAAATGTTTTTTAAAATTAACCTCAAACTTATCTGGTTTTCTTCTAATCCTAAACGCCTTCTTTGGATACGCATATTTCCTAAACCTTCGATGCAAAGCAAAGTAATCATCTCCCCGCGTCTCCTTTTTCTGAAACCTTGCTATCTTCTTAATCTTCTTTCTAAGAGAATTAACATTCTTTATTCTAACTTTTGTTTCAACCTCTAACCAAACGATTTTATTCACCTCTTGAGGAATGGACGAGATGATTGTTTATAAAATTAGTGCTTAAGATAATTTTATAAGTATATGCTCTTTATAATCTTATGAAATATTTAAAACCTTTAATGGTTCTTTTGCTTTTAATTTTCTGCTTTAGCCAGTATTCTTTCTTCTTTTTACCAAATCTTTTTATCTTTGAGATTTATAGAGGATTGTCCTCAACCTTTCACTTAATAATATCTCTAATCTTTTTAGCGTTTTCTTCTTTTGTTATATTTTTCCCTATGTATAAGTATTCTAAAGATCCAGGAGATAAATTTTGGAGTTTTTTAACCATCGCAGCTCTTCTAGCGGTTTTGATAATTGGGATTTACCAGGTTTATATGATGTTTTTTGTTTAGAGGACTTATTTAAAGGTCATTGAAAATAGGTTCATTTTTGTTCACAATAGGTGGCTCACAATCGGCTTCACTAGATTGTTCGCTTAGGAGAAGTTGTTAATTGGATAGCTTCGCATAATACGTTGAGTAACTGGGTTCCACTATAACAATAGATTTCAGATTTTTTGTTAACAGTTTTTCTCTATCCCGAGTGCGGAAGCACGAGCAATTTCAAAAAACACAACAAAACTTAAAAACAACTTAGATTTTTTTATAGCATGTTAATCCTTGGAATTGATGATGCCGGAAGGGGGCCTGTGATTGGGCCGATGATTCTTGCTGGTTGTTTATTGGAAAAAAGAGTTGAAGACGAGTTGATAAAATTGGGTGTGAAAGATTCTAAGCAACTTACTCATAAGAGAAGGGAGTTTTTGGCTGAGAAGATTCGGGAAAAGGTGGAGAATTTTGAGATTGTTATTATTTATCCGGATGAGATTGACACAGAGAATAAGAACGGGACGAATCTGAATGACCTTGAGGCGTTTGCTTGTGCGAGAATAATTAATAAGATGAATGAGGGAGATAAAAAGATAAAGGTTGTTGTTGATTGTCCGTCTGTTAGTTTGGTTAAATGGGGGGATTTTTTGAGGGCGAGGATAGATAATCTTTCTAATCTTGATTTAGCGTGTGAACATAAGGCGGATAGAAATCATATTGCTGTTGCAGCTGCGTCTATACTTGCAAAGAGCGAGAGGGAGAAAGAGATGGGGCAGATTAAAGAAAAGTATGGTGATGAAGTTGGTTCGGGTTATACTTCTGACCCGCTTACGCAGAAATTCCTTGCGAAATACGCAGGTAAACACAAGGACGCAGGAATCTTCAGAAAGACTTGGATAACATGGAAGAATGCTTATCATAATTTGAAGCAGAGGACTTTGGGTTGAAGATGGCTACGGAACAAATTAAAGAATTTATGAAAGAAGGTTGGGAGATACAACCTTTATCTAATGAGTTAGAAGGTTATTTAATTACAACTCCTGGAGGAGATGTTTATCGAGATGATGATTTGGGCAGGGGTTGCCCAATCTGTGAACATGATGAGAGATATTTGAAAGAAGATATTCCTTGTTCTCATAGTAGTGAAGAGCTTGAAGAAATCGAAAATGCTCAAACCCTTGTAAAATTAATTGATAATTTAGGTCTTGAGGGAAAGTGGAATTTTTTAGATACTTTATCTTAATCTCATAACCAACAATCTTTAAAAAAACAAACCTAGAAAGACAAGGTTCTTACTCTTCCTTCGTTTTCAATTAATATGATTTGAGAATCTTCGATTTCATTTTCAAAATTATTAGTAATATCTCTTATCGCTTCTCTGAATTCAGATTCCTTTTTGTAAAATATCTGGATACCGCAACTATAGTCTGCAATCCCGAAAGCTAAGGCGTTTACGTGTTTATGGTTCCTACAAAATTCCCTTATTTTCTTCCTTAAAGGTTCATTACTATTTCTTAACTTAATCCTCAACAATCCAAAGTAAAATCCTAGTTTTTCCATATCAAATAAGATTCTTGTTCCGAGGATTATCTTGTTTTTGTAGAATTGTTTTAGCTTGTAAATTATGAGTTCGCTTGATAGGCCTGTTTCTCTTGCAATATCAATTATCCGTGCTCTACCATTTTTCTCTAATGCCTTCAAGATTGATAAGTCTTTTTTATCTAAATTTATTGGTTTGCTTGGATTAGTTATTTGATATGTTTCTTCTTCTTTAGATATCCCCAATTCCTTGAGAGGGAAGAGTTCAATTGATGTTGTTATGAAGACCGAATAATCTGAGATAAATTGTTTATTCTTTTCTAAGAAAGAATTAAATTCAGATTCAAACTCTCGTTTATCCTTGAAAACAAAGTTCATGAATAAATCATAATTAGCAAGAGCATCTCCAACAGAGACGACGTTTTTCATATTCTCTAGTTGTTTTTTAATGATTATTTTCCTTTCATTGCTAGCTTTTAGTTTCAACCACACTACAGTAAACTCTCTATAACCTAAAAGATCATAATTAAAGATAGTCAGATATTTCCTAATCAATCCTTGTTGTTCATATTTCTTAAGGCGATATTCTACTTGGTCTCTTGATATTTTACAAGCCTTGGCTATCTTAGTCAAAGGTTCTCTATAATGGTGATAGAGATATGAAATAAGCTTTTTATCTACTTTATCTAATTTTATTTTCATAATAAGAGAACAGGATTATTGTTTATAAATTTTCCTATTTTGTTGAGGATATGGGGGATTCTCTTTAATTTATTAGGAAAAATAGGGGGGAATGTTTATGTATTGTAGTTATTGGATAGTAGGATGAAAAAGATAGAACAAGTTGAAATCGAGAATGGGAAGTTTATTTTAGAAGGAAAGATTGTAGAAGCAGAACCCTTAGGATTAATGGTTTTAAACATAGACTTTTATGAAGTGGGTAAAATAAATCAAAAGTTATCTGATTTAAATAAGGATTCATTGGTTGTTGGCGATAAAACAAAAGACCTCATAGAATCTAAAATAAAAGAATTTAGTGAAAGAAAAGAATTTCTGTTAAGAGAATTTTATGAAGCCGCCCCCCAAGAAGCAGACGCATATGTCTCTGGCCTACCCGAGACTAGAGAACCAACTGGAGGATGGGGGGAAATGGGAACTTTTGGTTATGATTATTTCCCAATCTTGTATTTAAAATTAAAAAGGAGTTGAAATGGAAAAAGGAATAAAACTTAAGGTAAAAGAAGATTGTTTTTGTGAAGGGTATTTGCATGAAAAATGTCATTATCCAAGATATTGGTTAAAAGAGAAAAAACTACAAAAGAACGATGTTGTTGAATTAAAAGGAGAATGGAGCAATTTTTATGGAACTTATTTTAGAGTAATTAAAGAAGGAGAATATTATGATCTTCTTCCACCTAATTTGGAGGAAGTTGTTTGAGTGAAATGGGAAGAATAAAATGAAAGGGATAGAACAACCTGGAGAAACAACAAAATTAGTGGAAACCAACTATAAGATTAAAGAGTTATCGTTGGATATTAGTTTTTCTGATTTAAAGGAAATTATTGGTGTGGGACCATCTTATGGTATAAATGAAGATGAAAATGCTTATCTATGGGAAACTGGAAAGTCTCGATTAAAATCTGGTCTTCTAAGTATGTACACACAGAAAGATGATTCTTCAATCTCTTTTCCATATCCAAAAGAAAGAGGGCTCATTGCACTTGTGAGTGATAGGTTTTATCTTGGATCATTTAATAAACTAAATTTAGAAGACTACAGCGATAGATTTTTTATTGGAAAAGTAAAGAATCCGAAGGAATTGATTTTAAAAGATAATCAAACAGGAGAAGTTTTAGAAGAAACAAAAAAATACTTTCATGAGGGGGCATTAATTGAATTTAGATACGATGATTTTGTGGATATTGTGAGTACTGATAAGGATGAGAGACTTTCAATAAATAGAGAGATAATCAGCCAGATTGAGAGTCATCTTGTTTTATCAATGCTTGAGCTTTGCAAAATTTATAATGGAAAATTCAAATTTGATGTTACAGAAGAATACCAGAAAAAGATTGTAAGTTATTCTGAAAAGAAATTTAGTGTGGCTGAGAAGGATAGTCTTGACAAGAGAATATTGAAAGACCATTGGTCGATTGTGTTGAAAGGAGGTTAAAAGAAAATGTTAGATGATAAAGAAAAATATAGCTTAATGGCAAAGATGGGTAATAATTTATTTGTAGAAGTCATGGAATCTGAATTAAGAGCCAAGGAAGAAGCATTAGAAAGATATCTTAATGAAAAGAAAATAGAGAAGAGCATACAGATATATAATAGTTTTAATCGCAGGATATGATTGTTCTTACTATCCTAATCTTTAAAAAACCCAATCCCTTTTTCTCCCCATGGCTCATATTAAAAAATTGGTGATGCATGGGTTCAAGAGTTTTCCGAAGAAGACAGAAGTTCCTTTTGCACATGGAATTAATGTTGTTTTGGGACCGAATGGTTCTGGGAAGTCGAATATATCAGATGCTTTGTGTTTTGTGTTGGGTAGATTGAGTGCGAAGTCTATGAGAGCAGAGAAGTCAAGGAACCTTATTTTTCTTGGGACAAAATCTGCAGCTCCGTCGAAAGAGGCTTCTGTTGAAATTGTATTTGATAACTCTAACAAGTCTTTCTCGATTGATTCGCCAGAGGTTGTGGTTAAAAGGACTGTCAGACGGAATGGGCAGAGCATATACAAGATTAATGATGGAACGACTACGAGGCAAGAGGTTTTGGGGGTTTTGGCTCAGGCAGGTATTGACCCGAATGGATTTAATATAATTCTTCAGGGAGAGATTCAGAATTTTGTTAGTATGCATAGGGAAGAAAGGAGAAAGATAGTTGAGGAGGTTTCAGGGATTTCAGTTTATGAGACTCGGAAGGAAAAATCTTTGAAGGAGTTAGATAAGACAGAGGATAAGTTGAAAGAGGTTCTTGCGATTTTGAAAGAGAGGACAGCCTATCTGAATAACTTGGAGAGGGAGAGACAACAGGCATTGAGATTTAAGAAACTTGAGAAAGATTCGAAGAAGTTTAAAGCGAGTATAATTCATCATGACTTGACAAAGAAGAAAAAGGAGACAGAGATGATTGATTTAGAGATTTCTAAGAAGGATAAAGAGATTGGCAAGGTGAAGAAAGTTATATCTAATATCAAGGTTGAGATGAGCAAGTTTGAGTCAAAGATTAAGTCTATAAATTCAACCATGCAAGAATCAACTGGGCTTGAGCAGGAGAAACTTAATCAAGAGATTGTTAATCTTAGGGCAGACCTTGCTGGGATGAATGTGAAATTGGAGAATTATGAGACAAAGCTTTCTGAGATTTCTCGGCAGAAGCAGGAATTGAATGAGATAATTAGAAACAATGAGGTTTCTATTAAAGAGCTTCAGAAGGAGTCGCCGACAGTTGCAAGAACCGAGAAAGAGGTTGGGGCAAAGAAACAGGAGCTCGAGGAGCTAGAGGAGCAGAGAAAGAAGTTCTATATGGTTAAATCAGAGCTTAGGTCGATTAGAGAGAGGGTTAAGGACAAAGATTCTGGAGTTCAATCTTATACACATGAATCGGAATTTTTGTTAAAGCAAATAGATTCGCTTTCTTCAGAGTTGTTTGATAAAATGTCTAGCCAAGGAAGATTGGATGAATTAAAACTTTCTTTAACAGAGAAGAAAGAACTTTTAGATAATATGAATAAGAGGGAAGTAGAGCTCGAGAAGATTTCTTATGCAAATGAGGCAGAGATAGATAGGGATAATAAATTGATGGATAAGATTTCTAAGATGGATATTTGTCCTGTTTGTAAGAGCCAGATTACAGAGGATCATCTTGATTGTATAAGCAAGGAGACAATTCCTAGATTAGAGAATTTAAAGAAAGAGGTTGGGAACTCAGATAAAGAGTTGGCAGAGATTTACAAGAAGAAAGATGTTTTGAATCAGAGTATAGATCAAATAAGTTCAGAGATTGCTAAGAGAGCGTCTGACTTGATTAAGCTTTCAAATATTAATGAGAAGAAGAAACAGATTAAGGACCTTCATGAAAAGACAGAGATTGTAAAAAACGAGTTAGTTGAATTAGAGAAGAGGGAGAAAAGTCTTGTCAGGGTTTTCGAGGATAATTCAAATATTGAACATAAATATGAGACAGTTCGAGTTGAGGTTCAGGAGATTTCCCTTAGGAGCCAGAAGAATGTTAGTTCTGAGATTTCGTTTAAGCAAAGAGAGTTTGAAAGGTCGAAGATTTCTTTGAAGCAATTGTCGAGGGAAGAAGAGGATTTGAATGAAGAGTTAAAAGATATTAGGATTGATTTGAATAAGAAGGAGAAACTTCTTGAAAGGAAAAAGAAACAGGATGAGGAGTTAAGTGAGAAGTTTAGAAAGTTGATTTCAGAGAGAGATGGGTTACAGACAAAGATAAGTGAGAATGAAAGAGAGGTTATGGTGAAACAGAATGCTATTCATAATATTGAGCAAACAATAAATAATTTTAAAATTGATAAGGCGCGGGTTGATGCAGAGTTAGAGAATCTTGAGATGGAGATGTTAGAGTTTGATGGTGTAGAAATAATAAAGACAAATCGGGATTCACTCATACATAGGTTAGCTAAGACAAAAGAGATTCTTTCAAAGATTGGAAGTGTTAATCTTAGGGCACTGGAAGTTTATGATTCTATTAAGAAAGAGTATGACGCGATAAACGAAAGAGTTGAGATTATAACTAAAGAGAAGAACAGTGTATTAAAGATAATTCATATGATTGATGTTAAGAAGAAAAAGGCGTTCCTTAAAACCCTGGATTCTCTGAATGAGATTTTTTCAAGGAACTTTTCGCAGTTGAGTACAAAAGGGCAGGTTTGGCTTGAGCTTGAGAACAGAAAGGATCCTTTTGCAGGAGGGGTTGGGATTGTTGTAAAGACAGGGCATGGAAAGTATTTTGATGTTAAATCATTGTCTGGGGGAGAACAAACATTAGTCGCACTCTCTTTAATATTCGCGATTCAAGAATTCAAACCTTATCACTTCTATATACTTGATGAAATAGATGCAGCACTTGACAAGAGAAACTCTGAACGTCTTGCAGGACTTTTAAAGAAATACATGCAGAAAGGGCAATATGTTGTGGTAACTCACAATGATGAAGTCATCACAAACGCCACGAATTTGTTTGGGGTTAGTATGCATGATGGGGTGAGTAAGATTATAAGTTTGGAGATATGATTGCTCCGAAATCGCTTCCCGCAGATTTCTCCGCTGAAGAAGGTTATTATCTCCACAAACCATTTTATACATTGAGCTCAAAGTTATTCTTTATTATCAACATTCCCCATCTCGAACGAAGTGAGCAATCTAAAACCCAAAAATATTTAAACTATACCAACCTATATAATTACTATGGCAACAACAATACAAGTAAGTCCTGAATTATTGGGAAAGTTACAGATGATGAAAATGCATGTTAAAGAAAGCTATGAAGAAATTATCTGGGATTTGATTGAAGATCGGCTTGAGTTCTCTGATGAGACAAAGAAGAATATTGCTCAAGCTGAAGAGGATTACAAATCAGGGAGATTCAAAACTCTAGAACAAGTTAAAAAAGAGTTAGGATTCTAATGTATGATATAATAATTCTTCCAAAAGCTGAAAATCAACTAAAGAAGTTTGATACATATTTACAAGAAAGAATTCTTAATTCTCTAGAAAGAGTTAAATTAAGGCCTTTTTCTTTTGTTAAGAGAAAGCAGGGAACTCCTTATTTTCTTCTAAGGGTAGGAAATTATAGAGCAGTACTTGATATAAAGAAAAATAAGTTGATTATATTGGTTATTGAGGTTGGTCCTAGGAAGAAGATTTACAAATAAAATTAATCTTTACTTAACTTTTCTAATTTTCCTTTAACTATTCTTTCGCCCTCTTTAAGCCATTGATAGAAGGGAGGAGGGGATGAAAGCATATAATCAATATCAATTGGAAGTCTTATTCTATTCGACCATCTATTCATAGGTTTTGTATATGCGGCCACTTCTACCATACTTACATTTAATTTCATATAATTTAGAAGAATCTTAGTTATTTAAGAATTTCCATAGTAATAGGCTCCGAGCCAGACTTTGTCAAGGCTCTCCGCTAAGAAGTAATTATCTCCATAACTTCGTATAATCTTTTGAGTAACTAATTCTTTCATTAACTACTTTTCATCAATCGAACGAAGTGAGCGATATATTATTCCTTTTTAGATTTAGCATGACTCGTTCTGTCATCTATTTCTATTTTAATATGTTTTAATCCTAAGTCAGAGACTGTCCTATTCACAAGTTCGCTTTCCATTAATCTATGCATTTCTTTATCAGCTTCATCAATCTTGTGTCCACAAACAATACCCTCTATTGCTAGTCCTTCGTAATTTCTGCTCCCTCCATGTACTTTAAAAGTCCAGTGGTTAAATATAAAATTTGCCTCAACAAATCCTGTAATTGGAGTCATACCTACTCCCATTGAATACCCCCATGGTTTCTTTTTATCTCCTTTCTCTCCGTGATAATCAATCCAAAGTGTGCTCTCCATAATCAGCTAATAATAGAGTATTTTTTAAAGATTTATACATTCTAATATACATGAACAAATCCCTCCTATTAAAATCCCTTCGCGGACGAGGCTTCCCCAAACAAGTCATCAATGCCTTCTCACGTGTGAAGAGAGAAGACTTTGTGTTGCAGTCTTTGAGAGATAGGGCATATGAGGACATTGCGTTGCCTATTGGGCATGGACAGACAATCTCGCAGCCTTATACAATAGGAATGATGTTGGACTTGCTTAGTTTGAAGAAAGGGCAAAAGGTTCTTGAGATAGGCTCTGGATGTGGTTATGTGTTGGCTTTGCTGTCTGAGATAGTTGGAAAGAAAGGAGAAGTCTTTGGAGTTGAGATTGTAGAATCATTAGCAGATAAATCAAAGATAAATTTACAAGATTATGATGTTAAGGTTTATAATCAAAATGGTGCTGAAGGTTTAGGAGAACATGCCCCATATGATAGAATATTAATTAGTGCGGGGTGCGAAAGTGTTCCAGATAAAGTATTAGAACAATTAAAAGAAGATGGAATACTTGTGGCACCTGTTGGCTCGAGGTTTGAACAAACTTTAACAGTGATGAAAAGAGTTAAGGATAATTTTAAGGTAATTGAAGAAGTTCCAGGGTTTGTTTTTGTTAGGTTTGTTTGAGGTTAAAGTTCAATGATGAATAATGGGGGGCCAATCTTCTTTTTAATTTTATTTTAGCTTTTATATGGATTTGAGAGATTCTTCCATCAGATAATCCTAGTACCTTACCTATGTCTTTTTGAGACATGTCATCATCATAATATAGTTTCAAAACTTTTTGTTCTTCTTTAGAGCACCTCAATTGGATAGATTCTCTTAGTAGTTCTATAGTTTTATTAGATTCTATTATTTCAGAAGGTAGAGGCAAATTTGATGATTGAATCATTGAATTCTCTAGAATCTCAAAAGGATAATGAAATCCTTGCTTATTCATGTTTATTTCATGATATTTCTCAAGACTGATATCCATTTCATCAGCAATCTCAAAATCTTTAGGTTCTCTACCAAGTTTTTGCTCAAGAGTTCTCTTTGTATTTTCTATTTTTTTAGTATTATTTCTAACAGATCTCGATGCCCAATCCATTTCCCTTAATCCATCTTGGATAGCCCATCCTATCTTCCGTTCCGCATATGTTTTGAATTTAGTTCCTTTAGAAGAATCATATCCTTCAAGAGCGTTTAGTAATCCCAATGCTCCGTCTTCAACCAAGTCCTCTTCTGAGATTACTGGAGAGGATTTTTTCACAAATTTTTTGGCGATTCTATTGATAATAGGAATGTACTCTTGAGTCAATTTGGTTTTTGCATGCTCACATCCATTTAATTGATATCTTTCAAGATAATCTATGTCATTCATTTTGTGTTTGTTAAGTTTGTTGATTAATTAGATCTTTCTAAAAAAGTTTTAGCTGCCCGATACTTAACCCATTCGTTATCTCCAGAAAGATTAGATAAGGCCTTATCTAAACCAGTTTTATCTTCATAAGTTTTTATAACCTCTTCTGGATTTGTTTCTCCAGACTTAAACTGAGAGAGATAGGTTATTCTAGATTCTCTTCTAATAGTTTTCTTACAAACTACTCCTAATGAATTTGCTTTTGTAAACATTTTATCTCCAATCATCCCCTCTCATATAAAAATAAGAAAGCTACTAAAATATAAATAAAAAAAATAAATTAAGCTTAGTAGTAGCTTTCACCGAATTCTTCGGTTTTTTCAGGCTTTTTCCCAAGCAATACAATTAACACAATAAGTAATACCAAGAAAACTATTGCTAAAATAATTGTTAGAACAACTACAGGGTTTGCAATTGAACTACCAGATACATCTGCAGTAAGAGTTGTTGAACTTACAAGCTCTTCACCAGAGAATACATTAACATTGAAGTCATATTCTCCGTTTGCTCTTGCGTTTGCAATAACACTAACTGTTCTGCTTGCTCCCGAAGGAACAGCCACAACAGACTCACTTACACTCGTGCTCAGGTCAGAACTCGATTCTGGAACAACTCTGTAAACTTTCAACTTATTTGTTGGGTTTACAAGTAATAGCTGATACTCTGAATCTTGGCCTGCTGCAAAAGTCTTTCGTGTGCTAGTTACAACAACGTTACTTGTGAAATCGTTGTCGATTGCAATTTGCTGAATTACATTGTTAACTGTGTCAGAATTTTTAGCTTCTACTTCAAGATTGTAGATCCCAGAGATAGCATCATAAGGAACTTCTAAATAGAATCTCCCTTTTAATGTGTCTTCGTTATCTTCATCACAATCTGCTGCATCGTCATCAGTACATTCGAATGAGACTAAATCTCCGAAGTAAGATGTTCTCTGAACACCTAGCTCTGGGATTTTTACAGTCACATACAAATCATCAAGATAATTGTAACCTGTATTTTTGATTACAACATCTACTGGAAGTGATTCTCCAGCGTCAACTCTCTGAGCTGTACTTATAGACATAACTGCTGCATTGTAAGAAGGTCTCTGAACTCTCAATTCTGTTTCAAAATCTGTTCGGTGGTCTCCGTTCCAGATCTTTATAACAAGAGTCAATTCATCGCTAACTTCATCTTTAAGCTCATAAGGAACTTTAAGATTCAGTGTTTTCTTATAACTGAAATCTTCTTCTACGTCGAAAGCAGTTGTTCTTGCGTCAATATCTACTTTGTTCCCTTCAAGTTCTACCTTAACTTTAACGTCAGAGGCATCTTCAAGAGCGTCAAAGAAAACTTTTACAGATATTGTTTCTCCGGCAAGGACACTAATGTCGCTGCTTAAGATATCTGTTCCGTCAACTTCAACAGAGTAAACATCTGCGATTTCCGCAGCGCTAACTGTAGTTACTAAAAACAAAACACTTACAATTGTTAGGAAAAAAACCATAAGGTTTTTCATTTCCATTGTCATTTTTTAAATTTAATTCCCCAAAAAACTTTGTTTTTTGTTGATTTAACAGTGTAGATTTTGTTTATAAAGATTTGTATTGTCGTAATTATATAGTTACATGGAGGTTTACTGAGTGTCTGGGCGGGGAGTGAAGGAATTTAGCTCTCTTTGTTCGATTGATGACTTTGCGTCGGACTCTGTCACGACGCTTCGAGAGAAGTAGTTAATGGGATAGCTTGTATAATGGGTTGGGTAACTAATATTCTCCATCCTTTTTATCTTCTCTTAAACATGGAGGAAAAAGTACATCAGTTGGGGCAATCGGAGGATCTTGAAAAACTCTTCCATCGTCATCAGGACCTGCACGATTAGCAGCTACAAGAATGATGTTGTAACTTAAAGATTCTTTAGAGGACTTACCTTTTCTATCTGGATTATATTCATCACACATATCTCTTAGAATAACTTCAACTATTTAATAATTTCTATACTAAAAACAAAAAACCCAAGGAGCCGAAGCCCCTTAGATTAAAATTATAAACTTAATAATTTCATGCTTGTATCCTTTGACTCTGCCAAGGCGAAGGACATCAAGATAAAACTTAGTTACAAACTTAAAAGTTTTATCTTGGTATCAGTTGTTGCGAAATTCTTTGCAACTATAACCTGACAACCTACTTCTTCTGCAGCGTTCATTATTGCACTCGTTACTGTTCCGTCAATTATTATAATTGAAGGTTTTTCCTGAGCTCTTCTTAATGCACTGTTCAGACCTTTTGCTGAAATTCTTTTCATCTCGTTCAACTGATTATCTAAAAGAATCGCCTTGCCACTTCCCTCATTCTCTTTTGAAAGTTCCTTAAGCTTTTCTTTTTTCTCGTCATCCAACTCAATTGATTCTGTTTTGACTTCCTTCTTTTCCTCTACAGGCCTTGGGGTTTCCCTTGGTCTAAAAGTTCTTCTTCCTCTTGAAAAATATTCATTAACAGAAACCTTTTTTCTCAAGTACATCAAAACTTCTTTTCCTGTAAGTTCTTCAACTTCCTTTCCGTCAGGCGCAACCGCGATGTATTTCACATTTGCATTATCAACAACATTCTGAGCAATCAACTTTCCTCCTCTGTCTCCATCAATAAATAAAGTAATGTCTTTTGTTTTACTCAATTCCTTGATTTCATCTGGGAGCTTTGTCCCATTCATTGCTATTCCGTTATTGACACCGCTTCTCATCAGGTTCAGCACATCTGCTCTTCCTTCTACTACAACAATCTCTCTTCCTGAAAGATCTCCACAAGGAAGCTTAGCTTTTCCATGCTCACTGATTCCAGCAGTTTTTGCAGAATCTTTGATCTCGTTTGAAATCTCTCTTGAATCTGTTGAACCTTTAATCTCTTGCATCAGTTTCTTAGCCCTTTCAACAATGTAATCTTTCTTGCTACCTCTGACATCCTCGATTCTCTCTACTTCTATTTGAGAGTCGGATGGCCCCATTCTTTCAATAGTCTCGACTGCAGCAGCGATTAGAGTTGTCTCTGATTGATCTAGGGCTGTAGGAATTTTAATTATTCCTTCTGTTTTTCTGTCTCTTCTTTGAAGACTGACTTCAATTCTTCCGATCTTTCCTTCCTTCTGTAACTCTCTCATCTCAAGCTCAGCTCCAAGCAAACCTTCTGTCTGCCCAAAGATCGCCCCGATTACATCTGGCTTTTCTAACGCACCTTCGGCCATAAAACTTGCATGTATCATATACTTTATCGATACTGGACTTATTTTTGCCATGTTTTCTCCATTTAATTTAATTCTTGTAGAAAAAATCTAATTATTGAACTCTGTTCAATCTATCCACTAAAAATAGCATAACGCTAAAACGTAAGTGTGAATGTAATGTGATATGATATAATCTCTTATCTAATCTTTTCTACTGGTAAAAGTAGAGTTGGAGGGTTTTTAAGATTTTTGGTTAAGGAGCATATTTAAGAGTTCTATTATCCTCCATGATAAGTGTTCCTTCTAATCTTTTCTTTACATATATTTCTTGTGCTTTATGGTAATATTCATCAGGATAAAAATTTATATTTTCCGGGATTGCGAATTCTCTCTTATACTTTTTTTTCAACTCTTTCCATCCTTCATCCCCATTTGATTTTCTTTCTGGTTGATTTGACATAGTTTTTCCTCCTTGATAAGATGTTAAAAAAGAAAAGATTTAATCCTCTTATTTTTGTTTCACAATCTCAGTGCACATTCCTGCAGCAACTGTTGCTCCAGCATCTCGTACAGCGAATCTGCTCATTAAAGGATTATCCTTTTGAGTTTCTAAAGCCAAGTTTCCTACAGGCTTAATCTTTACCTTCGCAGTATCCCCGTTTTTCAAGAAATCAGGATTCTCTTTGATTGTCTCACCAGTTCTTGGATCAATCTGTGCGATTAACTCTATGAATTGGCAAGGCACTTGAGCTGTATGTACATGGAATACAGGTGTATATCCTTTAGCTAATACTGTCGGGTGATTGATAACTGTTATTGTTGCAATGAACTCTTCTACAATTGGAATCGGCTTTGCAGCGTCGCAAACAACGTCTCCTCTTGCAATATCTTTTTTACCTACTCCTCTAATATTAATACCTACATTATCTCCTGCATCTGCTGAAGGTAACTGCTCATGATGGGCCTCAATTGTTCTCAACTCTCCCTCAATTCCTGTTCCAGTTCTTCCTGGAAGAACCTTAACCTTCTGCCCAACTTTCATAACTCCTGTTTCAACCTTTCCTACAGGAACTGTCCCAATACCTGTAATATCATAAACATCTTGAACCGGCATTCTCATTGGAAGATTTGTTGCTGGCTCTGGTGCAGGGAACAAGTCAAACTGCTCCAAAATTGTCGGACCTTTATACCAGTCCATCTTTTCTGATTTGTTAATAATATTATCTCCTTGTAAACCTGAACACGCAATAAAAGTAGTTTGGTCTGGAACAATTCCAACACCTTGTAACAACTTTCCGACGTCTTCTTTAACTTGATTGAATTTGTCTTCTTTATAATCTACAGAATCCATCTTGTTGATTGCAATACAAAGATTCTTCACACCCATTGTTCTTAACAACCATAAGTGCTCTGTTGTCTGAGGTTGAACTCCAGAAGGCGCAGCAATAACTAAGAATGCTGAATCAGCTTGTGAAGCACCAGTGATCATGTTTTTAACAAAGTCTCTGTGACCAGGCGCGTCAATGATTGTGATTTGCCATTTCTTTGTCATCAATTTCTTATAAGATAAATCAATTGTAACCCCTCTTTCTCTCTCTTCCTTAATATTATCCATGATGTAAGCAAACTCAAAACCAGCTTTACCGTGTTTCTCAGCTTCTTCTCTAAGCTTTTTCATTTCTTGCTCAGGAACAATTCCGCCGTCGAACATTGCTCGTCCAACTATTGTAGATTTTCCAGCGTCGACATGCCCTACAAATACAACGTTCATGTTTGGTAATTCTTTTGCCATGATTAATTAAACTAAAAATTAGTTTATAAATATTTCTGTTTGGATTTTGGGATGAAGAAATATTTATTACGAAGTTGTATAAATATTTCTATTAGGATATTGCTCACTGCGTTCGAGATGAGTGAGAAGGAGATGTAGTTAAAAGAAAAAATTATTCAAGGATTTTTACTTTAATATATTTCTCTGAAGAGGCTTTACCAACCATCATTTCATTATACATTCTGTCAAGATCATCCTTATCCTCTGCTTCTGCAAAAACTTCTAATTTTCGGCTTCGGCGAGTTCTCCCCGCAGCAACTACCGCAAGACCACTCTCGTATTTTAGCAATAGATATTCTTTTGTCATAATCTCTTCCAATCAACAACCTTTTTAACTTTAATTATTCTAGAATATACATGCCATTAACAATCATCCAACAAATCATACTCGGAGTTATACAAGGAATTACAGAATGGCTCCCTGTTAGTTCAAGCGGATTTGTTGCTTTGGTTATGACAAACTTTTTTGGAATTACTGATTTGGGTTTCTTGTTGCAGTCAGCTTTGTTCTTGCATCTCGGAACTTTTTTTGCAGCTTTGATTTATTTTAGAAGTGGTGTTTGGGATTTGACTAAATCATTATTTAATTATAAGCAATCAGAGAGAGAGACAAAATTGATTTTGAAATTCTTGATTATCTCGACGCTGATTAGTGGAATTCTTGGTTTGTTGATCTTGAAAGGGCTGACTTCTTTTGAAAGTTATTTAGATATTACAGGCAAGACAATTACTTTTGTTGTTGGCTTTTTACTTTTATTTACAGGAGCAATTCAAGTAAAAGCAAAGCAAAGCGGTTTGAGAAAAGAACTTCATTTGAAAAATAAGGACGGAGTTTTATTAGGGTTTGCTCAAGGTCTAGCTTCTCTTCCAGGAATATCTCGTTCAGGAATAACTGTCTCAACCTTACTTTTGAAAAAGTTTGATGATACTTCTGCACTTAGATTAAGTTTCTTAATGAGTTTGCCGATTGTCTTAATTGCTAATATCATTCTTAATATTCCTGACTTTGGACAGATAATAACTGTATCTTCAATCTATGGTCTTCTTGCTGCTTTTGTCTTTGGGCTTGCAACAATTCATGGATTAATGAAACTCTCAAGAAAGATTAACTTTGGTTGGTTTGTTTTAGTGTTCGGAGGGTTGATGTTAGGGAGTTTGTTGGTATAGTAAGTTTTATAATATAATGATTTTCTAGATGGTTATGAATGTAAAAGCTAGTTTTGAAAAGATTACTGGTGCGAAGTTAGAGGAAGTTAGGGGAATTCCTTTGGAAGAATTTAAAGAGATCGTTGGTTATAATGATACAGGAATGGGTGTTAGAGTGCTCCATGAGGATAATAATATCTTAGTTACAGGTCATTTGGTAAATAATAGGAAATATGTAACTGATATCCAATTATCTGGAAGCGAGATATATGCTGTAGAAGAATCTGAAAAAAGAATCCCTTTAGGAGATAAGGCAAGAGAATTAGCTAATGAAAGAGAGTTAGTATTTGATGAAGAAGGATGCCAAGATTATAATAGTTTTAGGGTCCAAGGAGAGATTAATGGTGCTGATAAGTTAAAAGATGGTATAGAAAGGATTACTGTTGCCCAAAACAAATTGCAGGAGTTTTTTCACTGATTCTTCTCTAAAATACGCATCATTTCACCCCAAATCTCTTTTCTTTGTTTTCTATAATTTTCATCTTTTAATGGGGCAGGGCTAATCCTACTTAGAATTTCACCAGTATATTCATCAGGATAAGTTTCGTTAAGGAATTCAGGAGAAGGGCAAACATAATGCGTGACTGCCCAATTACCTGGTCTTTGATATAGGTGAGGTCTTTCTAAAATTTCTATTAATGAATTTTTTATTTTTTTATCAATAATTGTTGGCCCAATTGTTAAAAACCAATCCGCAATCCCTCCGGTTCTTATCTTATAAGTTCTTCCAAATGCTTTGAAACTTCCATCTGAACTAAAAATAAACCCTTTAATTTCTGTTCCCTCTGGCAAATAATTTGCTCCCTTTTCAAAAGGAGGTTTACTTATCATTCTTATTGGAGAGAGTTTCTCAAGAGATGCCCCTTTTACTGGATTAAGAGAGAAACAACCATATTCAGAAAACCTTTCCTTAAGTTTATGGGCTCTGCTCGATAGCCTATCCATCTCTCTATGGCCTAAATACTGAACTGATTCCCAAAAAGTATCGGTTGATTTATCCCTGCCTTCAAAAATTCTTTTTATGTTCCCATATTTTCTAACTGTAGAAGACGCTAAAGCATGATGTTTACTGAGTAAATCTTGATAGTACATAATATCTTATTTTAAATATTATTTATAAGAATTATTATACTTCAGTTCTATTGATTTTCCGCAAGTCCTTTCCGATCTCTAATTCTCTTAATCACATCATCTCGTATTGAAGTAGGAATTCTTTCGAAGAGCTGATCTTTTATCGATGATGAGCCTCTACCTTCTGTTGCTGAACGTAGATCGTTGCTCCAACCAATCATTTCTGCTACAGGGATCTTTGCTTCCATCATAGAAATTGTCCCTTCCTGTGTCACATCAATCATCTGCCCTCTCTTACCTCCAACAAGCTTTGTGACAGTTCCTAAGAAATTGTCAGGCATTTCAATTAAATGAATCTGTAATGGTTCGAAAAGAGTTGCATTTGCTTTGTGCATTGATCCTCTGATAGCTTCTCGCACAGCAGGGTAAACTTGTGCAGGCCCTCTGTGAATCGCATCCTCGTGAAGACGAATGTCAATCAGAGAAATTTTCATTTTTGTACATGGCTCTCTTGCCAGTGGTCCTTGATCCATAACCATTTCAAATGCTTCCAAAACCATTTCAATAACTTCACCGATGTGAACCTCTCCTCGTGTCTCGTCCATGAAAACATTTCCTTTGTAAACATTTCTTACATTTCTTACATCATCTCCTTGCCACCCAAGTTTTGTGAAAGCCTCCGCAACTACCTGGCTTTTTTTCTTAACTCTTCCTTCAGGGATTAAACCTTCTTTGATTGCTTCGTAAACATTGTCCTCTAAAGGTTCAACCATTATGTAAAAACTATTATGTTTGTTCGGACTTCTTCCCTCGATAGAAGGACCTTCCTTAGTAACTGTCTCACGATAGACTACAATCGGCGCAGAAGTTTTAATATCAAGTCCTTTTTCTGATCTAATTCTGTTTTCAATAATTTCTAAATGAAGCTCTCCCATTCCTGACATAAGACTCTCGCCTGTCTGCTCATTAATTTCCATTTTAATAGAGGGATCTTCTTTACCAACTTGTTTCAAAACTTCAACAAGCTTCGGCAAGTCAGCTGCCTTTGTCGCTTCAATAGATTTTGTAACAACTGGTTCAAAAATATGTTTGATTGCTTCGAATGGTTCTATCTCATTCCCTGATACTGTCTCACCAGAGAATACATCACGTAATCCAACAACTCCTACAATGTTTCCTGCATTAACTTCGTCGACAACAGTTCTCTGAGCACCCTTATAGACTGAGACTTGCTGGATTCTTGTCTTTCTTTTTGAGAGATTCATGTAAACTTCATCACCTTGCTTTAATGTTCCTGAGAATAATCTTCCTGATGCAACTTCTCCAGCGTGTTTATCCACTACAATTTTAATTGGAACAAAAACTGGTTCACCTTTTTGATCACAATTTATTAGACTTTTCCCAAGTTCAGAATCTACATCTCCGTGCCAGATTTTTGGGATTCTATATTTCTGAGCATCAACAGGATTTGGGTGGTGGTCTACAGACATTGCTAAAACAACCTCGTGCAACGGAGCTTTTTCAGCCAAGGCCTTAACATTTTCTTTTAGTTTATTATCGTCTGGTTCAGTATAAGCGTCGATAACATCTTTGAATGTAATATTATGCTCCTTCATATAAGGAAAACTCAAGGCCCAATTATGAAATGCTGAACCGAACGCCACACTTCCTTCTCCAACCCCGACCTTCCATTTTTCCTTGTAACCTTCAGGAGCAATGTTTTCTATTAACTCATTAACATGATCAATTATTGCAACAAACTTTTTCTGCATCTCTTCTGGGGTCAACTTAACTTCTTTGATTAATCTATCAACCTTATTTATGAAAAGAGTTGGTTTTACTAATTCTTTCAGAGCTTGTCTAACAACTGTTTCTGTTTGAGGCATTACTCCCTCGACCGCACAAGTCAGAATAATACATCCATCTACAGCCCTCATAGCTCTTGTAACATCTCCTCCGAAATCTACATGTCCTGGAGTGTCAATTAAATTAATTAGGTAATCTTCTCCTTTAACATTATGAATCATAGATACCGACGCTGAATCAATTGTAATTCCTCTTTCTGTTTCATCATCGTGGAAGTCAAGGAACCTTTGCTTTCCTGCAGTTTCCTGAGATAACATCCCAGCACCTGCCAAAAGATTATCCGAGAACGTTGTCTTACCATGATCAATATGCGCAGCAATCGCGATGTTTCTAATCTTATCCTGCTTTTTCATTAATTTTGTAATATCTTCTTTAGCCATAGTAATTCAATAAAATAATTTATAGAATATAGTTTAATTGAGAAATTGGTTTATAAAACTTTTCTACGAGGATAATAGAAATTAAGGATTTTTAGGAGGTTGGTTGTTAAGAGAGTTAATCAAAAACTGCTGCGAGATCTTTAGAATGCTTTCTTCCCACCTGTATTGTTTCAACTGCTCTTAATTGGACTTCATTACCCTCATCATTAATTGTGACTAGTTGAGTCTCAGAATTTATCTCGGAGACATATCCTTCAATCTTCATACCCTTTTTTCCATAAGGACATGTAAATTGTCTTCCTACAGTATATGTTTTTTTATTTTTCATTCCCTAAATTAACCCCTTTCCATTTATAAAATTATTTGTTGTGAGAAATATATGATTGAGTGTTAGACATATGTATCTACGAATGAGCCGGGGAGTAGTTCTTCTAAGGGAAATCCTGTCCTATGATTGTCATAAGAATAATAGGTAATAATTTTTTCAGTCAAGGCTTTGATATTCCTACTTCCCACATAAATTATCCCATGCTTTTTATCAATCCTATAGGATATTTTCTCAATATCTTTTGTTCTACTAATATCTATTATATTTGCCGGAACTTTTTCTTTAGGAAGATTCGATGATTCTGATAGGCTTTCTTTAAAAAAATCAGTTATTTTTTCTATATCTAACCCTTTTAGAAAAGACAATCCTCTTTCAGAAATACTTTTTTCAAATAAATGATTAGAAAATAAAAATTTTGGAGGACGATAACCAGTTATTACAGCAGCAGTCATATTAACTCTAACAAAGAATTTAATGTTTTTAAGAATTGTTGTAATTGATTTCACAGAATTACCGAGCACTATCCGCTTGCTTCTCACTCTCATTCCTCTTTCGAATAGCAAAACTCTCACCATTGTTTTCAGAAGCCATGATGATTTCTTCTGCCAAACCCTGTGTGATTGTTTTCTTTTTGTTGAAAGCCTTGTCTGATGCTCCATGAACAATATGTTTCACTGCAAGGTTCACCCTTCTTATCGGTGAAACATCAACTGCCTGGGGATATCTTGCTCCACCATATTCAATTACTGTGGTCTCGTCACGCGGCGCTGCATTCTCAATTGCCTTAACTAAAACCGCAACAGGATTCTTTTGAGTTTTCTTTTCTACTAGTTCAAAGGCATCTAAAACAATTTTCATGTTCTTTGAATACTTTCCAGTTGTATGCCCAAGAATAATTCTATGCTTCTTACCTCTGTGCCCTGCAACAGCAACCTTATTCATCAATCTCTCAACAATATTAACTTTTAGTTGCCCAAACTTCTGAACATTCCGTCCCTGACTTTTTAATATCAACTTAGGCTCAAGATTAATCACAGCTTTCAACCCAGGATCCTCTACTTTTATTTCTGACAAATCATACTTGTCGAATATTTTGAATGTTGGTAATTGTGTTGTCATTTTAGTTTACTCTCTTACTAATCCTTACGGGAATTTGTTTATGGGCATAATGTACAGGAGTATATGTGGCAGGGGTTAGATGTCCTTGAATAAAATTCTCGCTAATATCCCCCTCAGAGATCTTTAAATTATGATGCTTTCTATCTCCAGTAAGGGACGTTAAGACAATTTCATATTGTCCTGATACAGGGTTCCGGGAGATATTAGCATAGGATATTTCATTCTTCCCAAGAATTCTTGCTAAATGAGTTTTATCTTCCCATCTTTTCATATGTTTTCTTCTCATTATTGTCTTAGCCATTATCTCCTACCTTTCTCGATCTTACCTCGCACTAATCTTGCTAAAGGCTGATCATTTACTTGAATGACTTGAAATCTAATCCCACGGATATCTCCCTTTGCTCTTCCCTGTTTCCCACCAATTCTTTCAATCATAACTTCATCATGCTCGTCGATAAACTTCTGTCCAAGGTTTCCCGGAATAAATGCTCCAACGGTTTTTCCATTCTTCTTAAGTTGAACTCTGCAACATTTTCTCATAGCTGAGTTTGGTTGTGCTGCTTCTTTTTGAAACTTTGAAAGAACAATCCCTTTCCCTTGGCTCGCACCCTCGAGAGGATCTGATTTTGCAAAAAGATTCAATGTCTTAACTTTATACTTCCGACTCTTCCATCTAAACTTCTTTCTATTCTTCACTTGTTTTAATGCAGACTTTAATCCCATCATTATTAGTTACTAGAAATAGTTTTTAAAGTTTTGCTCGAGGAAAATCAAACTATCCGGAACTCTTTACCAAAGAAATCCTTGACTATCTTTTGCATCTCAAGAAATCGTCTTCTGTTCCTACCAATTAACGCTGCCTTGCTTTGGCTACCTGCAGTAAGAATCAATTCGTCGTCTTTGACTTCAATCTCCTTGAATGTGACTGGGCTGACAACTGCTTTGATAAATTTCTCAGCATCCTTTATTCCATTTGGTGAAGGAATTATCTTTATCCTCTTTCTAAGAATATGACTTATTCGCTTAACATTTTTTCCCTCTCCTCCAACAGCTTTTGAAACTAACTGTTGCGGAACACAAAAAACAACTGCTTCATTATACATAAAACAAAATCTTGTATGAACTTTTGTAATTCTTCCGAATAAATTCAGATGCCGTAAATCCTTCATATCGATTGTATTTACCATTTAAGATTTCTCTTTTAATAAACTTGGGAGATAGAAGTGTTTTATAAAAGTTTGTGTTTACGTCGAGGATTATTTATTAGTCTTCTCAACAACTTTACTATCTGCAGTCTTTTTGTCTTTGTCTGCTTTCTTTAAAGGACCAATTACTTCAACCATAAGTCCAGGCAATCCTGTTCCGATTGGGACTGGTTGATTAAGGATTATGTTTTCGATTACACTCGCTAGTTTATCTTTGCCTCCCTTTATTGAGGCGTTTACGAATTGTTTAACAGGTGTCTCGAAAGTTGCCCTTGCGAGTATTGAAGATTTCTGAGCGATGATTCCCATTCTTGTAACACCTTTTACAAATCCTGTATTAGTCATAGCATCCGAGATTAATTTAAGATGCCTTTTGTCAATATCCAGACCTTGACTATTAAGAACTTCTTGAATCTCGTTCATAATTAACTGTTTTGCTGCCTCAATTCCGAATACTGCTGCAACCTCGTGTAGATCATTCGACAGAATCCTATCTTTGTTAATTTCCTTT
Organism: Candidatus Pacearchaeota archaeon; assembly: GCA_018221285.1. Lineage (GTDB taxonomy): Archaea > Nanobdellota > Nanobdellia > Pacearchaeales > GW2011-AR1 > JAHKAF01. Next base: position 24,215 of record JAAOYJ010000029.1, read on the forward strand.
AACTTAAGCATCTCTTTCAAGTTTGTTCCAAGAGTTATTATCACAAAATCTCTTTCTCTTTTAACAATCAAAATCTGTTTGACTCCTTTAACTCCTGAGATAATCGTGTCTTTCAGCTTCTCTTTCAACTTGTATATGTCCTTGAAGCTCATTTCTGAAGCGTTTAATACAATTGAGTTTGACTTTTCTTTTGCATCGAATCCCATATCATTCAATTTCTCTACAACCTTCTTTACAGAAGTGTGTATTTGTCTCAGCCCTTTTCTATCAATAACTATCTCTATTTTCTTGTCTGTAAAATCCAAGTTAACCTCTGAAGCAATTTCCTTTAAAGTGACTTCCTTGATCTTCTCAGCGACGATCTTTGCGTGTTTTTCATTATTGTAATCTTTATTTAGATAAATCTCCATTTTTGGAGAAGAAGGTTTCTTTCTTGCGTCGAAGATTTCAATCATTCTCGGAAGACCCATGGTAACCTGCATTTCTGCAACACCTGCCATATGGAAAGTTCTCATAACCATTTGTGTTGAAGGTTCACCGAAAGATTGTGCAGTGACGATTCCGATTGCCTCTCCAGAATCAAGTTTTCCGCCTGTGTGGAGTTTCGAAACGTCTATTCCATCGTCTCCGTAAATATACTGGATTATATTGTTATTGCTGTCTCTGATTGTTCCGTCGTATTCTACTCTCAAATCCTGGAGAGCGTTTGACAATCTTCTATATAAATAACCTGATTTTGGGGTTCTCAATGCTGTATCCATAAGAGAATCTCTTCCTGTAACTGCTCCGAAGAAAAACTCATCAGGCCTTAATCCTTTAATGAATGAACTTGTAATGAAACCTCTTGACATTGGAGATAAATCTCCTTTATTAAAAAACGAAAGTGTTCTTTTATTGTAACCAAAGTTGATTCTACTTCCTCCAAGCTGCTGCTGCCCGACGCAACAAGCCATTTGAGTAATATTCAAAATGTTTCCTCCCCCTCCTGAATTAATCATGTGGCTTACAGGATTTGTCGCTGGGAAATTCTTCTTAACAATGTCTCCTACTTTTGTTCTTACCTCATTTAGAACCTTAAGCAAATTTATCTCTCGCGATTCTTCTCTAGTCTTACCAGGAATTATTTCAAGAGTTTTCTCATCATATGACTTAAGAATATCCTCAGTCTTTCTTTCAGCTTTTTTGATAATTTCATCGCCAGCTTTAATTGTATCATCATCCAAATCCAAGTCATTAACAGAAATCGTAATCCCTCTGTCTGATAAATAGTTTGTTCCAAGCTTAAACACTTTCTTAATTACTTCGAAGGTTTCTTCTCTTCCGACTTTTTTATCTAATTCTTTGATTAATGCTCCACTCTTATCTCCAAAAGCTGTTTTATCTAATTTTCCACTGACAATATTTCCAGCCTTTACTTGAAGAGAATCATTTGAGAAATCCATCTTTGGTAGAACCTGGGAGAACATCTCTGCCCCTGGAACAACTTTCTTTGAGAATGAGGCGTCAATTCCTGATTGATAGAACATTTGATTTGCGTCTTCTCCTGAGACTTCTTCCATTCCCAATAGATAACCTCCTGTAATCGCGTCAACAGTACATCCTATCAAGTTAGTATTGTTCTTTGGAGAAATGAGATTCTTCTTAACATCAAGTAATATTTTCGCCTCTGCCCTTGCCTCTTCTGTTTGGGGGGAGTGTATATTCATCTCATCACCGTCGAAGTCAGCGTTATATGGTGTTGCGACAGCAGGATGTAATCTGAATGTTTTTCCTGGAAGAACTTTTACAAAATGTGCCATTAAACTTCCTCTATGCAAACTTGGATGCCTATTGAATAAGACAACATCGCCGTCTTGCAAATGCCTCTCAACTTGGTATCCCAAATCAAGTTCGCTTACAATTTCTTCCTTAAGTTCTTCTGTTATTTTCTTCCTTTTTCCATCAGGCCTTACAACATAGTTTGCTCCAGGATAAACTTCAGCTTTCTCAATGAGTTTCTTTAATTTTTCAATATTTAATTCTGTAACAGTTTCTGCAACAGTGACTATTCTTGCAATTTCATAAGGAACTCCAACCTCATTAATCTCAATGGACGGATCTGGAGAGATTACAGTTCTTGCAGAGTAGTTTACTCTTTTACCTGCCAAGTTTTTCCTAATCCTTCCCTCTTTTCCTTTAATTCTTTCTTCAATTGTTTTCAAAGGCTGGCCGCTTCTGTGTCGTGCAGGCGGAATTCTCGCAACAGTATTGTCAAAGAAAGTTGTAATATGAAACTGGAGTAAATCCCATAAATCCTCGATAATAACTTCTGGTGCTCCTGCGTTTAGGTTTTCCCATAATCTCTGGTTCGCCCTGATTATATCTGAAAGCTTGTGCGTTAAATCATCTTCACTTCTCTCACCTGATTCAAGGATTATACTCGGCCTAACAGTTACAGGGGGGACTAGCATCAAAGTTAGAATAGACCATTCTGGTCTTGCTGTCTTTGGATTTATTCCTGCTTTTTCCAATTCCTCGTCTGGGATATTGACCAACATCTCTCTAATTTCTGTAGGAAAGAGTCTTGTTCTTCCTCTGAAAAAACTTGTTGGTTTGTTTATCTTAATCTTTTCCTGGGCATTCTGACAATGAGGACATTTCTTTGCGTCTTTTGCTTTCTTCACTCTTAGACTTGGGGGTAATTTCTCCAGATATTTATCATCTAACATTAATTTTCCACAATCTTTACAGAAGCATCTTAAACCGATTTCAACCAAAGGAATATATTTCAAGTGCATAACTGGTCTTGCAAGGTCAATACTTCCAGGATGGCCAAGACATTCCTTGATTCTTCCACCACATGTTCGACATCTTGTACCAGGATCTACTGCTCCCAATTTCAAGTCCATTAACCCACCATCAACAGGGTAACCGTCAATATTGTAAAGCTCTGGAGTCACAATCTTAGCAGCAGACATTTTTTTAATCTGCTCAGGGCTAAGTAAAGCAAATCTTATTTCTCCGACTTTTTTTCTTATTGGTTTTTGTGTCATTTTTATTGAGTTTGAATACTAACATTTACAATTTCTCGGAATACTCCTTCGTAAAATTCCCTTTGTAAATTATTATAAGCTTCACCACAATTATTAGAATCTCCTTTGGAACAATAATCTCTGAATGTTTCAGCATCTGTACATCCTATACACTTTGAGCAAACATTTTCTGACCATCCCTGAGTGGTTAGTGAACTTTCTTTACTTCTAAATCTTTTATCTCCTCCAGCAATAACTAATGCTATTCCCTTTACTTTTTCTTCACTCATAAATTGTTTAGTTCTGCATCCCATTTTATTCGTATTTATTTTTTAATCCAAATGTTGTGTGGATATGTAATCCTTGAAGTTCTTCGAGTAATAGTTTGAAAGCATATGAGACTTCAATGTTGTCGACGTTTTTGCTTCCGCAGACTGGACAGTTTATCTTTCCTCGAATATTGTCTTCCACTGCTATGGCCCCACATTTTGTACAAATCGGTAATCTTACTTTGTCAGAATCGTATCTTTCCTTTAGTAATAATGAAGCTCCGTGAGCGACAAGTGCTTGCTGCTCCATTTCTCCTAATCTTAATGCGCCTCCTCGTGCTCTTCCTTCAACAGGCTGTCGAGTAAGTAATGCAACTTTTCCTGAAGCTCTTCCGTGTAGTTTGTTTCCAACCATGTATTTTAGTTTTAGATAATACAAGTTCCCAACAAAGATTTTAGCTTCCATTCTCTTTCCGGTTATTCCATTATACATAGTCTCCTTTCCATCAAATCTAAATCCTAATTCCACCATTTCTTTTTCTAGTTCTTTTTTACTGGCACCCGAGAATGGAGTTCCGTCTATGACTTCTCCTTTCAAGCTTCCGACTTTTCCTGCAAGCAATTCTAATAGATAACCAACAGTCATACGGCTTGGCAGACCATGAGGATTGAACATTATGTCTGGCTTCACACCTCCCGATGTGAATGGGACGTCTTCTTCTGGGACAATCATTCCAACAACACCTTTCTGTCCGTGCGAGGTTGCGAACTTATCTCCTAACTCTGGAACTCTCTGATCTCTTGTTTTTACCTGAATAATTTTATTTCCTTCAAAATCTTCTGTAACAAAAACAGTGTCGACAATCCCTGTCTCTTCCTGCCTCATTGTAACGCTTGAATCTTTCTGCATCTTTACTGAAATTTCCCTTGCTTCTGAAAGGAATTTTGGAGGAGATGTTTTCCCGATAAGAACTTCCCCTTCTCCGACATTTGCTTCAGGAGAGACAACTCCGTCGTCCTCAAGGAATCTGTAGCTTTCCTCTGTCTTATATCCTGATGCGTCTTTCTCAGGGATTGCGATTTCATCTTTAAGACCTCCTGCGTAATTCATTTCGATTGCAGAATAAGGCCTGAAGTAGAAACTTCTTCCAACACCTCTGTCTAGGCTTCCTTTATTGAACACAAGTGCGTCTTCCATGTTGTATCCTTCATAAGTCATAATCGCCACCATCAGGTTTTGCCCGGCAGGATAGGTATTCAAAGTATCATAAACAAAACTTCTTACAAGAGGTTTTTGGGGGTATTGTAGAATACTAACATCTGTATCAAGCCTACAAAGATAGTTTGCAGCATATAGCCCAAGTGCTTGCTTCTGTGTTTTACTTCCCCTGTTTAGTCTTGAACTCTGGTCATGGTTTCCGTAAGGAACAAGCGCGGTTACAACCCCAAATAAATCAATGCTATCTATTTCCAAATGAGTATGTTTAGAGGTTAGTTCCTTCTCATATAATGCAACAAGGGTGTTTTCCTCTTCTGAAGCGTCGAGATATTCAATAAGTCCTTGTTTAATCAAATCTTTCCATTCAATTTCATCATTCTCTAATTTTTTTAGATGCTCTTCCTTTAATCTTGGGATTCCGTTATCTACGATTATCAATGGTCTTAATGCTCTTCCTCTTTCTGTTGATATTACAATGATTTGGGAATAAGGATCGTTTCTTATGCTCATTTGAGAAGGGAGTTCTCCTTTCCTTCTTCGTTCTCTTATCTTTTTAGCAAATTCATCCGGTTCTTTTATACTTCCAATAAATATTCCATTAAAGAAAACCTCTCGTCCTTCAATTCCTTCTTTGTCAAGACCATCTTCACTTAGAGACCTTACAAACTTATCTTCGTCTAACGCTGTTCTTGTAGATATTTTGGCAAGAATCGCTAGGTTTTTCCTTAGCCCGATTTCAGTTCCTTCAGGAGTTTCAATAGGACAGAATCTTCCATAATGAGTTGGGTGCAAAGTTCTTGCAAGGAAATTTTCCTGATCGCTTGGAAGCATGCTCGCAACTCTTTGTAATTGGGAAATTGTGTCAAGGTAATTTGTCTTCTGCATATTTTGGGTAACACCGCTTCTCTCACCTGTCCAACTTCCTGTTGCAATTGCAGATTCAACTCTGTGAGAAAATAAGGTTGACTTCGCGATTATTCTAATAGAAAAGAATTTTTTCCTCTTGACTGATTTTTGTAATGAATATTGGATATCTCTGATTAAAATTCCAAGATTAACTCTGAACAGCGTTGATAATAACTCTCCTGAAAGTCTAACTCTCTTATTCGCGTAATGGTCTTTATCTGTTCTTAGTTCAGGATTTTCTTTTGTGATTAAATATTGTTTGATTAGTTTACATAATGTCACTGCTTTTTTTACCCGGTCCTCTTTGTTTACACCAATGTGTGGGAAAAGGTAAGCGTCGATTCTTTGTCTTACTCTGTCAAGTATTTCTTTTTTAGTTCCTTGAAGATTTGTTTTCTCAGCAATATACATCATTGCTTCTTCTTTAGTTCCGATGTTCACAAATTCGTAAAGATTCACAATTACACTGTCTGTTTGTTTACCGATATATTTTCCAATGTCTGATTCTTTTGTTAAACCTAGTGCCTTAAGGACAACGATTGCAGGGACTTCTTTAAATCTGCTGAAAGATACATCGAAGATTCCTTCTTTGTTTTCTGTGACAGTCACGGGAATTCTATAAGTTCCTTTTAGAGAGAATAGTTTCAGGACAAGTTCTCCTTTGTTGTTTGTCTCGATGAATGGTTGGTTTTCTGCAAGGTCTTCAGCCATAACCATTACTCGCTCGTTTCCTTTGATTATAAAATATCCTCCTGGATCAATAGGGTCGCTGTAGTTTTCGATCAATTCCTCTTTTGAGAGACCATGTGAATTACAAACCTCACTCTTTACCATAATCGGGATTTTTCCGATTTCCACGTTCTCTGAGTCAACCTGACCGTCTTTTTTTACTGTTATCTCAAGTGAAATTGGGGCAGAGTAAGTCAGATTTCTTAATCTTGCTTCGTAAGGCATAACTGCAGATGAGCTTCCGTCAGCCTCGATTACTTTTGGTTTTCCGACTTTTACTTTTCCTAAAACTATTTCAAAATCATCACTCTGGATTGTATCTGAAATCTCATCGACAATTTCTTGCATTCTTATGTTAATGAAATTATTGAAAGATGTTATGTTTGACTCTATCAACGAGTGCTTCTCAAGATATTTCTTTACAACAATATGTTTATGTTTTTGCATTTAAACTACAACTCGGAAATAGGTGTTTATTTCGCCTTCGTCCTTTCGTTCTATTTTGACAATGTCTCCAACTTCGCAGCCTTCTGGCAAGGCAGGATCATTAAGTAGAATTTTGGGCAATTGGGCTTTTGATACATTTAAGTCTTTTAGAAATTTTTCAGACTCTTTTTCACTAATTTTGATGTGTTTTGGTTGAAGGAGGTGCATCTTATATTTTTGGGTTTTTATCGTCGATAACAAAGAAAAATTGCATAGTTTCATCTTGCCTATAATTTTAACAACTTTTCAATAATAAAAGATACTTAAATTTGGTTTATAAAGTTTGCTGTCAAGAGGGAAAAAGTGGCTCAAAACAGACTTTGTCATGTTTTTCGCTTAAGAGATGTAATTAAGGGATAACTTCTGTCTCTTATACACATCTGACGCTGCCGACGA
>JAAOYJ010000030.1 GCA_018221285.1 Candidatus Pacearchaeota archaeon
CCATTATGAATAATCTCAATCTTCTCCTTCCCATCCGTCGTCCTCAAAACCCCATTCGCCATCTTCAAAAACTTCTTCATCTCTTTGTCCAACTTATTATTAGGCACAACATCCCCAGACATCTTAAACACACCCCGCGCAATCATATCCTGAACCTGCAACGCCTCCAACTTAAACTTCTTAATCTTCATCGGCCTATCAACAACCTCACGCTTCACCGCAGGAGTCAAAATAAACTCCCCATCAAAAACACCCTTCAACCTCTCAATCACAGGCAACATCCCATTCATCGTAAGAGAAATAATAGGACCAGCGTCAAAAATTAAATACTTCATCAGATATTCCTCCAGAAAAGATAAGCAGCCTTATTAAATCCAAATCTCTTATAAAATTTATGAGCTTTTATATTTTTAATTCTAGAATATAATTGAACCTCAATACATTTTTCCTTTTTAGCTTCTTTTATCACAGAATATATAAGTTTCTCACCAATTTTTTTATTACGATAAGAATCTATAACTACCAACTCTTCAATTAATCCGACCTTACCATGACTTTCAATATCAAGTTTAGTGTTTAGGGATATCATCCCAACATATTTATCATCAACTTTAGCAAAAAGAAATTTTTTCCCATACTTAATTTGAGAAATGTAGATAGGTATTAGTTTTTTTTTATTAATTCTAGGTTTAGCCCATAAGTGACAAAGTAAATCATAAACATCTTCAAAGTCCTTACTGCTGGCATGAATAATTTCAATCTTCATCCAAACATCCCCTCCGCAATCTTAACCCTCTCCCCAACAGGCATCGAAATCGCAATCTTAGAATCCCCAATATGCGACTGCCCAATATAACTAGCCATATCCCACAAACTCACACCCAACAATTCGGCCGTCGCCTCCGAACTCAAACCGTGCTCATACAACTTAAACGCCTTATTAATCTCAGCCTTCCGAAAAACATCCTTAATATACCGCCCCAAATCTCCCTCAATCTTATTCAACGAATTCCGAATCCGCCCCAAATAAATCCTAGCATTCTTTATATTTTCCTTTTCAAGCGCTCCAGCCGCCAACTCCAAATTCTTAATAACGGACTTGTAAAATTCATCCCACCCCTCCATGTCTCGATAATGATCACGCTCCATCACCTTCCCAATCGAATAAACCAAAACAGCAACAACAATATTATCCGGGTCCTGAGAAATCGTTGCTGCATGAACCGTCTGATTAGACAAACTCTTCAATTCATTCGCCTTATCTTCCTCAACAAACTGCTTCGCCTCCCGCAGAATCCTCAAAATATTATCAGTCTCCTTCATAAGCAAAACAATATACCAACTTATATAAATCTTCCCAGAAGTTATGAATTCTTTAATTCAAATAAAGATGTATAAGGTGCATCAACCATATCCTTAAGAGTTTTACTATCTAACTCTTTATCAGTTTTTAATATTCCACTTAAACAATCTCCCTCTAAAGAAAAAATGGCGTTGTATCCTCTCCTTTCTAAAAAACATATTTCGAGGTCTGTTGTATGTGCAGAACGGGGCATAACATATTCAACATCATAATCAACCATAAAAACAAAAGCATATAATCATTTTTAAATATTTATATAGTATAGAATACACACAATCATATGCAAATCCTACTAGACACAAACTTCATCCTAACTACAACAAAACAGAAAATAGACATCCAAGAAACAATAAACCAGATAACATCAGAGCATCCTTCATAAACAGAACAAAGAACAGAATTATATAAACTTACCTAACTATTCCAAACAGCTATACTTATACTTACTCAATTCGTCCATAATCATATCTCTCGCAATATCTCTTCTTCCTAATTCTGTTGGTACATTTTGTAATGCATCCTCAAGGGGAGCAACTTTTCCTTCACTTTCTGCAAAAACATTCCTTTCATTATTATCACATCTTACATACCCACTCCAATTAGTTCCATAGACAGAAAATGGCACATCTCCTTTCCATTTTCCAAAATATGTGGGATTAAAAGCAAGACCAACCATCAGGGCAAGGCTAACAATAATTCCAGCAGCTCCCAAACTATCAGGTAATTTATCAAAGTTCATCATATTAAAACATAATTAAGAGTTATAAAAATTTCTATCCTCCACCATATACTTTTTATACAACAAACTCATACTATCTCTATGCAAATCCTACTAGACACAAACTTTATCCTAACAACAACAAAACAGAAAATAGACATCCAGGAAACAACAAACCAAATAACATCAGAACCAATAGAGTGGTTAGTCCCACAAGATGTCCTAAACGAACTCGGAAACCTTCAAGACAGGAAAGGATCAAAAGAAACAGATAGACAAGCCGCGAAACTAAGCTTCGAGATCATCCAAAGCCTCAGTCCCAAAATCATAAACCTCCCAACAAAAAACCCAAACATCGACATCAAAATAGTAAACTACATCCTAGATAAACCAATCATCCTAGCAACCCTAGACAAAAACCTAAAATCCCGAGTTAAAAACAAAATCCTCACAATCCGAGGAAAGAAAAACCTCGAAATAATCTAGCGAAACCCTTTGCTTCACCAGAAGTACCTACTGGGAAAAACCAAACTGAATGCGTTTAAAAAATTTACACAGCAAGGTTTTTAAACCAAAATTATCTCATTTGTTTATGTTCTACGAAGTTTTAGTAACAGACCATGTAAGAGTAGAGCCGAACAAATTCGGCATGGATACAGACGCAGCAGTCCGAACACAGTTAGAAGAATCCTACTCAGGTTTCCAAGACAAAGAAATCGGAACAGTCGTCGCAGTTCTAGAGGTAAAAGAGGTAAAAGAAGGAATCATAATCCCGGGTGACGGAGCGGCATATTACGAATCAACATTCAAACTAATCGTATTCAAACCAGAACTCCAAGAACTAGTCTACGGCCAAATCGAAGAAATCACAAACTTCGGAGCATTCATATCTCTAGGCCCAATCCGAGGCATGATCCACATCTCACAAACAATGGACGACTTCGTATCATTCTCAGACACCGGAGTCCTAACAGGAAAAGACGGAAAGAAAAACTTAGTCCAAGGAGACAAATGCATCGCACGAATAGTAGCAATATCATACAAGGGCGAAGAACCAAAAATCGGACTAACAATGAGACAACCAGGTCTAGGAAAACTAGAATGGGTAAAAGCGGAAAAAGAAAAGTCGGAAGCACAAACAAAACAAGCAGAAGCAATAGAAGCTAAAAAGGGGAAGAAGAAATAAAATGAATTTACAAAAACTTTTAACTGAAATAGTTCCTCAAGAAAGTTTTATTCCTAGAGGAAGCTTATATCTTGAAGCCAAAAATAATGGCTATAAGGGAAGCCAAGAAGCCTTATTAGAAAAAGCTAACGAAATGGTTGATAAAGGAGAATTAATAGGAATGACTCGTGGAATAAACCAACTAAGACAATATAGAGGAGTAAAGAAATAATGACAGCAAAAGCGAACAAAGAAAAATCATGCCTAAACTGCAAGGCAATATACTTCGGAGACAAGTGTCCTAAATGTGGAGAAACTCCAGCATCAGAATCATTCAAAGGACGAGTCCACATCTTCGACGCAGAAAAATCTGAGTTAGCAGAAAACATGAGTATAAATAAAGAAGGCGAATTCGCAATCAAATCCAAATGAAGTTAGAAATAATCAAACAAGAGAAAAACCCTTTCTTACAAAGAGAAGAATACGAAATAAAAATTACCTCCGAAGCGGCACCAAGTACAGCAGAAGTAATTTCCGAGTTAGGAAAAGACGAAGCACTAACAGTAGTAAAAAAAATCAACACAAACTTCGGAAGACAAACTTTCCTAACAACTTTAGTAGTTTACGATAACCTAGAAGCAAAAGAAAAAGTAGAAACAATACCACAAAAAGTAAGGAAGAAAATGGAAGCCGACAAAAAAGCGGAAGACGAAGCAAAGAAAAAAGAAGCTGAAGCAGCAAAGAAAACCGAAGAAGAAGCTAAGGCAGCAGCAGCCGCTGAGACAGAAAAACCAGCTGAAGAAGAAAAACCTGAAGAGACTAAAGAAGAGGAGAAGAAAGAATAATGGCAATTAAGAGTAAAATCAAGGGAAAGAAAAAACACACAAACAAACCTACCTCTGTAAAATACAAAAAATACACAGTAGAAGGCGACAAAATCACAAAGAAAGCAAGAAGCTGCCCAAGATGCGGACCGGGAATCTTTCTATCTCTAGGACAAGGTAGAGCGTACTGCGGAAAATGCCACTTCACAGAATTCGAAAAGAAAGAAGTAGAGCTGAAGTTGAAAGCTAAAGAATAATCCATATATTATAAAATGGCAAAAGAGAAATTAAAAATAAATAAAGACAAGATAAAATTCTGGGACAGATTCTTTTGGACGACAGTAGCTCTCCTTATAATTCCTATGATTCTTTATCTCAGTATTTCAGAAGAAATATACAATATTGACATTATAGGAATTACACTTGGCGGTGCTATCTTAATTTCTATAATTATGATACTTATTTTTAGAATTGGAATGGTGTATAATGCCTATAAGATTAAGAGATATGGGTGGATGGTAGTTAATTTAATTTTAGGAGAATTATTTGTTATTATATTTTATTTTGCCGTATTAAAAAAATATATTTCTAAAGATAAGCAGAATAAGAAAGAATAATTATGTGTCACTAAACAATTACAACATACCACAAAGTTTATATAGTATTACTTCTTAGTTATACTATCACCTCTTTTTCCCCAGGAGATGACAATAGAGCACTAATTTTATCGCTTTATTGTCGCTCCTAGGGTTTATA
>JAAOYJ010000031.1 GCA_018221285.1 Candidatus Pacearchaeota archaeon
ATAATCTTTTCAGAAATAAATAATTAGGGGGAGAAACTTTACTCCATCTTAAAAAGATGGAGATTTCTTTTTAGTTAATATTGATGTAATAGAAGTGCAAATGAAGAGAGCTTTACCAATCTTTAGGGTTAACTCCATTCGTTGATTTAGATTACATTGTAAATAATCCAGGTAACACTAGAATATGTAATGAAGGGGATGATTCTTATTAACAACATTCATCAATCCTCGCGTCAGCGAGCTAAATATCTCATAAAACTTTTTAAGCTCTCTTCTTCTTCAATTACTCATGGCTAAAATATATTCTCATTCACGTATATCTTCCTTCGAACAATGTCCTCTTAAATTCAAGTTTAGATATATAGATAAGATAAGGCTCGAAATAACCCAAACAATTGAAACTCATCTTGGACGAACAGTTCACGATACATTAGAGTGGCTTTACACACAAGTTCAGAAAGCAAAGGTCCCAACAATCGACGAGATAATAACTCACTACACTCAAAAATGGGAAGAAAACTACAATCCAGAAATTCCAATCATAAAAAAAGAGTTTACTGTAAAAGACTACTTCAACAAGGGCGTCGAGTTCATTATCAACTATTACACAAAGCACCAGCCGTTTGACGACAATACTCTTGAAACTGAAAAAAAGATAATGATTGACTTAGATGACAAGGGAGAATACAAGATCATTGGATTCATTGACAGGCTATCACATGACATAGAAAAAGATGAATATGAAATCCACGACTATAAGACAGCTAACAATCTGCCAATGCAAGAACAAGTAGACAACGATCGGCAACTTGCACTTTACGCAATTGCAATAAAAGAATCTGTAGGAGAAGAAAAGAAAGTCTGCCTAACTTGGCATTATCTCGCACACAACAAAAAGATTTGCTCAAACAGAACAAATGAGCAACTCAAACAACTCAAGAAAGACACTCTAAACAAAATAAAAGAAATCGAATCGGCAACAGTCTTCCCACACAACAAATCAATCCTTTGCAACTGGTGCGAATACAAGAAAGACGTCTGCCCAGTTTGGAATAACATTGTAGAAGACAAAGAAACTAAACAGGAAGAATTAGATATTTGGTGATTAAAAAACAAAGCTATCAATCGGAAAAACCATCCTTTTTTCTAATTTGAAAAGAACCCTTGTCCCGAACACTTTTCTAAAAACAATCCCCTTGTATTTCATTTTTATCTCTAACCCAATCTTTTCATCAGAAGGAACTTTAACTGTAAAAGTAGTGCTTTGCCCCTTAGCAAGAATTGCTCTTTGATTTAACTTTTTTCTATTAGAAGGGTTAGAAAATTTTTCTCCTACATTATCACATTCTAAAAATACCGTTTCATAAAATAATACTTGTGCAGGAGTATTTCCAGAGTTTTTAATTGAAAAAAGAAATTGGGTTCCTCTTTCTCCCAATGGCAAACTTATATCCTTTTCTATTGTAAGATAAGGCCTATTTCTCACTTCATAATCCTTCTGAGACAACTTAAAAGAATAATAAATAAAATAAGCATAAACCCCCGTTATTATCACAAGAACTATCGTAGCAATTACTAACAATAAGGGAGAATAAACGTTTAATGCTAAAAGGAGTTCACTTATCTTATCCATTCTACATTGAAAAACAAGGAATTTTTAAAAATATATATCCTCAAACACCACCATTAACATCTTACACAAAACTATCCTTTAACAACTCTATCAATTTGCGAACTCGTGAGCAATAATTATCCTCAACCCCTGCCATTCTTCTCAAAATCTTCTACACTTAACTTTGATTCCTTCACTTTATCTAATAACTTCTTACCTCCGAAATGAGAGATGATTATAAATCCAACAGCCACAGTCACAAGTGCTCTTAATCTAGCAATTAGAATAAACGCCAATCCTATTTCCCCTGAACCTCTCATAACACTAAGCAACCCTGACTGACCAGCCTCATGGAAACCAAATCCTGCTGGAACAGGAACAAAATTAATCATCCCGATTGTCACAATAGTTAAAATAAGTTCAATTATTGTTGCATCAAAACCTAAACTAAGGAACAAGAACTTAAATTCAAAAAAAGTGGTTAAACCATATAAACCATACAAAACACACCCCCAAAAGAATTCTTTTTTGTGAGACACAAAGAAGTTATACATCTTCTGCTCTACATCCTTAAGCAAACCACTAAACTTCTTGAACTTGCTAAATTTATAAAATCTTAATAAATTAAAAATATATGTAAACGGCCCCCCTCCTTTTACAGTCCAATAATAAATGAAAAGCAAAAATAATACTGAAACAACCATGACCAAACCTAGAATAACTTTCCAACTAAGTGGAATACCTGGCAAGAAGAATAAAAGAATCAGCCCTGCAATCCCAAGTCCTGCACTTCCAAAAAGCTCTATAAATTTATCCATGATCACTGCCGAACTCCCAGTTTTATAATCAATTCCACATTCTTTCTTCATCATGTACACTTTCAAAGGCTCACCTCCAATCCTCGCGGAAGGAGTCAGGTAAGAAATCGTATACCCTGCAATACTTTGTGTGAACAATTTCCAAAAAGATGTTTTTTCATTATATGCCCCCAAAACTACTTGCAATCTCCAGGAAATTGCAACAAAAGCAAAAATTGTAAAGAGGATATAAGGTATAAAATAAATTGGTTGGATATTGCTATAAACAACTTTAAGAGAATCTATCCCAAAATAATCCAATACAAAAATAAAAACTACAATTCCAACTATAAGAGAAATCGCAAACTCTAACCTCTTTCTTACCCCATTTATTTTATTAGACTTTTGTCTTTTATTATTCGCCATTAATATCATTATCCGGAACTTTAACTAAATCAGTAACATAATCTCCATGCTGGAGTTTAACTATCCGAACTCCTTGAGTTGCTCTTCCCATGACTCTGATGTTCTTCAGCGAGGTTCTTATCACAATCCCCTTCGCTGTTGTAATAATTATGCTATCATTCGGATTCACTGAAAGCGTAGTTACAACATCCCCTGTCTTTGCAGTAGCCTTCAAATTAATAACGCCTTTACCTGCTCTGGCTGTCTTTCTATAATCCTTTACAGCAGTTCTCTTACCATAACCCTTTCTAGTAATAGTCAATACAGCAGGCTTATCCAGAACTTCTAAACTCACGACCTCATCTCCCTTTGCCATCTTAATTCCTGTTACACCATAACTCGCACGACCCATTGAACGGACAGCATCACTATTAAATCTAATTGCCTGACCTTTCATTGTTGCAAGAGAAACCTCCTGTCCAGCCTTCACAACTTCAACCCCAATCAAGAAATCAGAATTATCTGTCGGAAGATTCAATGCCTTAATCCCTGAAGCTCTCGGCTTTGAAAAGTTCTTCAAAGAAATCCTCTTAACCTGTCCTTTCTTTGTAGCCATGAATAAAGAGTCTTCAAAATCCTTGACTGAAATAACATTTGTAATAGTCTCTCCCTTCAATCCAAGCATGTTAACTATTGCTTTTCCTTTACCATATCTCTCTGCCGTAGGAAGATCATAAGCTTTCAACCACAAGACTCTTCCACGAGTTGTAAAGAACATCAAATAATCATGAGTCGAACAAGTTATCAACTGCTTTACAAAGTCCCCTGTCGCCAAGCCACTCCCAATAACTCCCTTGCCCCCTCTCTTCTGCTCTCTATAAGTCTTGATATCCATTCTCTTACAATAACCCCTCTCTGTGATCGTCACAACAACATCCCTCTTCTGAACCAAATCCTTCTCTGAAATATCGCTAATTCTCTTCAACACATAAGTCCTCCGATTATCCCCATACTTCTTTTTCAACTCATTAACTTCTTTCGTGATAATCTTCAAAACCTCTTTGATATTTCCAAGAATCTTCTCATACTCTGCAATTTTTATCTTCAATTCCTTTGCTTCTTTCTTCAACTTATTTTGCTCAAGAGAAGTCAACTGCTGAAGCTTTGTATCAAGAACAGCTTGCGCTTGCTTCTTAGTCAACTTAAATTTCTGCCCCTTCATTCCATGCTTTGGGGTACACTTAGCAGTGTCCATTAAACATTCCAATGCCTCTGTCGCATTCTTCGAAGCCTTAATCAACTTAATGACCGCATCAATATTCTTCAGCGCAATCAAAAGCCCCTCAACAATCTCCTGCCTATTCTTAGCTTTCTTCAACTCAAACTTAACCCTATTAGTGATAATGATCTTCCTATGTTTAACATATTGCTCAACAACATCTTTCAAAGTCAAAACCTTTGGCTCTCCTCCAACCAAAGCAAGAAAATTAACATTAAACGAATCCTGAAGCCTCGTATATTTATACAGCGAATTAATCACAAACTTAGAATTCACCTCTCTCTTCAACTCAATAACAATCCTAATCTTTCCCTTCGAAGACTCATCCCTTAAATCTGAAACATTCTTTATCTTCTTGCTCTGAATCAAATTAGCAATCTGCGTAACCAACGTCGTCTTGTTAAGCATATAAGGGATCTCTGTAATCACTATCGCTTCTTTCTTCTTCAGCGTCTCTGTTGTAACCTTCCCTCTCATAATCATCCTACCTCTTCCTGTCTTATACAACTCAATCATGTCCCCTGTCACAGAACCCCCAGTCGGAAAGTCAGGACCAGTCACAATCTTACAAAGATCTTCAATAGTTATATTTGGTTTCTTAATATAAGCGATAAGCGCATCACAAACTTCTGTCAAATTATGTGGAGGAATATTCGTAGCCATCCCAACTGCAATCCCTGTCGCACCATTCAACATCAATGTCGGAAGTTTCCCAGGAAGCAATTCAGGCTCCTTAGTCGAACCATCATAATTAGGAACAAACTTAACAGTCTCCTTATCAATATCTTGTATCAGCTCAAACGAAATCTGCATCAATCTAGTCTCTGTGTATCTCATTGCAGCTGCAGAATCCCCATCAATACTTCCAAAATTTCCTTGGCCATAAACCAGCGGATATCTCAAAGACCAATGTTGAGCCATCCTAACCATTGCATCATAAATCGCAGTATCTCCGTGCGGGTGATATTTACCCATAACATCCCCAACCACCCTCGCACTCTTCTTTGTCTGAGTACCAGGTTTCAAACCCATTTGATTCATAGCATAAAGAATCCTTCTCTGAACAGGCTTCACACCATCCTCTATCGACGGAATCGCCCTCGAAACAATAACACTCATTGCATAATCCAAGTACGCCTTCTTCATCTCCTCAGATACTTCTGTGTTTATGACTCCCTTCTCTTCAGGTTGTTTGCCCCCGAATTCAGTGTTTTGGGGTACACCGAGCGGTGCACTTTCATCAGTTTTTATTGGTTTCATTTTTTAGATTCCTTCAAAGCTCTCTTTTCAATTTTTTGAACAAACTTATATTTATGCTCTCGATATTTATCTCCATCACCATTAGCATATTTTGATGCCTCTCTTTTTACCTTAGCATATTCTTTAGCATCCTTCGGATAATTTTTTAGGTAATTAACAAAGGCAAGATGTCTCTTAAATTCATGGCTATCATGAAAAGTTAAATGTATATGAACTAATCTTTTAGATTTATTATATAAATATATTTTATCAAAAAAATCTCTCCATTTATCTCCAGCTTTGGGTTTGAAATTGTAGCCAGCTTTTTGCAGAGATTTATTTGCCTTTTTCAAATCTCGCTTTTTAACAGAAATTAAAATATCAATAATTCCTTTTCCAGCAAGTCCTGGGACTGCAGAACTTCCGCAATGTTCAATTCTAGCATCTGAAGGTAAGATTTTCTTTAATTTCATTTTTTCTCTTCTGAATAATGGTGGATATTTTGAATCATATTTTTTGTAGACATACTTTTTCATTCTCCTTCCTCCTCCCCTTCCTCATAATTTATTAATAACTCATTCTCTTCATCAACCTCAAAACCAAAAGGCTCTTTTGTTACTCTCAACAATTGCAGTTTCAATATTAACTCTTCAATCTCCCTATCATCTAAACTAAACTCGAAGACTTCTACATCTTTCTCTTCAGATTCGTTTTGATTTATGTGTTCTTCCATTTTAAGCAACCTCCTCCCCCTTGTCATCCATATATTTCATAAATTCATCCTCTGTTAATTCTTCTTTCTTAACATCCTTTCCTTTCCATTTACACTTCTTACATTCCCACATTCCTTTTGATTCTTCCCCAACTACAACACTAACCTCGTCACTATTACATTCAGGACATCTTCGAACCTTAAACGTATTGCCTTTCTTCTTTCTCCCTTCATTCAAATTTTTGGGGGACACCGAGCGGTGCTCTTTCTTCTTGACGCCCTTAGACTTTTCATACGCTGCAGGACTATCATATCCTTCAAGTATCCATTCAGGTGTTGATAATTTCTTTTTCTTTGCCATTATACGTCGAGACTAGCCTCCTTTGCATTTTCTTGAATAAACGTTTTCCTTGCTTGAACATCGTCACCCATAAGCATTGAAAAAGTCTGATCAGCTTCAACAGCGTCTCGAATAAAAATCTTCTTAATCTTTCTTGTCTTAGGATTCATAGTTGTATCCCATAACTGATTCAAGCCCATCTCTCCCAAACCTTTAAACCTCGTAACATTCGCAGTCCCAATACTTTCAGTTAACTTCTTTAGTTCCTTATCCGAATAAACATAATAATCCTTTCTCTTCCTAACTCTATACAACGGAGGTAAGGCAACATAAAGATTTCCGTTCTGAATCAAATCAGGCATGAATCTAAAAAAGAATGTCAAGAGCAACGTCTTAATATGTTCACCATCAACATCTGCGTCAGTCATAATTATTATTTTCTTATACCTCAATCTCTCAACATCAAACTGCTCTCCAATCCCTGTCCCAACAGCAGTAATCATATTAGTAATCTCTTCACTTGAAAGTGCCTTGATAGGATTCGCCTTCTCAACATTCAAAATCTTTCCCTTCAAAGGAAGTATTGCCTGATACTCTTTATCCCTCGCATTCTTTGCACTCCCTCCTGCACTCTCTCCCTCAACAAGATAAAGCTCAGAACTATCTGACTTCTTACTTGAACAATCATGAAGCTTGCCTGGAAGACCTCCCAATGAAAATGCATTCTTTCTTCGAACCAAATCCTTTGCTTTCTTAGCTGCCAATCTCGCCCTTGCAGAATCTAATGCTTTTGCAGTAATCCTCTTTGCAACAGAAGGATTCTCCTCAAAAAACTCTGACAACACAGCACTAACAATAGAATCAACAAAACCTTTAATCTCTGAGTTCCCAAGCTTTGTTTTTGTCTGCCCCTCGAACTGCGGCTCCCCCATTTTAACGCTCACAATGGCTGTAATCCCCTCACGAACATCATCTCCTAGAAGGTTACCATTATCCTTCAACAAACCTTTCTTCCTTGAATAATCATTCATGACCCTTGTCAAAGCTGTCTTA
Source organism: Candidatus Pacearchaeota archaeon (assembly GCA_018221285.1). Classification (GTDB taxonomy): domain Archaea; phylum Nanobdellota; class Nanobdellia; order Pacearchaeales; family GW2011-AR1; genus JAHKAF01. The sequence continues at coordinate 7,438 of JAAOYJ010000031.1, forward strand.
AAACCCGACACATGAGTCCCTCCTTCAACAGTATTAATAGTATTTACAAAACCAAAAATATTCTCTCGATACCCACTATTATATTGAATAGCGACATCAATAACAGTCCCATTAGACTCTCTCTTAAAATAAATCGGCTTGTGCAAAACCTCCTTTGACTTATTTATCCATTTCACAAACTCAATCAAACCGCCGGCAGCATAAAATTCTTCTTTCTTATTCTTCGCCTCCTCAAATAAATTAATCTTCAAACCTGGATTCAAAAAAGCAACTTCCCTGAACCTCGTTTCTAAAACCTTGTAATCAAAATCTACTACTGAGAAAATCTCTTCATCAGGCCAGAAAGTTATCTTTGTTCCTGAACCATTTCCTCCTTTAGTTGCCTTCAACTTTGTTTTAACATCCCCTTTTGAATATTCCTGCGTATGTATCTTTCCTCCTCTCCTAATCTCAACAATTAATTTCTTTGACAAAGCATTTACAACAGAAATACCAACACCATGCAAACCTCCTGAGATCGCATATGACTTCTTATCGAACTTCCCTCCTGCATGCAACTTAGTCAACGCAACCTGGACAGCCGGCATCTTGTAAGTCTTATGTTTGTCAACTGGAATTCCTCTACCATTATCCTCAACTGTCACAGAACCATTTTTATTAATCGTAACTTTTATCTTATCCCCAAAACCAGCCATGTGCTCATCAACAGAATTGTCAAGAACTTCATAAACCAAATGATGTAAGCCAGCCTTACCAGTAGAACCAATATACATTGCAGGCCTTTTCCGAACCGCACTCAAACCTTCCAAAACCTTGATTTCAGAGGCCCCATATTTCGCTGTCATTATCTATTTTCTCCCATCTTGTGTTGCATAGCTTTTGCTGATTTTTAGCAAATTTAATACCCTAAAAAGAACAGAAAATCACTCAAGATTCTCAGTAATTCTTACTCAAAAAAAGCCAAAATCCTTTATAAACTTTTCTACCCCAAAATTAGATTTGTCGTCGGGAAAACTGATGATGGGGAGTAAATTTACGGATTTGGATAATTTTTGAAAAATATTAATCTTGAAGAAGATTTAGGCAGATGTAATAGCATGTTCTTAACTTAAGGGTAATAACAAATAGAAAGGTTTATAAAGTTTAATTTCTATAATATATTAACACTTACACTAATACAAAGAGTTGTAAGGAGTATAAAACAAAATGGTCTCAATAAAACAAATAAGAAACTGGAGAAATACAAGTAAGTTAGCAAAAGCTATCGAAACTGCTACCCTTTTAACCCCTGTTGTTGCTCCGATTGTTCATGCACAAGTTGCTGAAGCTGAAGAAAATAAATTCTTATGCAGTGGTATGAGGGCAAGAATGTTTGGTCAGATAGCAGTATATAATTCTAACAAAAATATTGAACAATTGAACATAACTCGTGAATCAGTAAACGGAGCCCTTGATGGAGAAATAGGTGCTTTACAGGAATTGCGAGAGATTATTAAAAGATATTCAGAATCCAATTGTAAATCTGTGGATGTAGGATATAATTCTAAAAAAGGGCACATAACTTATTCAGGCCCAGAGCAATAAATTTAATTTTTTATTTAATTTTTAACTTCCTCCCAATCCTCTCGCCTTCGTGCGAGAGCATTATTCCTTCTTCCCCTTAACCTTCTTATCCTTAGAAATCCACCGAACTTTTCGCCTCTTCATTAACATATTTTTCCGACATTTTGTCTTGCTGAAAAGCAAATCAAAGAATAAAGATAAGGAAATTTTTTAAACAAGTCTGGCTTATTATTCTATGGAAAAAGATGAACAAATTGACAAAGTTTATATCACTAAAGAAGCCATCAAACAAATTGTTGATAGGATGAAAAAATATTCTTTTGAAGATTATACAAAGCCACTTCATTATGAATTATCATTAATGTCAAAAGGAACAGATGAGCAGGAGTTGAGAAAAATATATCCAAAATTTGAACTTATTAAAATGATTATGCTAAGAAAGCGAAAAAGTGGTTATGAAAATTATGATATTTATTACGAACTTGGCGGCGGAAATTATGCCCTCTTTGCAGTTAATTTTAACAGCAATAAAAAACCAAGAATGGATAATGCATTCATTGCAAATAAAATATTCAAAAATTTTCTGAAAATTGTTATAAAAAGATATGGAAAAGAGATGGTTTAACTGCCAATACATTGCACAGGTATATTAGCTATTGGAATTTGTTTTATCATCGAATTATTTCCTAACCCAAGCCCTATAAACAAAATATCTTTTTTTGGTTTTACTATCAAAGACAAATCACCAAAAGAATTCTTTATCTTATCAACATCAAAACCAATCTCATCGAAAAAACCAGAAACATCTCTTATTTCAAGGCTTACTATCTTCCCTCGCCCTGTTGTGCTGATAACAAAATCCCCGAGGATAAAACTCTTCCTGACCTTCTCATTGTCTTCAATTCTGGATATAATCAGGCTATCTGTATCTTCATCATAATGAGAAATTTTTATCATTTTAATTAATACCATTCAAATCTATTTAAATCTTACTCTTTCTTTCCCTTAACCTTCTTCACCTTAGAAATCCACCGAACTTTTCGCCTCTTCATTAACATATTTTTCCTACATTTCGAAGAACACAAATGATTCACAGTTCCATCTTTCATAACCAAAGTCATTCCCTTTGGAACATCATAATCTTCCTTACAATAAACACATTTAGGCATTTTGACCTCCATTAATAATTACATCATAACCAACATCGAGAGGATTTATTTTAACTTCAACTCCTTCAATTCTTGAAAGCACTTCTTCCACTTTATCTGCTCCTCCTAAAACATAAAGAGAATGTCTCTCTTGAGGATTTTTTTCTAATCTCTCAATTACTTCTGAAAAATAAATTGGCATTTTAATGGACCCTCCCATGATGCAGAACAGTTAAAACTTTATCTTCATAACCAATATGGTATGCTCCTTCATTAGATAAATTAGCAATTACCTCGTCCATTTCTATATCCCCAACTCTAACTCTTGCACCACCCATATTCTTAGAAGTATCTTTTACATAACCTAATACCACATCTTTATCCCAATTAGTTCCATTCATTATTTTAAATTTTTCTAACCCACTCATCTTAAGTATAAGCCCCCTTCGTAACTTTAGATTTAATTCTCCTAGCTTCAATCTCTGTTTCTCTTAACATTAAAACATCTCCAACTTGGACAGGCCCTCTTACATTCCTTCTCATTGCCCTTCCCGTATCTCTTCCTTCTCGAACAGTACATTTAACTTGTGTAATCTCTCCTCTAAAACCAGTCCGACCGATAATCTCCTCTACAATTGCCGAAGCAACAACACCTGCCGCAATCTTGTCACTTCCCTTCGAGCCTGTTTGCTTCTTCTCTTGTTTCTTTTGTGATTTAGCCATTTTTAATTATCTCCTTTTTTTCATAAACAGGACAACCATCACAAGCATCCCCATTATAACAATGCATATCCGAAAAATATTCATCTTTAGATGCTGGACATCTAGCAATAACATTGGCTCTTTCTTTTGTTTCATCATCTAGGCTTTCTCGAAAAGCTTTAAGATTCGCTTGTAATTCTCTTTCAAGAAAATTCTCAACTAAATTTATATCTGGAATCATTTTAATTTCCTAAGTTTACTTCAATCCCTCAATATCCTTTGCAGCGTCCCCAGCGTCAATAACTGCTACTGAAGATGATGGAACATGAATTCCTGCTGCAATCCCAAGTTTTTGCCGATTATCAACTTCCTTACAAAGAATTTTCTTCTCTTTACACAAAAGCGGAATATGCTGAACAATTTCCTTTGGCTCTACATCTGAAGCAAAAACAACCAGCTTCGCTGTCCCTCTCTCAATAGCCTTAGTAACTTCATTCGTGCCCTTCTCGATCTTGCCCGTCTTTCTTGCCTTGTCAATTATTTGATATATTTCTGTCATTTTATTTAACATCCAACTAGAACGAATCTTCATTTGAACATCGTTCATCAGATAACTTAACCAGAAAAATTTGATTTATAAAAGTTCCTATCTCCACTTCACATCAACCTGGTCAGTCCGTTGCCTAGGCATTATATCAGGATCCTTCTCTTTTATCCCTGCATTAAACATTATCTCTCCAAGATAAGCAATCATTGCCCCATTATCAACTAACAACGACGCTGGAGGACAAAAAAACTTTGCCCCTCTTTCTTTACACATAATCTCACACATCTCCTGCAATCTCTTATTACACCCAACACCTCCTCCTAAAAGCAACTCACTCTTTCCAGTATGTGCAAGCGCTCTCTCAGCAGTTTCAACAAGCATCGCAAAAACAGTCTCCTGCATCGAGTAAGCCAAGTCTTCAATCTTATAGTCCTTAGATTCAATCATATTCTTCAACTTCGTTAAAATACCAGATAAAGTAATATCCATTCCTTTAACATTATAGGGAAGTTCCACATATTTATTTGAATTCCTTGCTAACTCTTCAATCTTTGGCCCAGCAGGAAACCCAATCCCAGCATACCTTCCAAAATTATCTATGAAGTTTCCAACACCAACATCAAGTGTCTCTCCGAAGATTCTATACTTTCCAGAAGAGTAAGCAATTATCTGCGTGTTTGCCCCAGAAACATAAAGCATAACAGGATTCTTGGCCTTTGTGATTTTACCAATCTCTAAATGGGCAACACAATGATTCACAGGAACAATCGATTTACCCAATTTATTAGAAAGTTCTTTAGCAAACTTCATCCCTTCTAACAAACAAGGCGCAAGCCCAGGACCCTGTGAAAATGCAATAGCATCAATCCCATCCTCCTTAATCCCTACATCCTTCAATGCTTCAGAATAAACCTCTCTCTTAACTTCATTATGATGCTTAGCTGCTTCCATCGGAATTATCCCTCCACTTTCAGTTGTATAACTCTTCTTAACATTCGACAAAATCTTTCCATCCTTAACAACACCAACTCCAAAAGTATGTGCTGTGGATTCTATTCCAAGTATTATTGGCATGAACTCAATAACAATAATTATTATAAATAACTTTTGTAAAATAAAAGAATGATAGAGATATATCCTAGCTTTTTATGGGTAGAAAGAAGAGGAGTATTATTTCTAAATGCTCGTTTACCAAAAGATTACAAATCAAAAATAAAAGAGTTCTATAACACTGATGGAAGAGAGAAACTCGAAGAACTTGCCCTAAATATATCTAAATCAATGGAAGGATTATTTGGACAAGAAGAAATAAGATTAAGATGGGATGATGAAAAAGGGTTAATTGGGATATCAATTGGTCCTTCTGGAGGAATTTACTTAAACAATCTTAATCAATTCCAAGAACATAATTTAGGCACTAAAACATCTTTAATGACAAGCCCAATTATCATTAATTATATTTCTGAATTACTAAAATCATAATAAGAATTTATAAAATCTATTTTACTAGGAGTATATGATATTAGCTCATCTTCTAATAGGAATCATCCTCGGAAAGCTTTATGGAAATTATCTTTTATTTATCCTAGGATCAATACTCCCAGATATTGACCACATATTCATAATAGTTAAAAACAAAATTTATACTTTAGAAAAAATAATCGATTCAATAAGATATGAAAAGGAATATAATTTAAATTACAAAACAGCTTTATTCCATTCATTATTTGGGTTGGTGATTTTCTCCTTAATGGTTTATATCTTCGTCGGCAACAAAGCAATATATTTCAGCGCAGCCTATCTCTTACATCTTTTAATTGATTGGCCAGATACTGATACAAAATATTTCCTATATCCTCTTAAAACAAAATTCAAAGGTTTCCTTCCAATATGGTCTAAACCAGAACAAATACTAACAATAATCCTAATATTAACAATCGCGATTCTCTTCCTACTTAACTAAATAACAAAAACAATAAAATAAAAAATAAAACTAAACGAATTTACCTTCTTTTCTTTTTCTTCTTTGCGGCTTTCTTCTTCACTACTTTTTTCTTCACTGCTTTCTTCTTAACAGCTTTCTTCTTTTTCTTTTTTCCGCCTCGAGCCATCTTCGCCTCACACACATTCCCTTGCCCATCAACATAGTAAAGAAATCCTTTCTTCCTTGTCACCACATTTTTCTTAACAATTTTTCCCATTTTTATACCTCCTTTCATTTAAATTAACTTCCAAATTAATTTGGATGAGTGAAAATCTTTGATTTACTCTTTGTTAGTATAGTATGTTTAGATTAATTATCTATTTAAATCTTTCGCGTCACCGTCGAGGAATTGCCTCATTTCATTCGGGATGGATAGCTTCGAACAAGACATTCGTCGAGGTTCTTCGCTAAGATCTTGGTAATGAAAAATCTTATAAGATATTTTATCAATTAACTATTTTTACCGACGGAAAACCCTGTTGAAAACGGGTTTGGAGTTATCAACCTTGAGCGTCAGCGAGCAATTTCTTAACAACATCTTCATACTTCTTATTAATAGGAATCTCCACAAGTTTATAAAAAGGTTTTTTGGAATGAACAGAAAGTCGAAAAGGCTTGACAACTTTCATATCAACTACATGATTCTTATCGTCGAGCCACACAGCTACAAAAGGAAAAAACACAAACATCGAATGAATCCCATAGTTAATTGGTTTCTTAGAATCAAAAAGAAGCAGTGCTCTCGCACTTTCACGTCGAGAGAAAATCAATCCAACAACTTTTTCAAACCAATTACATGACTTCGTGTCAACACTAAACTTCTTTCCCTTATACTTTAAACC
>JAAOYJ010000032.1 GCA_018221285.1 Candidatus Pacearchaeota archaeon
ATATAAATATGTATCTAATCTTAAGTAGAAATAAAAAGCGCGCCTGCGAAGATTTGAACTCCGGACCTATTGCTGACTTCTTGTGCAAAGTTTAATCTGCCCAACTAGGAGGCATTCGCGGAGGGAGTTTTCCCCCTATCGCTCTATCCAAGCTGAGCTACAGGCGCATTGGATACTACGATTAGAAATCATTTTAAATAACTTTCTTTTTTCGTCATATTATGTACAAGATAAAACAAGAACCTGAAGATTTTATCGTAAAAGAGATTAATAATATTGAGGTTAAGGATTCTGGGGAGTATCTTTATTTTCTTCTAAAGAAGAAGAATTACAATACCTTAAATGCTGTTTCACGTATTGCAAATGCCCTTCATGTTCCAATAAATAGATTTGGTTATGCAGGGAATAAAGACAAAAAGGCCATAACAGAGCAAATTGTATCCATTTATGGAGTTAATAAAGAGAATTTGGCTAGAGTAAATCTTAAAGATATTGAGATTAAGGTTTTAGGTTATGGGATGGAGTACATTTCCATAGGGGATTTGGTGGGGAATGAGTTTATAATTACAGTTAGAGAGCTGAATGAAGAGGGAATTATTAATTTTAATGAGGGAATTAAGAATAAACCAATCCTAATGCCTAATTATTTTGGAGTACAGAGATTTTCAACTCAAAATATTGATGTTGGAAGGGCTCTGATCAAAAGAGAATTTGAAAAAGCAGCTGAATTATTAAAACTGGATATCATCGAAAATGATTTTATTGGCGCTATTAGAAGAGTGAATAAAAAAATTATAAGATTATATATACGTGCTTATCAAAGTTATATTTTTAATGAAACTGTTAAAGAGTATTTGAAGAATGACATTAAAGATAATGAAAAGATCCCAATTATTGGATTTGGAACTGAATTAGAAGAGTATAATGAAAAAATTGCCCACATAGTTAAAAATATTTTAATGGACGAGAAGATAGATGTAAGAGATTTCATAACTGTAAAGATGCCTGAACTTAGTGAAGAAGGGTCTATTAGGGATTTGTTTGTTGAAATTAAGGATTTAGAAGTTAAAGAGAAAAAAGAAGATTTTGTGAAAATTAAGTTCTTTTTACAAAAAGGGAGTTATGCTACTGAAGCAATAGATTTCCTATTTGGTTGAGATTTATATAACAAAACTAGAAAGATATATAAATTATAAGCATCTCCGCATAATAAAAAGAGGTTCTAAGGATTATTTCAAAATGGCAGCAAGAGATTGGAATATAGAAAATATTGTAAACACTTCTTTAATTAGGTCTTTAATCAGAATCAATGTGCCGGGTTATATAAATATGATTCAACGCCATCTTAAAGGCGATGTTCCAGCAGTAGATGCTGAAGTTTGTAAACCTTTTGAAAGATATAAAGGTGGTTTTTTTATTCCTGGAGGATTTGTTCATCCTGGCACAATTATAACCAGGGGAGGTAGAATAAATTTCAATGAAACTACTTTTGAATCCAAATTAAAACAGATTGTAATGGAAGATAATGCAACCCTTTTATACCCTAATAGATTCGAGTACAATTGTAACCTAAACAATGGAGCTTATTCTAAAATTGCTTTAAGTATGTTAAATTTGGGAAAATCATTAGCAGCACCAAGGCAAAGACTTTCTCAGGTTAAACCAAAAAAATATACTGCAGAGGATATATGTAAGAGCTACGATCCGTCACTATCAGAAAGAAAAGGGTATGGAGCTCGCGAAGTAATATGTTCCTGTCTTGCAAGTGCTTTAACTAAACGGCTTGCTTATGTTGATTTGTGTGAAACTAATATACCCCTATCCGCAACCGAAGCAGACAAATTATATGGAGGAGTAAGAAAAACTTCTCAGGAGAGCCCAGGTACGGGAAGCATCCATTTATATAATCCCTTTGTCATTTGGTGCCACACATCTAGAATCTTACCAGATTCCCTTTCAGGCCTCATTCAAATAACAGGACCTAAGTTTGGGCAATTTGCTACAATCAGCCTTGAATACTTAGGGGATGATATGAGCATACCCGGACAAAAAATTTTTGCATCAATAAGAGGTAATAATTATGGAATAGTATTAAGAAAGTATCCTAAAACAAAGCCTGGTGAAAGAACAGAAAGCACTAGACGGATACTATTAGAACGTAGGAGATTTGGTCTAAATAAAGTTACGGATGGGAATATTTCAACTTACTCAGTGCAAATAAATTAAATTTCCTCCATAACATCAACAACAATCCCTGGAATTGGTTGTTCTGTTTCAATGTCTGCTAAGATTCCTTTTTCTTTGTAATAGTCAATCAAAGGAGCTGTTTGTTCTCTATATACTTCTAATCTTTTCTTAACTTTTTCTTGTTTGTCGTCTCCCCTTTGAAACAGCTCTCCACCACATTTATCACAAACATCTTCAACTTTTGGTGGAATGTTCCTAATGTGATATATGGCATTGCATTTCTTACATGTACGCCTTCCAGAGATTCTGTCTATAACAAGTTCATCACTTGCCTTAAAATTCAAAACTTTATCAATTTGAACATTACTTTCCTCAAGTGCTTTTGCTTGGGGAATTGTTCTTGGAAAACCATCAAGAATGAAACCATTTTGAGAATCATCTTTTGTAATCCTATCTTTTAATAATCCAATTACAAGATTGTCAGGAACTAACCCCCCAGAACCCATATATCCTCTGGCTTTTTTTCCCAACTCAGACCCTTCTTTTACTGCAGCCCTTAACAAATCTCCAGTAGATATCTGAGGAATCCCTTTTTCTTTTACAATATATTTTGCTATTGTTCCTTTTCCAACTCCTGGTGGTCCTAAAAAAATCAGATTCATTTTACCCCTCCTTTAAGCATAAAAAAAGCCCCCGATGGGAATCGCACCCACGACCTGCAGATTACAAGTCTGCCGCAATAGCTACTATGCTACGGAGGCAATTAATTTACTTTAAAGAATTAGTAAATGGTTTAAAAATCTTTTGTATTATCTAGGAAGAATTGGACCGCCGCCCATGCCTGGCTCTGCCTCATAACCATAGATTGCAGGATGGAATGGTTCTGGAACAGGTATAAAGAGCCTTAAGTTTAAGAATTTCTTTATCTTTCCCTGGAATCTGTAGGATTCCCTCCATAGTTCTTTTTCCCTTTTTGCTATTTCCTGACTCATAATCCTATCATTATATAATCTTTTAAAATGTTTTAAAAACCAATGGTCTCCCCACTCATTTGCATAATCAAGTTCTAATTTTGGGCGTAAGAAGATCTCTATTTCTCCTTTTTGAACTTTCATCTTTTTTCCATGATGCATTACTTCAAGGTCTTGGGTATAGACCATATGCATGTCTACATCAAGTTGATTTCTAAAGTAACCACTGAATTTACCTTCTGCAAACTTCCAAAGCCTCCAATAAACCCACATCTCCTTTCCGCCACGATGCAGTCCTTTTTGAAAGAATTTTTCTGAATATAATGTTTCGATATCCCTATGGACAAAGGCCATGCCTTTTCCAATCGAACCAAACCACCCTTCTTCTCCAAGATATTCGTGCATCATGATATAGAGGTTTTTTAGGTGATAAACATCACTATATTTAACCTTAAATTGAGGAATTTTAACTGATTCTGGAGGCTTAATTGTGTCTTTTATTGCCTCATCTTTAGTTAATTCAGCCATAACCCTGAATTTGATTTTTGAATTTATAAATATTTCGTTTAAAACCAGTCAAGAAATCCATTATAAGTAATTGGTAAAAATATTTGGAAGTTGATGTATACTCAAAGCAAATAATTATCGAACATTTGTTTGCTTTTCGTAATAAGCAAACGCACTAATTCATGTTCGATTATTTGGTGCGTTTGCTATATCACCACAAAATTTTTATAAAAAGGCTATTTTCTTAAATTAAAATGTTAGTGGGGGTTGTTGGTAAAGCAAATGTAGGAAAATCTACCTTTTTTAAGGCAGCTACATTAGCAGAAGTTGAAATAGCAAATTACCCATTTGCAACGATAAAACCTAATCATGGCACTGGGTATATGAAGGTTGATTGTGCAGATAAGGCATTTAATGTTCAATGTAATCCCCGATTTGGATTCTGTATCAATCATAAAAGATTTGTCCCTGCAGACCTAATCGATGTAGCCGGGCTTGTTCCAGGGGCACATGAAGGGAAAGGTATGGGTAATCAATTTCTTGATGATTTAAGGCAGGCAGATGTTTTAATCCATGTCGTAGACATAGCTGGAACAACAAATGAAAAAGGGGAACCGGTTGATGCTGGTAGTTATGACCCTATGCAGGACATCAAATTTTTGGAGGAGGAGCTTGATTTTTGGTATTTAGGCGTAATAAAAAAAGGATGGGATAAATTTGTCAGGGACATACAACAGACACATAAAGAGATCCATAAAGCCCTAGGAAAACAGCTTTCAGGTTTAGGCGTAACAGAAGAGATGGTTGAAGACCTTATAAAAGAAAAGGAGTTGTTATCAGATAATATTACTAGATGGGGTGAAGAAGATCTGTTACTGTTGGCCCAAGAGTTAAGAAAGATTACAAAACCGATGATCATCGCATGTAATAAGATAGATGTTCCTGGTGCAATGGATAATTATACGAGGATCAAAAAAGAACTTCCAGATCACCTATTAGTCCCATGCTCAGCAGAGTCTGAGCTTGCTTTGAGAGAGGCGGCAAAACACGAACTGATAGATTATATCCCTGGTGAAAGTAATTTTACTTTAAAAGATGAAACAAAACTTAGTGATAAACAAAAAAAAGCATTGGGATTTATTAAGGAAAATATTCTAGATAAATATAACTCTACTGGTGTGCAGGATATATTAGATAAAGCTGTTTTTGACTTGCTTGAGTATATTGCTATATTTCCAGGAGGAGTAAATAAATTAGCAGACCAGGATGGAAATATACTTCCAGACTGTTTTCTCTTGCCAAAAGACAGTACAGCATTAGACTTTGCCTATAAACTACATAGTGACTTTGGAGATAAATTTATCAGAGCAATAGATGTGAAAACTAATATGACTGTAGGAAAAGAACATAAGCTTAAACATGGAGATGTAATAGAAATAATAGCAAATAAATAATTAATTCTCTTTTCTTTTAACCCTGCTCGCTAACTGTTTAAAACTCTCTACAATATCAATCATATATTTGCCTTCTTCTAACTTAAATATCAAAGGTTCTCCTTTAAACAAATGGACTAAATCAAGTTCGTATTTACCTGGTTTTAAAACTTTGATAGTCTCTAAATCAAGAACAACTGGTTTGTCTTTATCAATATCACTTCCTACTAACTCAAATACGTCCTGTTCTATCTGTTCTTTTTCCTGGAGGGATAAATTTACACTTTGTGTAATCTTTTTTGCTTCTTCTAATTTTTCTTTTTTTATGTAGAAAAATAGTCTTCCACCGCAAGCGCAACCTTTTAGTATTTCTGATGCTCCATCATCATAAATAGTTCCGCATCTAACACACTGGTGTGGCATTTTTATTTCTTCTTTCTTATATCCTTTGTAAACAATTCTATTTTGTCAGGATCTTTTTTTATCTGCTTTACTATTGTTGCAGGACCTATTATTGTAAAACCTTGCCTATCACCAAGAAGAAAATCTACAACATTGCTCCTTATTTTCCTAAAAAATGCTTGGTCTTTCTTTTTTGGGTTAATAACGGCTAATTCAATACCTTTAAATTTGGGGGTAATCTCTTCCATTGTTATTGCTATTAAATCAGTTTCTTCCTCTTTTTTTAGCCTACCTTCTAAAAGAACGATTTTGTTCTCCTTTGTTATGTCTAAAATCTTTTTGACCCTTCTTGCTGAGCCAAGGTCTTCAATCTCCATATAGGGTATAAAGTGTAGTGTTAACATTTTAACCTGCCATCTTAAATAAAGCTTCATAGAAATTATCTATGTTGTTACCATATTTTGCACTAA
>JAAOYJ010000033.1 GCA_018221285.1 Candidatus Pacearchaeota archaeon
CTATTAATAAGTATAGTGTAATAATTCTTAAAAGTAAAACTTTCTCTAGATAAATATGTTTAGTCTTAGAGATGAAATAATGAATAAAGAAATTCCAGACTATGAGATACTTCTAAGCAAATCCTCCAAAGATATTGCGGGAATACTTGATTACGAGGATTTGTCTTCTCGAGCAAGAAAGCTAATAAATCTTTATGTCTCTGAACAGCATCCTTGGTTTAAGTTTGAAGTTAATTATTCTAGGGAAAAACCAGATCCTGAAGAAGGAGAAACAAGAGAAGAAAAAAGAAGGAGAATAAAACAATTAGAAAAGGACTTAGAGCGTCTATCTACTAAAAAAATTGCTTCTATACTTAAATCAGAAGATTTATCTCCTCAAGAGGAAGGGGAAATAAACGACTATCTTTCCAAGGTGCATCCGGCGATAGGGATTGAGGTTGGAGATTATAGAAGAGGATTTTGCGATTATCCTCAAGATGAAAGAGTTTTTTATATTAGCTCAGATGAAGAGGAAGAGTATATAGATAACATGTCTACAGCATGGTGGGCGGGTGTTGGAGAGGAAGAGGTTCCTTTTTAGAGGGGTTTATTGAGAATTAAATTGTTAAAACAGGACTCTTTTCCTTAATATGGGGGATAAAGATATTTGCAGTTTCTTCTTGAGTGTCTGAAATTACATTAAACTTTATAGCATCCATATTTCTAAAATTTATTATATCCATTTTAATTTCTTTTATCTTGCTTACTTCAACTATTTTAGAAAGGATTTTAGACAAAACTTCTGAAACATTTAATATTTGCATGGCAACTAGATTACCTTTATCATCAAAATCTAAAATAAAATTCCCTAATTCTATTGCTCCAGAAGACTTTTTCCCTTCAAGGTAAACAAATAAATCATCATTTTCTAAATCATAATTAAAATTAAATTTCTCCATTTTATCCTATTGTTTTTTGCCAATCTCTATTTATTTTAATAATTGTTACTATAATAATCTTCCGATTAATTGTTATAATATATCTATGACAAAGGTGTTTTGAATAAGGAAAATAACAATCATACTTTTCTCTAAATTTATTAGATTCTTGTTTTGTTGCAAAAGCTAGCCTCTCTGGATTTAAGATATTTTTCCTAACATCTTCTAAATCCACGTCCCTAACTAACGCCTGAATTTCTGCATGTTTTGTAAAGATTATATCTTCTTTCTGATAATTTTTCAGTTTATTCTGAACCTCTTTAGTAAGATTATCTGGCAATTTTCTACTCATCTCTTTAATAATAATTATGTCCTTTTAACTATTTCTAATTAAATAATAATTCTAAACTCCACCGATAAAAACATTTATATACCTCAAAACACCACGAATTATAGAGGTGATGGGCCTCAGAAACCTAATTCTGAATGAATAGAAAATGACTATGGGAAGAATTTATGATTTTGAAAGGGGAATCCAACCTTTAGAAATTTATTATCTTTTGGATGGTCTTAAGTCCTCAGAAAGATATCGTCTTCTTATGATTGATAAGATTTCTGGAGATAAGAGGGAAGGGGTTGTTTCTAAGGAGCATATTGGATTGGCACTTGATGATTTTGGTTCTGGTAAGCTTTTTTTTATGATTAACGGGCCCCTGACCCATGAAGAATTGGGAGCTAGGGGATTTTAGATTAGAAGCAAAAAAGAGCGACTTAGAAACCCTTAAAAACTCTAAATTCCCACAAATTACAGAGGCGATGGACCTCAGAAACCTAATTCTGAATTAATACGATGACAGACGAAAACCAAGATTCAGGAGATATTCAAGAACTTCAAGAAAAATATGCTACAAGAGAAGAAAGACAAAAAGAAGTAGACGGAGATCTTGCACAAATTGTTATTGGTTCTGCAGGATTTGTAATTTCGGCAGGATTTCTTGTTGCAGGGTATTCTGAATGTGATATAGGGCCTTTTACTGGAGGTTTTTCAGGAATGTTAGTGAGTGGATTGTTAACATGTGATGGGATATTGGGAGTTAGAAAATATGCAAGAGATTTTTAAAAACAGAGTGGTGGTGGGCCTCAGAAACCTAATTCTGAATAAAATACGAAAATGGCAGAAGCACAAAGAAGATATGGAATTTTAGAATGTATAGACTATCTATACAAACTACAAAGCCTGAAAGGAATTGAACAAATTAAGGAAGGGCAAGAACTTCTACAATACTGTTCAATAGAACCTGGTTGCAGAAGATCAGGAATGCCAACCGGCATAGGATTTTTTCATAGTCAAATGGAAATATTTGAAAAAAGATTTGGAACATTAAATGATGATAAAGGTTTTATAAATTATGCAAACACTTTAAAGAAATTCTACGAAAAAGTTGTGTGGCTTTCTTCAGAAACAAAA
This sequence comes from Candidatus Pacearchaeota archaeon, assembly GCA_018221285.1. Lineage (GTDB taxonomy): Archaea > Nanobdellota > Nanobdellia > Pacearchaeales > GW2011-AR1 > JAHKAF01. The sequence goes on from JAAOYJ010000033.1 coordinate 2,386, forward strand.
GCCCGTATTGGGGGAACTCCTCACGGATTAGCTCCTTGGGAAAACCCTTAAATACTCAAAATACTCGTGAATTACAGAGGTGGGGGGTCTCAGAAACCTAATTCTGAATAGATTAAAATGGTGGAAAACATTACATGTAGAATATGGGCACAAGAAGAAGATCCAAGAAATGGGTCTGCACATAGTTGTCATGCTAGTTTTAATGGCCTTCACGGACAGAGCCATCTAAAAGATAAGATTGAAGAAAAATTAGAGACAACGCCAGTCTGGATTAAAACAATGAAATGGAGATTAGTAGCATGTGAACCAAATCATGATGGTAAAGCTTGTGGAGATTGCCAATATAGTTATAGAAAAGGATTATCTTATTGTCATGATCTTGAACTTCAGAAACAAGCCCTTCAAAAATCAGGAGTAAAATTAGAGTACCCTTTTCCTAAAGAAAGTTATCTTGATTTATTTGACCCTCAATAGTTAATCTTAAAAACTCTCAATCATCCTTATTTTCGTAGACTAGGTTGGCGGGTTAGTCCTCCGCTGTTATGCAAACGGACTTTAGGCAAACTGCAAGGGAGTCGGTGATAGGCGAGTTGGAAGGGTCTTTTTTCCAACGTTGAAGCTTTGTCTGCTTTGATCTTGCAGATGCGAAACGGGTCAGGCCTTGATCGGAGCAGCCCTAAACATTTGTTAAGGTGCTTGGCAGGTCGCA
>JAAOYJ010000034.1 GCA_018221285.1 Candidatus Pacearchaeota archaeon
AGGTTGAGGGTTCGGGAGGCGTTGGAGAGGTATTGTGAGCTGGATACGCTTGCGGAGGTTGAGATTGTTGGGGGGTTAGGGGAAGTTATTGAAAAATGAATATAATAGATAAGAGATGGTATAAAGCCTTGAGATACTTATCAAGATATACGCCCGAGGAGATTAAAAAAGAAAGAAAAAATCTTCAAAAATATCGTAAAAAGGTACCAAAACATGTTGAAGATTTTTTCCATGCAGTAGGGTATATACAATTTGAAAATAAATACCCTCAGGTTGTAACTCAAGGCGGCTTACAGCAATTAAGGGACTTGGAAGATATTAGAAGAAAGGGTTTAACTCTTGTAGCTTCCACTGTAGCGGTAGTTTTATCATTAATTGCAGTTGTTATATCTTTAGTGGCTCTTTCAAAACAGTTGGGGCTCGTTTAGTTAAGTCTTAAGATATCTTTTTATATATAGAATATTTGATGTTTTGATGGATAAGAAACAAATGTCTGAGTCAGATATATGCATGAAGTATATTGACCCCGCAATTGAGAAAGCTGGTTGGGACATCAAAAAGCAAGTTCGAAGAGAAGTTTCCTTTACTGATGGGAAGATTCTTGTTTATGGTAAGACCGTAAAGAGAGGAAAGCAAAAAAGAGCAGATTATATTTTATATTATCAGAACAACCTACCCCTTGCGATTATCGAAGCAAAAGACAATAAGCACTCTATTAATGACGGCATGCAACAGGCAATAGAATATGGAGAAACATTAGACATACCTTTTATATTCACTTCGAATGGAGATGGGTTCACTTTTCGTGATGAAGACAGAAGTGAGAAAGAAATAGGCTTGAATAATTTCCCATCCCCTTCCGAGTTATGGGAGAAATATAAGAAAGTTAAAAGTATAACCAAAGAAGAGGAAGAAAAAATGGTCACTTCCCATTTTTATTATGACCCAATTGACGATAAAATTCCAAGATATTATCAAAGAATTGCTATTAATAGAACTGTTGAAGCAATCGCAAAAGGAGAAAAAAGAAATTTGCTTGTTATGGCTACGGGAACTGGAAAAACTTTAACCGCGTTTCAGATTATCCATAGATTAAGAAGCTCATGGAGACCAAATGGGAAGAAGCCCCGTATTTTATATTTAGCTGATAGAAATATTTTGATCGATCAGACTAGAACTAATGACTTCAAGCCATTCTCTAAAGTTATGACAAAAGTTGGAAAAAGAAAGGCAGACAAAGCCTACGAAGTATACATGGCTCTCTATCAAGGATTAACTGGGAATGAAGATTGGAAAAATATCTATAAACAGTTTTCAGAAGATTTCTTTGATTTGATTATTGTTGATGAGTGCCATCGTGGAAGTGCGAGAGCAGATTCGGCATGGAGAGAGATATTAACTTACTTCAAGAGTTCTACGCAAATTGGCATGACCGCGACTCCAAAAGAAACAAAGAAAGTTTCTAATATTGATTATTTTGGTGAGCCAGTCTATACTTATTCTCTAAAGCAAGGAATTGAAGACGGATTTTTAGCTCCGTATAGAGTTTTGAAAGTTACTATGAATATCGATGATGGATATAGGCCAGTTAAGGGTAAACTTGATATGAAAATACACGAACCGATTCCAGATGGCGTCTACTCAACAAAAGATTTTGATAGGAATTTAGTTATCGATGAAAGAACAAAAGAAGTTGCTAAAAAGATTAGTGATTACTTAAAGAATACTGATCGTTTTGCTAAGACGATTGTTTTCTGCGTAGATATAGATCATGCGAACAGAATGCGACAAGCTTTGATTAACGAAAATACAGATTTAGTCAAAGAAAATAAAAAATACATCATGAAGATTACTGGGGATGATAAAGAAGGGAAAGCTCAATTAGATAATTTTATTGACCCTTCAAAAAGATATCCTGTGATTGCAACAACTTCTAAATTGATGAATACAGGAGTAGACGCTAAAACTTGTAAATTAATCGTTCTTGATTCAACTATTAAATCGATGACAGAGTTTAAACAAACTATCGGTCGCGGAACGAGAATTGATGAACCAAACGGAAAACATTATTTTACAATTATGGATTTCAGAAAGGTTACGAGTTTGTTTGCGGATCCCGATTTTGATGGAGACCCAGTCCAATCTATAATTTATACTGGTGGAGAAGTCGAAGAACCCGAGGGAGAGAATGGCGAGACAATAGAAGAAGGTGAAAGAGTCTTAGTGAGTCCCGATATCTCGATTAGGGAGAACTCAGATAATGAAGTTCGCAAATATCATATCAATAATGTTGATGTAAAAGTCATAAATGAGACAGTTCAATACTTAGACTCTAGTGGAAAGTTGATTACGGAAAGTCTAACAAATTATACGAAAAAAGGAATCGAAAAAGAATATAGAAGCATGGAGGATTTTATTTCTAAATGGAATATTGTAGACCAAAAAAGGGCATTAATCGAAGAACTTCAACAAGAAGGAATAATTTTCGAAGCATTAAAACAAGAAGTTGGCGGGCAGTATGATCCTTTTGATTTGATTTTGCATGTAGCATATGGCGAGAAACCAATAAGTAGGAAAGAAAGAGCAAAGAAAGTTAAGAAGGATAACTACTTTGATAAATATGGGACGAAAGCGAAGAAAGTTATTGATGCCCTTTTGGATAAGTATTCTGATGAGGGAATTGAGAATCTTGAGGACGCAAGAGTTCTCCAAGTTAATCCTTTAGTTGAGTTTGGCAGACCTTTGGAGATTATGAAATTGTTCGGTGGGAAGGTTGCTTATGGGAAGATGATTAAAGAGCTGGAGCTGAGGATTTATGCTTGATATGGCAAAAAAGAAATATTTACCAACTATTCTTATAATCCTTTCAATTCTAGCAGTTTTTCTTGGGTTATGGGGATATAGCAATATTCCAGAACTCTGGAGTGATTTGGTCGCGCCAAAATCTCTGCCTTTTGAGATAGAGATTTCTCCGGATTACTTTGATGAAGGGAATTGGGAATATAATCAAAATCATGAAATCCCTTTTTTAATAGAATTAAAAGAGAAATTTGGAAGAAATATAACCTATCTTAAGTTACCTAAGGATAGTTTTCAAGTATTCAGAAAAGACGGGGGCTTAGGCAAGCCAACTTCGAGAGTCAATTGGGAAGACTCTCGTTCAGACACTCTAATTTCGATGGGCTCTAATTCGTTTTCTTCAGATTTCAAGGCAGAAGGAGAGATGGCTATTTGCCAAAATTGTTTTATTGGAACTAGTTATCCCTATGCGTTTACATTTACTATATCCTATAAAGAAGATGGTGGAGAATTAAAATCTGAGATATTCGAGGAAATTATACCAATAAAATAATTGCTAGATTAGTTGAGTAACGCAATTAAATAAGGTCCATATTTAGCACTAACACTAATCCCTTTTTTTACCCAGCCATAAATCTTTTCGGCAGTTTCTCCTGCATCTTTCATTTCTTTAATTTTTCTCACGACCCTCTTAAGCCCAGTCTTCTTTTCGTCATCCAACTCTGGATCATCATCTATCATTCGATCCAATATTGTTATTTGTATATTATTTTGAGTCTGGGTTATTGGCGATTCGCTACCTGTCGTTTGAGCAGCCTGTGAATTTGGACTATTGTGAAAATTTGTTTGGTTATGAACTGTCTGAAGATTATTGGAACTTTCTATATATTCCCTTTTGCCTAAGACAACTTCAGCCCCAGCGGAACTAAGTTTATATTTTGTTGAATCAGTAGTGATGCCCCCCATGCACATTATCATACCTGTTTCTATGATAAAATCTTTATTAATCAGATATTCTAAAATTTCTTTTAGAACTTTATCCCCTGAAACAATGTTCCCCTTTTTTATTTTATCAAATGGAACTTCACCTAATTCATTTAGATGATGTAAAACAACTTCTCCATAGGCGATATTCTCTGCCTTCATTCTCCAAAAACCTCTCTCAGAATAGCATGCATTAATCTTTCTGCATTGATTTTGTTTTGATTAATTTTAGTTTTGAGTTCGTCGCACGATTTCATTAACTTGCTAATTTTTTCCACGATTCTTTTCTGTTCTGCGAGTGGCGGAAGAGGGATTAAAGTATTCTTTAATTTTGTACCATTAAAATTTGCCTGTCCACATTGTTGTATAATCTCGGGATTAATTTGAGTTTTTCGAAAAATATCAGTTTGTAAATATAGGTTAAGATAATACGGATTTATTCCAGATTTTAGTCTAATAAGATATGAGGCAAAAGTAATAGAATCATTTTCTCCTAAAAAAATTCCAGATTTTCCAACTAACTCATAACTATTTGTTCTATTAAATAGTATGTCCTCATTTTGTAAGAACAATTTTGGTAAGTCTTCAGAATCGAAGTGAATACATTTGCTTGAATTTGTTAATACCTTTCCGTTTTGTATGTGGCCCATGGAAAGAACTGGTATTCCATTTATATTTTCTTGAGATTTCTTAGAGGTTCCATATTCTGAAAATAATAATATATCCCCCAACCGACACCAAACCCAACCCCTCGGTAACTCATAAGGCACTTCATCATCCCCAATCAAAGCCAACTCCTTTCCCTTCTTAATCTTCCCTTCCCTAAGCAATTTCTCTTTCTCCCTCTTAATCTTCTTTAGCAACTCAACAGCCGACTCATCCTTGGGATTTTGGGAAACGAGTTTCCCAGAAACAGCTTCAGAAAGAATTGATTGTTTTAGTTTTGATAATAAATTCTCATCACAAGAAACATTTTGCTCTAATTCGTTAATCTCATTTTTCATTGAGTTTATTTTTTTAAGAATTTGTTCTTGTGAATCTAAATCTGGCAAATCTATCTCCAGAGGTAAAAATTTCTTTGGTTTTAATTCCGTCTTAATTCCCCCCTTCGTCTGCTCTAAAAGAATCTTTCTAAACGAGTCACTCTTCAAAAACCATTTAAAATAATTAATATTAATTTTACTCTTATCAAATTCATAAGAAGAATAATGTATCGTTGCCAAAATGTCTTCCTCACCTTGATAAACCGCAAGAGCCCCCTTCTCTACGTTAATTCCAGAAATAACTAAATCTCCGGATTTAACTAAAATCATATTTGTGTTTGTTTTCTTATCTGCAAGATGTATCTCTCCCGAAAAATTTATTTTATATAATCTTTGTAGTCCCAATTCATTCGCCTCAGATGGTTTAAATCGATTGGGTCTTTCTTTTAGAAAAGAGGATATTTTAACTTTCATTTTTAACTAAAATAATCCTTAGTTTCCTCTACTAAATATTTAATTGAAAGATAGAAATACACTATCAAAATTATAAACATCCCTAATCCTATAAAAATTTGCCAGCCAGTTGTTACAGTTTCAAAAGTATGCTGAATAGATATAAAGAGAAAAATATAGGTCAAACTCGGGACACCAACAATTAAAAATATCCACCTAACAACCAATTTTAACCATTCGGGTGCTTCTTTGGTTTTTTCTTTAGGGCTGGTCATCTAAATCTCCCCCTTAATTTTTTCCAATAATTCAGAACTCTCTTTAAAATTCTTATCCAACTTTTCTATTATTTCCGCAGAAGATAAACTATCTTCTTCTTCAATGCTATTAGGATTATTAATATCCAAATTGTAATTTCTTTTTTGAATTTCTTCAACCGAAACTTTCCAAGAATATTGTTTAAACTTTCCATCCTCCCTATTATTCCACCAATCTTTCTCTAAATCAAATTCCTTAATGGCGATAGGTTTGCTTTTGTTGTATGTTTTATATCCTTCAGGCAATGGATGTTCAAAATACCAAATGTCTTTTGTTGGCTTACCTTTTTCAAAAAACAATAAATTTGTTCTAATCCCTGTATATGGATTAAATACTCCATTTGGAAGTCTAATAATTGTATGTAGATTAAATTCACTTAGAAGTTCTGCCTTAATTCTAGTTTTAACACCTTCGCCAAATAAAAATCCATCAGGTAAAACTATTCCACATCTCCCACATTCCTTTAATCTTTTCATGATCATAACTAAAAATAAATCTGCCGTTTCTCTTGTTCTAAATTCACTTGGAAAATTATTCTCAATTCCGTCTTCTTCTGCTCCACCAAAAGGAGGATTAGTAACAACACAATCAATCATATCTTTAGAGCCAATATCTCTGAGAGGTTTCGACAAGGAATTACCATGAATCACATTGGGAGTATCTAAATCATGTAATATCATATTAGTCATACATAACAGGTGAGGTAAAGATTTCTTCTCAACACCATAAATATTTTGTTCTATTAACTTCATATCTTCAAGAGAATCATTTTTCTTTTTCATATGATTTAATGCACAAATTAGAAACCCTCCAGTTCCACAAGCTGGATCCAAAACAGATTCATTTATTTTAGGATCAATTATATCAACAATAAATTGAGTAACTGCTCTTGGGGTGTAGAATTCTCCTGAACTTCCTGCACTTTGAAGTTCCTTTAGTATTGTTTCATAAATATCATTAAACATATGACGATCAGCATCCTTTGTAAAATCAATCTTATTAATTTCATTAATTACCTGCCTCATTAAAACCCCATTTTTCATATAAGTATTAGTTTCCTCGAAAACTTGTTTTACTATTCTTGCCTGTTTGTCTTCCGAGGCATCTAAATTTTTAAGCCCACCAAAAACCTTGTCGCTAATAAAATTATAGAGTTCATCCCCTGTCATACCCTCATCGTCACTTGCCCAATTTCTCCAACGAGCTTCTTTAGGCATAGGAGATTTGTATTTATCATCTTCTGCCTCTCGCTCTTCTTCCATCGCATCAAAAACTTTCAAGAAGATCATCCAAGTCATTTCACTAATTCTTTGAGCATCACCATCGACACCAGAATCCTTTCTCATAATGTTTCTTATCGAGTGAACTATATTTCCAATTGCCATTTTCTTTAATCTGTCATATTTCCTCAGATATATAAAGATTGTCCATCCCACAGTCACCACCTCAACTGTACTCTATTATGCCGACTGACTCTTTTCAGATTTAGTTAAATTTATCCGACGACAAATAACAAAATACACCACAAAAACCCCAGCCTAATTTTGGACCTTTTTGGCAAAATCAATTATCCGATTTAATTTAATTTTAAGATATCTGAGATCCACACTATCTCCAAATTTCTTATATTTTTTTACCTTATTCCTATCGGTCACCACAAAAAACCATTGAGAATAATTTTCATTTAGCAATTTAACTTTTTCTTCTAAATTTTTAACCTTGGATAGTACTGCGCCAGTTTCAATTTCAATCGCATACTTCTTTTTATCTATTTCAAAAACGATATCTGGTTTTTTTGTTATAAATAACTCAGTTTTGATATTATTAGATTTCAAGAATTCTGCGATATCATAAGTCACAAGTAAATGTTTCGGTGTTTCATTAAATCTAGGCTTAACAAAATACTTTTCTTGCTTATTAGAAGAAACACCCCTAAAAGGTTCTTCCCTGAAACCTTTCTTTGTCAAATACTCTTTTTCATCCTTAGATAATTTCTTAGATAAATGAACTCTTATTTCCTTGTTAACTTTAATATTAACTTTAATATTAACCTTCTTATTTTTAATTTTCTTCTTAGGTTTTTCTTTAAGCAACTCATCTGCATTAGTCGTAATCTGTTTATGTTCTTCACTAGACGCCACAATTTTCAACTCAGAATGCTCATCTTCCATTAATAAAATCCCCTCTCCAATGCCAGCTGTCAAGAGCGCAATCCTTTCTACACTGCTCAAATGAAATGTTTTTTGAACCTCATCAATTACTGCGGGTTTTTGTCTTAGTAGAATTGTATAAGATGAATTTGCTAAAACCGACCTTCCGGCTTGAGAATTAAGAATACCTTCGACTTCTTGATTAATTAAAAATAATCCCATATTAAATTTACGACAAGTCTTTACAATTTCAAAAATATATGAGGCTTCTTCCGCTCGGCTTAAAAGTGTCCATGCTTCATCGATCACTAGAATTTTTCTTTCAAGATCTGTTTTCATTTTCATGTAGACGTAATCTAGAATTAGGAACATAATCGTGGGCTTGACTTGTTTTGGCATACTTCCGATGTCGAAGCAGATGAAGTTATTGTTGAAGTTTATGTTTGTGTGTCGGTTCAGAAAGGAGAAAACTCCGCCTACATATAGCTTCAAACGGTTTATCAGGCTTCGTAGCGTATTCTTCTCTAGATTGATAGCCTTCTTCTCCATCTTCTCCAGAACGCTTAAGACGTCGCCTAAAATAGGGGGTTCGTTATCCCAGCTCTCTTTGTCGTTCATGTAAATTCCTTTTCGTTCGTAGGCTTCGGTTAGTGCTTGGTCGATGAAGGATTTTTGAGGTTCAGTTAGTTGACCTAACATTACTGGCATTAAATCCATAAGAGAGAGCCTTTTTTCTGTATAGTCGTGTCCCATTAAATCTAGTGGGTTGATTATTGTGTCAGAGGTTCGGCTTAAGTCAATTCTTTGACCTTTGAATTTTTTGACCAGGTTCCTATATTCGCTTTGAGGATCGATGACGATGGTTTTGGTTCCGTTTAAGAGATGCCTTGTTATGAATAGTTTTGTCATGTAACTTTTGCCGGCTCCAGAACTTGCGAGGCAGATTCCGTTTGAGTTTGAGAGGTTGAAGATATCTCTTATGATTGGGATGTTGTTTTTATTTAGACCGAACCAGATTCCGGTTTTGTCGAACTTGAAGAAGGACGAAGTGAAGGGGAAGAATGCAGAGAGAGCCGATGTTGTCATGTTTCTTGTGATGCTGAGGAAGTTTTTAGCTAGAGGTAGACAGGTTTTGAATCCTTGGAGCATTCTAAAGAGAGGAGACCTTGGGATGATTAGAAGGGAGTTTAGTTCTGACTCGATTTTCTTTGTTAGGAGGTTCAGATCCTCCAGGGTATCTGCTTTGCAGTTGATTGTAAAACTGACGTCAAAGAGTTTTTCATTTCCTTTCTGTAGGTTTTCTAAGATAGAACGCGTATCTTTATATTTTATCTCTAGACTTGGGTTGAGTTGATTTTTTAACTTGGCTGCATATAGATCGGCTCTTTGTTTTTGGAGTTCCCGATTTAATGTAATTAGGGTTTGTTCTATTAGCTGTGGGTTTATGTGGATCGAGAAGTTGAAATTTCCTGAACAACTTATTAGTCTGTCGAGGAATCCGTTTTCTACTGCTCTTGGGTATCCATGGGCGTAGATTGTTTTGTAGAATTTGTCGTCTAGCTGGAGGTAATCTGGAGAGTTTTTGATTTGTTTTGGGAAATCCTTGTTGAATAGTTTTTTTAGCTGGGAGTCATTTAATCTTCTTGTTTTTAGGTTTAAGCTGTGGAGCCTGTCCTCGCATAGTTTTAGCTGGAGGTCTAGGTTTGTTGTTTCTGGTATTATGATGTAGAAGTTTCGGTTCATTGCGTCATTTTCTTTGATCAGGTTTTGCATGTGTTGCTTATAAGATTCGAATATTTCCTTGTGATTCTCTTCGATGATTTTGTTCTTTAGAGTGTCTAGATAGATATTGAGGTCAAGTTCCTCCGTTGTCATTAAAATTTGGACTGGGAAGTCTATTGAGTTTAGAAATTTTTGGAAGGCTAATATCACGATATCTTTTTCTTTTTGTGGCTTGATTGAAAAGTTGATTGGTTCGATTTCTAATGCTACTATTTTTTTGTCTTCTAGTTTTTTTGAGTCTAAAACTTTTTCTATTTTTCCTTTTGAGTCTAGATTTCTAGTTTTGAACCAGGTATACCAGTGTTTTGTGTTGGCTAGTAGGTCAAAGAACATAAATCCTGCCGCTAAAAGAGCAGGAATAGATGATAGGAAAATCCTTACTGCGAGGCTAGCTTGTAACTTAAAAAATATGGAGAAGATTATAGGGAAAAATACCAAAGCATAAAACAATTGCTCGAAAGTTAATCCAAAGACAATTTTTTCCTTGTATTCTAATTGCTGTGGTATCTCGTACATTTTATGCCAATACTCCTGCAATCTTAGTGGCGATTCCGATGGGACCCGCCAATGTATTCGCTGCTTTAATGATAACAAACAATATCAAAAATATTGTTACAAGGTTGACTAGTGAGAATGCTCCGATCATTACAATTATTTTCATATTGGCAAATAACTGTAAATCTAGAAACTTCGAAGAGATTAGAAAAATTATCGAATAAATAAATGGGAGTGATATGACTACGAATAAGTAATTTAGGATTAGTCTTCCATATTGGTTCAATGGACCTACAAAATAAAAGAATATTCCTATAGCACACAAAACCACACCAACACTAACGCAGATGTATCTTAATACTAAAAAGATTAAGGTCAATATGAGGATCAT
>JAAOYJ010000035.1 GCA_018221285.1 Candidatus Pacearchaeota archaeon
AGATGCGGCAAGGCCATCACATCATGCTATTTCATCTCTTTTTTTGATGATGAGATAGGGCCCTTCGGGGGCGGGTGTATTCAGAAGTTGAAGTTGGATAAGTGATTTGGAAAGTTTTTTAGTTTAGACGGATTAACTTTGACGATATATGGAAAAAATAGAGCTAATACATAAACAGAATTGCTTGATGGAAGAAGTAGAAAATTCAATTAAATCTTTGAAGAGAGGGATGGGAGATTTACAAAAAATAAGCGGAGCAAATAATTTTTATCATGCGCCAATCTTGTTGCTTTCTAGCGGTTATGAACGGTTGATTAAGTGTCTTCTATGTCTTGCATTGATGGATGATAGTGGAGAAGTTAAAGGAAAGCCATATGAAATATCAAGAGGGCATGAACTGGATTATCTCCTTGAGAGGCTATTGTCTATTTGTAAAGAAAAAAAATATTCATCCAAATTCCCTGCTGCAGAAGAAGATATTGACCTTCTAACTAATGATAAACACTTGAGAAAAATAATCTCCATTCTTTCTGACTTCGCACAAGGTGGGAGGTATTACAATCTAGACATTGTTTGGAAAGGAACCTCGAACTTTGAAGACCCATCTAAAGGATGGGAAAAGATTGAAACAGTCATACTTAAAAAAAGAAAAGACCTTCAGAATAGATTGGGGAAGAATGATAGTCAACTTGACTATGTATTTAAAGAAATCAATCGTGAGTTGATTATAACTTTGGAGAAATTTACAAGGGCTCTAGCGAGATTGTTTATCCGGGCAGATTTTGGTGATTTTGCAAAGCGAGCAAGTACGTGGGTAACAGACTACTTACTGTTACGGGACGATGAACTAGGAACGACAGACTACCGAGACGTTGTGTAAACTGGATCGGGGTCTTTTAGGGCGGGTGCATTCAGAAGTTGAAGCTTGATAAGTGATTGTTAAAGCTTTGAATATTTCTTATATTCACCCTTTGATTTCTCTACTGGATATTTTTCAGAGTTTAGTTTTACTTTTTCAAGCAGAGCTTCTGATAAATCAATATCAAGGGCAATGGATAGGGCCAGACAATAATTAAAGACATCTGCGAGTTCTTCTTTTACCTCACTCTTGTACGTTGGGTCATTTAGCAGTTCATCAATCTCTTCCTCGCTTTTCCATTGAAATTTCTCAAGGAGTTCCGCGGCTTCAATCGAAATTGATTCTGCGAGGTTTTTGGGGGTGTGGTACTTCTGCCAGTCTCTATCATCACGGAATTTTTTGATTGCTTGTTTTAGTTCGTTGATTGTAGTTTCGTTATCAGACATTCTCTTCAACTATCTTTATCTCTTCATCAGTGAGGCCATATAATTTGTAAACAATCCGGTCGATTAAATCATTAGTTTCTTTTATCTTATCTACTAATTCCAGTGTTTCCTTTTTGGACTTATCGAAAAGGCCCATTAATTCAGTTTGCCGTTCTAATGAAATTTCAACGCTTGATACTCTCTCAAGTTCATTTTTAAATTCTTCAAAGTTTAGTTTATAGAAGTTCATAAGTTTTTTAGAAACTTTTTCAAATCCAAAATTGGATTTCAACAACCTTGAAAAATTTCTTATTTTATTGTGATAATCTCTTTTCAAATCCAAAGCGATATTTGCATTTTCTATGAACGGTTTTTGGTCTAATTTGGAGATATTTTTTATGGGCAATACATCTAAATTTTTCTTGGTTACTGTAATAGTATAAGATGCATCTAACGAGAAATTTTTTCGGTAATAATGATTCATCATTTTAGAATTTAATATGCATAAGATATATTTTAATGAAAAGTCTTCATTAAATAGAATAAGATTATTTATTGAATTGAAGGTATAATAACTTTCATTGTCGTATGTGCAAACAAGTCTATTAGATACTCTTTGAATCATGATTTTTTTTGATAAGAAAGTTTTTTCCTTTCTTGGCCTGTGAAGTGCTTTTTTATCATAGTTTATAAAATGCCCACTCCAATAAAAACCATATCTTGTCAGTTCTGGGGCCTCTAAAAGTTTTTTATAATTACTATCTACTCTGGTATTTGCAATAAAACCTTTTTTCCCTGCTTTTGTTGCTATGCCATTTCTGACATCGACAATGCCCCCTAATTCTAAACATTCCTCCCCCATTTTAAAGAACAACGCCTGGTCTTTTGAATCTATATTATAAATAAATCTATTTTCTGGAGTGCTTTCGAAAGATTTTTGTGGGACTATAAACTCTTCTGTTTTTTGTTTTCCAACGGTTTTAAAAATCACTTTATTTTTTTGTGAGTACTTATTTTTTATTACAAGTGTTATTGTTTCAGCAGTAACTCCCTCAAATACACCTATACCATAAATGTTTATCTTTTTTATATCAAAATTCTTACTTACAAATGCTCTAATATCAGAGTAAGTGCTGGTACGGATAAATGTTTCAGGTGTTATGAAACCCAGATGGCCTTCAGGTTCAATGAGTCGTTCCAAAGCGAGTTCAAGAAAAACACTATATAAATTAATTTTCCCCTTATTGTGTTCATAGTTATCCCAAATATAATGTTTGATTTCGTTAAAATATTCATTGCCCCTTGTGAAAACATATGGGGGATTACCAATCACAATATCAAATTTTCCCTCTTTAAAAATTTCCTTAAATTCCTCTTCCCATTTGAAGGCCCTTTCATCAACATTCAAATTCTCAATAAGGGAATTGCCAACTTTGATATTATTCGATAAATTGATAAGTTTCTTATTTTTTCTTGCTATCTTAAGAAATAAACTTAGTTTTGTAATCTCAACTGACTCTTCATTAATATCAACACCGAAAATATTATTTTCTATTATAGTTCTGGCCTCATCTTCCTCCACCCACTTACCTAATATTAATTGGCCCACGTCTTTCTTTACTTTAAGACCTTTTTTTATTGCAGTATATGCCCCCTCATCCTGTTTGAATAATCGTATTTCTTTGTGAATCTCAAGGAGAATATCCACTGCTTTTATTAAGAAAGCCCCACTCCCACACGCAGGGTCTACTATTTTTATTTCTCGGAATTTCTTTTCGAGTTTACCAATGTTATCAACGTGCTCTAAAACTAATTCTCGCGGCGTCTTTGCACTTTTCACTGATAGATATGGAATAATCGTGTTTCTGCCAATGTAATCTGTGATATATTCTGGTGTATAGTATACTCCTTCTTTTTTTCTTCGAGATGTATCCCCTTCTTGCAGTGCTTCAATGTCAGTTATAGAATGCTCAAAAATATGGCCCAATATATTTACATTGACTTCCGTTTTAAAATCGAAATGAGCCATTAATAATAGATTTTTTATCAGTGGATTGAGTTTATCGCCGTGAGTATTGAGTATCTTTTGTGAATCGTCATCCAATTTAATTTCTTTTTTAAATTGAGAGTGCTGATAGACTTCATTGAAAAATTTCTTGTCCCTTATGTCTTTAAAGTAAATCTTGTTAGGTATTGGAGCCTCGAAGAGTCCGCCATTAAAACCAAATATTTTATCTGGGGTGGTTGCACCTTTATCAACGCTGACGAATAAATCACGTATGGTATCAGATACATACCTTGAATGGTCTGAAATAAGTCCCTCTGACTTGAGAATCTTCAAAATTCTTTCTTCAAATACTCTTAGGGGAAGTTTGCCTGTATCCTCAGCAAAGAGGATGAACATCAAACGGTTAAGATACAACTGGGCAAAATGAATGGGGGTCCGTATTTTATCGTGTAATTCTTCATTGGCCTTAAACTCCTCAATCAGCATTAATCTTGTTTCATGGAAAAGTTTGTAGAATTCTTTAGTGAATTCCTTTTCCTCAATCACTGACTGCTTATAGAGTTCCTCAACGAATTTTTTCTCAAGTATGCTATCCTTTGAAAAAATAGATACGAATTCTTTCAGTTTATCATCGTTGTTTTTTATATCCAAGAAATCAAATTGGTGATACTTGGATTGACCTTTAGAATAATCAAATAAAATGAATGTTCTGTAATTTGTAATAATGCCAAAAGGGGTAGCATCCTTTGACATATAATCCCATAATTGTTTTACAGGGGTTTCATGTGCCTTATTGGCCCGGGGTTGCTTTGCAAATAAATCCTTTGTTTTTGTTCCTTTAACTTCGAAACAAATGCCTCGTTTGCCGGTTGAGTCATTTGCAGAAAATTCAATATTGTCCTCTTCGAACTTTACATCGTCGTATCCTAATAAGTTCCGTAGGATGCTGTCGTTGAATTTTAAGTAATGGGCTTTTTCTCTCTTCAACGAATCAGATTCGAGTTTTTCGAGCCATGCTTTTGCGGCCTTCTTCTGTTTAGCAGTTATTTTTGTTTTCGAGCAGAGTCTCTTAATGGTCTTTTCATTGAAGAGGGCGGTTTCCTTTTGCATCAAGCATTAGGTATGTATCACTGATAAATAAAATATGCTGTTCAAGATGGGTAACTTAACAGAGAATTAAATTGGTCAATATCCCTCTTTACAACATTTCCCTTGTTAAACTTACCAAAGGTTACTAAATTGGGGAAAACGATGAAGACATTTTCTGAGAAACTTGAATGCGCCGATGGGGTCGGCGGGATATTTGAGCTTGTGAAGGAGGCCGCGTGGAAGGCAAAGGGTATTGGCCGTGCGGGGCTCTCGCTTGGCCTCATTGAGCTTGGGGCGAGCGAGCATGCCTGGGTTGGGGGCTTTCACCAGCTTGGCTCGAATTTGATTGTGATGAATAAAGCGCCGATACGAAGTATTGGCCTCAAAAGTCCTGAACTTTTTAAACCTTACATGTTCCATGTACTCTTGCATGAATACATTCACAGCCTCGGTTATGCCGACGAGGGCCTGACCAGAAGGACGGTCCATGAAATAACGGCAGAGATTTTCGGGCAAGATCACGTCGCGACAAAGATGGCAGAT
>JAAOYJ010000036.1 GCA_018221285.1 Candidatus Pacearchaeota archaeon
CGACAAAACAGAATATATCAATAACGACTTTCAAATGGACGAATAGAGTTAAAATCTCGTCAGAGACATTTTTTGAAAAATAGGTAATAAAAATAACAAATATCGATTCAGTTTATTATGCGAAGCTATATCGTTAACAAATTTTCTTAGTGAAGCGTCGTGACAGAGTCTGATGCGAAGCCATCAATCTCGAGTGCGTTAGCACGAGCATTATCACTTCTTCCCCAAACTCAAAAAATAACCATCATCCTTTTTCCGCGGCAAGATATGAACATGAAAATGATCTACCACTTGCCCAGCACATTCAAAAGTATTATTCACAACATTAAATCCATCTGCATTAAACTTCTCAATTAATTTCAAACTTGTTTTTTTAACACAATCCAAAAACTCAGGACCAAGGCTGTTCGGCATATCCAACAAAGTCTTAAAATGTTTCTTAGAAATAACTACTACATGCCCCTCTACCTGTGGAGCAATATCAAAAATAGAAAAGAAGTTTTCATTCTCATAAACCTTCTCACTAGGAATCTCAGGCTCACAAGAGTCATGTCTGTTGAGGACCCCATTCGCAATCTTACAAAATATACAATCTTCACTCATAAACGAACTAGGGAACAATAATTTAAAAATATATTGTTCCAACTTATAAAATAAAATATAAAATAAAATAAAATAAAATAAAAATTACTTATCTCTTTCTTCTTTTAACTTTTCTCTTAGCAACTTTTCTCTTCGCAGGTTTTCTCTTTGCCTTTTTCCTCTTAGCTACTTTTCTTTTAACTTTTCTCTTCACTGGTTTCTTCTTTGCTGACTTCTTCTTAGCCATAGCAACTGCTTTCTTCTTCCTCATTTCTAATGCAGCTAGCTTTTTCTTAAGAGACTTAATGCTAATGTCAAGTTGTTTGGTTGTTTTAGCTTTTGCCATCTTTGAACCTCTTTTTAATTAACTAAATTAGGAAAACATTCTTTAAAAATACTTCGGTGAAAATATTTTAAAAATAAAATTCAAAAACACCGTCGACAAAATAGAACTATTTGACAATCAACTCGCCAGCTTTTTCAAATTCAAGCTCTCCATTAACAAGTTTTCTTATAACATCTCTTAAATCAGCAACCTTAACTCTAACTTGTTTTGTTGAATCTCTATCTCTAATTGTAACTGAATGATCTTCCAAAGTATCAAAATCAACTGTCACACAAAAAGGCGTACCAATCTCATCCTGCCGTGCATACCTTCTACCAACACTACCAGACTTATCATAAAATGAATTGTGCTCATCATTAACAAACGAATAAACTTCCCTTGCTTTCTCATCAAGCTTATTTGTCAAAGGTAAAACCGCAACCTTATAAGGCGCAAGTTTGGGAGGCAATTTCAAAACAATCTCCCCTTTCTCATTTTTAGTATAACCATTAACAATCAACGCTAAAAAAATCCTTTCCATACCAAAAGTCGGTTCAATGACTTGGGGGATGATTTTTTTACCAGTCTTATCATCAAAAATTTCCATATTCTGCCCACTAAACTTTTGGTGTTGCCCTAAATCATATTGTCTTCTATTTGCATTTCCTGCAAGTTCCTTTGATCCAAAAGGATATTCATAATCAACATCAAAAGTTCCTGCGGAATAATGGCTCAACTCATCTTTAGTGTGTTCTCTAATTTTTATTTTTTCTAAACCAAGTTTTCTAAACCAAATGATTTGATCTGCAAGCCAATAAGCATGCCATTCCCCTAATTTTTTTTGTTTTATCAATTCCTTCATTGAAACATTCTTCAATTCATTCTTCCCCTCTTGTTGTGTTTCTGCACTAAGAAAATCAAACTTTATATCAAGACGTTTCTTATCGAGAATTGGGCACTCATTCTCATCAGGATGAATAAAATATTCAAACTCCCCTATATGAAATTCCCTGCATCTAAACAGAAAATTTCTTGGAGCAATCTCATTTCTAAAACATCTTCCAATTTGGGCGATACCAAAAGGAACTTGTGCTCTAGAAGTTTGATGAATCAACTTAAAATCCATAAACATTCCCTGGGCAGTTTCACCTCGGAGATATGCATCAACAGGATTAATAGCCCCGACATTTGTCTTAAATAATAAATTAAAAGATTTTATATTATATTCTAAATCGTAGCCTTTTTCTTCAAATTTCTCTGAATTATCTTTGATTATCTTAATTACATCATCTGACTCCATACCTTCAACATTCAAATCAAGGACTTCATCAATAAGATGGTCTGCCCTAAAATCTTTTTTATTTTTCTTACAATAAATAATCATATCATTAAATCCTTCTATATGTCCAGAAGCTTTCCACGTTGTAGGATGGCTAATAATACTTGCCTCCATTCCCAGCATATCATCCCTTTGATGAACAAAAAATTTCCAAAATTCTCTCTTTAAATTATCAAATAACTCGACTCCTAAAGGACCAAAATCCCAGAATCCTGCAAATCCTCCATAAATATCAGAACTTTTAAAAACAAAACCTTTACTTTTACAAAAGTTCGTAAGTTCATCTAAGGAGATCTTTTGTTGTTTTGATTCTAAATCCTTTTGTGTTTCTAAGTCAGACATATTTAATTCTAGAAAACTGGGTATTTAAAGATTTTTATAATAAAGTTAAAAAACGCAGAGGCCCGGGGCTTTCACGAAATTTCTAGATCGCCCTTGATCATGAGTGAAAGCGGAGGCTGGGATTCGAACCCAGGAAAAGTCGGGCTGCAACCGACTGCAGTAACCACTGTGCCACCTCCGCATATTGGAGACGCTCCCGACAGGACTCGAACCTGCAACTTTCAGCTTTCTTCTGCCTTTCTTATTAGAAGGCTGACACTCTATCCAGTTGAGTTACGGGAGCTATAAAGAGAAATCTAAAATACTATTAAAAGGTTTTCTATAAAGACACCTTATCCAAATCCTTAACCAAATGCGAGTTCTTGAAAACCTTCTGTGCCTCTTTCAAAATCTTCTGATTATCTTTAGCATATCTTTGACTAATATGTGTCAAAACCAACTTCTTAGATTTTGATTTCTTAGCAATCCCTGCAACTTGTTTAGAAGTCATATGATTATAATCTCCAGCCTTCTCTTCAAAATCTGCTTCAAAATTAGATTCGCAAATAAACAAATCCGAATCCTTAACAAATGGCACAATCTTCTTATTCATAGAAGTATCAAACACAAATGAAACTTTTTTAGAATCCTGAGAATAAGTCATACTTTTAGCAGAATACTTTTTCCCCTTATGAACAATGTCTTTTCCATCCTTTAATTTTTTAAGTAAAGGTCCTGGAGGCAACTTAGACTTTTTCAATTTAGCCTTATCAATCCTTCTCTGTCCTTTCTTAACAAAAGCATAGGCATTACACGGAACTCCATGAGTCATCTTCTCAGCCTCGAGATAAAACTCGTCAGTCTCAAAAAACTTTCCACTAACTTCTTTAACTTCAAAATTAAGCTCACCCCTAAACGCAAAAGTCTCCAAAATTTTTTTCATAAAACTCTTTGTTCCACGAGGACCATAAATAATCAACTTCTTATTATACCCACTAAAAGCAAGCGTCTGCAACAATCCAGGAATCCCCAGTACATGATCCCCGTGCCAATGAGTAATCAACAATCTTGTTGTCCTGCAAGGATTAAGCCTCGCCTTTCTAAACTGCCTCTGCGTCCCTTCCCCACAATCAACCAAGATATTCTCATTTTTATAATTCAAAAGCACAGCTGTATGATTCCGTTTCGCACTCGGAACAGCTCCCGAAGTTCCTAAGAAAGTTAGTTTTATCATCAATAAAAATAGTAAAATTAATTTATATAACTTCCTCAAGCCCAGCTACAATCAAACCATTAGAATTCTACCCAGCGAAAACAAACAGGCAAAACGCTATTCTTTCTTCAGTGCAGTCGATGCAGGCGAGATAAAGATAATCGTATCTCCTCGCAAAAAAGTCAATCCAAGATTTTTTTTAA
Source organism: Candidatus Pacearchaeota archaeon (assembly GCA_018221285.1). GTDB lineage: Archaea > Nanobdellota > Nanobdellia > Pacearchaeales > GW2011-AR1 > JAHKAF01. The sequence continues at coordinate 3,984 of JAAOYJ010000036.1, forward strand.
TCTCGTGGTCTTCCATCTCCTTCACATTATCCAACACCAAGTTGATGTGGATATCAAAAGCTAGCAAAGTCCCTACGAACTGTTTGCCACCCTTCAAATGCACTAAAACCTCTTTCCCCTTCGAATTATTCAACAAATCCAAAGGTCTCTCAATTCTATTAACCATGTTAAGCTTTGTATAATTTCGTTTTTAAACATTTCGTAAATTTTAGAATCAAAACTTATTTAAACTAAATTCATCCAATTTTACTATGACAACCAAGAAAGGAAGAAAAATTTCCGGCGGGAAGTACATTCAAAATCGGAAAAAGAAATCATACGAGAGAGCAGGACAAAAAAGAATAGTCAAACTTAGTGAGGACAAAAGAAAAACAAAAAGGGTTATGGGAGGAAATAAGAAAACATTTCTACTCAGAGGAAAAATTGTAAATGTCCTAACAAAAGGTAAAAAGAAAAAAGCAGAGATCAAAAACGTTCTTACAACCCCTTCGAATAGATTCTTAGCAAGACAAAACATAATCACCAAAGGGACAATCGTCGAAACAGAACTAGGAAACGTGAGAATAACCAACCGCCCAAGCCAAGAAGGCATGATAAATGGGGTTTTGGTTGAATAATTCTACAACTTCTTTCACCATTCTAGCAAAATAACAAAAACCAAAAGCTTTTTAAAAGAAAATCATTTATAAAGTTTACTATTAACTAAATTTGTTAAATTTACCCTCGATAAAATGTCTGGAATAAGAAAATGTCCCGAATGTGAAAGCATACACCTAACGCATGACTCTCATCTTGGAGAAGTAATTTGTAATGATTGCGGACTTGTTGTAGAAGAGAAGATGGTTGATTCTGGAATAGATCTTCAAGGAAAATTTGATAAAGGTGAGAAAAAAGGGCGAGGTGGTGCACCAATAAGCATGCAAAAGTTCGACAAAGGTCTTACAACAAATGTTGGGGAGATTTCTGATATTTATAAATTAGAACCAGGACAGACAAGAAAATTCCTGAGACTAAAAAAATGGCAGGAAAGAGTTTCAACAAGTATTGAAAGAAATCTTAGATTGGCAATGGCAGAATTGAGAGTTACTGCATCATATCTTAACCTTCCTAATGTAGTGAGAGACGAAGCTTCAAGGATTTACAATTATGTTCTGCAAAGAGGTTTAGTAAGAGGAAGAAGTATGGAATCAGTAATTGCTGCTTGTTTGTATGCTGCATGTAGGTCATATAATATTCCAAGAACATTAGATGAGATGGCAACAGCGTCGGATGTTGAGAGAAAAGAAATCGGCAGAACTTACAGATTCATCATAAGAAAATTAGGAATCAAAGTAAAACAAAGTTCTCCAAAAGATTATGTTTCAAGATTCTCTTCTGTATTGAAACTCTCACCAAGAACTCAGAACGACGCTCTTAAAGTTTTGAGACAAGCTGAAGAAGTTGAATTAACTTCTGGTAGAGGGCCTGCAGGAATAGCAGCAGCAGCACTTTATGTCGCTGCTCTAATGAACGACGAGAAAAAAACCCAAAGAGAAGTTGCAGACATTGCAGGAATCACAGAGGTAACAATAAGGAACAGATACAAAGAACTAATAGAAAGGTTAAATCTCGAAGATAAAATCAAACAAAAAGAAGCCGACGCCAAGAAGAAGTGATTAATTCCAAAAATCTATTCTAATCTCCTTACAATCTTTTACCCTTAAACTTTCTAAAAACTCTTTCCGAGAAATAGAATAATCCCTATACACAAAATACCCCAAATAAAAAAACGCTGGCAAGATCCACCAATAATTATATCCTAAAAAAATTACAAAAAGAAAAAGAAACATTATGAACAGCACAATAGACACTAACAAGAAAAGTATGTTTTTTCCAGAAGTTTCTCCAGCCATCTAAAATGATGGAGAGGGGGTTTTTAAAAATTATGTTAGAAAATCATTGTTTCTTTTTATGATATAAATCCAATAAGATAATTTTATCTTTCTCTTTAATATAAGCGTAAGATAATCTAAAAGGTTTGACATATAATTCGCGGGTTCCTTTTCTTCCATGTTTCATTGGCTTCCCCACTTCAGGATTGGTGATAATCTTCTTAATTTGTTTCTTAATCTTCTCTTTAAACAAATTATCTTTGATTCCATTAGCTGCATTTTGAAAATTACCAGTCTCTTCAATTCTCACCATTTTTCAAGTTTTTTCAAGAATTCATCTTCAGAATAAATAGTAGATTCTTCTCTATCAATTTCTTTCCAAGCCTCTTCTGTTCGCCTAGCAAACTCTAAATCCTCTTCAATATTTTTAGAAAAATGTTCTGCTTTCTTCAAAATAATCTGTCCTTTATTCTCTAATACAACTAATTTATCTCCTTCTTTAAACCCCTTTCTCATATCTAAAGGTATCACAACTTGCCCCTTAGAACTCATCTTAGTTATATTGATATTAGCCATTAGTAAGATTAATCTTACCAACTATATAAATGTTTCTATCTAAACCTTTTTATATACAAATCTTCTCCTAAAATCATGCGGAGATGCCGGAGCGGTCAAACGGGACAGGCTTAGGACCTGTTGGCTTAGTGCCTACGGGGGTTCGAATCCTCTTCTCCGCATTATATTAATCTGATTCGAAGCCCTTGGGGTTTATGTTTCAAAATTTTAATTTTGGAACGTAGCGAGGAATTTATTTCCGACGCCGAATCCTCTTCTCCGCATTCATTATCTTAAGAACTAAAAACCACATAAGTCTGGAAATATCTCAGCAACTTCATCCTTAACATTCTTATTATCAATACTTCTCTTTTTTCTTCCAAGAACATCTTCAACATAATTTATAGTTGAGCAACCTCCCCACCCATTATAACCTCTTAAAGCAGCTTCCCAGCCACTATAAGATTTCCTATTACAAGAATAAACCTTTTTATTATTCTCATATTTTGATACAAGATGTATTATCCCTTCTCTAAGATTCCATCCAATATTTACAGATTCATCTTGGTCAAACCAATTACTATGAAGTTGCATAACTCCCATGGCCTTTCCACCATCTCCTTTAAGAACTTTATTAGTTATATCTCCATCACAATAATTATAGGTTTTCTTATCTTTATCATATAAACAATGGGACAAACAACTTTCCTGAAAAGCCACCTGTAAAACCAAACATTCAAAACTCTTTATTTCTTGTTCTTCTAGTTTAGTTTCCATTGCAGGAGTTAATTTTAATTTCCCACTTTTTTCTAGAGATTCAATCTCTGATACAATACGTTTTCCAATTTCTTGCTGATGTTCTTTCATTACCAATATGCCTTTAGTTTCAGTTCCACAAAGATATGGCTCTGTGCTTAGCCCAGTAATTCCATCATCCTCATCACCATTCTCTGACTCTGTATCAGGCGCATCCTTAACAACATCTGCAGTAGCAACCTTCCAAGCATCAACCACTCCCTTCCCTGCTCCACCTAAGGCGCCATAAGCATCTCCTCTCCATAAGTACAATTCTGCCTTATAATGATTCCAAAAAATCTTGCTAATCACTTCTTCAGTTATCAAACTTATAATTTCATCTGGCTCCTTTCTATCAAGACTTTCAATTAATTCATTAACCTTCTCTTCACCCAAATAATCTCCCTCCTTCATCAAAAGATCAATAGTATTCTCACTCTGCTTTTTCAATACATTCCCTTCTATTTCTGAACTCTTTATCACATTCTTTACACTATTTTCATCCTGCCAGCATTTAATATTCTTGGCAGAATCGCAATCACCTATTTCAACCCATCTTGATTCATTGGTTCCCACTTTTCCATCTGTTCCTTTCCCAGGATTGCTCGTCGCACAAATTCTTATAATTCCCTGATTGTAAATCTTAGGATCAATTAATTCTTCACCTGCGCTCTGTAAATTAATATTCACTAAACTATAAACACTCGCACTTCCAGAGATACACTCTTTCTCTGACTTAATATCCATCTTACTTGCCTGTTCTTCCAAATATTTATCTTCAACATAATTAACTGCAAACGACGTGGAAACCTCTTGGAACCCACACTCTTCCTGCCCATTCACATTAATACACATTTCCTTGTAACCAGAAGGTGCTGTGAAATCCTTTGTCTCAGACGCATAAGTTCCTGTCGCAGCATAACCAGAAGCAACCAACCTCTTTCCAGATACATCTTGATAAAACGAGCTCTCAGAATCTCCCTTCAAATAAACTTGATAATATGCCCGTGATTCTTTTCCAGCATAAACATGGTAGTAAACCTTGTAATGTGATATTGGAGGATTTGTTGCAGTTGTGAAAGGAATCTCATCAAATCGTCCGTGGAACTGCGGCGGCGAATCAGGGTCTGTTAAACTATCTAATACACTTCCCCCATCAGGATAACTTGATGAAATCGAATTCTGACATACAGCATCTCCAACTCCCTCTACAATTCTTGATTTAAACGCCTTGTAGGAAGATGCAGCATAATACTGTGCGAAATAATCAATTGACTTTTCTGCATTCTGCCAAGCAGTCGCAACACCCATATACTCTCCTCCTCCTCGCGTATCTTGATCAAGTGCAATTGCCATCACCTTCGGAAGAATTATCTTTGCCAGAGGCAATGACTGTCTCCAGAAAAACTCACACATATGAATTGAATAAATCTCATCACAAACTCCAATCATTTTTCCAGTATCCAAACTCTCTTGCAAACAATCTCTATAGGAATGGAAAACAGAAAGTAAACCATCAATTCCTGCCTTGATTCCTGTCAAACAAATTGGGATATAGATTCCTTCCCTATAATTTGGCGCACACAACAAAACACTTCCAACTATTCCTGATTGAATCACATCCTTAACAGGATAGGTTCCTCCAAAATCACATCTACTCGACGGACATACCACAGGATCACAAACATTAAACATCAGATTACAATCTTTAGGAGACATAAAATCTTGGCACTGCGTATCAGGGATATCAACAGCAGGACTTCCAATCTTAACTCTACAATTGCCAATAGAAATCTCTCCTTTAACTCCTGACCGATATTTCCTAGAAGCCTCCCCAATAGCTTTTTCAGCATCTCTCGCCAATTTAACAGCATCTTTTGAACTCAATCCAGAGAAAACATTCGGCTGTCCTGTTCCCCTATTAATCATTTGACAAATATCATCTCCTCCCCGATTCTCTTCTTTATTATTAGATCCAACATTACAAATATAATAATTCCTCGCAACACCAGAATCATCATAGGCTCTGAACCCTCCAAACGCCCCCCCAATGACCTGCTGTGTCGCAACATACCACCCCTTCTGACAATCAAACGGAACAATCGCAGGAAGCCCTTTATTCGGCTCTGACTCATAATATTTCAGAATAGGCCTATTAACACTAGGATCTGAAGAGGATGATTTGTAAGGGTTTTGATAAGTTGAGGAGTCGTATTTTTTGAAATGAACAGATTTAATCAACTCTTTATCTTCAACAGGATTTCCATTAAAATCATAAAGTCCCTTATCCCTAATAGCATATTGATCTCCATTCTTTTCTAAAACTGCAATGTACTTCTTACCATCAGATGTTAAGATAGTCTGCACAGGAGTTTTATCTTTCAAAACAGAACTCCCTCCATAGTATTCATTCGCAGCAACAGGAGCCTCAAGTAATCCATCATCTTCTGGAATAATAGTTACCTCACTCATTATATCAGCATAAGTCTTCCCTCTATAAGGTAGTTCTTTAGAATCTTTTCTATATACAAAAGCTACATCATCAGCTTCAAGACCAACACTTCCGGCAACATCTCCAATCTCAGCTATTTGTTGATTATTTACCCAAACATCGTTCAAATCCTTCTGTAATTGATTGTTGACTTCTCCAGGATTAAGTCTAAGATTCAACTGTATTCTTCTCAACTGCTCAATTGAAGTTGAATTCTCATTAATCATTTTAATAATCTTAGAGCAATCTTCCTCCACATCTGTTCCAACTTTAATCTTTCCATTACAACTCTTACTTAACTCCCCTACAACCTGATTAGCATACTTCCCTCGGAAACAATCATCATTAATTATTTTCTGTCCTAAAAACTCTGTTGTCTGACAATTCCATTTTTCTTGCCAAACTTGAATATCCTCATTTTGTTTTTCCATTACTTTATTCATCCTACTTACATCTCTATCAATATCATCTGACTTATCATTCAAACAGGCATTAATGGAACTATATTCACCATCTCCTTTTAATTTCGCACATCTATCATACCAACCACCATCTCCCCTCATAACTTTCTGCCGAGCAATTGCTTTCCCCCCAGTATTCTGATAAAGATTCTTAATAGTCATAAAAGCCCCAACCCCCAAACACGCAGTCTTCAAACCCTTCACAACATTACCCAATTTCTCAGACTTATCTTCCCATTTCTCAATTGTCTCATTCAAAGAATTAATTTTCTCACGCGTCTTCTCAGGAGACAACTTAATATCTCTCTTATCAATTCCAACCTGAAAACTAAAACTCGTCTCTGTCCCAGCATTATCTATCGACGGAATAACTGCAACCTTTGCTGATTTTTTAAGATTAATATGGGTCACAGAGAAAACATAACCACTTCCAAAACTCTCAGGAACACCATTTTTCAACTTCTTATTCGTTGTAGTGATTGCCTTCTTCACACTATCCACATACCCTTCAGGACGAAGATTAATGTTCAACACAGCATAATCATCCTCTAAATCGACTAGTTGTATAAACTCATTAGTTCTTGAAACGACTCCTCCTTCTTTTTCTATTAATGCTTTTCCTTCTTCAAACCCCATGTTTTTTAATTGAATTGCGATATCTTTAAACACGCTAGAAACAGTTACCTCTGCTCCCCCATCATCAATTAATTTAGAAACTTCAAACCAAAGATCTCCTTTATAAGAACCCATCCATTTATGATTGTTATATTCTAAGTAAAGAGTTTCGCTTCTTTTCTCAAGATAAAAAGTAATTTCCCCCCTGAAATCATCCAAATAAACAATCTGGTCTTTTGTTAAAATCTTAGTTTCTATATGCCCATTAGGTCCTTTAATTTGTATGTTTACACTATAATCATCTACACTCGGCTCATAAATTCCATCAAGAGAAATCTGCTTAATCCTTCCATTAATTGAAACATCCCTGCTTGAAATCGAAGAGCTCGCGAGCTTATTTTTGTCATTACAATAACTATCTAACAGTTTCTTAGATTCAGGATATCTTTCCTTAAACTGATTACACCATTCAACTATTGTCTTTTTCTGACTTAGCTTATCTCCCAAAAGTATTTTCCTATACAAAGCTTCCTCACCATAACTCACTTCACTATTATCAGATGTCCTCTCACTTGCAAAACTCTCAATGAGGGTGTCATAATCTTTGATTGCAGAGTCATAGTTTGATTTTATGTTTTTAGTGTCTAGTGTTGGAGGAGAGGCAGTAGTTGAAGGGGTTTCTTGAGTTCCTTCTTCATCTTCATCATCAGCAACCCCTGCCTCAACAACACTAAATTTCAATGTAACAGGTTCATTCTTGTTGACTTGAACACCATTATTTCTACAATAAATCTCAAATTCATACTCTCCAGCAGGAGCTCTTTTTGTATCTCCTTTTCCAAATACAAATTTACTTCCACTATCTCCATAAGAAAGGCCACCCAATTCCCAGGGAGAACTTTCTGCAGTTAACAATTTCCCTCCTTTGATAATATCTATAAAAACCTCTTCACAACTATGCCCAATCTTAATTGAAATCTCTTGGTCTGTTGTGAAATATTCTTCTGGGAGACCTTCTCTTTTTATTTCAAAGATTTCTCCAAAAAGAGAATTTGCTTCTTTTTCTTTAAAACGTATTCCATCAATATAAATTCCCAACGAAGTTATCTCAGGCTCTTCAGCAGCACTCACCAATCCAAGAATCGTTCCAAAAAAATCCCCTGCAGTTTCTCCTACAGATTCATCTTTCTTAACAGGTTTATTTTCATCAATACACTTTGGACCTGTGAAACCTATCTTATAAGAACACTCTTTAACTAATAATGCTGCTATTTCTGTACATTCTTTCTCCCCACAAACATTAATTGCACCATCTCCACAATTATCGCAATCTGTAGCACCAATTATAACTTTAACTCCATCATTATCAAATCCTTGTTTAGTTAAATACTCCTCATATTTATTCTTAATTTCAGTATTAGAAAGCCCTTCTATTTTTGTTCCATCTTTTTCTAAAAGCTTCTTCTTAGTTAATAATTTCAAATACTCTAGGTCATCTTCAGCCCCTCCAAAATTAATTTCAG
>JAAOYJ010000037.1 GCA_018221285.1 Candidatus Pacearchaeota archaeon
CCAGACAAAATTTGTTTGAGGTCGTTTATTGGAAACCGCAGATTCAGTGCTTCAGCCCTTTAGGGTGCGGAGGATGTCATATTCACTAAAAGGATCTTGTTTGATTAATTTCTTCTCAACCATTTTTATTCACTAACATCTTCATCTACAACATCTCTAGCTAGAAAACCCCACCAAGATGTTTTGATCTTTGTGATTTCTCCTGTTTCAGAATCAATCTTTGTAATTACCTTTTCTCTTACTGGAATAAATCCTAGAAACCTTGCTCTTTTTTTTGCTTGAACATTATATACGCCATCTTCATCCAATTCGATATCCTCGCAATCGCAATCTCTTTGTTTTAACCGTTTTCTCATCTTCTCTCTTACTTCATCGGGGAGAATTTTAATAACTCTTGTCTCATTATTTCTGAATATTCCATAAACCTCTCCTTCTGCTTTATACATTTCAATCTTTGTTTTCATTTCAGCATCCTTAACTTTCATTATAGTATTTCCCGATTCTCCTGCACGAATAGTCATCTCTCGATTTTTGAATTGGCATGTTGTAATAGCTCCTTGACATCTACAATTTTCAGGACAATTCCCGGGCTCTGTGTTTGCCTTGATTCTATTCTGGGTTCTTTTGATTGTCCTTATTTTATATGAACTTAATTTTCCTGGTCTGGCAGAATTATTTGTATCTTGGATTTCGATTCCATCATTTGTGTTTGATTGAACTTGATTCTGATTAGAATTGTTTGCAATTGCAGAACCTGTCATAGATACAGCGAATACGAAACTTGTTAAGAATAATATGCATGTAATTAATACTAGCTCTTTTTTCATATGAGGGAGAAGAAGAGAGTGTTTATAAAATTAACTAGATGAACTTTTATTGAGTGGGGTCAACAACTTTTCCTAAGAATAAAATATTTCCTGTCTCTTTTTCTTGAATGATAAAGATGAATGGATGATCTGCTCTAAAGACATTGCTTGGCATAGCCGATGTGGCCTCTATACTAATCGCAGTTGCAGCTGCCGCTTCTGTCCCTTTTTCATCAACTTTAACATAAGCTTGATGTATTACTTGGCTAATAAAAAGTTGTTTTTCTGTAGTCATTCCTGAAAAATCTGCGTTTTCAGGATCAAATGCGGTTGGCATCCCTAACGCACTAAGAGTGTCCGACATGAAAAATTTTGTATCAAATTCAAATTTAGGTAGATAAATGGAGTCCAACTTTGTTTCTTTCATTTGGTCTTTCCACTCAGAAAGTTGTTCTGCCGATAAATTTGAGTTTATCTGCCTAAGATTTTCGGTTGGAAGGAGTATTAACATAGAGATTTTATCTCCTTTATAGGGAAGCTCAAGCACTTGTAAATCTCCCGTGTCTAAATAATTAAATTTAGTTTTTGTAGGTTTCATATACATAAGAGGAGTTTTTACAATATTTGTTGGAGTTATTTCAAAATCTTGCTCACTGGTTTTTGATTTCTTAAATTCCCATTCCCATGTCCCCTTAAAATAAATCGCATTTGTAAGAACTAATCTTGTCATTGAATTAAGAACTCCTTTTGGGATAAGGTCTTTGATTTTATTATTAGTTTGTTCCTCAATAAAACTATTAATGGTTTGTCTTGATTTTTCTGTTTCTTCAACGAAATCCAAATTTACCGCTTTCCCTCCGTAATATTGTTCAACTCTGTTTGTATAATCTTCAAGGAAAGGATAATCTTGTTGAACCCACAAGGCATTTCCTGTTCTTAACTCATAAGCTTTATCTTTTTTGTTGATTTCATTATATATTGCTGCAAAATTTGGTCTTAGTATATTACTCTCTGGAAAATGAAATACAGACTTTGTCTCGTTTGCTGTTTGTCTTTTTGCACCTTCATAAGTCATTGCTATGGCAGAAGAAATACTATAAGGAGAATAGAAAATATTTTTATCCCCTGCTTGATTTAATTCTGAATATAGTTCAAAAGCAAACTGATTGTTCGCATTTACAACCTCTTGAATTCCTTGTTGGGTTGAACCGGTCTCGTTTGCTATGGGGGATTGGTTTGGAGAATATGGAAAAAGAAATAATGCTACTGTGGCGGTTACAGCTGCTACCATAAAAAGTGTTATCATAATTATTAAAACTTTTTTAGTCATATAATTAATTGAAAATCTTATTATATAAATGTTGTTTTAACTTCGAATTGGTTTGAAGTTATAAAGTTTTTAGATTACTTCTGCCCAACCTATCAACCGCCAATGTCCATCAATGTTCCTTGCGATTCCGAGATTGTCGCCTTTGATTGCAACTATCGGGATATTCAAACTTAATTCAACTTCACCATTGCTGATTTTTTCGACTGTTCCCACTGTGATTGTGGTATTAACACTCAACATCAACATCTCTTTTGTTTTGAACGGCTCGACATCTTTGCGCTCGACTGTTCCTAAAACCTCTTTGAACAATTCTGATTTTATCTTTATGTTGTGGCTTATTTCTGGGAGCGAACCTTTGATAGATGCTAGACAACCAATTAGGGAATCTGTTTTTGTCATAAAAGGATCTAATTCTGTTTCAATAGAAATACTTGCTCCAGGAGAGACTTTTTTTACAGATGAAGTTCCTTTATGAAGAGATAAGATTTTAGTTGTCAGAGTTTGGTAGGTTCTCTGGTTTCCTTTCTTTGAACTTAGGCCTGGTTTTACCTCAATCTCGTCTCCGACATTTAATTCGCCTTTCTTTAGAATCCCTCCAAGAACCCCTCCTTTTAGTTTGTCAATCTTTGAACCTGGTTTGTTAATATCAAAGCTTCTTGCAACTAAGAAAATCGGTTTGGAATCTGTGTCTCTTTTTGGAATATCTAATTTAGATAGTTCTTCAAGGATCTTATCAATGTTCACCCCTTGCTGGGCTGAGATAGGAATAATTGGAGAGTCCTCCGCCAAAGTTCCTTTAACAAATGATTTAAGTTCTTTATAATTCTCCAATGCTTGCTTTTTGTCAACAAGGTCTATCTTATTCTGTACAATGATTATATTCTTAATTTTCTTAGCTTGTAGCGCCATAAAGTGTTCTTTTGTTTGAGGTTTGATTCCCTCATTCGCAGCAACTACTAAAATCGCAGCATCAATTGTCGCAGCTCCAGAAAGCATTGTTGCCATAAGCATCTCGTGCCCTGGCGCATCAATAAAACTTAGATACCGAACAGCCTCACCCTTATTTTTTGTAGTAAACTTTCCACCATCTTTATGAATTGTAGCATCTGCATAACCCAACTTAATTGTAATCCCTCTCTTTAATTCCTCAGAATGCGTATCGGTGAACTTTCCAGTAAGCCTGCTCAGCAAAGTTGTCTTTCCGTGGTCAATATGTCCAACAACACCGACGTTTAGTTCTGGTAATTCTTTTGTCATGAAAATTTGAGAATAAGAGAGGTTAAAAGGTTTTTGATTACAATATTTGGTCCATTATCAGACCTTGTACTAATGCGGAGATAGTTATTACAATATAAAACACAATAGCATACTTGAGTGAGAAGTAGAAAATTAATAGCGGCAAAAAGGCAATCACGATCGCTCTGTTATAGAGATAAGTTGCAATAAGTCCATTGCTCAAGCCCTGTTTTTTTAAATCACTCAATAGAGGATACCATAGGTATGAGGGCCCTGTTAAAAGAATTCCAGCAAGAGACATGAATAACCATTTACTAGCACCTTTCTTTTTCGAAAATCTTAGGACTTTTTTAGGTGTAATAAAGTAATTTGCCAATGCCATTATAATAAATACTAAGATAAGTGCAGGGATTATTTTTAAAATGTTATTGAGGAATAATTTTGAACTTGATAAGAATAACTTTTGATTAAATATTAGTATATATACATAAACTCCTAATGCAAATAAAAGGAGCCATACTCTTTTTGGGATAGATTTGTTTTTCATATTAAGTTTAGGATAGTAACTGTAGTAATTGCTACGATTATTGAAAAAATAAAAGAAAGGAAATTTCTAACAAATGCAAATTTCTTTCCAAGGTAGTGAGCCTCAACAGGGAAGGTAAAAACTCCCACACTTACCCATGAAATTATGAATGCGGTTATAGCAATTAGGCTAACTCCTTGATTCATCATTTCTCCTCCAATTATATAGCTAATGATAGGAGCTCCCATAGAAATACTTCCAATAATACTTCCAATTAAAGGATCTAAAAGGCTGCCTGTAAAAATACTTGAATAAAACTCTTTAGTTAGAATTTGAGATAAGATACTTATTAGCAATAAAAGTGCTATTAATATAGGAAAAGCATACCATAGATTTTTACCTGCTTGATAAGCAGATTTTTTTATCGTTGGTTTTTGTTCCATATATAAGATTGAAAATAAGAGAAGTTAAAAGGTTTTTGATTGAACATAATATTTATAAGATTGGAATAACTCATACTTTCATGTTAGGGAATCGTTCTCCAAATAAAAAGAAGAGCAAAGAACCTAAGAAAAATATTATGAAGGTTCGGAGTTCGAGAAAAGTTTATCTTCCTGTTTATTTCATGATTCTGGTTTTGGTTGTTGCCCTCGTTGTAGTGAAATATAATAATCTCTCTTTGGACAAACTTGTGTTGATTTTTGCAATTGTCTTTATCATTCTTGGAGTTAAGTTTACAGAAGTTCATAGGCTTAGTAGTTCATATTCTCTTAGCCCAAGCACATTGACGTTTTCTGCAGGACTTGTTAGCAGAAGAATAAAGAATATAGATTTTTTTGCTATAAGTGATATTGATGTGCATCAGAGTTTTTGGCAGAGAATGATAGGGTTCGGAGATGTTCATGTTAGTTTGTTTGCAGATGCGAATGTAATAAAGAATATTAATAATCCTGTTAAATTTGCCAATTTTTTGGAGAAGATGATTGATAAGAAAAGGGGGGAAGCAGAACAATGGTAGAAAAATATTTTCAAGAGGATGCACTGAGCCCGTATAAAAAGAATTACAAATGGAAGTTAGTAGTTGCTTTTGTTTTCTTGGCTATTTTGGCTTTGATAGTTTATACAGCTTTTTTTGATGGATATAGATTGACCGGAGACGTAATCAGCGTGAATGTTACAGATAGCAATCTTATTAGTTTTGATGCTGAATTGACAACCCCTTCATTGGAATTAGATGGAAACTTTGAGAAAGTAAGGATTGGCGGAAATTTAGAATCTATCTATGTTGGCTCCCAGAAGTTTTCTCTTTTAGATCTTTCTAATAGTTATGTTCTTATTGAAAACTACGATGGCAAGATTTATTTTAATAACAAGAACATATCTAAATTAAATGGCAAGGCAGACAATGTTGTTGTTAATGGAGTCCCAGTTTCTTCAGAATCAGGAAAGAAAACAAAAGTTTATTTTGAGAAAGCTTCAGATTATGATTCTTTGGAAATCGAAGAAACAGCTTTCATCAATAAATTGTCTTACATGGCTTCTGGAAAGATAACTTTGAAGAATGGCAGAAACAACTTTGAGATTCATGACGAGGAAGTTATAATAAGCAAGTTCCAAGGAGATTTAAAGTCAGAGAAAAATGAACTTAAACTAGACGGTCACATAAGCAAATTAGAAATTCTTGGGGATACAGATATTTCTGTTGGTGGTTGATTATTCTTTCTTCATGTTAATAGAGGCGGAAGTTTTATTTCTTGAAAAGGTTCATGTATTTTCCTCAGTTCCCATTTAGAAAATACTTTTTGTTTTCCATTATCAAGTATTGTAGAAATCCAATAATTTCTATAATGTACTCCGGTTATTCTCCCCTCTATTGTTCCAGGTTGGCCTTGTTTGTGGACAAAGTAATCTCCAATTTGAAAAGGTTCATCAGGATGTTTTTGTTTCTCATAATACCCTTTTTGCCAATGGCTCTCACAAAGATATTTTGCATAATGATAGTATCCACATATCATACAGGATTTTTTTCTCATGTAATATTAATTTTTCTTTAGATTTATCTACCCTTCCTTCTTCACTTCTTCCTTCTCACCCTCAACTTCTTTCCCTTTAACTTGATCAGCAAAAACTTCCCCAAGTTTCTTTTTGCCTTCTTTTAGAACTTTAAGATTAATTTGTGAGATGGCTTCAGAGATAACCTTGCCTCGAACTGTCTTCCTCAGTCTCAATCCTTTTTGCCTGTTTCTTCCCATTTTCTTTTTGCCCTCTCTTCTTGGTCTCTTTTTCATTCCTTTTTCATATGAGAGAAGTAATTTTCCTAATCCAATTCCCTCAATTTCTTTCATTGCAGTGAAACCTGACTTATCACTAGCACCTGTAATCTCAAATTCAAACCCTTCCAAATCTGTTGAGATATCTTTACCATCAATCTTATCATGTAACTCTTTACCAACAAGGCTTGGAGCTTCAGCTTCTAACTTAAACGTCTTACCTGATTTTTCTGATAAATTTATCTTGAACATAAGAATTAATTGAGAAATTGATTTATAAGGTTTTGGTTGAAGATCTTAGCTTACATTCTTTATAGAATTATTCAGAGGGATCTTCTTTTGATCGATAATCCCCTATTTGAACAACATTGGTTTTTGGAGGTTGATTCTCATAAACTTTCATTTTAACTTCATGAACAATTTCAGGCCAGTCTTTATTACCGGTTTTTTCAGTCTCTATATAGGCGGTTATTACTTCCTTTCGTGAAGTTTCATTTGATAGTCTCTTTAGGACGGGATCATTCCTTACTATTTTATCTATTATTTTATCTTCTGTCATTTTTATTCATTAGAATTTAATAATCACTTTACACAATTACAAGGCTTAAGGCCTTTTTTGAGTGCTGCTGTTTGAGATTTGAATTTGACTTTGCCACGCGGTTTTATGTTCTTTGCATAAGGGCATTTCTCGATGTGGAACTTTGTGCCTTCCTTTGCTGCTACATATAACCTCTTTGGTCTTTTTGTAATAGTCTTAGTCACAATTTTTGTCCTTGGCTTTCTTTTAGATACAGCATCTACTTTTTGCTCAAGTTTTAACTCTTCAATATTCAACTTCTTTAGTTCCTTAAGAATTTCTTTCTGCATATTGCCCACAGAGAAAATCTCTTCTTGAAGTTTCATCATATCATTCTTTACCAATCTGAATGAATTCTTAATATTGTCCGCATCTACCATATATTCACTATAAAATGACATGTTATAAAGATTATGGTTGTTGATTAAATAGGTTTTATTCCCACTTATCTCCCTTAATCCTCTCAATCTCCATTAGAATTTGTTTTTCCTTCTCTGATAGAAGATCTTTGTTCTTTTTGAAGTTCTTGAATTGAGATTTTGATATTTCAGAGTAAAGGGTTTCTATTTCAGGATTTTTGATTTGCCTCTCGAAGTTGATTCCTGGAATTGAGATTGCCACTTCCATGCCTTCTGTTGCTTCTTGGACAGACTTGCTTTCTGATTGAATATTTTTGACTCTCCCTACTTTCTCCCTTTTATCATTGATTAGCTTCAAGTTTGAGACTAATTTTCCTCCTTCTACTTTCACGCCAAAGATCGCTGGCTTTGTATTTCTGAAAACATATTGGGGAAGAACAGTCAACTTACAAATTGTTGCCAAGCCCATCATCCTTTTTCGCTCAATCTCTTTTGCCTTTTCTTTTCTGAACTCTGTCAGGTTTTCAATTAGTTTGTAGATTACATCGTCAGTTAGAATCTTGATATTCTTTTGAGTAATCTCCTTTGCATCTTCGTCAATAGAAACATTAAACCCAACAATCACTGAATCAAGCTCGTTTATCTCTAGGTTTGCTTTTGCAGAGATTACATCGGCCTTGTTGATGTTTCCTATCCCTGCCTTTACAATCTGAATGTTTTCCTGTTTTAGTAAGAATAAAAGAGCCTCTAGACTTCCAAGAGAATCTGCTTTTGCAATAATCCCCTGCTTACTTGTTTGAATATTCTCGGAAATTTCTTTCTGGAACTTTTCCTTCAATTCATTTTTATTATCTTTAAATATTTCAAATGGCATCCCAGGAAGAATATCTGTTTTATCCACTAATTGCATTCTCAAACCTGTTGATGCTTGCACCTTATCCTTAGGACTGAATCTCGCGCAAAGTGGTTGAATCTCTTCCATTATTCTTATCTTTGTTATTGTTGGCTCACCCTCAAAACTAGCAACTGCGATTTGATCTTTTTTCGACAACTCTCCATCATAAAGAATCGCCTCAATATAATTTGTTGTCTTTTCCTTTTTTATCTCAAGCATAACTCCTTTAGCTTTATCGCTCAATTCAAGTTTGTCTCCAAGATATTTTTGACTTATTCCACAAAGCATCATAATCAATTCAGGGATTCCTTCTTTTGTCTGAGCAGAGGTTGGAACCAATGCAATCTTTTTTGTGAAATCATCTATGTTATAAAATAAGTCCGCATCAAATCCATGAGAGTTTAGGGCCCCAATCAATGTCATGTATCTCTCGTCGAAGACTTGTTTTACATTTTGAGGTTGAGATTCCACTGATTCTTTTAATCCTTTGTCTGATTTTCTCCACCCACTAATATTGTCTATTTTATTCAAAGCAATTAGAAAAGGAGTTTTATTGTGTTTTAGAATCTTGATTACTTCTGCGGTCTGAGGTTTTATTCCATCGTTTATATCAATTACAAGAACTGCCAAGTCAGCTAAACTTCCCCCACGTTTCCTCAAGTTTGTGAATGCTGCATGTCCTGGTGTATCAATTAATAAGAATCCTGGGATATTCAAATTTATTCTTGATTTTTCTATCAACGGACAAGCACACTTAAGTTGCTCCATTGGATAAGATGTAAATGATATTTTCTGTGTAATTCCTCCAGCCTCGCTCTCCTGAACACAGCTATCTCTAAGACAATCAAGGATTGAAGTCTTTCCATGATCAACATGCCCGCATACTGTCACAATTGGTTGTCGTATTTTTTTCGTCATATATTTTGGAGTATAGATTTGTTTTTAAAGATTGGGATAGGAATCTTTTTATGGTGAAAAGAAAACTTGATGTTTTGATAATTGATTCTAACGCTGCTAAGAAGCTTTTATTTTATTTTATTTGCTCAAGGGTGGCCCAAGATTCTTTCGAAGAAGATTCTCTTATGGATGTTGTTGAGGTTGATAGAGATAAGGATTTTCTAACAGCTTTCGAACGTTTTAAGGATACTATAAAATTCTCAAGAAGGTTTTATTCCATTGAATTTGAGGGGAAACTTAATGGGTCCAAAAGAGTAGATATCGTTAATTTTATTAGTGGATATTTTGGAAAATCTTATAATCTAAATTGAGTAAGAAGTTAATCAAATAAAAATAAAGAAAGGCGAAAAACCGAAGTTCAACACCCCTCTCACCCTACCGAAGTAAGGTAATATTATTTAGTTTTGGAAGTATATAAGGTTAACTGACCACTTTGAAGTTATGAAGAAATTGGGTGTTGAGCAAATATTTAAAATGCCTATTTGGATGGTTATATAATAAAATGGTGGTAGAAATTTTTCAGAATATAGGTTATTTTTTGCATTTGACAGTCACGACTGAATTACTTTGGATTGTTTTCCCCCTTGCTGTTGCGACAATTGTTATGCTAGTTTATTTTGAGAGATACAAAGAAGAGAGGCCAGGTTGGAATACTTATGTCGCGAATTCGTTGGTGTTGTTATTTGTTTCAGTTATTCTCTTTAAATATATCTATAGTATTAATGGGGCAGGGCTAAATAATTTTGTCACTTTTTTAAGCAAGTTTATTGTTTCACTCTTTATCTTATTGGGGGGAGTAATAATTTTGTCTTTGAATTTTGAACATTACCTTCCTGAAAAAATTGCAATGTATCTAAGTTCCCCTCTAACTTTAAATATGGTTGCTTACATCGCGATCCTTTATGTATACTCTGAATTAGATAGTAGCGGATTCGTTATCCTATTATCCTTGTTGATTTTATTTGTTCTTTTAGTATCTGTCTGGCATATTTTGAGAATCCCTCTTAAAAAATTGTTTGTACATCTTAAAAGAATGAAGGAGAAAGAGAAGCTGGATAAGATACTTGGTGAGAAAGTAGAGATAAGGAAAAAGAAAAAAGAGCTTAAGAAAGAAGAAAGGAAAATTAAGAAAGAGAAGAAGGAAGTGAAGAAAGTTGAGAAGAAGACAGAGGAGGAGAATCTTAAGGAACTTGATAAGCAGAAGAAAGAGGCTGTTAAATTGAAAAAGGTTGTGCTCCGCCCGGAGTACCCCCGGGAGGGGCGAGTCCCCAAAACATACCCTAAAGGGCACAAGCGGAATAAAAGGGCAGGGAAGAAATGAAATCAATCAGCGAACTAGATAAAAAATATGATTTGGAGTTGGATAAAGTTGTTAAGAAGGTTAAATCGTCGAAAGCTAAATTAGTATTGTTACAGTTTCCTGATGGGCTAAAGCCGTATGCAACAGCAGTAGTTGATTTTTTAGAAAGTAAAACAAACGCGGAGTTTATGATTTGGTTAGGAGATTGTTTTGGAGCTTGTGATACTCCAACAGGAATTGATGATTTAGATATTGATTTGGTTGTTCAGTTTGGGCATAATTCTTTACAACCAAACATTTAAATAGTTTGTAAGATATATCTTACCATGGTAAGTGTTAGTGTTACTAGAATGAGTTCAAAAGGGCAGATAGTAATTCCTTCTAATATGAGAGGGGATATGAAAGCAGGAGATGAATTGATAATAATTAAGGACGATGAAAGAATTATTCTCAAGAAAGCAAAGCAATTAACCGAGAAGATGAAAGAAGACTTGGAATTTGCCAGAAGAACAGAAGAAGCATATAAAAGAATAGAAGCTGGAGAAGGGATAAGAATGGATTTTGATGATTTCATTGAAGAAATGAAAAAATGGTAGAAATAGAATTCATGAAGGAATTCAAAATAGTTTTCTATAATATAAAAGATAATTTATTGAAGAAAAGAGTAATTAAACAAATAGAGAAGATTAGAAATAATCCAAAGGTAGGAAAACCAATGAGAAATGTCAGAAAGGGAATAAGAGAACTCCGCATCAAGCCTTTTCGGTTGTCGTATATTCATTTTTCAGACAAGGACTTAATTTATATTCTGGATTTGTATCATAAAAAGGGGCAGTGATTTAGGAGGGTTGATGGAAAGTTTTAAAACAAAACCATTTATTATTTAATTATGAAGGAGATTCATAAAGATATTTGGGATTTAGCATTACCTTATTTAGAAAAAGGTCTAAGGAAAGATTTGGTAACGCATAGTAAATATGTTTTTAAGTGCATGGAAATTCTGTTAAAAAATGAGGGTGGGAATAAAAATATCCTTATTCCTGCCGCAATCTTGCATGATGTTGGTTGGTCAAAAGTCCCCCCGGAAATTCAGATTAACTGGAGGAATAGTGAAGATAAAATAAAAGGGGAAAGATTGCATTTGGAATATGCTCAACAGATAATAAGAGAAATATTAGGAAAGACAGGATACCACGAGGATGAAACCAATAGAATAATTGATATTGTTGTAGCTCATAAATTTCAAGACCCTAATGAGTTAGATAAACAATTATTGATTGATGCGGATTCTGTGGCTGATGCATTTAAAAAACAATTTTATAGTGATGCAAAAGCATATGATTCAACTCCTGAAGAATTATATAATTTCAGAAAGAAGAATAAATTTTATACTAAAACTGCAAGAAGAATATTTGAAAAAGAATTAGAAATGAGGAAAAAGGAATTTGAGAATTAATTCTGTATCTCTGTCTCTCCTTGGCTAGTTATTCTATCTCCCTGATGTTGTCCAGAATAAACCCTCTCAATCTCTCCATAAACTTCGTGAAAAACAATATTAAACATTCTTGCCCCTAATTCAAATTTAAAATCATGTTCTCCTTGATTTTTTATACCAAAAGTCAAAGTACCTGTATACCCTGGGTCTGTTTTTGTCCCATGCCAACTCACACATCCAATCTGCAAAGACACTCTTGGATAAACAACAGGCATTAAAAATCTTGCAGGAAGATTATCATCATATTTTATTTTTTCTTTAGGAGATGAAATAGTTTCCATTGTTTGAACAAGATAATAATCTCCAGGTTTCATAACAATAAGTTTATTTCCATCCTCT
This sequence comes from Candidatus Pacearchaeota archaeon, assembly GCA_018221285.1. Taxonomy (GTDB): domain Archaea; phylum Nanobdellota; class Nanobdellia; order Pacearchaeales; family GW2011-AR1; genus JAHKAF01. Next base: position 12,091 of record JAAOYJ010000037.1, read on the forward strand.
TTAATATCTCCAATAGTCTTTGTCTTAGGAGAATATCTTTCCCGACTTGTATTATCTGCACCAAGAAAACTATCACCTATTATTCTTTCAACTCTTCCAACTCTTAAATCAATCCCACAACCTTCTGGATTATTAAGCTCCCTATCTGAAAGACCTTCTATTAAGTTATATTTCTTATTCAATTCTAAAATTTTAACTGCTGATAATGGCATTTTATATTTCTTCTCCTTTTTTATTTCCTTTAAGTTTATCCCGAGTTTTGCTAAAGAACTCCAACCCAATCTCTAGCTGATTCAAACCTATCTTGATAAATATGTAAACCGTCACTATTTGCAACTAATATACCTGGTTCTAACATTGGTAAATCTTTCTCTTTCTCTATGCTTTTTACATTAACTAAATTAGCTAAATACTCATTTAAAAGCGTAAGTCCTCCAAGATTAGTTGGTAATCCAGAATATAAATCCCAAGACCTAAAAAAGCAGGTCATATTTAATTTGTTTTCATCCCTTATTTTAAAAGATAATCCTCTCAAACACTCAGTACTTCCTTTATCAGTATCAGTTTTAGAGGGCCAGTCATATCTTTGTAATCCCTCTGCACAACCAACAGTAATATAACAATGATTTGTTCCAAAACCTTTTTCAACAAAGTGTTCTGCACACCAATCTAATTGATTTAATTTTGTTCCTCTTGGAACATCTTTACTATAAAGTTTTACTCCTTTTTCTATTCTTGCTTTTTCTTTTGTATCTGTAATTAATTCTTTAGATAGTAATTCCATTTCTAAAGGAGTTATTGAATAATCCCCCATTCCTACAATCCAAGAACTATATCTATAATGCTCATTATCTCCCATACCTTCACCAATTAAATAATTATTAAAATATTTCTGTATGGTGTCTTCATCTGTTGGAGGGGTTAATCCTCCTCTTGTCCAAGGAACTAATGAACGTATGCTATTCACATCTTTTGATTTATCTCTTTGTTCTGTAAAAACAAGATTAGTATGATCAAGCTCTACTCTATTACTACCTTCATAACTTCCAGAATCAATATAATTAACTGCTCCATGTTCTAAAGTTGCAGCTATTGTTTTATAGTATCCTTGATCAAGATTTTCTGCTCTAAGTGATATCATGTGGGGTGCAGGTGAAAACATTTCTCCTTTAAATAAAATTTTACATCTTCCCCTAATATTTTCTTGAAATTCTAAGAATTCTTTTTTAAATCTCTCACCCTCTGCTCTACGTTCTTCATAACTTAAATCTTTTAAATCACTTTTCATTATATTAAGTATTCCTCTTATTTTATAAATATAGTTGTATTAGATTATATATTATATATATTTTATATCACAACTAATCTTTTAAACTAATGCCCTATTATGGTTGTATGGTTTTACACAATTATATTCCACAAGTCCCTCCATTTAAGGAGATGAAGAGTGAGAAAAATCTTGTACTTCTTTTGAAAAATGTAAGATCTGATATTAATGGGTTGGGTTCTATCAAAATTAATAGATTGGATCAAGCTCTAAATTATATTGAAAGAGGTTCTTGTGATTCTGAGAGAAAAATGGAAGGAAATGTACACCTTATAGTAGATTTATCAAAAGCACAGAAGCTTGTTAGAGATTATAAATTCAAGTCTGAAGGAGGTTGTAGATCTTGTACAAATCATAAATTAGTGAAAGACCCAGATTTTGGTGGTCAAGAAATTAGAGCTTATTGTAAAATAGGCGAAAGTGCAGCATCTATAAAGGATAGAATAGACTATTCTCCTAAAATTAGAAAATATTTTGAAATAGGTTGTGAAGATAGAAAGCCAATTTTCAGGTCAATTGCAGAAGTTTTAAGTGAAGTGGAATAGTATCTAATTTAATATGGAATTTAATTGTTATATCCCACCATCTATAGTTTACACAAAACTATTTATCCTTTTTTTCTTTATTGAATTGTTTGGGTAATATAGAAAATAAAGTATCATAACCAGTGCTCTGAACTTCTCTGTATTCTATCTCTGGTTTTTTTGACATTTTAAATAATTCAAATCGTGCAAGCTCTTGTCCATCTTGAATAACAATAGGGATATCTCTTGCTCTAATCTCAAAAGCTATGTAATCTCCTCTCATTTCTTCTGGATGATAACCATGACCAGGGTTCATTAATCCTGCATAGTGGACCTTTATATCTCCTATATCTGAAGAATAATCAGATATTTCAGCAGCTAGTGTTGGAGGCAATCTTATTTTCTCTTTTGGAAACATCAATACAAATTCTTCAGGATGTATAATTACAGTTTTCTTCCCTTGGCCTATATTGACTTCTTCGAAAAAATCTTCTGGGTCATAATATCCTTTTTTTGATAAATCTATTGTTTTACTATCTTTTTTCGCTCTATAATAACACAACTCTTTTGACAAATCAGCTGTGAATGTAATCTTTCCTGTTCTAGTTAGTCTTTCTAATCTTTTTCCTTCAAATTTAATTGGTTTGTTATTTTTATCTAATAATATTGGATCTTTTCTTAATAATAATTCTAAATCCTCTTCTTTAATTGGTTCAGGATGACCTCTATAAAATCTTATTTGTGGCATAGCTGTTTCTTCTGATCTTAATACTTCAGGAAAAGCAGTTGCACAAATCTCTGCGTATAAATCACCAGAATATCCTAATGGAATAGTATCAAATCTTGGAACACCATCACACAATCCTTTTACAGAAGTTCCTATCCTTCCTCTACCTGACTTATTGAAGAATCTAGCAGAAATATTTTGTGGTAATTTTAGGGATTCTTTTAGTTTGAATAGATATGGCTGGCTCCTTTCAATATAGAATCCTTTTCCTCCTTCACCTTCATGAGGTGTGTCTACAGCCCCAGAATTATCAATTATATCTTTTATCTTTTGTTTTTCCAAAGGCAGGACACTTCCTAATAATCTCCATGAGTGTTTAGTTATCCTAAGATCTAAACTAGCAGGGTTAACCAATTTATTATCAGCCCCTATAATTGCACCACCTTTAATTAGTTTCTTTATTTCGTTATCAGATAACACCTCTCCTGCCATCAATAAGAAAATTGATTACTATTTTTAAAGAAATCTATACTCTAAAATATATGATTTTTAGATACTTTATATAAAGGAAAATTTTAATAACTATTAATCATTTTATTTTCTATGATATGTGCTTTTTGTGAAAATAAAGAAAATGATGAGAGGGTTGTAGTTGAAAATAAATTGGCAAAAGCTTTTCCAACAACCCAACCAATAGTTCCAGGACATATTCTTATTCTCCCTAAACGATGTGTTTCTAAGTTCGAAGATTTGACAATTGGTGAGAGGAATGCTGTTTTTGAATTGATGGATAAAGTAAAAAAGGCATTAAGGAAATCTTTTGATTGTAAGGGTTTTAATCATGCTTGGAATGAAAATTTAATTGCAGGTCAAACTGTCCCTCATTTTCATTTACATATAATTCCTAGAAAAAAAGGGGACAAGGGGATTTATGAATATGAACCAAGAAAATTTATTTATAGACTTGGAAGCAGGGAAAATTCATCTCAGGAAGAATTATTAGAGATAGCTTCAATAATAAAAGATAATCTTTAAATAAATTAATTATAATTCATCACAACCAACCAACCAACAATCCCAGTCCAACTAAGAACAACAAAATTCCTGCAACCAAATGTAATCTCTTAATATGTTTGTCTTTCCAGCCTGAGACTTCGTCAACTAGTACAAACCCTCCAAATACTAAAAGGGTTATGCCTATCATAGGAAGAACAAAGATTAGGTTGTAGTATAATAACCATGGAAGTGCTCCGATGGTTCCGAGGTCTGCGAGTAGGCCTGATGCGACAATGTAGGGTCCGATTGTACATGGAAGGAGGAAGACTGTGACTAGGAAGCCAATGATAAATGCTCCTCTCGGGGAGGCGATTTTATTTATGGTTCTTTTTGCTTTTGGTCTCATCCAGATTGGCATCTCTGTTGCAAAACTTCCTGGTTTGTACATGAAATAATCTTTGATATTCAGTGCTCCGAGAATCATTGCTAGGATTCCAAGCCCGTTATAGATGATGCTTGAGTTTTGTCTTAGGAATTCTGCGAATGTCCTGAAAAATTGTATGATAATTATTCCGTAAAATAAATAACCAATATATACGGATGCTACGAATGCCAGGCCTGAATAAAGAACCTTTTTTCTCCTGTCAGGATATTGGATGAGAATTGCTATGAGAACCATGGTCATGATTGCAATTGCACAAGGATTAATAGAATCAATTAATGCAAGAGTCGTGATTGTTATTAAATCTGTTGACATGTTTAGCTCGCTAACGCGAAAATTGATGGCTCACAACTGGCTTTGCCAAGTCGTTCGCTGTTTGATTTAGTTAGTGAAATATTTAATTTGTCCATGTTTTGTTATAACCTCTTTTATCCTGGGCACGTAAGTGCGAACAATTTATTCTTCTTTCTGACAACCAGTCAACTCTTTTAATTTATCAATGCTTTGAACTCCCCGATATTTTTCTCCATCGATTAACCATGTTGGAGTGTATTCGATTCCACCGCATTTTTCCCGTTCATAAAAACAATCAATTGTATTTAGGTGCTGATAATTATCTCCGAACATTTTTTCTTGAACTTCACATGCATGGCACCCTGATTGGACATAGAGAGTTGATTTTGCCCCAATGCACTTTGCAACTTCTTCGTCTGTTTCTGGAGGAGAATCACTTAAGATAACATAAGCTAGGACTAACACTCCGATGATGATTGCAATTGTCCACCAATTTTTCTTTTTCATAAGAGAAATAATAGAAAATGTTTTTTAAATGTTTAGGGGTAACTGGTTTCTTAGAAGAAAGAGTTGTTAATGAGTTAGCTTCGCATTATATGTTGAGTAACTTAATCTAGAGGATATTTATGACAAAGACCTGGATGAGTAAATAAAATATTAGTATCAAGACCTTTTGAATGAGCCCGAACAATTGCTGCCACATCTGTTTTCTTAAAACAACCTTCATAAGGCCATGGCCTTACTTTTTGTTTTTCATCAGGATTATATTCTTTAGAATTATCTCTTTCATTATCTGTCATTTTATGTTCTATCAACTAGTTTTTTATTGTAGAAAGCATCAACTATTGTGATAAGGTCTTCGGGGAAGAATATTGAGTGTAATGAACCTATCCCTCCCTCTCTACTCCATCTTAATTTATCTTTGGGGCGATCATACATACCAATTACAGGAAGGTCTTTATACCACATTTTTGATTTTTTCATTCCTGATAATAATTTGAATCCCTTTGTTTGTTTATTTATATCTGTTAGAACAAGCCCAAAACCATTCTTTTTTCTCCTAATTAATTTATCTATAGCATTTATATGGTCTATCGCATCAGAAGTATGATCTCCTTGTTTATAAAATATAGAACTTATTCGCTCTCTTTTCTCTTCGCTTGCAGAGACAATCAATATATATTTTTCATTATCCATACATTCAACACAAAATCTTCTTATTTAAGAATTATTGTTCTCTAGAATAATTAATAATCAGGCAAACCTTCTTTTGGTTTCTCTTCTTCTTTGTTCAGTGTTTCTTGCCCTGGTGTAGGTTCTGCAGGTTTTGCTTGAGCAGGTGCTTCGTCTTTTGTAACTGCCTCTGTCATTTCTTGTAGAGAAATTGAATTAAGCATCTCTCTGAACTTTAGGAAATCATCTGCTAAGATTCTAACACCAGACTTTGTGAACCCAGTATATCTCTCGCTTGTCACAAACTCTCGAATTGTCAGTCCTCTTCTGCCTCCAAAATCATCAATTCTCAAGATAATGTCTGTTGTATCGTTCTTGTTTATCTTTCCGATTTCTTTATCCATGTTAATAGTTAATAAATGGTTTTTATAAATTTATGGATTCTTGATGAGGTATATCTTTTTAAATCTCTTTATCTTTTGGTTTTGATAAAAGAGGCATCCAAATGATTCAATGGTATATTTTATCTTTAATTTCTGCGTTTTTTTCAGCAACAGCTGCGATTACTCAGAAGAAAGTTTTGTTTAAGGAAAGTGCATTGGGGTTTTCAGCGGCACTTGCAATTTTTAATCTGATTTTAGCAATACCCTTTTTCCTTTTCACAGACTTCTCTTTGTTGACTAGTACAGGATTGCTTGTTTTACTTTTCAAATCATTCTTGGGAGCACTTGCATTTTTATGTGTAATGCTTGGCATTAAGAATTTGGAGATTAGCAGAGCTCTTCCATTATTAATATTAACCCCTGGTTTAGTTGCTCTTTTTGCATTTATATTCTTGGGGGAGGCCCTAACTAGTTTGGAGATTTTAGGGATGTTATTGTTAGTTGGAGGGACTTATACACTGGCTCTTAAGAAAGATCAGAAGATAAAAGGACCGTTAGATAAGGCTTTTGATCCGCGTGGCCATTATTATATTATCTTGGCATTGGTTTTGTTTGCAACAACCTCTGTTCTTGACAAAGCTGTTCTCAAAAATTTCCATGTTCCACTTAATGCATTTATGGGATTTCAACATTTGTTTTTTGCAGGCATATTCCTTTTGATATTAATTTTTTCAAATAAGACTAAGTCAGTGAAATCTTCCTTGGCAAGATCGTGGAAGTTGATTTTATTAATTTCCTTTTTTACAATCACTTATAGGTATGCTCATCTACAAGCAATTAAGATTGCGCCTGTTGCACTTGCATTATCAATAAAAAGAATCTCTGTATTTTTTGCAGTGGTGATTGGAGGAACCTTGTTCAAAGAGCATAATCTTATGAGAAAAACAATTGCAACAGCCATGATGGTGGCAGGAGCTATTTTAATTATAATGTTCTAGTAAATTTAATCCCTTTAGCGTTTTCAATAACACCCTTCCTTGTTTTAGGGATATCTTCTGTTTTTGCAAGTTCAAGATAATTTAGAACCTTTTTCCTTTTTTGAGGAATTGTTAATTTCTTCGACGTGTGCGGACCCCCAATGCACCCTCCTACACAAAAGAGTATATCTAAGAACCTTATTTTAGGATCAGGTTTATCAAGGAACTTCATGATTTCTTTAATCCCTTCTATTGTTAGGATTTCATCTTTCTTAAGAATCTTTCTTATCTGTGCTGTTTTTCCCAACCCTCCTGAAAGAGGATAGATTTTTGTATAATCATTATAGAATTTATCAAACAAAACCTTCCCACGCTTTTTCTTGATTTTGTTTTTCTTGAATAACTCTCTTAATTGTTCATAGTCAATAACATAATCAACATGTTTTGATTTGCCTGCCTCGATTTTTTTAAATTCACACGGAGAGATAAAGACTGTTTTGTGTTTTGGCCATAATTTTTTGCAGATCTTTCCTGTGGCAGTCATAGGGCTGTCAACCTTCACGAGGTTTTTTTTGTATTGAGGATATTTGTTCTTGATGGTTTCAACAACCCCTGCACAGGCAGATGAAATTATTAACCCTTTAGAATTCTTTAGTATTTTATGGTATTCTCTGTTAATCATCTTTGCCCCGAAAGTCAATTCTACAACCTTGTCAAAACCCAAATCTTTTAATTGATGAATCATAGAAGGATATTCAAACTCTGCCACAAAACTTGGAGCAACCATTGCAACCATTTTTACCCCTTTCTTCAATTCCTTTTCTATTTTTGAGATATTATTTTTCTTAAGCATTTTCCTCTTTTGATTACATATGGAATAAGGGGTTGGGGGTTTTAAAGTTTATCAAAACCCCTGATGGTCCTTATATGCCTTATGTGTTTCTCTACCGAGCATCCATCGAGAGCGTCTTACATAAGTAATTCCCTTAGGATTCTTTTTAATTTCTATCACAAGCTTCTTTTTCTTTAATCCTAATAGTAGTTTCTTTGTGAATTCTTCATCACGAATAATCTCTGAAGCGATATGAGCAGTGAATTTTGCTTGAGGGTAAACAGAAAATAGATATGATAAAATTTGTTCAGAGATTTTATCTTTATTCTTTTGGGAGATTTTCATTTTATTATATCTAATTGGCTCACTTCGTTCGCTTATGGATGGCTCAAAACAGACTTTGTCATGTTTTTCGTTGAAGGTAAGTTGTTAAGATGATATCTACTTTTTAGCGGAGAAATCTGCGGGAAGCGATTTCGGAGCCACCAATACGAGTGATAGCGAGCGATTTTCATTTATCATTTTCCCTTCCATCCAACACCTTTCTTTTCAAGGTTTTTCAGTTGAGGCCATTTGTCTGTTAGAGTTGGTTTCTTTTCTTGGTATAGAACTCCTATTGGAATCTTTCCTTTTTTTGTATAATCCCATTTGTCAGCCATCCTTTCTGCCATCTTTTTGTTTTTATTGTCTTTAACATTGTACATTAGTTTATCTTTGTCGTTTATTTCTTTATTGAATATTAAGCAATCTTGAATGATTTCTACAAATGAAAACCCTTTATGCTTGACTGCTTTTCTCAGAACTTCTGCTGTATGTTTAGGGTCTTTTGCATTGCATCTTGCAATGAAACCTGTTCCTGATGCTAATGCTAGTTTAATTGGATTCATTGGTTTGTCTGGTTCTCCCATTGGAATTGCTTTGCTTTTGTAACCTTGTTGAGAAGTTGGGGTTGGTTGGCCAGTTGTTAAAGAGAAACTTTGGTTATCATGAACAATTAAAGTTAAGTTAGGGTTGAATCTTCCTGCGTGTATAAAGTGGGCGATTCCTTCTGAATAAATTGCTCCGTCTCCCATGAAAGCAAGAACATTTAGGTTTGGATTTCCAAGAGTTATTCCCATTGCAGTTGGCAATGCTCTTCCATGCAATCCATAAATTCCAGAGATATTTAGATAATCAAATATCTTTCCATGACATCCAATATCTGTAACCATGCATAGTTTTTTCTGTTCAGACTTTGAAAGGGCTTTTTTCACACTTTCAAGTATCATAAAGTTCGGGCATCCGGGACACCATGTTATTGGTTGGGTTGTGTTGAGAGTCATTTTTTAATACCGAATCTTTTAATTTCAACTGAAATTTGATAGATAAATGCACAAGTTGTTCCCCAGATTATAAATAACCATATTGGAACTCCGTAAACATCTGGAAAATTATATCGCCAAACTCCATAATCTGTAACAATCGCTTCTACAATTCCAAATGCTAGCCCCCCAATAATAAAAAGGATTAAAGTTAATTTTGATTTCCACTTAATTAAACCGATAAAAGCGATAATACTTACTAGGATTGTAGTTAAAATACTATTTTCATAGAATTTTATAACGATTACAATTGTTAATGCTGCAATTATTATATCAAAAAGTATGTTTTTCCATTCTCTTAAAATAATTTTTTGTGTATTAGGGGTCATTTTATACTTTTTAATTTCCTCCTTAATTCATCACAATAAAAAGGTCTTCCATCATATTTCAAGATTCTCTTTTCAATCTTTAATCCTGTTTTCTCTCTTATTGCTCTTCCGAGTTGGCCTGTAAGGTTTTGCTCAACTAAGATTACTTTCTTTGCTTTTTTGATTTCATCTCTGATTTGGTTGGATAAAGGTTTCATATAAAGAACTTGAAGGAACTTGAAATCTTCTCCTTCAATAGCGTCGAGGATTGCAGTTTTTGTTGAGCCCCAACCAATGATTAGGTTCTTTGAATTCTTTTTTCCATGAATCTTAACCATCTCGAACTTCTTAGACTCTTTTTGGATTTGACTATATCTTTTGATTCTTTCATCTGCATTTTGTTTGGTTAGCTCTGCAGACTCAGTAGTGTTCCCGAACTTATCACATTCATAAGAAGAAGCTTTGACAACTCTCTTTCCAGGAATCTTTCGATTAACTTTGACTGGAATTATTTTGTTTGGTTTTCTATCTGAAGAGAATTCAGATTCTGCCAAATGTTTATCTGTTAGTACTATTGATAAGCAGCCGAACTTTTCAGATAAATGGAAGGCCTCGTTTGTTGTTTCTATGCATTCCAATGGGCTTCCTGGCGCGATTACAACTCTTGGGAATTCTCCGTGCCCTCCTCTCAAAGCAATATCTAAGTCTCCTTGCATTGTGTAAGTTGGTACTCCTGTTCCAGGGCCTGGTCGTGAGCAGAGATAGACTACTAAAGGAATATCTGATTGTCCTTGCAGGCTCAAACCTTCTCCCATTAAATCATATCCTCCTCCTGAAGTTCCTATCATTGTTTTTGCTCCTGCAAAACTTGCTCCAAGTGCCTGATTAACAACTGCTATTTCATTCTCAGGTTGGAAAACCATTAGTTTATCTTTAATTTGATTCGAGGCTAATGTGTGCATCACGCCTGTGGCAGGAGTCATAGGATAAGCAATATACAAATCAATATCAGAGTTAATTGCACCTTGGCTAACTCCTTTACTTCCTGTCATTATTGATATTTTATTATTTAGCTTCTGCAATGATTTTGTACTCTTAAGACCTTTAAGCGAATACCCTAGCTTCGCAGCATTGATTGTTTCTTTATTATCGAATTGCTTCCGAACCTCACCGATTAGAATCTTTTCAGAAATTCCTAGTACTTTAGTAAGAGAACCTGCAAGAGCAATGTTCAGGTTTCTTCCAAGCTCGTTCTTTTCAAAACTCTTATAATTGATTATAACTCCTGATTTTTTTAATTTGTTTTTATGAACTTTGGCGGTATTATCATCCATCGCAATAATCACATCCAACTTACTTTCAATACTTCCGACTCTTTTATCTGAAACACAAAGCACATTAAAATTGTGGCCTCCACGAATCAGAGAAGGATAATCACGATAGTTGAATGTAAAATAACCTTGAGAAACTAAGATGCTTGAAACAATCTCAGATACTTTGTTGATTCCTTGTCCTGCTGCCCCACCAATTAGAATGTTTAGTTTCATTTTTTCTTCTTCCCCTCTTCTCCAATCTGCTCCTTTATCTCATCACAGATTTCTGGGTTAACCAAAGTCATCAAACCTTTAGGTTTCTCTCCTGCTAATAAACTTTTAAGAATCCGTCTCATGATTTTTCCACTTCGTGTTTTAGGAAGATCTCTGACAAAGTAAACTTTTGCAGGCCTTGCAGTTGGACCAATCTCTTTATCTGTATGTTTCTTTAGTCTTTTGATTAATCTCTCTGAGCCTTTCTTTCTCCTACCTTTCAAAACAACAAATGCAACTGGAACTTGCCCTTTGATTTTATGGGGAATTGGAACAACAGCAGATTCATTTATTTTCTTATGATTGTTCAACGCGTTCTCTAACTCGGCTGTTGAAAGTCTGTGGCCAGCAACTTTCATGACATCATCTGTTCTCCCAGTTATCCTGATTAATCCATTCTCCAAATAAGCACCGTCGCTAGTATCGTATTTTGTCTTGAATCTTTTCCAGTAAGTATCTACATACTTCTTATGGTTTTTGTAAACTCCGTGAAGCATTCCAGGTGCAAACGGGCTGACTTGTACTAAGTTCCCTGATTTTCCTTTTTGAACTTCTTTTCCTTTTTCATTAACAATGAGATGTTTTGTACCTGGGAAACTTCTTCCAGAAATAGTTGGAACAAACGGTCCTATCCCAGGAAGTGCGTTGATTAGAGTTCCGCCTGTTTCTGTCTGCCACCAAGTATCTATTACAGGGCACCTTCCTTTTCCAACTTTCTTAAAATACCACATCCATGCATCCTTGTCAATTGGCTCTCCAACAGTTCCCAAAATCCTCAGACTATCTAATTTGTATTTATTAATATGCTTGTCTCCAAACCTCATGAACATTCGAATCGCTGTCGGAGCAGTATAGAAGACACTTACTTTGTGTTCCTTGATTATCCTCCACCATCTTGAAGGGTTTGGGAAGTCTGGCGCACCTTCGTAAATCAACGTGGTTGCTCCGTTAAGTAAAGGGCCGTATAAAGCATAAGTGTGGCCTGTGACCCATCCAATGTCTGCTGTGCACCACATAACATCATCATCGTGTAGGTTGAAGTTCCATTTTGTTGTCCAGTAGGCCTGGGTTGCATAACCTCCAGTGTCATGAATGACTCCTTTTGGCCTGCCAGTGGTCCCAGAAGTATAAAGTATAAACATGGCGTCCTCAGAATTCATTATCTCTGGCTTGCAATAAGTTTCAGCTTGATCCATTTCCTCTTTAAAATTAAGGAACTTCTTCCCACGAACTTTCTTTCCCAATCTGTTAACAACAATAACCTTCTCAACCTTAGTTCCTTTGATTGCTTTCTTTGCTTTC
>JAAOYJ010000038.1 GCA_018221285.1 Candidatus Pacearchaeota archaeon
GGCAGGAAACATTATGCCTGCCTTAAGGGATCAAGATGATAGGCGAATTTATATAATTTTGGCAGACCTGTTTACCTATACTTCAAGCAGAAGAGATGATATTACATTGAAAAACGCATTGGCTATGGCTTCAGAGAGTTATGCCTTAGGACTGAATTCTAATAATGTTTTATATATAATTCAATCTGAGGTATCAGAAATTCTTCAGCCTTTATTTACTATCATAAGCTGTTTACTTAAGTATAAAAGGCTTGTCAAAACTCAACCTTTGAAGAAAATGTTTAATGATGAAGACATTAATTTTGGAGAAATATCCTTCCCAATTATCCAATGCACGGAAATGGTCGCTACTAGATCTGAAGTACTGTATTCAAATATAGATAACCTTGGTATAATATCATTAACTAAATATTTATTTAGACAATTGTCTCAATATACAGACACAGATCTTCCAACACCAAAATTGCAATATGGTCAGAAAGAATTTCTTCTCGGAATTGATTACAAGAAGATGAGTCATGGTTCCAATAATGCTGTGTATTTATCTGATTCCCCAGAAACTATTTATGAGAAAATTAAGAAAATTCGGACAGATAATTGTAATGGTAAGGATATTGATTTTAGTCTCATTTTTGATTATCTAGAATTATTAAATTATAATAAAAAGCAACTGAATGAATTGGTTGGGCTTTATAATCAAAGTAAATTAGGAGCACTAGATATAAAAAAGATTTTAATTGATGAACTAACAAATAAGTTCAAGCCTGTCCAAGAAAAGAAAAAGGAACTTTTGAATAATAGAGGTTATCTAATTAATAGAATTAGAGATGATACCTTAGAAGCTAAAAAAATTATTCAATTAAATGTCGATGAAATATTAAGTAATTTTTATGAAAAAGATTTTTTTAATTCATTTAAGGTGTGAGGTATGAAAGAAAAACAATTAGATATTTTTAATGAACGAATTGAACTTATTGGCCAAAAAACTCGAGAAGAAGTTCATAAAGAAGGGCATTGGCACAGAGCTTTTCATTGTTGGATTTTGGGTAAAGACACCAATGGTGAAGAGTATATCATCTTCCAACTTCGCTCAAAAGATAAAGATCTAGCCCCTAATAGCCTTGATATTAGCGCGGCTGGACATTTGGATGCAGGAGAAGAGCCTTTAGATGGATTAAGGGAGTTGAAAGAAGAATTGGACATAGGTGTTACATCCGACAAACTTCATTTTTTGGGCGTACATGTTGAAGTATATTGCGATAAAAAAGCCATTAATAGAGAATTTGATTATGTATATTTTCTTAATAATAATAAGCCACTATCAGAATATAAAGTGCAACCAAATGAAGTAATTGGTTTAACAAAAATCAAAGTAAATGATGGGATAGCTCTGTTTAGTAAAGAAAAGAAGAAAATACAAGGAACATCAATTATTTTTAATGATAAAGGAATTCCAGAACAACAAGAATATATACAAGAATTAAAAATTGAATCTTTTGCAGGTGGAGAACGAAACAATTATTTCATAAAGATATTTCTTTTAGCTAAACAATACTTTCAAGGTGAAACACTTTTGTTTATTTAATATTTATTCAATTAATATGGTTATATGTATTCTTATGAGAATTTTTTTTATACGTCACGCCGAATCAATTAAGTCTGTTGAAGATAGGCATGGAGGAGGTGGACACCCTCTGACTTTACAAGGAAAGGAGGATGTACTTGATCTAATTGACTGGTTAATTAATGTAGAAAAAATCGAAATAGAATCTTGTATGTTATTTTGTTCTAATCTTACTCAAGTGAAAGAGACTGGTGCAATAATTTCGTCTAAATTAAATATTCCGATATCAATAGATGATAGATTAAAAAATATTTATCTTGGAATCTTAGATGGGCTGTCAACAAAAGAAGCTGAGACTAAATATCCAAATGTTGCAAATCGACTCACATTGTGGAGAGAGCAAAAATTAAGTATTGAGGAAGTAAATATTCCTCAATCAGAAAGCTTGAAACAATTTTATGATAGAATTTATGAATTTCTTGAAGAGCTTTTTCTAAGTAAAGTTGAAGATGTTGTTATTGTTGGTACTCGGTCAGTAGGTGTTGCAATAACAAATATAATTAAAAGTAGGTTATCCAGTTTTGATGGAAAGAAATACGTAAGATATAATTTTGATCCAGGCTCTGCCTCACTTTATTATATATCAAAAATAAAGTCGTCTGTTATATATTTAAATACCACTAGTTATTTGAAAAATAAGCCTAACTTTCCAGATAAATAACTAATAAACATATATTGTAATATTAATTATTTTTTTATTGAAAGCCACCCTAAATAGGGTGGCAAATAATGAATTAATATTCTTCAGCTAACATCACTGTTAGCACTCTGCCAGTAATTAGCCGATTGGATGGATCTTCCGATCCATATTCGAATTCCTTGTTGTAGTAATCGATTTTCCAAAATACCTTATAACCCCTAATTTCAAAACTTCCAAAATCATGCTCTCCATAAGGATCATTTGCTGGTGTGAAGTTGTTGTAAGTGACGATGGTATTTAGGATTTGGGTAATCATAGGTCTTTCAAGATTCTGGATACCTCTTGTAATGAGGATCTTTCCCCCAATCCCTGTTTGTCTAAAAGAATCGTTTAATTTCTGGATGGTTGAATTTTTTTGAGACATAAAGGCTCTCCTTCTTTTAATTTGTTGGAGAGCCAGCTTCAAGCTGACTCTCCAGAATTGGAAAAGTCAGTACGAAGCGAATGGATAGAACTAAATAAAGAACAATAGTTGAGATTAAATGAGTCCCTGGTTTTTGAACGAGAGGCTCTTGTCTCCTGCGACGACAATATGCAAAACTGAGATATCTATTAAGGAGAGAGCGGTTTTCAGCCTATCAGTAAGCAGTCTGTCTTGCTCGCTCGGCTCTGGATTCCCAGATGGATGATTGTGTGCAAAGATCACTGAAGTTGCGTTGAGGGATAGTGCTCTTTTGGCAACTTCTCTTGGATAAACAACATTAGAATTAATCGTTCCCCAAAATAGGGTTTCAAAAGAAATCACCGCGTTCTTTGAATCCAGAAAAATACATACAAAAATCTCTCGATCATTCGGGCTTAGTTTTAGCTTCAGATAATCTGTCACATCCTCTGGTGAATTAAGAATTGGATTTTGATCATATTTTGTCTTTAGTAAAGAACATGCGATTTCGATTACTTCTTTTTCTGCTAAAGGTCTTGTGAAGGTGTACAGGCCAGAGTTGTCGCAGATATACGGTGGATCATTCATTTTGGTCCCCTCCTAATCTTCAAGGTAAAAGTGTGTCAGCACGAGCGCTGCAGCGTCAAATATTGCCATCCTGGAGTCTTCACTCATCCAAGGCTTTCGTTTGGGTGGAGTTAGAAACTTAAAGACCGGTAAAAACTTCGCAATGGTTTGTGATATTTCGTATTTGGTTGATGCCCCGAAGGGTTCAAAGACATTTGAAATGTCAGCACGGGAGTAAGTTTTGACTATTAATTTGTTTGCTTTTTCTAACTGCTTAATTGAGTCGATGAGTGATTGAATGCGAGGATTTCTACGAGATCCTTTTCCTGAATAGTCTTCAGTAACAAGAACATCCGGTTGGTAGTAGTTTATAAGGGATTTAATTTTTTTGATGGTTAGGATATTATCTCTTCTTTGAACGGTTACATTACCCCAATCTATGGGCTTAGTGGCTCCCTCAAAGATAACAAAACCGAAGCCGCGATAGGTAGGATACACAGAAAAAACTCTGGTGCTATTTGATCGTGATTTTAGATTAATTTTATCATTCATGACTCCTGATTATTAGATTTGGCAATTCTTCTTGCCACCTCTTCGAGATGGTTGATACGTCTGATTATTTTAGGACTATTGCCCTTTCTCTCAAGAAGGGTAATGAGTTTTGCAATTCTGTTAAGAGTTTGTAATTCGACCTGGTTATGTACTCCGGCAAAAAGCTCCTCGACTGGCTTTTCAAAAAATATTTGATAAGATAGTGAAGTGCGCAGATTAGGATATGTTTTACTCTGCTCAAATTTTGAGATGCATGAGCCAGATTCTTTTCCGAGGAGAAAGGCCACGTCTTTTTGACTAAGGCCCACCGTTTTGCGGTGGGTTCTTAGGTAATTCTTTAATGGTGGTGACATAATATTTTTTCTTCACCATTAGCAGTGAAGTATAGCTCAATAATACATCAATCAATTAGCGTCTGTAGACGGAAAAATTTGTTAAATCTGCCAGAAAATAAAAAGATTGATGAATTAACTGTGTATAACTTTTTTATCCAATGCCTAGACCTTCTCAAAGTCCCCAAAGTCCCCAAGTCTACCCGGTGGACTTGGGGACTTTGGGGACTTTATACAAACATGTCCTTACAAGTCGTATCTCTCAAAAAGAAGTTTCAACTTTTTAAGCTGGGAAGAATCTATTATATAGCTGCCGTGGCTTTTGACAGTTTTGAGGCCAAGCTTTTTTCGGATAATTCGGCCAATCCATTTAGGAGTAATACTTCTGTTGTAATTTTCTCCAAAGAGCAGAAAAAATTTGTTAGAGACTTCTTTTATAGAAAGTTTGTTTTCCTCGTTTAAAAGTTCCTTAATGGCAAACAGTACATCAGCTTCAATATCGCTGCCTCGATCAAGAACCATTTCCTCACTATATATCTTGGCAAGCTCCTTAAGTTCATCTCGTACCGATTCATCTTCAATGACAGAAAGTAATGGTATGAACATTTGGTTAAGCCTGGGTTCAATTGAATCAATGGCAAGTTTTTCGTTCGCTCTAACAGTCCCCAATTTTTTAAATCTATAAAAGAGGAGTTTGTTTCTAAGGGCTAAGGCTTCGTCCTTGTACTTATCAGGAAGAGTGATTGGTATATCTGGTCGTAACTTTTTAGGAGAAAAATCTTCAGATAAAAATCGACTTTCCAAAGCACGGTCTTGATAATGAGCTCTGGTAGCAATGATTTTTGTTCCGAAAACTTGAAAGCCAATTGGATTGAATTCACCGTTGGGATTTGCTTGACACCTGAGAACAGGAAACCCTTCCACATTTCCATTGTTTAAAATTTTGATTATTTCTGCCTTCTCATCGGAAAAACGAAAATCACCCTCATCAATTATGAGTGTTCCTCTGAATTGATCTAAGATATGGAAAAGAGAAGCGGTTGAAGCTCCACCAGTAGCAAAGATAGGTTTATAACAAATTGATCCGACAATTTGAAGAAACCTGGTCTTGCCTGATCCAAAATCTCCGCGTTTCCTAAGGTATGGCAATTCTTTAAAAGAATCATAAACCCAGGATAAAAGTATATAGTAGGTAGCTATTTTTTCAAACAGAGGAGAGAGGTCAACATATTTGTGGATGAATGATTGAATTTCAGAAATTAATTCCTTTTCTGATTTGTATTTAATGGGCTTGCTTGGGAATAGAACGATATTGTGTTTTATAAGGTTGTTTGTAGATTTATACGGCACTAAAATCTTGCCGTTTTTTTCTTTGTATTTGGATGCAATTTCAACTTTTCCATCTTTCCATATCGCAAAACTTGTCTTGGTTTCATCTTGATTGTATAGCATTTCGACAATTGTTTCGTCTGAGTATTTTTTTGATATTGTGGGTACCTGATGATTCTTTTTGTTTTTCATACTGGATAGGATATCGGAGATAAGAAAATAATCCAGATGTCAAAATTTGCTGAATTATCAGAATGTAACCTCTTTGAATAATACAAGGCTGATCTACTCTGTAATGATGGAAAAAGATGAGAAAAGTTTTGATGAGTTAGTACAAGAACTTGTCTGTTCACTATGTCCATATCTCAGTGAAGAAGAACGGGAGTCTGAAGAACAAAGATTCAAAGATTATTTGGATATAGTGTGGGATATATATCACGAGAATGGTGGTGGTTTTGATTGTCATGAATAATGGTGTGATATACTTTAAAAGTATTAAAAGTTTAATTTGTATATGAAAATATGGAGAAAGTTTATGGATATATTCGTGTTTCTACCGCAAAACAAGGAAAAGGGGTTTCGTTGGTGGAACAGAAAGATGCAATTGATGCTTATGCAAAAAGGCATAACTTAACCATCGGAAAATGGTTTGAGGAAGTTGAGACAGCCGCCCAAAAAGGGCGACCTGTTTTTTCTGAGATGATAAAACTCTTAAAGAAAGGAAAATCCAATGGCGTGATAATGCATAAAATTGATCGTTCCGCCAGAAATATGCGCGATTGGTCAGAATTAACAGAACTGGCTGACAATGATGGTGTTCAGGTTCATTTTGTCCAAGAGTCTGTCAATCTTCTTAGAGACAACGACCGTCTTTCTGCAGATATGCAAGCTGTAGTGGCAAGCCATTATGTTAGAAATCTACGAAAGGAAACTATTAAAGGTTTGTATGGAAGATTAAAACAAGGAGTGTATCCTTTTCAGGCACCAATAGGGTATCTTGATACCGGAGCTGGCAATCCGAAAAA
>JAAOYJ010000039.1 GCA_018221285.1 Candidatus Pacearchaeota archaeon
CCATAGAGCAAACTTTAATTTCCTTAAACCGAGAGCTTCAAAAACAGAGAGCCGACCTATATTCAGCCAAACTGAAAAACCAACTCAACCCAAGTCTAGAAATAAAATATAAAGATACGCGTTCTATTCTAGAAAACCTACAAAAAGGAAACGAGAAGCTTTTCGATGTGGGATTTACAATTAATTGTAAAGCAGATAGTATAGAAGATTTAAATTTACTAACAAAAAAGATCGAATCAGAATTAAATTCCCTCTTAATTATTCCAAAGTCGCCTCTCTTTAGGATGCTTCAAGGATTCAAAACCTGTTTGCCACTAACCAAAAACTTCCTCAAGATAACAAGAAATATGACAACTTCCGCTCTTTCTGCATTTTTCCCATTTACCTCATCCTTTTTTAAATTCGATAAAACAGGAATTTGGTTCGGATTGAATAAAAACAACATCCCAATTATAAGAGATATATTCAATTTATCAAACTCAAACGGTCTTTGTCTCGCAAGTTCAGGCGCGGGCAAAAGTTATATGACAAAACTATTCATAACAAGACATCTCTTAAACGGAACTAAAACAATCGTAATTGATCCCCAAAGTGAATATAGGAATTTGGTCAAAAAATTCAATGGTCAAAGGATTAATTTAAGCCGAACTTCAGATACAATAATCAATCCTTTAGATTTAATGGGCCACGATTACATGGAAAAAAGGCTTTCACTTATGGATTTAATGCCGGTAATGCTGGGACAGCTAACAGAGCCTCAAAAATCCTTCATTGATCAAGCTTTAACTGAGGCATATGAGAGAAAGGGAATTTTTATGGATGATAAAGAAAGTTGGAATAATGAACCCCCGATTTTAGGCGATGTGTTAAGGGCTTTGGAGAAGATGGAGAAGAAGGCCATTAGTCTAGAGAAGAATACGCTACGAAGCCTTACAAACCGTTTGAAGCTATATGTTGGAGGGGTATTCTCCTTTCTAAACCGACATACTAACATTAACTTTAACAATGACTTTATTTGCTTTGATATAGGAAATATGCCAAAACAGGTCAAGCCTACAATTATGTTTCTTATTTTAGATTATGTTTATATGAAAATGAAAACTGATCTTAAAAGAAAACTTCTAGTAATAGATGAGGCATGGACACTTTTGAGCCGGGCAGAAGAAGCTTCATATATTTTTGAAATCGTAAAAACCTGCCGTAAGTTTAATATGGGGTTATTTTTAATAAATCAGGAAGTTGAGGGCATCCTTAACTCTCAGGCTGGTAGGTCGGTACTGGCAAACTCATCTTATACAATTCTCCTAAGGCAAAAGCCCGCAGTAATTGAGGAAGTTCAGAAAACATTTCATTTGAGTAATGTGGAAAGAGTTGCACTTTTGACTGCGGGGGTTGGAGAGGGTATATTATTAATGGAAGATGAGCATTCTGAGCTTAAAATTGTGGCGTCCAGTGAGGAGCATAAGCAGATTACCACTAATGCGGATGAGTTGCTTAAGGTTGAGCCTGAGAAGGAGATTAAAGGGAAGATGGTTAATGTTAAAGTTGATGCTAGTCAAAGAGTTCATTTGTCTAAAGATTTATCTGAAGATGAAAAAGAATATTTAATCAAGAAGGGATTTGGTGAAGAATTTTTTAAAAGTGTTTCTTCTGAGAGGCAGGAGAAATATTTTGTTAAGCCTAGGTTTAATGAGACGTCAAAGCATTTGTTTGTGACCTATAATATTGCGGAGTTTTTGATGGCTAATGATATTAGGGTTGAGTTATTTGTGACAAAGAAGCCTGATATTGTTTTTGAGGTTGGTGGGAAGAAGTATGCTATTGAGGTTGAGACTGGGGCAGTGCTTTCTAAGGTTAAGAATTTGGAAGAAAAAGTTAAATTGTTGAATGAGAATTATTCTCAGTGGTTTTTTGTAGTGACTGATAGAAATAAAGTAAAGAAATATAAGAAATTCGGAGATAGTGTGGACCTTAGATATCTTAAAATTAAATTAAATCGGATTGTTAAATTCTCTAAAAAAGTTCAAAATTAGGCTGGGGTTTCTGGGGTATATATTGGTGTTTATCGTCGGATAAATTTAACTAAATCTGAAAAGAGTCAGTCGGCATAATAGAGTAGGGTTGGGGTGGTGACTGTTAATATTAGGGCCAAAGATTTATAAAGTTAGAAGTCCTAGTCGGGATATGGTGAAAAAGAGGTTTAATGTTGCATCTTTTTTTTCGGGTGCAGGAGGTCTGGATTTAGGATTCAATAATGCTGGATTCAAAACCATTTTCGCCAATGATAACTGGAGTGGATGCTGGGAAACATTTGAAAAAAACCACAACATGGAAATTAATAAAAACTCTATCACAGAAGTAAAAAAAGGAGATATACCAGAAGTAACTGGATTTATTGGAGGACCTCCATGTCAGAGCTGGAGTTTAGCTGGAATGATGAAGGGGGTTAAGGATCCAAGGGGCAAATTATTTTATACCTATATGGATTTGATTGCCAAGAAAAAACCTTTATTCTTCCTAGCAGAAAATGTTGCAGGGATTCTATCTCCAACTCATATATCGGAATTCAAAAAGATAATTTCAGAATTTGAAAAAGTGGGATATAATGTATCTTACAAATTATTAAATTCCAAATATTTTAATGTCCCTCAAGATAGGAGAAGGGTAGTAATAGTTGGCTACAGAAAAGATTTAAAGATAAAATTTGAATTTCCAGAAGATAACGATGAAATACTTTTTTTGAAAGATTCTATATCCGATTTAGGAGAACCATTGCCGGCAAAAAAATTTAACAAAACTAATAGCGATGATTTAGAGCCTTCAAACCACGAATATTTTATTGGAGATTTTTCTAGTATGTATATGTCCAGAAATAGGGTTCGTTCGTGGGATGAGCCCTCATTCACTATTCAAGCAGGAGCCAGGCACGCACCAATACATCCACAGGCTCCAACTATGAAGCTTATCCACCCCAACAAGCGTATTTTTGTCCCAGGGAAAAAACATCTTTACAGAAGATTGTCAGTAAGAGAATGTGCAAGAATTCAAACATTTCCAGACGATTTTAAATTTTATTACAGAGATGTAGGAGATGGATATAAAATGATCGGCAATGCAGTTCCAGTAAAAATGGCAGAAGCAGTTGCAGAAAAGATAATTAAGGATTTAAAGGCTAATTCTAATTAGATTTGTCTATATGCTCCATATCAATTAAATCATCTAAATTAATACACATTACATCTAGTTTTGAACTAGTATTTATTAGCCTCACCGATTTATACATTCTGGAGCTAGCAGTGTGTAAACGAAGAGTCATTTCCCAATCATTATCGAACGTAATTTTAAACGTATTTAGTCTTTGGAGATAAGGATATTCTATATTCATAACTGTTGGCGGAGTAATGTCTAAGAATTTTTTTATAATTACTTTTAGTCGCTCGTTTTTAACTGTATAGAAATCCATATCACTAGTGAGAAAATTGAAGAAAGATTTTACTTTATCGGGGTTGTCTTTAACATTTTCTTTCAAGAATTTTATTACTGCATCTATCAATGGCTTATATAGATTTTTATCAATAAATGAATTATCTATATCTTTCAACTCTTTGAATGTTTTAGCATCAGCCTTAAGGTCCTTTGATTTTCTATTAAATTCAGTCCATATGGCATCATGATTTTCTCTCCATAATCTATCAATAGTTTCATCTTCTATCCCGCACTGAGCCACCAGATTTGGCAATCTCGGATGTTTTAATGCATCATGATTATGTTTTACGGAGATGTTTTTTTGCTCAATATCTTCTCCTTTTTCGATTTTCAATTCAATATCAGTAACATTATTTCTTTGACCTTCTTTGTCTGGGAGTCGATCAATGGTAATTTTATCTGCGCCTATAAACCAACCTTCAGAGTCTACCCATTCTAAAAACTTTGAAGCCGCTAAAATAAAGTCTTTTTGTTTTGCTTCTGGAAGCTCTTTAAGTTTCAACATATCTCGACTATTATCTACAGTAGTTCTCTCGGTTTCAAGATAATCAATCCCTAAGGATTCAAGGTGTTTCTTTAATCCTAAAACAATGACATATTCAAAAGCCCTTCCATTATCATTTGATACTGAAGTCATATCATAAATCCCGAAACTAGTTCTCTTCTCATAGAAATATCATATTCCTATTCTTTTTAGACTTTACTGGAACCAAGCTCCCAAAAACCCAACATACCTCTAGCCTCAACAGGCTCAACCCTCTTAATATTCTTCAAAATAAAACCATATTCTCCAAAATTCCTCGTAGCTAAATGCTTATTTTTATCTTTTTCAAAATCCTTCTCATCAATATATTTCTTAACATCAATTAGCTCTGCCTCACCAACTATAAACCCACAAGGTAATTCTTCAAATCCAAACCTCTCCATAGCCTCCCTATCAGAATTTTTGGATGCATGAATTAAAAATTTACCTCTAAACTTTGTATTCCACTTTCTTATTTCAATTTTTTTCCTTCCAGAAATTACCAGCTCTGCGAAGGGCTGTTTAAG
>JAAOYJ010000040.1 GCA_018221285.1 Candidatus Pacearchaeota archaeon
AGATGAGATAATACAAGAAAATAATAATAAAATTAACAGTTATATCCAGAAAATATCTTACTTAAAATCACAATTAAGCCCTGGAGTAAAAATCTCCACTCCGATTGACTCTCTCATTGAAAATGCCAAACAAAGAATTTCATCTTTTGAAGAAACAGCAGCTGAACATAGGAAAGAAAAACAGACGTTTATCGAAGACCTTGAAAAGCTTGAAGAAGACCTATTTAAACGGTTAGATTATTATGGTGACTTAATAAGAACCAATTTTAAAAAATACGCATCCGCTTTTTTAGGCATTGAATGCGATTTAAAACTAACTGAATTAAGGGATCGGCGGAGAGGGATAGCTTATAACAACTTCTTTCCAATATTTAATAACAAAGTCCGTGAAAAACCATCTAGTGTTTCCGATTCTCAAAGGCTCTTTTTAGATCACGCATTTAGAATGGCGATAATATCAATTTATAAAGAAGCTACAAAGGGATGCGTTTTTTATATTGCCGAAACACCCGAGGGTACATTGGATTTAGCTTATTTAAATCGAGTTGGAGAAATGTTTGCAGAATTTGGAGTGGAAGGGCATACGGTTGTAATAACTTCAAATTTAAATAGAGTAGGCTTTTTACCGGTATTATTTTCCAAAACAGAGAATCGAACTAAAAGATTGTTAAATCTAATGGAAATAGGAAGACTATCCAATATTCAAACTGATAACATTGAGGAATTTAATAAAATATTAAGACTTATTGGATAGATGTGAAATCAATGACTATTGATACACGGTTGCTTCATAAGAGTGCTGGGCAATTAAACTCTTTCAGAATAAAAAATGAGATTCTCTATGTATTAGATTGTGCAGATGAATTAAATTGGAAACCTCTCGGAAGAAAACATTTACAAAAAATTATTTATCTCACACATGCATTGGCCCCGTTAAGAGAGATTGTAATCTCGTTCCTGAAATTTTATAAGTATCGTTACGGGCCATATACTCATGAGATTCAGAATACGCTAAATAATTTAATTGCTTTAGGTCTTGTTGAACTAATATCAATGGAACATTACGCGGGGAAAAATTCCACTTCGTCAAAACATCAAATTACAAAGGAGGGGAAGAAAGTAGTAAAGAGATTAACTCTTTTAGAAGACAATCAAGAAAGATACGATTGGATAAGGACAATAATACGTTTGATTGATGTTTATGGACTTGAAAATCTTGTCGACATGGTTTATCAAGAACCAACTTTCAAAAGTGCAGAGCGAGAAGGGCTAGGTAGATCTCTTGATATAGATAATTTGGAAACAAACCTTTCTGTTAAGTTAATCGAATTCTTAAAAAAACATGGACATGAAAAATTTAATTATGAAACCACGAATTTGGAAATTGTTTTGATTTCTTTCTTTGAATATCTTTATTCTGTCCAAATTACTGAAAAAGCATTAGAGGGGGGAAAGAAATAGAAGATATCATACCTCATGCTACGAAAGTTTTGGCTGGCCTTTTTGTGGCAAAAATCTATAATCTAAACACTGAAATCGAACCGCTTAAAACTTTGGAATTATCTGAGAAATTAAGGAACCTTTCCACAATTTTGAAAGATTTTCCTGGAGAGCTAATTTTTAATTTAATTCCCAACGAAAATGGAGAATCCGAAAAAAACTTTCAAAAAAATTCTGTAGAATTCCTACCTAGACTAACCAAGGAAAAAACACTGATGCACGTTGATTATGATTTAAATGTTATATCTGAAGAAGAACTAACTGAAAATATCGACGAGGAATTAGCCAAGAAAATTTCTAAAGAAAATGAATCTTTGACCATATTGATTTCTCCACCGGAAATTACTTTTTATTGTTGTGGAGTTTTGGTTGAATACTTACCAAATTTTAATAGAAATTTTGTATCAAGATGGCCTATTAATTTTGAGCCAAAGCCAATGGAGAGGTATAACGAACTCTTACTTGAGCATTACGAAACCGAAGTAAAATTTGCACAAGTCTGCGATCACTGGTCAAAAAAAAGTGAAAGGATACTAAGAAACAAGCCTGAGTCGATATTTAGAAAAATTCTCTGGAATTTTCTAAAGGTACATGTCAATAACTTAATTTCATGCGATCCCGAATATGACGTAGGAACAGGTGACACAGTCGACATCCGGGTATTAACCTCTGGAGCAAAAGAATATTTAATTGAGTTAAAATGTTTGGGAAAATGCCGTCGGCTGGAAAGTAAAGAGGTAACCAGTTATACTGATGCTTGGGCTCGAAAAGGTGCAAGACAAACTATAGAATATTTGAATATTAGAACCGATGCAGAAAAAGGACTTTGTGTTATTTATGATGGCAGAGATAAAAATGGTGGAAGCTATGAAGAAATTTTATGGGATACAAAAGAAAAGCATCCAAAACTTAATCACTTTCAATTTTATCTTGAATCCAAGCCGGCATCAGAAAGAGCTAATTAATACTTATTTTTTAAGTATTACAATACTCTCCCTTAAATATCTCATACCATTTTTCTTTGCCTGAGGATATTGTTGTGAACTTCTCCTAGTATGTCTGGCTATTTTTATTTCTTTAATATCAAAACCCACATCCTTTCCAATCTTAGCCAATATTGAATCTGTGGGAATTGGAATATTCGCATAAGACGAATTTCCCACAACAATAACACAATGTCCATCATTTTCCAATATCTTATATATCCCATCGATTACTTGATACATGTCTTCAAAATAACACTTGATTAATGTTGGGATTCTAGAATCCCAAGTCCCTTTTTCTTTTAGATTTTCAACTATGAAATCTAAAAATTTATTTTCATAGAGATTTACCAAATCTAAAGGAACAGAAATGTGACTCCTTACGGTTTTTTCCCTTAGTTCATTCCTTTGACTATGGCTACTAATAAAATCCAACATCCAGAGTTCCATCTTATAAACTTCGAGATAATCAAAAGTGTTTAGATAGGGTGGCGAAAAAAGTGCCAGTTTATATTTATCTCTTTTCAAGAAGCTAAGGTCTATTGAACTTTTTTCATAAATTTCCGGCACAAAATCAGGGTCATGCGGAAAATTTGAAATATCCCCATAAATTTGATTAAGTTTTTGAGAAAATAATTTCTTTAAGTGTACACGTTTTTTATTTTCAACAATTCTCAAAGCTTTTCCATCTTTTCTTAACTTGCTTGCATCCTCTAAGATTGCACCCAAACCTAAGAGCAAAATATTTCTAGAATCCTCGGAGAAGCCGTTACCAAGAATTTTCCCCTTATACTTAAGCAAGGCCTTGAATCTTGATTTACTGAACCCTAATTTAAAAGTGTCTAAATTTGGTGGTATGCATGAGTTTCCATTTTTACCTTCAAGTATTTTTTCAATAGAAGATTTAATCTCTTCGGGTTCAAAGTAATGTCTTGTCTTTACATAGCTTAGAAATCTGAGAAAGGGATTTATCTCTACTCCTGTAGAGTTTATTTGATTTTGTTGGCAGGTCAAAACACTGGTACCGGAACCACAAAAACAATCAATTACTTCAGCACCTGTTTCCACCTCACAGTCGTATAATATTCTTTCTACTAATTTTGACGCAAAACCTTCTTTAAATTTGTACCAACGATGGTAAGGTTTGCTTAAATTTGAATCAAAATTTACAAGATTTTTAAAATCCGGCGAATCATTAAAGATTAAGTCCTTCTCAAAATTTTCATAGTTGGCTATCATTAATAATATTAGTATAAAATTGTACTTCTTATGACTTTCCAATTTGGCTACTTATTAAATCACTTTATTGTAATTTAGCATTAAACTATTTACAACCAGATATACACCCATTTTTCCTATGTGGACATAGAACTATCGGTTTAAAAGCCCTATAAAGGCTTCAAACTATCCTGGGTTTTTCAAATCTTTATAAGTCTTCGAATCCCATTAAACCACTGGGGAGATTCCTATGAAGATATTGCTTCAGAAGAGTGACATCGACTACTCCAAGGTAAGGGATGTTCGCAGTGAGGAGTTCCGCTCTGAGGCCATTAAGGCGGCTTTCAAAAAGCTGGTCAGAACCGGGCGTCTCGTGGTCTATTATGAGGGAGCGGATAAAGTGGATACGATTGTCCTGATAAAGCCTGATAGCCGTGACGGTGTGGATGAGATAGTGAGCTAAAGCTTTTTCTTTTCGAACATCTTGTCTATCTCGTCTTCCAGGCGAGTCTTCTTCTTGGGGAGGACCCTTTCCTTAAAGAACGGTACCAATCCGATGAGTAGTGCGAGTACGAAGAGGGCCTTTGAGTACATGGCAAAGTACCTGTATAGTCCTTCGTGTATCACATAGAAGTAGACCATGAGGATGAAGGCTGGCTTTAGCCGCCTGTGTCCTTTGGCCAGTGTGTCCATGGTGAAGCTTGCGAATATGTACAGTGTGAGCATTGGCAGGTATAGTAGGTAGACTGCATCTGCGGCGGGGTCCCCGGTGGGCGTGATGCCCAGAACCCCATATAACAGCGCGGTATCCATGTTGTTAGCCTACGAGGATCTTGCCCGCTGCCTTGGCGCTTAGCTTCTGGGCGGCTATTGTGATGCTGGAGAGCACCAGGGCCCCCATTATTGTGATGCTCTCCACTATGTCGTTGTCCTCCACGTAGACTAGGTGTCCTAGTACGATGGCGACGAGGAGGAACATGCTTGACCTTGTAAGAA
>JAAOYJ010000041.1 GCA_018221285.1 Candidatus Pacearchaeota archaeon
GTTATGTATAAGCCAATTGAAGAGTTGGAAGAATATAGGAGTGTAAAGAAGCCTTATTGTATTGTGGTTCCGAGTAAGCTTCACTTTGTGGAGAAAGAGGTTTTGGAAGAATTAAAATGAAAATTTATGTTGCTACAACATTTGAAAATAAAGAAAAACTTTTAGAGATTCATAAAAAAATTAAAGAAATGGGTCATGAAATTGCTTATGATTGGACAACCCATAAACCAATTAAACCTTATGACAAAAATAAAGACCTCGCAATCCAATATTCGTCAAAAGATATTGAAGGAGTGGACAATTGTGATATCTTTATTTTAATAAGTAACGAAAAAATAAGTCCTGGAATGCACACCGAATTTGGTGCAGCAATATTTTCAAATATGAAATATGGAAAGCCATTAATTTATGTTGTTGGAGAGCATACATCAAATTCTATATTTTATTTTCATCCTTCTGTCAAAATAGTTGATTCTGTGGATGAGGTAATTAGTGAAATCGGAGTAAATAAAGAACAAATTTAAAAATATCAAAAGCGAGGTATTAGAATGGACATGAAACATGAAACTGCTGTTTCGCGGTTTTGGAAAAAGTATAAAATATTTGAGCAATCATTAGAGAAACCTGCAGGAGCTAAGCCGAAAGATGATTATATTTTTTATGATGGGCCGCCGTTTATTACAGGCTTGCCTCATTATGGAACTTTGTTAACAAGTATCCCTAAAGATGTTATTCCAAGATATTGGACAATGAAGGGTTATAGGGTTGAGAGAGTTTGGGGATGGGATTGTCATGGATTGCCTGCAGAAAACCAAGTTGAGAAAGAATTAGGGTTAAAGAACAAGAAAGATATTGAAAAATTAGGAGTCGGTAAATTTGTTGGAGCATGCAAATCTTATGTTGATAATGTTTCTAGCCAATGGGATTGGTATATTGATAGAATTGCTCGGTGGGTTGATATGGATAATTCGTATAGGACAATGGATATTAATTTCATGGAAAGTGTAATTTGGAGTTTCAAGGAATTATATGATAAAGGACTTATTTATGAAGGGTACAGAACATCACTTCATTGTCCTCGTTGTGCGACGCCACTTTCTAAATTCGAGATTACAATGGATGCGGGTTCATATAAAGATATAACTGAAGAATCTGTAGTTGTAAAGTTCAAACTGAAAGGCGAGGATAAATATGTTCTGGCCTGGACAACTACTCCATGGACACTACCAGGAAATTTAGCTTTAGCAGTTAATGATAAATTGAAATATGTTTCAGTAAAAATTAGTTCTGAAACTTATATCTTGGCAAAGGATAGAATGGAAGAAATCTTGAAAGATAAAAAGTATAAGATTGTTGAAGAATTCACAGGGAAGAAATTAGTTGGGTTAGAATATGAACCTTTGTTTGATTTAAGAAATAAAGAGATTAATGAAGATAAAAATACTTACAAAATTTATTCTGAAAAATTCGTGAGTACAGAAGAGGGCACAGGAGTTGTTCATATTGCTCCTAATTTCGGGGAAGATGATTTTGAATCTGGTAAGAAAAATAGTTTACCGATGGTAGATTTGATGGATGAGAACGGAGCCTATACAGAAGAAGCAGGGGATTTTAAGGGACTTTATTTTTCAAAGGCGGGAAAAAAGGTTTTAGAAGATTTGGGAGAAAAGTTATTCTCGAATTTTAAAGTCACACACTCTTATCCATTCTGTTATAGATGTAATACTCCATTAATTTACAAAACTCAAAAAGCCTGGTATCTAAATGTTGACAAAGTTAGAGCTAAGATGCTCAAAACAAATGAGAAGATTAGATGGGTTCCAGATTATTTCAAGCATGGAAGGTTCAAGTATAATTTAGAGAACGCGCCCCATTATAATTTGTCTCGTTCGAGGTACTGGGGTTCTCCGATGCCAATTTGGAGATGTGAAAAATGTGAAGAGATAAAAGTTGTAGGTTCAATTAAAGAGATTGAAAAATTAAGCGGGAAGAAAGTAAAGGATTTGCATTTGCCGAAAATTGATGACCATAAATTCAAATGTAAATGTGGGGAAATTATGAATCGTATTCCAGAGGTTTTGGATTGTTGGTTTGAGTCTGGGGCTATGCCGTTTGCGCAGTGGCACTATCCATTCAAAAGAAAAAATGATTTTAAGAAAATTTTTCCTGCGGATTTTATAATCGAATATACCGGTCAGCTTCGAGGGTGGTTTTATTATTTACATCTTCTTTCAAATAGTTTGTTTGGTTCTGAGAGTTTCAAAAATGTTGTATGCCACGGAGTTTTGGCTGGAACAGATGGAAGAAAGATGAGTAAGTCTTATGGAAATTATCCTGATCCAAAAGAAACCTTGGAGAGATATGGGGGAGACGCAATAAGGATGTACTTTCTGTCAAGCCAGTTATTTGTTGGAGGGGATATGAACCTTTCTGAAGAAGACATTAAAAATTCTTTAAGGAAAAATGTCATGCTCTTATGGAACATCTACAAATTTTATGAATTATCTACGGACAAAAAAGTTAAGATAAAGAAAACAAAAAGTAAGAATCTTTTGGACAGATGGATCATTGCTCGGTTGAATCAGTTAATTAAAGACGTTACTAATAATATGGAAGAATATAATCTTCCTTCTGCAGCAAGACTTGTGACAGAGTTTATTGAAGATTTATCGACGTGGTATGTTAGGCAAAGTAGAGATAGATTCAATGATAATGATCTTGATGCAATTAGTACTTTTAAGGTTGTGTTGGAAACTTCATCAAAAGTTATTGCTCCATTCATGCCATTTTTAGCAGAACATATTTGGCAAGGAATTACAAATAATGATTTTAAAAATAAAAACGAATCTGTTCATTTGCAGAAGTGGCCGAAGTATGATTATAAATTAATTGACAAACCTTTGATAGATAAAATGAAACTTGTAAGAGAAGTTGTTTCTAAAGGATTGATGGAAAGGGATAAAGCAGGAATTGGATTGAGATGGCCGTTGGCGAAAGTAAATATTACTTCGGATGAAAAATTGAGTAAAGATTTTTTAGAGATTATTGAAAATCAGCTGAATATTAAGAAAATAAAATTCGAGAAAGGTGCTGAACTTTCTGTGGAATTAGACGCAAAAATGACTCCTGAACTTGAGGAAGAAGGGTATGCTCGGGAGATGTCGAGGCAGGTTCAAGCGTTTAGGAAAAAGTTGGGATTAGAGAAGAAAGATAGGATTGAGTTATCTATTTTTACCGACGAGGATTTCAAAAAAGTTCTTGAGAAGCGGAAAGAATTTATTCAGAGCAGGACAAATTCGAAAATGGTGGAAATTGTTACAACTAAGAAGGAAAGATTTAAAAAGAATATTGGGTTTAAAATAAAAGATAAAAGAGGCGAGATTGGGATTATAACTACCGACTAGTAATCCATTGAATTTGCTCTTTTAGAATAACAATCTTTAAAAAGAAAAGAACCGAAAAAATAACATAATAAAATGATAGTTAAAGACGAATTTTTGAGTCGATTAAGAAAGATTTTTGATTTGAATCTTTATGAAGTAAAAGTTTGGACTGCATTGCTTTCTCGAGGGACTTCGACTGCTGGAGAACTGAGCAATATTTCTGATGTTCCTAGGTCAAGGACTTATGATATTCTTGAGAGTTTGGAGAAGAAAGGGTTTATTGTGATGAAGCTTGGAAAGCCGATTAAGTTTGTTGCTCTGAAGCCAGAAGAAGTTGTTGAAAGAGTAAAAAAGAATTTGATGCAGGCTGCTAAAGATAGATCGAAAAGACTTGAGACTTTGAAAGGTGACGAAGTTTTGAGTGAACTTAATACATTATTTACGAAAGGAATTAAGTTTGTTGAGCCTTCGGATTTGTCAGGAAGTTTGAGAGGCAGACAGAATTTGTATAATCATTTGGATATGATGGTGAGGGATGCTGAAAAGACGATCACGATCATAACCACAGCAGAGGGGCTGAATCGAAAACTTGAGGCATTATTGCCGAGTTTAGAAAAATGTAAAAAGAGGGGTGTGAAGATAAGAATTGCCGCCCCGATTGACAACAACAATATCAAGGTCGCGAAGGCTTTGAAGAAAGTTGCAGAAGTTAAGAACTTAGAAAAGATGAAAGCGCGGTTCGTTGTTATTGACTCCAACCAGTTGATGTTTATGCTTCTTGATGATGAGAAATTCCATCCGAACTATGATATTGGTATTTGGATAAACACAGAATTCTTTGCTCAAGCTCTTGAACAGCTTTTTGATCTGGCTTGGAAAGAGATGAAAGCTGTTAAGTAAAATGGGTTGGAAAAATTGGAGTTATTCTAGAAAGGGTTTATTTATTGGTGCTATTTTAGGATTAATCTTAGGGATATCCCCTTTCTTCCTTGTTCTTGGGATTGAAAATTATATGATGAATCTTGGTATTATGATGGCCCCCATTCCTTTTATTGGTTTCTTTTTAATGCCTTTATTCACCCTTTTTGGTTACGCTTTTCTCTTCGCACTAATTGGCTATCTCGTCGGAAAATTTAAAAAGAACTAACTATTATAAGTTATAATAATAAAAGAGGCTGAGAGCGAGACCACAAGTCTCCCACTCATTCATTCCGATGGTTGTAGAAATAACTGAAAGGAGGTAATTGATTTATATGGGAAAGAAATTTAAGAAAAAAATGGATAAGAAGGTTAAGAAGATGGACTATCACGATGTGAAACTTGTTAAGTTATCTTCTATCGCGTTTGCACTTCTTGTGCTAAACTTATGGCCTGCAGCAATGGCTTGGGTTGCAAGTGTTCATTGGGGATGGTTTTTAGGAGTAACAATACTTTTTGTTTGGAGACCTGCTAGAAAGTTTTGGGCGTAAGAAGATATTTTATTTTTTAATTATTGTTTTGTAATATAGGAATTCTTAAAAGTTAGTGTATTTAATCATAGTAGATGATAGAAAAATCTAAAGGGAGTTATGGTCCTGATCAAAATCTTGATATTAAGGGATTACATGCCTATCTAAAAAAGAATGCTAAAAGACGTTCTCTTGGTCCGATAGTTACTCTAAAAAGATGGAGTTATGAATTTTATACTATAGATACTTTGGAAATTTTTAATGAGGACGGAGAGATAAATAAGGTATTTTTAAAAGTTCACCCACAAGATGACAAATTCCCAAAACGTAAAAAATCGGCTAAGGACGTATTTAATGAATTAGAGAGTGTTCTTCTAAATAAAATTTAACTACTAACTTCTAACCCAAAAAAAATCCAAGAAAAAAGATAAAATAAAAAAATAATAAATGTTTATTTGTTCATGATTGCCATTACTGCCCCGACCAATGTTGTAACAATTACAATCCATCCAACTGCCCAGACAATCCAGATTCCTGCAGCAGATGTTCCACCTAACCATGATGGAAGTCTAAGGACTCCTTCAACCATTCCAAAAGCTACTGCTAATGAAACTACAACACCTGTAAACCATGCAAGAAAACTTAACGCATTTTGATTTGCCATATTAATTTATAACCTCCTTTTTTATTTAATTATTTATTTTCCTAAGGAAACTTATCTTTAAATAACTTTCTCAATCCCGACTACAAAATAAAAATAAAAATAAATTAAATTACTTCTTTTTCTTTCTTACTACTTTTCTCTTCGCTGTTCTTCTTTTCTTAACCTTCTTCTTAACTGCTTTCCTTTTCACAGTTCTCTTCTTTGCTTTCTTCTTAACAGCTTTCTTCTTTTTCTTTCCGCCTGAAACCCCTGAAAGTGTTGCACGATATCCGATTGGGGCTTGTGCTGAAACCAAAGCCATTTCTCTAGCTGACAAGCTTCTTGCCCTAGCCATAGTCGTTCTAATCGAATTATCTAATCTCTTAAGTTCTAAGTTAGTCTTCTTTACTGAAGAAGCCAATGCCCTCTCAGAAATTTTTCCGAAGAAGAATCTTTTACACTCTTTATCAAATTGGTTCATGAGTGCTTGTTTCTCGTCTTGACGCCCACGAATCAACTCTCCTGCAGCAGTAAGATCTTTTTGCATCTTCACGAAGAAAGATACATTCATCTTTTTTGTTTGTGCCATTTAATCCTCTTTTAATTTAATTAATTGTTTAAAGAAAAACTGGTTTATATAATTTTGTGTGGTTAGAAATGCTCGCTGTCGCGAGGATGTTTGGGAAGTTGTTAATAGGATAGCTTCGCATTATAGGTTGGATAACTTACATTATTTTATTCTCTAACCACCATTCCATATTCCCCAGTTTTAGGGTCTTGTCCAATAGAAACATCTATCTTAACAGTTCGCTCGCTTCCAGAAGTGTTTGTTTTGAAAGAACCATATCTTGGGAAATCTTTATGACCTTCCATTAATATCTCTGCTCCGAATATATCTTCAAAAGTTAATACCATAGAAATATCAGGGTTTCATATTATAAATATCTTTTCATCACATCTCTTCCAAAGTTTCAATTCCTAAAAGGTCCAGAGAGTTTCTTAAAACTTGTCTGAATGCCTCGACAAGTGCAAGTCTGAAGGCTTCGTTTTCAGAACCAATCACAGGACACGCATGATAAAATTCATTGAATAGTTTTGCAACCTGGAAAGAATAATTTGCAATCAGCGACGGAGCGAGAGTGTTATATGCTCTTAGGACAGTATCTGGAAATTGGGAAAGTTTCTTAACTAACTCAAGTTCCTTTGGATCTAAATCTTCAATCTTAAACTTTCCTTGCGGACCTGCTTTTCTTAAAATAGAACTTGCTCTTGCATAACTGTATAGGATGTAGGGGCCTGTGTCTCCTTCGAATGAAACGAATTTTTTAATATCAAAAACCATGTTATGGGTTCTTGAGTTCTTCAGGTCTCCGTAAAAGATTGCTGCTATCGCCACTGTTAAAGCTCTTTTTTCTAATTCTCTTTTGGAAATTTTTGGTGCTCTTTTCTGGATTTCTTCTTTTGCTAATAATGTTGTTTTGTCGAGGATATCTTTCATGACAATTGACTTTCCTTTCCTTGTTGAGAATCTCTTTCCGTCCTTATCAAGGTAAAGCCCATGGTCAACATGAACACAATCTTTTGCCCACTTATATCCCATTAACTCAAGAATTTTAAAAACTTGTTTAAAATGTAATTTCTGTTCCTGGCCGACTTCATAAATCATTTTTTTGAATTTGTATTTCTTTTGTCTCTTTATTGCTGCTGCCAAATCTCTTGTTGCGTAAAGAGTTGTTCCGTCGCTTTTTTCAATCAATGAAACTCCTAAATTATGTTTTTTGAGATCTACAATCAATGCTCCGTCGCTTTTCTGTAAAAGTTTTTTCTCTTTCAATTCTGCGATAACTTTTTTCATTTCTTTGTTCTGCAGAGATTCACCGTCGTAAAAATCGAATTTTATATTTAGAAGCTTGTACATTTTTCTAAGGTCTTCTAAACTAAATCCTCTGAATATCTTCCACAACATCAAAGCCTTTCTGTCTCCTTCCTCAAGTCTCTTAAACCACTCTCGCGATTTCTTTTCATAGATTTTTTTATTTGCCTTTACATAAACTTCTAGCAGATGTTTTATGGGGATCTTTTCTAATTTTTTTTCGCTTCCGAATTTTTCATAACCTAAAAGAAGTTTTCCAAACTGGGTTCCCCAATCTCCTAAATAATTTATTCTTGTTACTTTAAATCCATAGAATTCGTGGAGGTTGGCAATTGAGTTTCCGATGATTGTTGATCTTAGATGTCCTATCCCAAAAGGCTTTGCAATATTTGGTGAAGAGAATTCAACAACAACTCGCTTCCCTTTCCCAATCTTGCTTTTCCCGAAATTCTTTTTTTGAGTTATTGCTTCCCAGACAATTCTTCGTGCCATATCTTTTCTATCTAATATAAAATTAACATAAGCTCCTGAGGTCTGAACATCGTCGAAATCTGTCAGAGGGTACTTCTTAATTTTTGATCTTAGCTCCAAAGCAATCTGGCTAGGTTCTGACTTGAGTTTTGATGCAAGAAAGAAACAGGGAAACGCATAGTCCCCCATATCAGAGGATGGAGGCATCTCAATAATCCTCTCGATCTCATCCTTTTTCATCTTAACCCCTTTGTCTTTCAATGCCTTTTGAAGAATATTAACCACCACTTGTTTCATAACTAAAAGAAAGAAAGCAGGTTAATAAATTTGTTGTAAGCGTAATAGTTATAAACTGTTCTGAATAATTCACTGTATGACATACGACTTGATTATTATTGGTGCGGGGCCTGCTGGAATGACAGCAGCGATTTATGCTGCGAGGTATAAGTTGAAAGTTTTGGTGATTGGAAAAATTCCTGGAGGATATATGGGTGAGGCTCATGAGGTTTGTAATTTTCCTACTTATGAAAAGGCAACTGGGATGGAATTGGTTCAGAAGATGGTTAATCAAGTTAAGAATTTAGGTGTTGAAATAAAGACAGAGGAAGTTTTGGATGTTAAGAAAGGTAAAGAGTTTATTGTCTCGGCAGGGAAGAATGAATATTCGGCGAAGAAGATCTTGATTGCTACAGGTTCTAAGAGGAGGTCGTTGGGAGTTGAGAGAGAGAAGGAACTTACCGGAAAAGGATTGCATTATTGTGCAACATGCGATGCTGGTTTTTACAAGGATAAGATTGTTGGAGTTGCAGGAGGAGGAGATGCTGCTTTGACTGCTGCGCTTTTGCTTTCAAAGTTTGCAAAAAAAGTCTATCTAATATATAGGAGAGATAAATTCATCAATGCAGAGCCAACATGGGTGGACGAGGTTAAGAAGGTTAAGAATATAGAACCTCTTTTCAATTCTGAGATTACTGAATTAATTGGAAAGGATAAGCTTGAAAGAGTTAGATTAACACCCAAGGGTGTACCCTCTGTAGAGGAAGATGTAAATACAGAGGGCAATGAAGTTGTTGTTGATGGTTTGTTTGTTGAGATTGGAAGTATTCCTGGAAGTGTGATTGCTGAAAAGCTAGGAGTAAAGATGAAAGACAATTATATTATGGTTAGTAAAAATCAAGAGACAAATGCTGGAGGAGTTTTTGCAGCAGGGGATGTTACAGATAATCCGCTGAAGCAAATTGTTACAGCTTGTGGGGAAGGGGCTATTGCAGGTTATAGTGTGTATAAGGAATTGATGAGAGAGAAGAAATAGGCTCGCTGATGCTCGCGGATTAGGAGAAGTTGTTAATAGGATAGCTTCGCATTATACATTGAGCAACTGTACAAGGTTCTATTATCTTAAATGGTAAACTTTTTAAACGACCTCTCTCATAAACAAACATGGTAAAAATAGATCAAGACAATCTTGAGAAGGCACTTAGTGCAAAAGAAGAATCTCAAATGTCGCAAGAAGAAGAGATTGGATTTCACAAAGGTGCATTGAATACTTTAGCGAATGAGAGGAACGAGTTGTTTAAGATGATGCAGAATGTTGAAATGATTATGCAGGCACATATTAAGAGACTTGAAGAGTTGGGTGTTAAGATTCCTCAGGCAGAGAAGTGATTAGCTCACTATCGTTCGATGGATATTTGAACAATTAATGGAATAGCTTCGCATTATATCTTGGGCAACTTACAATTTATCTGACTAGCTAAAGATTTTTATATTATTGATTTCTGGTGATTTCATGCGAGGGTGCCGGATGTCTCCAATATGCTTTGGTTCGTCCAGCACGTCGTTGTTATGCGAGGGTGCCGGAGTGGTCAAACGGGCTGCCCTTAAGAGGCAGTAGCTTAGTGCTTACGCAGGTTCGAACCCTGTCCCTCGCATCATGCTATTATTTAGATAAACCCTTCTTCTCATTTCATCAATAAAAAGTGATAACAAAAAACTATTCTTTCGACGACAATAATACTTTTAAAGGTAGTAATTATTAATTTAATATGGTGACTAAAAAGGGCAGTAAAAAAGTAGGATTAAGTTTGATTATATTCTCGATTATTTTAATGACTGCGATGGTTGTTTATGCTGCTATTTCAGGGGTTAATTTTATTACGCCTGTTACAAACGATCAGATTTCAGATACACATGATATTCAATGGAATAATAATGAAAGCAACCTTAATATGGGATTACAATACAGAGTAGATAATTGTAATGATACTGGAACATGGAATAATATAAGTAATGATATTGGAAGTTCGACAAGTGGAAGCTATCTATGGAATACTTCAGGTTTGAGTGGAGATTATTGTTTAAGGATTTATGATAATGTGGCTAACAAAGAGTATTCAGGGATTTTCACAATCGATAATGTGGATCCAACTGCTGATTTTGCGAATGAGCCTTATACGTGTACTGAAGGAGGATGGGTGATTATAAATGCGTCAACGTCGAGTGATCCTGAAACTTCAATTGCAAATTATGCTTGGGATACAGATGGAGATGGATTTGACGATGGAAGTGGAACACCAGATTTTCTTAATTATACTTGTGGGAATGGAGACAATGTAACTACTGTTTCTGTACAAGTAACAGACGAGGCAGGGAACACAAATACTGGAAACACAACTGTGAATATCTCTAATGTTGCACCGGTTTGTATCGGAATCACGACATCTATTAATAATGCTGTGGAAGGACAGGATGTGACTTTTACTGAAAACGCAACAGATATCATAGATAGTTTAACTTATAGCTGGGACTTTAATGATAGTAATTCTAGTACTGGAAATCCAGTAACACATTCTTATGATACAGCGGGGACTTATACTGTAGGGGTAAATGTTTCTGATGGAGACTGAGGATATTGTCAGAACACAACAACTATGATAGTCTATAATGTGACAGGATTATTTGATCAAGAAGCGATTGCACTACAAAACTTAACGACAGACTTTAATAATAAAAATGGGAGTGTGGCTGGAAAATCATTTCATTCTGGATTAACAGGAGTAATAAATTGTACAAAGACGGAAGGACCGGCTGATTTAATTATAACAGTAGATTCACAAAGTTGTGTTCTAACCTGGAACAATATAAAAAACAGTGATCAGGGAACAGATACTGTGACTGTAGAGACTTTTAATGGGACTGATTATGCATTCTATTCATTTGATGTAACAGTTTACAGCTGGAAGATTGATTTGGTTGAAGGATGGAATTTAGTCTCTATTCCTTTGGTTCCTGAAAGTACAAATATAGCGGCAGTTTTGGGAGATATAAAAGATAATATTGAATATGGAAGTACTAGCCAGTATACCATCTTTAGTTATCAGTTTGATGGAAATGATGATAATGAGTGGCTTAAAGCAAGACCAACAAGTTCATGGACAGGAGATCTTAATTATGTTATTCCAGGTTATGCTTATTGGATAAAGATGAGTGCTTTAGATACACTATATGGTTTTGGAGATAAGACTCCTAACCAAGGTCAGACACCTCCTTCAACAACAGTAGTAGATGGGTGGAATTTAATTGGTCACTATGGATTGAACACAGTGACAAATGCCAATGCCTTAACAAGTCTTGCTCTTGGGAACACAACTTATTATGATTATGTTGGAACAGACGGAAACTTCTATCCTCAGGAAGGATATTGGATAACTGCAAAGTTCCTACCAAACGGAATTGCTCCTTACACGCCTTCAACAACTTCTTATAATTTTGATTAATTTTTCACTAATTTCGAGGAATAAAAAAACCTATTTCCTCGACGACAATAATACTTTTAAAGAAAACGTGCATTTAATTTGTATGAAAAAATTGATTATTAATTTGATGTTTGTTTTAGCCTTAAGTGTTGTGATTGCGAGCGGCCTTACAATTCCTGTGAAATATACTGGAAATTTAATATATGATGGAATTGTTGTCAACGGTGATTTTAATGTTACTGCGTTTATTGGAGATAATATTATGAGTTCAGGGACTGCATCGGGAGGGGTTTATGAAGTGGATGTTTCTTCTTGCTGCGGGGTTGGTTCTGGAACAATTGATTTCTTTGTAAATGGTATTGAAGCTAATGAACATCCTGCTTATAATGGAGAGGAAGATTATGGAAAGGTTACTGAGATGAACCTTACATTCGATGAAGAGATTCCTCAGACAAGTTCGTGTGGAGATGAAGAAGTTAATCCTGGTGAGCAGTGTGATGGGAGTAATATTAATTTTGCGACATGTGCGAATGTGGTGGGCACAGGATGGACAGGAACAGTCAGTTGTACAAACTCATGTGCTTTTGATATTTCAGGGTGTAGTTTTACTGGAATTGTAAACCCTCCAAGTTCATCTGGAAGTTCAAGTAGTTCATCAAGTGGAAGTTCTTCAAGTAGTTCAGGAGGACCATATTCTCCAAGCACTGCAAATACTCCACTAACAAACTCTGATCCAACTCCAAATGAAAATCCTTTAATTGGATTAGACTCTGGTAAAGAACCGTCTTCAGCAGGGATTACAGGAGCAGCAACAGGCATCTTAAGTTCAAGCGGAGGCATTGCCCTATTGTTTGTAGTATTGATCCTTGTATTGGGTATCGCTGTAATGATAATCCAAAAGAGAGGCAAAAGCCTAATTAAAACACCACCACAAAACTTATAAACAACTAATTGATAAAGTAATCACTTTAAAGTTACAATCAAATAAAACAAAATGGATAATAATGACGCTTATACAGGAGGGAGAGAAGGGAACAGATATTCTGGTTGGAGAGTGATAGGAAATATTCCTGGAGTTAAACCATTAGTATTAACAGCTCTTGTTCTTGGGGGAGCAGCAGGATGTGGTTTTGGAAAGAGGGAACCATTTACATCTCAGGGAAATATTTTTGGAAGAACTTTCACTGTTGACATTAGATCAGCAGAATCAGTAACAGAGGGACAAGATGGAGAAGGCCCTGGAGACATAGAAGTTAATGATATACGGACAGAAACAGAAAAGGCTACACCTCCAACATATGGTATGGGTAAAGTGTCAGAAGGGAGAGAACTTTATGGTGGTCCTCGGGATGATACGTTAGGTTTAGATCCAGAAAGAGAAGATACAAGGAATGAATTTGAGCTATTTTATGGAGATCACCCAGCGAAGGGAAAAGCTCTCCCAAAATGGAAAAAACAGTTTAATGATTTGGGTTATGAAAAGGGAACAGGATCGGCTGCGGAACAAGAGCGTGAGGCGGCAGAAAGATTTGAAAAAAGACAAACAGGAAACCTTGAGAAGGCTGCACAGCAAGGGATTGGAAAAGAAAGTGATCTTATATTAGAGAAACCACCAGCTTTTGAAAGGCCTCCAACAATAGGGCCAAAAGCTGAAGAATCTTGGAAAGATATGTTTACTAATCCTTTAAAAAAAATTGGGAATTATTTTTGGGACAGAGATGAAGTAGCAGTAGGAGCAGTTGAAAAGCCTGGAGAATCTTGGATGGATAAATATATGCCTAAGTTCTCAATACCAAATTTTTCAGAGTTCTTTAAACCATTAAAATTCAACGATAAGAAATGGTGTGGTGAACACCCTACTGAATGTAAAGAGAGTCTAGCGGCTTTTATGAATTATGATCCTACAGGAGGTAATCCTAATGGAGGAAATGGTCCTGATGGTAAAGGAGGTACTGGTGGAAGTGGTGGAAATACTGGTGGTGGAGGTCACGGTGGAGGAGCAGGAGCAGGAGCAAGATAAATAATATAAAATGAAAACTATAAAAACAATACTGATAGCACTTATATTAATCAACTGTGTTCTTAGTGTGTCTGCTATTACAGGTGTTCAGTTTGTAGATAGTTTCTGGGATGATTCAAATTCTTTGGCTGTTACAGGTGTTCAGGAAGTGATTTACAAATGTTCAGATTCTGCATGTTCTTCCCAAGGAAGTTTAATTACTAGTGTAAATTCTGGAGGTTCAAATCAAATAACAATCGAGTTTCCATATAATCCTTCATCAACTGAAAACAATCAAGATTATTATGCTCATTTCACATTCAAAGACGGATATCTTCCAATGGAGTACATTGATAATATTTGGGGATATGGAGTTACTAACAATTATAATTATAGATTATTAAAAGAAACTTCTTGTCAGGCGCCGATTGATTCGTTCAGTGTTACAAATCAAAATTTTGCTAATGAGCCAGTTGTTATTAATATGGTTGCTGAACTTGGTGCAAACACTGATAGTGCTTTCACAGATCTAAGGATCCCTTGGTTTCCAGTAGGATATGCAGACCATTATTCTGTTGAGACAAGGGTTACTTTGGAGGTTCTAGATGGAAGTGATAATGTGGTTTATACAGATACAGAGGATTTGAATATTCTTATGGATACTACTGAGAATGCCCAGTTTGTATGGACACCTACAACTCAAGGAAACTACAGGGCAAGAGTGAGAACAGATGTGATAGACAGCCAGTGTAGTCAGAGTAACACAGTACAAGATACATCTTCAAAGGATTTTGTGGTATTACCGAACAGACCGCAGGACGAATGTTATACAATATTAAATAACTTAGAGACTGAGCAAAGCGGGACTACTTTCAAAATCTTATTTGATAAAATAAGTAATTATGCTAGTGATGCTTTTGTAAAGACTGCTGTACCTACGAGATTGGCTTATCAGATTGCAGATGGTCCGATTCTTTTATATACTAATAACATTCTTCTTTCAGCAAATTCAAACACAGTTGATCCCCAAGCAATTGAGATTGACTGGACTCCTCCTTATGATGAGAATTTTGAAGTACAAATAACTGGTGTTGCAGAGAGTGCTTTTTGTAGTGGGGTTGCGAATCCTGCAGAGACAGCTACTCTGTCTTTTTTCGCAGTAGAATCAGATACAGTAATCTATTCTACAACGTTTCTTATTAGAGATTCCATTACAGGAAACCCTATTGAAGATGCAGTGGTTAATTTTGGTGCGCTAAATGGATTAACAGATAGCTTAGGAAGGATGGTATTTGAAACTGAAGCAGGCGTATATGTTTGGGGAGTTGGAGCTTTGGGCTATATTAATGGGACAGGGATTTTAATAGTAAATTCTAACCAGACACTGAGTGTTCAGATGACTGCGGCGATTCTAGATAATGACGGTGATGGTTTTGGAAGTGATGTTGATTGTAATGATAATAATGCTAATGTTTGGCAGAATTTGGCAGGATATACTGACGCAGATGGGGATAATTTTGGGGTTGGAGCTGTACAACAAGTTTGTTCAGGATTGAATTTACCAACAGGTTTTACAAATAACTCTGTTGTAGATTGTGATGATACAGATGTTGCTGTAAATCCTGATGCTACAGAAATTTGCGGAGATGAAATTGATAATAATTGTAATGATGAAACTGATGAAGCACCTTGTTCTGTGGATAATGATGGTGATGGATTTGCAGAGGATATTGATTGTAATGATAATAATGATAGTATATGGCAAAATATAACTGGGTACACAGATGTTGATGGAGATGGAATTGGGGTGGGGGCTGGGCAGCAGATTTGTTCAGGATTGAATTTGCCTTCAGGGTTTACAGATAATGCTGGTCCAGACTGTGATGACAATAATGTGAATGCTTGGCAAAATCTTACAGGATATACTGATGCTGATGGAGATGGTTTTGGGTTTGGAGCTGCACAGCAAGTTTGTTCGGGAGCTAGTTTGCCAACAGGTTTTACAGATAATCCTGTTGCAGATTGTAATGACACAGATGTGAATGTAAATCCAGGAGCTCCAGAAATTTGTGGTGATGAAATTGATAATGATTGTGATGATGAAATTGATGAGACACCTTGTTCTGTGGATAATGATGGTGATGGTGTTGCAGAGAGTCTTGATTGTAATGACAATGATGAGGATGTCTGGCAGAATTTGATAGGCTATACTGACAATGACGGAGATGG
Organism: Candidatus Pacearchaeota archaeon; assembly: GCA_018221285.1. GTDB lineage: Archaea > Nanobdellota > Nanobdellia > Pacearchaeales > GW2011-AR1 > JAHKAF01. The sequence goes on from JAAOYJ010000041.1 coordinate 15,802, forward strand.
ATTTGGAGTAGGCAATCAAATTAATATTTGTTCGGGAGCTAGTTTGCCTCCAGGATATACAAACAATCCTGCTAATGATTGTGATGATACTGACGCGAACATAAGTCCTGGGGCTGAAGAGATAGATGGTGATGGGATTGATAATAATTGTAACAGAGTAATCGATGAGAGCGGAATAGATGATGACCAAGATGGTGATGGGATTCCTGATATTGACGACCCTGATGCAGATGGAGACGGGGTAATGGATTCTCCTTTTGGGAATGTTGATCCTGATGGAGATATTGATAATGATGGGATACCAAACATAGATGATCAAGATATGGATGGTGATGGGATACCAAATGGTGTTGACCCTGATGCAGAAGGTGACGATGTGATAGATGACGCTGTTTGTGGGAACTGGGTATTAGAGGATATTGAGCAGTGTGATGATGGTAATTCAATAAATGGAGACGGTTGTTCAAATGTCTGTCTTGTTGAAGCAGGAGATGGTGGAGATGATGATGATGACGATGGTGGGACAAGTTCAAGTGGAAAAAGCTCAAGGAAATGTAGTCCAGATTGGAAATGTTCTGATTGGAGTGAATGTACAAATGGTATGAAGACAAAAAGTTGTACTGATTTGAATTTTTGTGGAGACTCTTCAAGTAAACCTATTGAGGCAACAGAATGTGGTGGAGGTTTTATTACAGGATTCTCAACAATTGGATTGAGAAGCAAGATAGAAGCTTTTGATGTAGAAGAATTCGTGAAAAGCCCGCCTTTTATTGTTGGAGTAGGAGCAGTTCTTATTTTGTTAATGTTAAGTTTATTCTTGCCAAGGAGAATTTGAGTATGGAGAAATATAATATTGTAAGCTATGATGAAGATAATCAGACAAGATATGGTTTCATAGCCCCTTCTATAGGATGTGGAAATAAACTCAGAATTTGTAAAGAGAATAATCATATTGAAATGATGTCTCTTGAAAGATTAACTAAAGTGGATGATATAAAAGATATAAAGGAAATTAAGGACGAAAGCCCAGAGGCAAGGCAAAGAAGAGGTTTCATGATTGTAGCAAATGCATTTATGGCCATAGAAAAATTATTTGAAGAAATGTGTAAATGAAATTGCTCGCTAACGCTCGAGATAAAAAGTAGTTAATAAAATAGCTTCGCATTATACTTTGAGCAACTTATCATGGTTTCTTGTGATTCGTTTATTATCACTTAACCATTCCCTTAATTTCAGGCATTTTATCCTCGATGAATTCTATAATCTCTTTTTTGTATTTTGGGTTTAAGGAAATATTAGTGTATGTTGGCTTCTTTTGAATTAAGAGCCATTTCTTCTTTGATAAATCTTTAACAATCTTCTTTAGATTTTGAAATCTCTTATAGTGTTCTAATCTGTCATACTTTCCCCCCCAATTTTTCTTACTGAATGCCAACTTAAACATAAGCTGTGCTTTCTCTTTTTCCATAAAATATAAGAAAACTAACTATTTTAAATGTTTCTACTTTTGATAGTTTTAAGTCAAAGATGGAAATATTTATAAACAGGAGTTACATTGGTTACACATACACACACATACACAAACAAAATGAAACAAAAAGAAAATAAATCTGCATTTTTAGAATATGTTGGAGATACTCCTCAATTGAGAATTCTGGATTTCTTTATTGGGAATCATTTTTTTGATTTTCCTCTCACAGAGATTGCAAGAGAATCTGAGGTTAGTTATAATTCTTTGAAAATGGTTCTTCCAAAGTTTCTTGAGAGAGAAATCTTGATTAAATCTAGAAGGGTTGGAAAATCTGATTATTACAAGTTTAATATGGAAAATGAATTCGTTAAAAACATTATCAAGATTGCATGGCAGTTGACTAAGAAGGATTTGTTTGAGGAGGATGTTAAACTCCCAAACCAAAAGCATTAAAAACTAATTATTTCTATTAAATTTTTCCCTCTTGGAAAAATTGTAAGTTCGATGCTGCTTTCGCATCTCATTACGACGCTAAGCAAATATTTATATAGTGTTTTTGTTGCTTATCATCGTAGACCAGGTTGGCGGGTTAGTCCTCCGCTGTTTGCAAACGGACTTTAGGCAGACTGCAAGAAGGTCGGTGACAAGTGCGTTGGAAAGTCCTTGTTCGGACGTTGACGTTTTGTCCTCTTTGATCTTGCAGGTGCGAAATGGGTCAGGCCTTGATCGGAGCAGCCCTAAACATTTGTTAAGATGCTTGGAGGGTCGCAGAACTGAGGAAGAATAAGGGTAGCTCTCTTTACAATCTTTGAGCTGGCTTTCGGGTCTACACTAAATTACCAGCTCCGAATAAATTCGGACGCTCGCGAGGATACTCTTCGCATAGTTCATTGCACTCCCAACTTTGTTGGATGCTCGCCGATGCGGTCGCTTCGCATAGAGTTGGCTTTCGGGTCTACACTAATATATACTTCTAACGACGACAATTATTAAAAACTAGATTGATGAAATAAAGTTATGGAAACGATTAGAGATAGTAAAGAAATACATCAAGGTTATGTTGAAGCCGCAATTGAATTAATAAGAGAGGAAATTTCGCAGAGATTGATATCTGAAGAAGAATTGCCTTTTAATCCCCAACATATTGTGGGGACTGGACCAATTTTTATTGTTGGAAAAGGGATATATTCTTTAGCAGAAAATTATTCTAGTCCAGTTGAATTTATACTTAGTCGAACTGGAATTGAATTTGATGAACCTGAAGAAAATTTACTAAGAAAATTAAAAGATGATTATATGGGTTGTGCAGGAATAATGCCCATCCCTAATTTTACAGCTGATAAAACTTCTAATTTATATTTAGGTCCTAGTTTAGAAAGTAGATTTCCATCAACAGGAGATATTAATCATTTTAAAGCAACTTTTTATATGACTAAAAAATATTAATTTTCGAAACACTAATTTAATAAACTCTTTTAATTTATTTCCTATATGGAACGAGGTGACAAGTCTGGACAGTTTTATCTTGTTGGAGCAATTATACTTATTGCATTTATCATAGGGTTTGCAACTATCTCAAATTATTCAAAGAAAATGGGAGGCACAAAGATTATTGAGTTAGGGGAGGAGTTGAAGGTTGAAGGGGCGAGAGTTTTGGATTATAATATAATTAATGATGAGGATAAGATTGAGGATTTTACGATTACATTTAGCGAGTACGCAGGAGAGGACGTGGAGATATATTATATCTTTGGAAAAGAGAGTGGTTTAGAATTATATAATGGGACTGGATTTATGAGCCCCCTTGGGAGCGTTGATGGAAAGATACAAGCTACTATTGAAGGAGTAGGTTATGATTTTGATTTAAAATCAGGTGAGAATTTTTATTTTGTGATCTTACAAGAAATTGAAGGAGAGTATTATATTGTTACAAATTAAAACTAATAAAAAAGGGCTGAGTATTATGGTAGGGTATGTTTTGCTGATTGTGGCAGTGATTGTGATGAGCACCATTGTTTACCAAGGATTAAAGACCTATGTTCCAAGAGAGATACTTGATTGTCCAGACGGGGTCTCTGTTTTTATAAAAGATGTTAATTGCTCGATAAGTTTACCTAATCATACCCTCTCCATCACTCTTCAAAACAACGGAAGATTTAATCTCGGAGGATATTTTATACATGCGACAGATGACACAAGAACAGTTGACCTTTCAAATAATCTTGTTGAAGTCGCCTATCAAGCAGAGAATTTGATTAGATTTGGGTTAGATGATGCTAATTCTCTTTCTCCACAAGATGAGCAAGATTATAATTTTGATTTAGATGGTCAGATCTATTCTATCGCGATAACTCCTGTGAGATTCCAGGAAGAGGATGGTAAATTGAGATTGGCAAGTTGTAGTAATGCAAAAGTTAGGGAAGAGGTTAGTTGCATTTAATCATCAAAGAATTTAAAAACATAGATTTACTTAATATAACATGAGTAACAAAAAGAATAAGGGTGTGTCTCCTGTTATCGCAACAGTATTATTAATCGCAATGGTTCTTGCAAGTGGGGTTGTTGTTTTTATCTGGTTTAATCAAATGACTACTGAATCAATCACAAAGTTCGGAGGAACAAATGTTGAGCTTGTTTGTGATGAAGTGAGATTTGATGCGAGTTATGATGGGGGGGTTTTGTCTCTTTCTAACAACGGAAATGTTCCTATCTTTGGAATGAAAGTTAAAATTGTTGATAAGGGAAGTCATAAAACAGAAGACTTAAAGACTTTAAATCCTGCTAATTGGCCTCCAACTGGATTGAATCAAGGAGGAATTTTTTCAGGGAGTATTGGGATTACAGGAGATAGCATAGTTTTAACACCTGTTTTAATGGGAACTTCTGACAAAGGAAAAAGAACTTTTGTATGTGATGAAAGAAGGTATGGGTATGAGTTAACAGCGTGATTTGAAAACATTTATTAACCTTAAATAATTCTTACATATATGAATCATAAAAAAGAGGTAAAACAAGTTTTACCCCATTACGACTTTTTTTTAAAAAATCGCAAGGGTGTTTCTGGAGTTGTTACAGTAGTTATTTTAGTGGCGTTGGTGATGACTTCTGTAGCCATTGTATGGACAGTTGTAAACAATATGGTGGAAGACAAACTTGGGGAGGCTGAATCGTGTTTTGGGAATTTTGAAAAAATAACTCTCAACAATAGATACACTTGTTATAATTCTAGTTCAAATGAAACAATGTTCTCGATAAATGTTGGAGATATAGTGGTTGATGAAGTGATTGTTTTGGTATATGAAGGAGGAGCTACTAATAGCTATACAATAACAGATACTATTACTACTATTCCTAACTTAGAAAATTATACTGGGGGCACGTCAATAATACTCCCTGATAAAAACGCAGGTTTAACTTATATCGCAAAAGACTACACTAGTTCACCAGATTATATAGAGATAGTTCCTGTATTAAATGGTAAGCAATGTGATGTTGCGGATAGAATCCCAAAAATTGAGAGTTGTAGTTAGAGAGTTCTGGTTGCATTAATTATTTAAAGATTCATAATCTTTGATTGTTAAATAAAAGAGGATAAAATGTTAAACCAAGTTAGAGGACAAGTATGGATTGAGACAGTGGTATATACTTTGATTGCATTTATTATGATCGGGTCTGTTCTTGCATTTGTCAAACCAGAAATAGAAAAGATTCAGGATAAAGCAGTTATAGACCAATCATCTGAGATGCTTAATGATATTAATAATATTATTTTAGATATCGGGGTTCCGGGCAATCAGAGATTAATAGAAGTGGGGTTGAAGAAAGGTAATCTTAAAATTGATGGGGCTGGAGACAAGTTGATTTTTGAGATAGAAAGTTTATATGAATATAGCGAACCAGGAGAGAATGTCTCAAAAGTTGACGGAGGAATAGTCGCTTTTACGGAAAGCCAGGGCAAGTATAATTTAATAACCTTGACAAGAGATTATGGTGAGGCGTATAACTTAACATTTGATGGCCAGGATTCATTAAAAACAATAACTAAATCCTCGACAGCTTACAAACTACTTATTTCGAACGAAGGGGAAATTGCAAATAAAATAACAATTAATATGGAGGTCAATTGATGCTTGCAAGAGGGGTACAGGATTATCCGAAGGTTTCAATAGATTTTTCTCCAGAGATTCCTCCTTTGAAGAAGATTACAGATAAAACAAAAATAGATATTAGATATGCTTTAATTTCTCCATTTGCTTTTGCACATATTTATTGGGATCCAAAAACTTATGAAGTAGTCTATGAGATTGAAGAACCGTTACTAACAGATGAGGAGATGAGTAAAAAAAAGCAAATAATCGCTGCTATGAGAGCTATGATTAGTTTTGATAATCTAATTGAAAAGGATAAAGATTCGTTGTTGGATTATATTGATCATAGGCTTAAAATTATCGTACTTGAACTGGGGATAGAAATTTCTTATGAGAGTTATAAGAAGATATATTATTATCTTTGCAGAGATTTTATAGGATTTAATGAAGCAGAACCCTTGCTGAGAGATTATTATGTGGAAGATATTGAATGTAATGGTTCTAATACTCCTGTCTATATTATTCATAGAATGTATCGGAATCTGCAAACAAATCTTATCTTTAAGGATTTTGACGTGCTTGAAGGATTTGTTGAGAAACTTGCTCAAAGATGTGGGAAGTATATCTCTTATGCCAAACCTATTTTAGATGGAAGTCTACCTGATGGAAGTAGAGTAAATGCGACTTATACAAAAGATATCACAAGTAGAGGACCGACGTTCACAATAAGAAAGTTCACAAAAACTCCTTGGACCCCTACCCAGTTAATTTCATTCAATTCGCTAAGTCCTGAAATGTTGGCATATCTTTGGTTAATAGTTCAGTATAAAATGAATATATTAATTGCAGGAGGGACCTCTTCAGGTAAAACAACTTTGCTTAATGCGCTTGCTTTCTTTATATCTCCTGAAGCCAGAGTTGTAAGTATTGAAGATACTAGGGAGCTAAATCTTCCTAGAGAAAACTGGCTTCCAAGTGTTGTTAGGACTGCTACAGGTTTTCAAAAAGCAGGGGAAATTGATCTTTTTACTTTATTGAGAAGTTCTTTTAGACAAAATCCAGATTATGTAATTGTTGGGGAGGTTAGAGGTAAGGAGGCTTATGTATTGTTTCAAGGTATGGCTTCAGGACATTCATCAATAAGTACTATCCACGCGGATTCTGTTAATACTGTTGTCAAGAGATTAGAAACTCCTCCGATAGAACTTTCTCCTAATCTTCTAAATGTTCTTGATTGTGTATGTGTTATGACGCACGCGATTGTTGCAAAACAAGAGACAAGAAAATTAAAGGAACTTGTTGAAATAATCAATGTGACTAATGAAGGGGTTGCAATAACCAACACGCCTTTTGTTTGGAATCCATCAGATGATAGATTTTACTTCAAGAAAAATAGTAAGATCTTTGAAAAAATTTCAAAAAGATATGGGCTAAAGATTGAGGAAATTGATTTGGAGTTTAGAAGAAGGGTTCAGATAATTTATAAATTGTTTCAGAAGAAAATTTTTGATTTTGATGAAGTACAAAAAATGATTAATCATTATTATAAAAAACCTGAAGAAATCTTGAAAAAATTGGGAATTGAATGATTAGGAAAATCTTTAATAACAGGATTTACTTCTGTTAGCTATGAGAAAAGAGGAAATCGCATTTCTTGCACAGATGGTTGATGCTCTTGAAGAAGCAGGAGCTAATCTCGAGCAAACTTACTTAAGAGAAGAATATGAAAAATTCGATCAGGCTAAAAAAATGCTTATCCAAATCCAAAAAAAAATTTCTGAGGTGGTTAAGTAATGGAACAAAAAGGTGATTTTCTAAAGGAATTAAAAAAGAACACATCAGATATTAAAAAAATGGTTAGAGAGATTTCTTCTCTTTCCGCAAGTTTGGGGGGAATGGCTGATAGAAGTGAAAAAGGGCTTCTCTCTTCTCAGATAGGTTCACTGAAAGTTTCTTTAAGAGAAGCGAATGAAAAGATTTCAGATATATTGGACGAAGCATATCTTGTAAAACCTTTGGACTATTATAAGAAAAAAGATTCCCCTAAAGATCCGAAAGGGATGAAAGTCCAGTCTACGAAGTCTTCTTCTAAGGCATTAAAATCTTTAAGAAAATCTATCTCAAAGCTTGAGATAGAAACAATGAAAAGAATGAAAAAAAGTGGGGAGAAGGTTAAAAAAAAGAAAATTAAAAAAGCTAGTAAGTATGTTGGGGTATCCAATAAAATTTTCTCAAATTTTTCAATGTCTATCGTCGATAAGGAGATGTTTAGAAATCTAAAAAGAGATTTAATAAAAGCTAATATGCAATTTATTCCTGCAAATTATCTCTCAGTTATATTTTTTACAACCTTGCTCTCTTCAATTTTTGGAGTTTTTCTGTTTTTATTTTTTCTGTTTTTTGATCTTAGCTCAAGTCTTCCAATTATAGTTCCTTCCTCAGAAAATATTGTAGGTAGGCTCATAAAAGTTATTTGGGTCATTTTTATAATTCCATTGGGAACCTTTTCTTTTATGTTTTTTTATCCATGGCTTGAGAGGAAATCAGCAGAAGGCATAATAGACCAGGAGCTACCTTTTGCAACGATTCATATGGCTGCCATTGCTGGCTCAATGATTGATCCAAGCAAGATTTTTAGTATAATCATTTCAACTAAAGAGTATCCAGAGTTAGAGAAAAAATTTACGAAATTGATAAATGAAATTCATGTTTATGGGTATGATTTGGCGAGTGCTATGAGAAATATGGCATTTTATAGTCCAAGTGCAAAACTTGCAGAATTATTTAATGGAATTGCTACGACAATCGCTTCTGGAGGAGATCTTGCGGATTTTTTTGATAAAAGAGCTATGAGCTTACTTTTTGAACACAGACTTGAAAGAGAAAAACAGATAAAGGCTGCGGAAACTTTTATGGATATCTACATAAGTGTTGTTATTGCAGCTCCGATGATTTTAATGCTTTTATTAATCATGATGAAAGTAAGTGGGCTAGGAATAGCATTTAGCACATCAATGATCTCTTTGATTATTATCTCAGTAGTCTCAGTGGTTAATGTTGTCTTCATCACATTTTTACATATGAAACAACCGAAAGTATAAAAACAAAATGGAACTAAAAAAAATACATGGAATTGGAATTGGGATATCAATTGTGATTATATCACTTGCTTTATTGTTTAGACAAAGCAAGGCGTTCCTTCTTCTTTTAGGAATTGGAATTTTAATTGGAGTTTTTCCATTTATATTTTCTTTGATTACTGAAACGAGAATCTCTACTGAAAAAGAGGAGATGTTTTTAGAATTTACAAGGAACCTTGTTGAAAGTGTAAAGACAGGAACACCGATAAGTAAGAGCATAATTAATGTTAAAGGAAAGGCCTACGGGGTCTTAGGGGCAAATATAAATAAACTTGGTAGCCAAATAGCGTTAGGAATTCCATTGGGTGATGCTCTTAAGACTTTTGCCCAAGATGTTAATAATAAATCTATCTCTAGGGCGTTGGTTTTGATTGGGCAGGCAGAGAAAGCAGGAGGAGACATAGGAGGAATACTTGAATCGGTTGCGGAAGCTGTGAGCATGTCAGACAAATTAAAGAAAGAAAGAAAGGCTGCTATATCGACGCTGGTTGTTCAGGGATATATCATATTCTTAGTATTTATTATAATTATTTTGGTTATGCAGTTTAAAATACTTCCAATGGTTTCAGGTATTTCTGTAATTGGACAAGGGTTTGGAAGTACGGGAGCAGGAGGGTCATCAATATCCCAACAAGAATTATCTAGTGCATTTTTATATTTGCTTCTGGCACAAGGGCTTTTTAGCGGGCTTACTATTGGAAAACTATCTGAAGGAAACATAAAGGCTGGCGCAAAACACTCTTTTGCACTTATGTTTCTTGCATTTATGATTTCTGCTGGGGCGAATTTATTTTTGGGAGCGTAATTCATATAAACCCTTTTCTCCTCAATCAATTATGAGGTGCAAGAGCAAATCAAAGATTTCAACATATCCAATTCGATTGAATAAAAGAGGTTCGCACGTGGGAGTTATCCTGTCTCTTTTGATATTCCTAGGATTCATACTTTTTTTGTATGTTGCTCTAGAACCAGTAATAACGACTGATGAAGGAGAGCAAGTTCTTTTAGACACTCTAAAAATAACTCTTATGGAAAAAGTTTCAGAGAATTTGACTGCAGTTACAATTTTTATTAATGAAAGTTATACCTCTGGAGAGGGTTGTATTGAGATTGCTCATCTAGCTGAAACAGCAGGATTAAATTCAATTGTTAAGGATCAAGATGGCACAATAATTAATTCTAATTCAACACAGAATGATTTGAGAATAGAATGGGAAGATAAGAGATTCTTTAAGGTTTATTATTCAAATGAATCGTTTAATTCCTATCCTGCTGGAGAGGTTACTTGTGTTTCGCCAGAGGAAGATACTGAATATTCGATTGGACTAGTAAGAGAAGACAAACAGATATTTGAGACGAAGATAATTGAATTAAAAAATACTTATGAATCTGATTATAGCACTCTTAGAAGAGAGCTGAATGTTCCAGGAGATAATGATTTTGGTTTTGATTTTGAGTATGCTAATGGGACGATTATCGAGGCTGGAAGCGCTAGTTCGCAATCGAACATTTATATTGAAGGTGTTCCGATTCAATATATTGATAGGGAGGGAAATATCTCCTCTGGAGAAATAAAGATAAAGGTATGGTAAAATGATAAAAAATAAAATAATGAAATCAAATGATGTTCATACTAATTTTTCTCCAAAAAATAAGAGAGGATGGATTAAAATTATTGAGGCATTTACTGCAATATTGCTTATAATGGGGGTTGTGCTCTTAGTTCTGAATAAAGGGGATATTGGAGAAAAGGATTTCTCCGAGGAGATTCAAGAGAAAGAGGTTTCTATTCTGAGAGAGATTGAATTGAGTAATGCACTTAGAGATGAAATACTCACTGTTGATTCCTTGCCTGTTGAATGGGGGGTTTTTAATTCGTCTGGTTTAAATGATACTAAGATAAAAATAATTGAAGAGACTCCGAGCAATCTAAATTGTGAGGCAAAACTCTGTGAGATGAATGATGATTGCTTATTATCCGCCGCAAGTGAGGAAAATGTTTATGTTCAATCAGTTGTAATATTCGCTAACACAGAAACTTATAGTCCGCGGCAGTTGAAGTTGTTTTGTTGGGATAAATAATATAAACTCTTTCTCCCCTTTTTTATTATGAAAAAACTAAAGAAAATTGATAAGCATATCTATGAAATTCCTAAGCAAAGAAAAATGAATGTTCCTGGAAGGATTTATGCTTCAGAGGAAATCATTAAAGCGATTAAGGAAGATAAAACCCTTTCACAAGTAAGTAATGTGGCGTGCTTGCCTGGGATTCTGAAGGCTTCTATAGCATTGCCTGACGCACATCAAGGATACGGGTTCAGCATCGGCGGAGTTGCAGCTTTTGATATTGAGACAGGTGTTATTTCTCCTGGAGGAGTTGGTTATGATATTGATTGTTCTGTTAAGTTATTAAAAACAAATCTCACAAAAAAAGATATTCTCTCAAAACAAAAAGAAGTTGTCGACGCGCTTTTCAGGAAAATACCGTCGGGAGTTGGGAGAGGAAGCAAGTTCCAGATTACAAGAAGTGAATTGAATAAACTTATGGAACAAGGTGCAAAGTATATGGTTGACAAGGGTTATGGAGTTAAGGAAGACTATTTGCATACAGAAGAAGAAGGAAGAATCAAAGGTGCTGACCCTAGTAAAGTTTCAGATAGAGCTATTAAGAGAGGGCTTGGGCAGTTAGGGACACTTGGAGCAGGAAATCATTTTTTAGAAATTCAATATGTTGACGAAATATTTGATAAGAAAGCTGCGAAAGTTTTTGGAATAGAAAAAGATCAGATTACAATTATGATTCACTGTGGCTCGAGAGGTCTGGGGCACCAGGTCGCAAGCGATTATATTAACCTCATGGAAAAGAAATATGGTTGGCCTGAACAAGATAGAGAACTTGTGCATGCTCCTATTAATAGTAAGTTAGGTAAAGATTATTTTGGAGCAATGGCTACAGCAGCAAATTATGCTTTTGCAAATAAACAGCTAATCACACATTGGGTTAGAGAGGAGATGAAATATTTGTTTCCAAAGGTGAAGATAGAAACTGTTTATGAAGTTTGCCACAATATTGCAAAGTTTGAGAATCACTTGGTGGATGGAAAAATGAAGGAAGTTTTGATACATAGGAAAGGCGCTACAAGAAGTTTTGGTCCTGGAAGAGAAGAGGTTCCTGAGTTTTGTAGAGAAGTTGGTCAGCCAGTTATTATTCCTGGAAGTATGGGAACAGCGTCGTACTTATTAGTTGGAACAACAAAAGCAGAGGAATTAACTTTTGGTTCAACAGTTCATGGAGCAGGAAGAGTAATGTCAAGAGGTCATGCGCTGAGATCAATTAAAGGTGAAGAAGTTAAAAAACGTCTTCAGAAAAAAGGTATTGAAGTAAAGTCAGGGAGTTGGAGGGCAATGGCATCAGAAGCTCCTGAAGTTTACAAAGATGTTGATGAGGTTGTAAGAGTTGTTGACGAACTTGGGATAAGTAAAAAGGTTGCTAGATTAAAACCTTTGGCTGTGATTAAAGGTTGATTACATTCAACCTGCGAAGATTATGCTTTGCAAAAACCTTCGGAAGCAAGAAGCTGCGAAGCTTTTTGTAAAAGACTTCGGAAGGGCTGGGTTGATAATTAAGGAAAAATATTTATATATGTTCTCCCTAAGGTTACTATAGTAAAAAATGACAAAAAACAGATTATATAGTAGTTTTAGAAATATTGTTGCAGCAGCCCTCATAACTATTTTCACAGGTGGAACTGCTACAGCAAGGAGAAACCCTGCGGCTGTTTATTGTAATGAAATGGGTTATGAGTATAGCATAGTGCAAACTTCTAGAGGAGGGCAGAAAGGAGTCTGTACAGTAAATGGAGAGAAATTTGGTATTTGGCCTTTTTTCAAAGGAGAAGTCGGCACAGAACATTCTTTTTGTGCAAAACAAGGTTATAACACTAAAGCTTCAACAGAGAGTAACCCTTATTCTTCAGAATCTGCAATTTGTGTTGAAAAAACAACAGGTTTAGAGAAAAAAGCTTTAACAGCAGAAACTCCAAAAGGAGTTTCAATGATAGAATTAATGATAGGGTTTTCTGAAAAACTAAGTAGCCCTTCAGAAGAAACTCCTGAACTATATCCTCTTCAAATTCTTAAAGGAAAGTCATCCTCTATTGCACCAAAAACTACGCCAAAAACTGCAACTAACCTACAGTCTTATTTTAGTTGGAAAAACTTGATGACTCCTGTCAAAAATCAGGGAGCTTGTAATTCATGCACAGCTTTTGCAGCATTAGGAGCAATTGAAGGAAATTTAAAAATAGCTTCAGGAGATCCAGATTATAATCCTGATTTATCAGAAGAGCAATTGAATTCATGTGAGGGAGTAGTTGGCTGTAATACGGGAGGATCTGTCGCAACAAATTTCAATGTTGCAATAGTTAGCGGCATTGTGGGTGAAAGTTGTTTGCCATATACTGGGAACGATAATGCATGTAATCTTTGCACAGATGAAGAAGATAGACGTACTTTTATTGAGAGTTGGGGAGGGATAGGAGATTCCTCATGGTATTCTTTAGACAATGCCCAACAAATAGAGTTAACAAAACAGGCTCTTAGAGAAAGTCCTTTAACCACTATTATTTATATGAGTGGAGGATTTGATGATAATGGGATATATAAATGTGACTCTATTGATATAAGGAGAAAACATACTGTTGTTCTTGTAGGTTATGAAATTACAGGAGATATTCATACAAGTTATCTGGAAGCTAAAAACTCATATGGGGTGGGGTTTGGAGACGAAGGTTATTTTAAAATAGGATTGGATGGAGTTTATTCTGGAGAAACTTATGCACAATGTGGAGCACTCTCTAGAAGACCATATTTTGTAAATGTAGGCGCAGCTCCAGAACCTACTGATCTTGAGAAAGCTATTCAATCTCTTCAAGTTGTTTCAGGAATGCCTGTTGGAAATGTGCAGGAATTGGATGTTAGTGGAAATGGAAGAGTTGGTTTAGAGGATGCTTTAATTCATATTCAAAAAGCTTCTGGATTAAGACAATAAACAAAGAATAGGGTTGATTAATTTTTAAGTAAAGATTTATAAATTATAATTATATTAATAGGATATGAGAAAAGAAAGAGTTATTATGTTATGTTTAATTTTTAGTGTTATAATGTTTTCTTCATTAATTTATGCTTGTGATGAAGATCAATTAATTATGAAATTATCAAATGATACAAATGCTCATGGAGAAATATATGATGGGGTGGGAGGATATTTAACAGAGATTTGTTATGATGTGCTTTTTGAAGATACATATGATGAATTAGATCCACATAGTTGCATTGTGATCCCTGATTCAAACAAAGTAATTGGATTATCAAATGATACAAATGCTCATGGAGAAGTTCCTGAAAACACAAATTATGCTACTCCTGTTTGTTATGGGGATTTGGAATGTGAAAATAGAACTGGAGCATGTGATGAGGACCAAACATGCATAGTAACTTTATCTTCAGGTACAAATGCTCATCTTGCGGCATGTGATTCTTCAGGGGCTTATAATACAAAAATTTGCTGTATTTCACCATCTGCAGGTATTGCGCCAGGCATTCCATACTGGGCAAATATAGAGGGTAATTTTCTAACAAAGGCGGAAGTAATGCCAGAAGTTACAACTTTGGTACTGAGTTTAATAGGAGTACAATTAGGAGAAGGTGCAAATATTGAAGCTAAAATTTATGAATATGATTGGCCATTCGAAGATCAACCGATAAAAACATTGTATGGAACTTCAGATGTGAATGGAGAGGTAAGAATTAATTGGACTGCGAGTAAAGAGGATTTAGATTTTGCAAGAGATGGAGATGGAGAATTCGATAATTTTTATTTTATAATGTATAATGGTACTGATCCTGTGGGAACGCAAAGTGGTGATTTGAATATCACAGAAATTGATAATTGTGATTGGGTTACTTATTGTATGCACTACAGTTCGCAGACCTCGTGTTCGAAGAATGTTTGCCAGGTAGAAAATATTAGTGCAGAATTGAACAATCCTAGTATGACTTGTGGAAAAGAGTACAACTCAGAAATTGAATGTTATGAAGGATATGGTTGTTCATGTAAATGGAATGGGGAAGAATGCGGCCCAAATTATGAACTCGAGATATCAGATTGTGCAGGAGACCCTCCTAACAAATCAATCATTGGTTCTTGTGATTATAATGAGGATAGTGAAGATGATTGTGGAGACGGGTCTTTAACTTATTCATGGGAAGGAGATTGGGCATGGGATATTTTGAATAGTGTTTCAGGAGATCCTGGTGACACAAATTATATAGAAGACCCTATTGGAAGTGATGACTGGCACTATGATCCTTTAGTAAGATCTGCCGAGTGTGTTAATGGAGGGAGCACTGTTCCTTGTCCTGCACGAGTTCAGCTTCCGTTCTTTGGGTTTTATAACTTTGTAGGATCATTAATCTTAATTTGTTTGGTTTATGGTTTATTGATTAAGAGAGAATATTAATCTCCATAAGAATATTTATAAAATAGGATTCCTATTTGTTTTTATGAAAAGAGGTATTGTAATTTGTTTGATAAGTTTGGTGTTGATGTTCACTTTTGTTTCTGCAGATTTTGATGTTGGTGATCCTTCTCATTTGTTGACGCAAAGCGCCTATAGTCCTGGAAGCCTAATAGAAGGATGGATAAATATTAGCCTAAATAATGAGTCGGCAGACTCTCTTTTTGAAGATTCTAACTCTAATTCAATATCTTTGGTTGACTTGCTGGAAGAAAATTCTGAGTTTGATTATTCATGTAGTACTACAGATTGTACTGAAGATTATTCTGCAACAAAGGGAGAATTGAGTAAATCTTATAGTGTTGATATAGGTGGTTCTAAAATTACTGGTTTCAAGTTCGAAGGAGATATAACAGATATAGTATCTATAAGTTTTAAGGTTGAAAGTGATGCAGCTACTTCATGCTATAATCAATTGAGAATTGATTTCCTTAACGACGGAATATATGATAAAGGAAATGATCAGCCAACAGACGCCCTTTGTTCAATACTCGAAGATAATGGATGTTTTGATGAGGGAGAGCCTGTGGACGATGGGAAAGTTGGAGTAATCCCTTATTGTCAAAGAGTATCTCTTTCGACATCTCCAGGATTTAAAGTTAGTACTTGGATGAAGAAAGTTGGGGATACTGGAAAAGTAAGAATGTCTCTGCATACTCTTAATGGAGTTGAAGTTGATGGAGCAAGTTGTGAATTTCCTGATGCTTCGCCAGAAGGGGGAGAAGTTTCTTGTGAGATTGATTACCTTAATTTTAATTCTGAAGATTATTATGTTTGTATATCTTCAGATGACGGAGAGGGGGATTACATCATAAAAGGGTATTCCGCCCCTGATGATGGTTGTGGATTTAAAGGACATCCTACTGGAGGTAATAATGAAGATTCTGCGAATAATATTTCAATTGTGGGAAAAAAATTTGCAGGGCTTGAAGGAACTCCTGTTGAGATATCAAACTCGCTTATTAATGATGAAACATTAGGAGCATTAGTTAAAGAGTATATAATGAGAAAATACGGGAGCCTTAATTGCTTTGGAAAAGATTGTGTGGTCCCGATAAGAATTAGAATTGAAAGTGGCCAGACCATAACTGTAAGCAATCTTTCAATAAATTATAAGGTCGGAACATATGATAGAGAGGAGAATAGTTTTTATGATTTAGAGGAAATTCCTGCAACAGTAAACTCTGTGGGCTTCCAGAAATTATATCTAAATAAGGGGAATTTTACAGCCCCTTCAGGTTATGGTGGGTCGACATTTAATTTAAAACTTGGTAATGAAGAAGTATTTTCAGATGTCTTAACTACTCAGAACCTGCCACAGATTAAATTTTTAACTCCTACTAAAACTGCTTCTGCTTATCCAACTCCTTTCGAAGTCGAAGTTGATTTTCCAGGAAATATTTCAAAATACAAATGGGATTTTGGAGATAATCAAACACTTGAGACTCCTACTAATAAAGTGGTCCATACATATACTTCAACAGGAGACTATAAATTAAGGGTGGAAATAACAGATAAGAATCAACGAACTTCTTACAAGATATTTGATATATTTGTGGGGTCTCCTGGAGAGATAATAAACAGTACGCTAGAAAAGATGGCAGAAGATTTGATTAATATTGGATTACAAATAAAGGATTTTTCTGAATTCTCGCAGAAAAGTCTGGAGACAGTTATAAGGGTTGATACATTAGATAGTAAGGTGAAGCAAATCAAGAGAGATTTTAAGGCGGCTTATTCAGAAGAGGAACTTAATAAGATACTTACTGACTTGCTGGCTCTGAAAGTTCCTGAATCTCTAACAATAAGTAAGAAAACTGATTTAATTACGTTTTATCCTAATGAGGATTATATAAACTTGAATATTTTGGGTTCGATTGATGAAGAAGGCAACATTAGTGAAGAGGGACCATATATCGATGCTATTCTTTTATGGAATCAGGAGAATCTGGAAACAAGAATTAATTTCAAAGAGATTTTAGCCACCTATGATGATTTTGAAGATCCTATCTTAAGTGTTTTTGATGTGGTAGTTAAGAGAGAAGGTGGTTCAAAATACAATCCTTATTTCATCATTCGTAAATTAGATGGTCTTGAGTTTGAAGAGAATTATCTAGAAAGTGAAGAAAATGGATATATCTATATAGAGTTAAATCAGGATCAAGAGACAATTTCATTTTCAACAACAGAGAATATTGACTTTACTGAATTGCCTCTTTTTATCTCACCTCCAATTAGCAGATTATCTCTAGCAGACAATTCTGGGATAATCACTGAAGGAGAAGATGATACTTCAAAATGGGTCTTGTTTTTTATCGTCCTTTTCATAATCCTTGTTATTGGTTTTGTAGTCTACATAGTCTTACAGGAATGGTATAAGAGAAGGTATGAGGGTTATTTATTCAAGGATAGAAATGATTTGTACAACATGGCGGCGTTTATCCATAACGCTGAAAGCAAGGGGTTGAGAGAAGGGGCGATTAAAAATAAATTGAGGAAGGCGGGATGGAATTCTGAACAGACCACATATGCTGTAAAGAAATATCTTGGAAAGAGGACAGGGATGTTGGAGATTCCAATTGATAAGTTCCTTGCAATATTCAAGAGGAAGAAAGTGAAGAAAGTTGTTGTTAAGAAGAAAAGCCAAATTTCTAAAGGATATCTTGGACCTAAAAAAGCTTTCAAGAGATATTAGCAAGTGAATCACACAAAATTTAATAAAGGGGTTTTACAAAATATTATATGGTGATAAAAATTTTTGGAGATTATTTTAAGCGAATTTTTTCTAACTTGTTTAAGGGCAAGGGGGATATTAAGTTAGGATTCTATGGGCCGCCGAATGCTGGAAAGACAAGTCTGGCAAATAGGATATGTAAGGATTTTACAGGGGAGGAGATTGGAAGTGTTAGCAAGGTTCCTCATGAAACAAGAAGTGTGCAGTTCAAGGAGAAAGTTGAAATCAAACATAAGGGAAAAACTATGATGTTCAAAATGATAGATACTCCAGGGATTGCGACAAAGATAGATTATGAAGAATTCCTGAAGTATAAGGTGAAAAAGAATGTTGCTAAAACAAGGGCAAAAGAGGCGACGCAGGGAGTTATAGAGAGTATAAAGTGGCTTGATGATATGGATGTTGTTGTGATTGTGCTTGACTCGACAAAGAATCCTTACAATCAAGTTAATATCACGATTATTGGGAATTTAGTTGCACGAAAGATTCCTGTTTTGATTGTTGCAAATAAAATAGATTTAAAGAAAGCAGATGTTAAAAAAATTGAGTCAGCGTTTCCAGAATACGAGACTGTTGGGATTAGTGCAAAGAAAGGCGATAACTTAGAAGAGTTTTATGAATCATTATTTAAATTGTCGAAAAAAGTTTAAAAGTATATGATACAATATATATAATAGAGTTAGATAAAATGGCTAAGAAAAAAAGAGGCAAGAAGAGGTTGAAGAAGATAAAGGGATTTTCTATACAGTTTTTACCTTATTCTGAGATCAGGAATTTGGACAGCACAGAAAGGATTCGGAAAATTCTTAATATTGTTTTAGGAAATAATATTTTGATTTTGCAAGGGAAGTTAAGGCCAGAAGAGGAGACAAGATTGATTGGAGACACAATGGCTATGATTGGGCATGTAAAGAATTTCAAGGGAATAGAACTTGCAGTAATTTCTGAAAATGGCGATGATAATTTTTTGAATAGGTTCAGAACAGGAATTGTGAATGCTCTTTCTAAGGGTGAACTTGGAGCAATAACAATCATTGGTCCTGCGACAATTGTGAAAGAGATTAAGCGAGACCCTAAGAAGATTGAGTTAATGTTGAATAAATAACTTATCTCTCTAACTTCTTAGAGATAGTTAATAAGGGGTAAGTATTTTCATCCTTACTTATTTCTAATGTTAAGTTGGAAGGATTTATCCCCCCTAAACATTGTTCTTCCGCCAAAGTTTGAAGAAGACCAGAGAGATTTCTATCCGCAATCTGGAATTTTTTATCCCCTCCATCATAACTTGCAGTTACAGTATACACTCCAGCATATCCTGGTTTTTCTTTATCGTTCATTAAAATTTCTTCCAACCTATCTATTTAAAGATTTATATCATAAAAGAGATAGATAATTTTATTCTAATATTTGTAAAACTTTATTTTGTTGGTAAAATTGTTCGACACTGTCTTTAATCCCCATTGTTATCCACCAAGGAGGATTAGTTGAAAAATCTCTTGGTTCTCCCTTATATTTTATTTCTCCTTTGTAAATCATATGTGGCAAATGAAAAGGAATTAAATGAGGCCCTAATCTCCCTCCTTCTTTTTCAGGACGAACATGAACCAAATGATCTCCTTTAAACCAAACACCATTTCTTAAAACAGCCCTTCTGATTGCTACATCGTGTATATGGTTGTTTACCGTTTCTTGAATATCATAACTAAATTTTGCCTCTATATTTGAAGGTGCAGTATCATAAACATCGGAAGCAGTTGAGATAAGCCAATTTAAGACATCTTTATTTGCTTTAAAGAATTCATAATATCCATCTTCATATATTTGAAGGGCTTCTGGTTTTTGGATAATTTGGTCTCCCCATTGCCAAGCTATTTTCCATTTACCACTTCCAAATTCTCCATCATATTTTTCATGAATTTCATTTCTACTTGTTCCAAAATATCCTGGTCTTTCAATTATTTTCCTCTCCATAATATTAAAACTTATTTATCTTATTTAAAGATAATTATCCTCCAGGAGGTGTTTTCAGAAAAAATTAAATACTCTAATCTTCTTACTTAATCATGCCACACCAATGTGTAAAATGTTCTAGGATTATTCCTGTAGCAAGTAAAGAGTTGCTGGAAGGATGTGCTGATTGTCATGGAAGGTTTTTCTTTTATATTCGGGATGAGCAGATGCAAAAGGTGAAGGAGAGTCCGATTGATATTCCTGAAGAAGAGAAAAGCACGATTGAAAAGGATATTCGTGAGATGGCAGGGATTACAGACGAGGATGCTCCAGTTATTTTAGATATTGAATCTGTCAGAGCTGTTGGTTCTGGAAAGTTTGAGATTGATATTGTGAATCTGTTTAGAAAAGACAGACCATTAATTTACAAACTTGAAGAAGGAAAGTATATTATTGATTTAGCATCAACACTAGACAAAAGCATGAAAGATGTTCATGAGATTAGAGATCCTCTTGGTAAGAAATAGGTAATCCGTCTAAGATTATACTGTATTTAGACACTCTCGTCCTATAAGAATTAAAAATACTCCTCAACTCAGATTTTGGTAAAGGAAGGTACCCTTTTCTAACGATCCTTTTACTTTTTAATCTTGATTTTAAGAAAAAAGAATGGGGGGATGGTGTGGTATTTCTTAGTTTTTCGACAAGGGCTCCTTGACGACCTAATGTTCCAATACAGATAATTTTAGAATTAGTTTGGAGATAAACATTATTTCCTTTTCGTAAGAGATTCACATGTGTTATTCCTTCCATAAGAAATTCTATTTGATTAGATTTATAAGTATTATGACACTACCCTAATCATGACAACGAAAGTCCTCAAGCAAGTTCTAGAACAAGTAAAACCCCCTAAGGAAGATTTGGATTTTATAGATAAACATCTAAAATCATTTTTGGAAAAGATAAAGAAGAATGCTGCGAAGTTGGGGATTGACGCAGAGGTTTTTGTCGGCGGAAGTTTTGCCAAAGGAACTGTGATAAAGAAGGATTATTACGACGTGGATGTTTTTGTGAGGTTTGATAAGAAATATAGAAAAGAGGATTTATCAAAACTAGCGAAAAAGATTCTTAGTAGAATGAAAGGGGTTTCGGTAATACATGGTTCAAGAGATTATTTTCGGTTGAAAATAACAAAGGATTTTTTTATTGAGATAATCCCTGTGTTGAAAGTGAAACATCCTCGAGAGGCGGATAACATAACTGACTTGTCCTACTCGCATGTGAAGTATATGCACAAGAGGGTGAAGTCGCAGAAGATTTTAGATGACATAAGAATTGCTAAGGCGTTTTGCTATGCTAATCATTGCTATGGTGCTGAATCTTATATTAGAGGGTTCTCAGGTTATGGATTGGAATTACTAGTTTATCATTATGGAGGTTTCCTAAAATTTATTAGAGCAATTGTAAAGATAAGTGATAAGGAAGTTATAGATATTGAAAAACAACATAAGATCAAGCGGGCTATTTTGATGGATTTGAATAGTTCAAAGTTGCAGTCGCCGATTATACTGATTGACCCGACGTATAAGCAGAGAAATGTTCTGGCTGCATTATCTTATGAGACCTTTGAGAAATTCCAAAAAGAATGTAAAAAGTTTTTGAAAAGCCCGTCTGTAAAAGCATTTGAAATTAAGAAGACAGATTTGGAAAAAATAAAGAAGCAAGCTGTAAAGAACAAACATGAATTTATCTTGCTGGAAGCACAGACAAATAAGCAAGAAGGGGATGTTGCAGGAAGTAAGTTATTGAAGTTCTACAAACATCTTGACAAAGAGGTTGCAAGGTATTTTGATGTTAAGAACAAAGGCTTCAATTACAATGGAAAGAAATCAGCAAGGTATTTCTTTGTAGCAAAGAGTAAGGGAAAGATTTTGAGAGAAGGGCCTTTTGTCAAAGATAAAAAGAATGTTAAAAGATTTGAAAAAGAGCATAAACACACTTTCATAAAGAAAGGTAAGGTTCATGCTTGGGAAAAAGTTGATTTCAGCCTCGGTAAATTCATTGCGAACTGGAAAAAGAAAAATAAGAAGAGGATGAAAGAGATGAGTGTTAAGGGTTTGATTGTTTTAGGATAAATATCTTAAAATAGAAATCGCTGTTGCTCCTGTTAAGAATCTTGCAGCATTCTTAACAGAGTAAAGAATCATTTCCTCTTGAGGAGTTTGAAAGCCATTTAATCTATCTGCAAAAGGGCTACTTATATAAGTAACTAAAGGGGTACCCACAATTCCAGCAAAAACGCTTCCCCCTGGAAAAATAAGTTCTCCAAGAGCTCCAAAACCTAAAAAAATATGGTCATCATTTTTATTTCTTGCTGATTTTTCTAATTCGTTTGGGTTGTCTCCTCTTTCCATTTTATTTTTCTCCATCATAAAATTTATCTCTCCAATCAATTATAAAATTCTTATCAAAATCATATGCTGCAAATTTATCCATGGCCTGATTAAACTCTTTTTCAGGTTTATCAATTAATCTTGCTACATATTCAACAATATTGACAATACCGTCTCCATCTGAATCATGTTTCATAATCTCATCATAAGTAGAGTGATTGTTTCCTATTGCATAAGCAAAAGCTGAACTTGTTAAAGTAATCAATACTAACGGAATAGTTAGTATCTTTATTAGAGATTTCATTTTATTTTTCTCCTTCTAATAACTTCTCAACTTTTCCAACTTGTTTTCTAAGAGTTTCGGAATCCTCATCCCACTTTTTATTTGGCTCCCGTTCATATCTTTCAATAAACGTCATTGCGTAATCTAATTGGTCTCTTGTGAGAACATGTAATTTCTTTTCAAGATTAAGTCTAGCATAACCCACATATTCAAAAACTAAGGAAGCTACGTTATAATAATTTGAATTGTCAAAATCCTTTTTCATCCCAATTACCTCCCAAGCGCCTTCTCAAACAATCCTGCGAAAGCTTGTGAAAAGAAAGGTGAGTTTAACCAGATTGCAATATCCTCGTTGTTCTTATCTTTTGATAGATAGAACAAAAGCTCCTTTCTATCAATTATGAAAAACTTAGCTTCGATGTCTACTTTCTTAATTTTAATCTCGAAAAGATTTGCCAATTGCTTGATTAAATCTTCGTCGCCTGAAAGAGCAATCTTTACCTTAATCTTTGATTGCTTAAGATAGTCAAAAGTCTGTTTGAAGAGTTTCTGTTTTGATTTGATGTCTTCTGCGTTTGTGCAAACAATTACTTCTTTCTTTGCTTCTTGAATAATTTCTTTAAGATAATTAGTGATCGTTGATTTTCCTTTCAGAGCTGCTGAGATGTCTTCTCTCTTTACAGGATCAATTCCACCCTTATACAACTCTTCAAGTTGAGTAAACTCGTTAGTATCCTTAATCTTCGAAAGACTATCTACTCTTTCCTCTGCTTCTGTTCTAACATTGTTTCTTAGTTTCTCAATAATTATCTTCGGTTTAACACCAAGATACTTAACTGGTTTCCCGATTTTGATTATTGCGAATCCTTTCTTCTCAAGACTCTCAAGAACATCATAGGTTCTTGACCTTGGAACTCTCGAAATCTCTGCAATCTCTCCAGCAGAAGCGACTCCTTTCCCAAGCAAAGCTAACCATACTTTTGTCTCATAGACATTCAAATCAAAGTAATCTTTGATTTTATTTATTAATTCTTGTTTGACTAACATTTTTACTACTCAGTTCAGAGAAAAAAATACTTTATAAATGTTTCTATCTGTTACTTTTCTAAAGTGAGGACAGAATGGAAAGTTATTTAAATGGGAAATTTTTGAGGGATGTATGGAAAGAAAAAACCCTCCTTTTGGAACTAACAAAGGGGAAAATAAAGATGAGAAATTTTTCAAAAATAGATTTGTCAAAAATAGATTTTCAAATTCTTCTTATGCAGGAAAAGTTATGGAGATTGATCCTCATGATGTTTATCTAATACCATCAATATTTGCTGAACAATTACCAGGTAAAAATGGTAAAGGCTCTTTAACATTAAGGTTAGAAACTGAAACTCCTTCAAAAGTAAATCTTCAAGGTCATGAAGGGATATTACCAATGACAGAAAAACATTTCTATGAATATATTGAAAGTGTGAATAAGCTTAGAGATGATAAATTAATTGTTCAGAGAGTATATGCTCCTAAGACTGTATTTTAACCAACCAATAACTTCCCAACCAACATCCCTGCAAAAATCCCTGCAGTAATATAAGGCATTTGGTAAGAAAACGGCGTTTTCTTGGAACAGTCCATCTTTCCCTTCGCACTGAAGCAGTTTGCCTAAACACTTCGACGGCAAAAATTACATTCAGGATTGATTTATAGTAATGCCCATGATGTCAGCATTCCAAGGAAGATTCCCGCTGTAATATAAGGCATTGCAGGATAAAACTTCTTTTTTTCTGCAAAGAAAAATAAATAACCAATTCCAAGTGTTGCTCCGAGTGTTACAAGTAATGCTGAAGCCAGTCCAAAAGTCTTAAACATAACTCCTGCAGCAATTATTGGAAATATAACGTCGCCTCCTCCGAGAATCGCCACATTCATCTTGAACTTCTTTGCCTTGAATTTCTCTTTTGAAACTTTTTTATCCTTATACCTTGCCTTGAATAAATTAATCTTCTTCTTGGTCTTTTTATCAGTATATGGAACAAAAAATCCTCCAAAGATATTCAACTTGTCTATTTGATACTTTGCCATCTTCTGCATTATCCCTGAATGCCAAACAGCCCACATATCATAAACAGAGATTAGGACAAGAAGCGCGATGATAGTGTAGATATTCAGTATCGGGACAAACACTGCAGCGATTCCAGGATAAACAAGAAGTTCTGTAATATTGTGTACAAGGAATTCTCTTCGGTAGATTTTGATAAATGCTAAAGGGATTGCAATTATCAAAGAGATTGTAGTGGCATATCCTAATGGGGATAGAACCGAATTAAATGAAATTCCTAAAGCAATAATCACCACAACAAAAAACCAGAGTTTCAGGACAAACGCAATCCTGAATTTAGTTAGTAAAAAAAGAAGAGTGATAGCAATGATAAATGCGAATATAATCGAGATGAAAATTTCATTAAATTCTCCAGCATCTTTTACTTCTGGAGTTTCCAAACCAAACGGTAAGTCTGGCGCATCAACCTCAACAACCTCTCCATTAACAATCTTGGTCGAAGAATAATGATTAACAACATACAACCCAATAAACTGAGTTAGGATAAACATTATCAAAAGAACTGCTGTAATTTTTAGATTATACTTTGTCATTTTAACCTCTTTATTAAAATAAGAATGAAAAAGAAGTTTTTAAAGTTTTAATTAAAATAGCTCGCTGTGCTCGAGATAAGAAAGTAATTAATCAAAAATAACCTGATAAGTTACTCCCAGCATTATATGAAGTTATATCATTAATAACATCTTCCTTAACGAAGAAATCTGGCAAAGCCGATTTCGGAGAAATTAATTCTTCTGACAATAAACAATATTTAGATATGGGGGCCACGAATTCATTGCAGATGAGCCGGTGTTTCCTGTGCCTCCAACAGTAGTGCCAGAAGAACTTCCTGTTGAGGTAGTTAAATGTCCTGCTCCTGTAGACATTGCCCATCCCTGACCCCCAGTTCCTTGAGCCATACTGGCACCGTTTGCACCAATCACAGACATATGTGAAGAGGTATGGGTGTGGGCAATCACAGTATTATATGTATGAGTATGGCTCCCAGCACCATGAGAATGAGTTTCTGCTCCTCCTGATCCTACATAAGTTGGATTTCCTCTTGGAACTTTTCCGTCTAATTCACTAAACCTAGTCCAATCTTGAGGGCATGAAGTATCGAACATCATAATTGCGCCAGAAGGAGTTCCTCCTCCCTCAATCTCTCCAGCACTATGTCCAAACACCACAGGATCAGAAGTTCCGTAAGCAACAACCCCAATCCCAACTAAAACAATAAACATCATTGCCATCAAAGTATACAAGGCCCTGTTAGAAATTTGAATATTTATCTTCCTCATTTTATGTTATGTAAAAGATTAGGAGTTTTATAAATATTGTTGTTTTGAAGAAATAGCTCGCTGACGCTCAAGATAAGAAAGTAGTTAATGAAATAGCTTCGCATTATACATTGAGCAACCAAGATTTTGATAAGAATATAAAATCATCTCAATCTCAATGTATCCAACATCCTCGGAACATTTGTTTCAATCCTGTTGAGTTTGTAAATTGCTGATGCAAGGTCTAGAGACTTAGAGACTTCTCCATGATTAATGATTACTCTTTTTGGTTTTGGCCTCATATTATTAAAGAAAGAGATTAGTTCATTTCTTCCTGCATGGGCTGTGAATCCTTCAACTGTTTGAATTTCCAAATTAATTTTTACGATTTCCTCTTTTCCATCTACCATCATCCTTGTCTCTTTGATTCCGTCCTGAACTTGCTTTCCTAATGAACCAACTCCTTGATAACATACGAAGATTATTGTGTTCTTCTCGCTGACTGCAAACTCCTTAAGATACTCAACTGATGCTCCTCCTACAAGCATCCCTGATGTTGCAAGTACAACACAAGGATCTCCTTCAACAACTTTCTTTCTTTCTTGAGGTGAACCAACCCTTGAGAATATGTCTGAAACAAAAGGGTTCTGATCTTGGAATATTTGGGACCTAACGTTGCTCCCTAAAAAATCAGGATAAGCGGTGTGGATAGCATTGATATCCCATATCATTCCATCAATATAAATCGGAACCTTCTTCATTTTCCCTGCCTTCATTGCAGCCTCAAGTATAAGCATGGATTCCTGCGCCCTCCCCAATCCCAACTCTGGTATCAAAACTTTTCCTCCTCTTTCAACTGTTTTGTTTACTAATGCAATTAATTCATCTTCTGATTGTGCTCTCGGAGGAAGTATATCCCTTTTTGACCCATAGGTTGATTCTGTAATTACAGATTCTACTCTTGGAAAAGTTGATACTGCAGGATCTAATAATCGTGATTTTCCATATTTGAAATCTCCGGTGTAAAGTAAATTATGCGCACCGTTTCCGATATTCAAATGAACCATTGCGCTTCCTAAAGCATGGCCTGCATTGTAAAGAGTCAGCCTCACATCAGGGGTCACGTCTGTAACTTCATTATAGTTCAGGCATATACTATGTTTAACCATCTCCTTAATGTCCTTTGAATCGAATAGAGGTTTTGCGGCTTGCTTGTAGGCTACTCCGATAAAATCCAACGACATCAGAGCCGCGATATCTCTCGACGGATAAGTCATATAAACAGGGCCCTTGTAACCCATCTTATACAAATATGGTAATAACCCGACATGGTCCAAATGAGCGTGGCTAATTATCACAGCATCTAATTGTTGAATATCAAACTCTGGGACATCAAAAATAGGGAATTTATTCGCGTCATTGGCTGCAACATCAACCCCACAATCAAGAAGAACTTTTGAATTCGGGGTCTGCAAAAGTATACACGTTCTTCCAACCTGCCTTGCACCTCCTAAAAAAGTCAGCCGAACCCACAAATCCGCCTTATCAGGATTCCAATCAGTGTAAATCTTCTTCCCAATTGAATTAAGAAATTTTCTTCGATAGTTATTATTTGCATAAAGAACTTCTCTAATGTTTTCTGTAATCTGGCTTTTTATTGCAGGTGACCTTTGGACCTGGGGAGTCCAGAGAGTTGTATTTTTTATCTCCTCAAGAATAGAACCTTGTTTACCAATAACCATCCCTGGCTTTTTTGCCTCAATCACAACTATGCTTCTATGAAAATCAAAAATTATATTTGTTATCTCTGCTTCCTCAGGGACAATTCTCTTAATGCTTGCCTCTGCTCTTTCTTTTTCCTCTAGAATCTTCTGGTCTGCTCTGAGCTCAATTCTCTTCTTTATCTCATTGACAATCTCTCTTATCTTTCCACCATCTTCCTTAAAAAATTGTTCATTATCTGTATAGAGAACTATATTCGCGCCTTCAAAACACGCTTCTTTAACCTTTCCGTGCAGTTTTTCTTTTATTTGTTTTAATATACTCATTTTTACAACTTATCATTTAGTTTAGAAAATTTATACATTTTCATTACCCTCTCAAAACTATTTCACAAATTATTTCTTATCTGGCTTGTCATCTTTGTAGTCTGGCTCAATTGTTTGCTCAACTACTTTCTTGATTCCATCTTTTGTGATTGTGAAAATATCAAATCCATATCCTGAAGCTGTGTCTCTTTGGGTTGAAGATTTCAAAGCTTCTTTTGCAAGTTCAACCCCTTCTTTAATACTTAATCCTTTTTTATATTGTCTCTCAAATAAACCATAAACATATTGCATTCCAGAACCAACATTCGCATCATAGTCATCCACTTTGTCGATTGTTCCATCAATCCCAATAGTATAAAGTTCGGTAGAACCATCTTCATTAAATCCTCCAAAAAGACTTCCAACAATGCTTGGAATCATCGAATGTTGTCTTATATTTGAGAATGAAACACTTGCTAGAAGATTTGCTGCTTGTTTTATAGTGGGTCTTGATTTTGATCTTAATTCCTTTAACTTCAATTCAGCAGGAATAATTTTCCATAATCTTTGCCCATCAGAAGCTTGTCCTGCGATAGACATTAAGGAATAATCGTTTAATTGCCTAGTTTTAACAAAGTTTTTCTTCCCAACAATACTGGAACCTAATGTGACTTGTCTATCGCTCGCCATCACAACTCCGTCCTTACAAACAATTCCAAGAATCGTGGTTCCTGTCTTCAAAATTGAGTTTTTTATTTCAGCATCCATTTTAATAGAATCATCTAATTATTATTAGAATTTATAAAAATTAGGAGGATTTTGATTATTTAAAGTTTTCGGAAGTCAAGCTTCAACAAAACTTCGACCATTCTCCTTCTTTATCCTAATCACGTTTTCAACGAATCCCTCTATCTTTTGCTCGTGGCTGACAATAATTAATTGTGCTACATTTAGCTGATCTAAGACTTCTCTCATCTTATCAAGCTGCTGATCTGAAAATCCATCTGTTGGCTCGTCGAGAATTACAAAATCACGGGTCTTGATCTTGCTTAGCATAGAATTGATAACCTGATTCAGTGCAAGACGATAGGCAAGTGCAACTGCTGTTCTCTCCCCTCCTGAAAGATATGTATAATCAATTTCATAATCTTGCTGTTCTATTATTGGGGTGAAGTCGTCACTAATGGAAATATTGAATGACTCTGAGACAAGCATGCTGAACCATTCTTCAAAAAGTTTGGAGAACTCAACTTTAAGATTAACCATTACGTTTTTCTCAATAAGCGAAATGACTGGTGCGAATTTCTTAGAAAGCCAATTCTCTAATTCTATTATATAATCCAGCTGCTTTTTGATTTCTTCTGTCTTCTTGATTCTCTCTTTTAATTCCTCAACCTGTGTTGAAAAAACTTCTATCTCCTTTTTCAACTCTGCGACTTTTATCTCGGCAAGTCTCTCGTCATTCAAAGCATTGTTAAGTTCTTTCTGCTTTGATTCAAAAAGATTATCAAACTTTGCAAACTCAAACACAGAGTCTCTTAAAGTTCCCATTTGATTGTTTAAAAGTTCAACATCGTTCTCCAATAACTTGTTTGAGATCTCAATCTCCTTAAGCCTACCTTGTTTCTCTTCGATTCCTTGGAGTTTAATTTTTAGAATATTTAATTCCTGGATTCTCTTTTCAGCCATAGAGATTTTAGAATCTATCTCTGTCATGCTTTCGAAAAGTTTTTGTTTTGCGAGATTCAGAGATTCGGCGTGCTTTATGTTTTCAGACGTATTTGAACTAAGTTTGTTAACGACATTCGCTTTGTAAGTTGGTCCAACGTCCTGCATACACGTCGGGCAAACTTCAATATGAGTAAGTTTCTCCTTAATCTTCTCGTTTTCCTTATTCTTCAAATCCAATGAGTAAATTCTGGTTGAAATCTCAATACTCTTCTGATTAAATTCCTCTTTCTCTTTTTTCCTTAAAGCAATCTCTGAAGCAAGTCTCTCTATCTCTAACTCGTCAAACCTTAGTTCGCTTAACTCCTTTATCTGACCCTCGATTTGTTTAGTTATTTCTAAATTGTTTGAGAGAGATTCTTTTTTATTCAAAACCATGATCTTAGTTTTTTCAATCTCTTGCTGAAATTTATTTTTCTCTTCAATCTTCTTAGAGATCTCTTCTTTCTCTTCTTGAACTTTCTTTCTCTTTTCTTCTTTAGAAAAAAGCTCTTTCTCGACTGACACAAGATTATAATGTTTTGCTTCCAATTCATTTTCCTTTGAAAGAATATTCATCCTATCCTGTTCAATTGTTTCTGTCAGTCCTTCTTTCAATCTCCTTTCTTCTCTTAATTTTGAGGTTACGATTGAAATGTTCTCGAGGATTCTTTTGTATTTATCAATCCCGAATATATGCCTTAATGTGTTGGTTCTTGTCACAGGGTCCTGAAGAATTATTTGTTTCATTTCTTCCTGAGGAGTATAAACTGTAAACTTGTAAAGAATATTCTGCTTCTTTGAAAACTCGCCAGGATAACTGAGCAAATCCAAAATTGAGTTTTTTAATTCTGTTACTGAAAGTTCTCTTTTCTCTCCGTTGATTCTTATCGAGCAATAATCTTGTGAGATTGTTTTACTTCCTTTTTTCAAAGTTCTTTCAACAATAACTTCTTTATCGTCGACGACAAATTCAATTTTCACTCCCCCTGTATCCTTACCATTTTTCAAAAGAGCTGAACCTCTCTGACCTGGTTGTAGACCAAACAAAGCAAATTCTATTCCTAAAAGAATCGAAGTTTTTCCAGAACCAATATCTCCTGATAACAAAGTAGAACCCTCTGAAAACTCAACCTCTTGATTTTCATAACTTCTGATATTGTTCAACACAATCTTTTTTAGACGCATGATAAAACGAGAAAGAGAGTATATTTAAGGATTATTGGGGTGGGATTGTTAATAGTTAATATTGTAACCACTAATAAAAGATAACATATAGAAAGACTTATAAGTATTAATTCTTGTGATTAATCATGGAAAATTACGATAATATTAATGCGACATTCTCTGAAGGTAGTGGGTCTGGAAGCAAGGAATATTCTCTTAGAAAGTTGCCTGTCTATGAACTAATTAGTGGAAATACTCATAGAATTAATCCAAAAATTCCTTTTTGCATGCAAATGCATAGATCATTTATTTCTAGAGAGATAATTGATATGGAAAAAGAAAATGGAATTTTTGTTCTAGAAGGAGATTTAGAAGGTGGAACTTATAAAGAACAAATAGCAAGAGAATTAGAGAATGGGCCAAGCCTTAAACAAAGATTAAGAAATTCATTAAGCTTCCTTAGGAATCTTGCAGGTGTTTTAATCAAAGGTGAAGATAAAGATGTTTTAGACTTTCTTAAGAAGTAATCAAAACCCCATCAACTTCTTGGAGGTTTCCATCAAACGATTTGTGAAGCTGTCTGTTGTTTCTCCTTCCTGCTTTTCAATTGCAAGAGAGTTGATTAATTCTGGGATTAGTTTGTTGAAATCAGAGGGGTTCTGCTCTGAGTAAATCTTCACTGTTTCCTCTTCGATGTTTTCCTTATCTGTAACGTTTATCTCTAATTCATCTTCCTTGGTTTTCAAGTCGTGAGTATTCCTTAACATAAAATAAACTTTCTTTTGCTTGGCGAATTCTTCTATCTGAGCGAACTTTATATCAGAAGTTTTCTGGTGTTCTAGTTCTCCCTTAATTCTCAATAGAACTATTTTATCCTCAATATCAAGTTCGTCCAGCTTTGAGATTATCTGCTCTGTTGCTGTAAGCGCGTTTTTCACTTCTATCCTTAAGGGCACAACATCCTTAATTTTCAATTTTATTTTTTGTAAAGAATTTTCAGCTTCAGTATCGACAATGTAAAAGCTTCCGTGTTTAAGATCTTCGAGTTCCTGAAAATTGTTTGGGAATACTGGCCCAGGATAAACAAAATTCTGATATTGAAAATCTATATGTAAATGCCCAAGAGCATAATAATCTGCCTTGGGAATTAAATCAACTTCCACCGCGTCGATAGGCAATGTTCCTTTTGCTTTGTCAATTGTTGTATGAAACATGAAGATCTTAAACATCCCAGGAGCATCGTTGAGTTTTATTTTTCTCAGATCTCTTGTTTCCAATCCTGATTTTTTTCCAGGATAACCATAAAGTGCAATTCCTTCGTGAATAGTTGGGTTCAAGATTATCCCATCTTCTGTCTCCTCGAAATCTGCGACGTTCTTACAAAAACCTGCTTTTTCTAAAACATCTAGGAAAGTTTTTCCAGATACAGAATAATCATGCGAACCTGCGATTATAAAACAAGGGATTCCTGCCTCCTTGAGTCTTCTGAACTCGGCGAAGGTTTCTTTGAGTATCTCTATTGGAGGGTAAGCAGAGTCGAATAAATCTCCTGCAATCAGAACGAAATCTAAATCCTTTTCGATGCAAGTGTCTATCAACTTTCTGAAAGATTGGAAGTTCAAATCCTGCAACGGCTGTTGCTTCCATCCTCCAAGATGTACATCAGCAATGTGGGCAAACCTAACCATAGAATATGTAAAAAGAAGTGGTATATAAAATTGATTGTGATGAAGTCAGAATAATCCTCCAAAGAACTCGATTAATTTCTCTTTGAATAAAAGGGTTACGATTAAAGCTCCCACAAAAACAAGGATAAGAATTATAGAAATGATTATCATTTTTCTACCGGATTTACTTTCAGGTTGTTTGTAGTCTGAGACTTTTAAAGGAGATTTTACTTCTTTTGGTTTAACTAACGGGCCTGATTGGGCAGGAGACCCCTGAGATGTTTGGCCATAATTTGAAACACTTTGTGTGGGTTTGCTTACTATTGGTTCTGTAGGAGGAGTTCCAGGTTTTGTTTCTGGTTGGGCAGGTTTTGCTTGGCCAGGTTTTGGAGCATCTAAAAAACCAGCCACTGTCTCAATATCTTCTTTGTTGTAACCGGCATTAATGAATGTCAGCTTTGCCCTAGCAAGAGATTCTCCCCTATTCAAAGCCATTTTCAATCCTTCAAGAATTTCTCCTTGTGTAGAAATTTTATCCATTTTATCCTCTTTTATATAACTGATTAAAGAAAGCTTTGTTTAAAAAATTATGGACTTATAATTCCAAAACTTGTCCGTCTTGCATCAGATGACATTTTTTCCCTGTATCGTAGCCCATCTCTCTTGCAAGTTCAATCATTGGAGTAAGTTGTTGGGTTGTTCCGTGAGAAGGGATTATGTGTTCTGGCTTTACTATTGAAAGAAGGTCTCTTAAATCTTCTCGTCCTCCGTGACCTGAAACATGAACCTCATCGAAGAGTCTAGCACCAGCTTTTCTTAATCTCTTGTCCATGTTTTCTTTATTTGCCATATTGGCTGGAACAGGAATTGTCTTCGAAGAAAATATTATATTATCATGTTGTCTGAAATCAAAAGGAAGTTTTCCTCTTGCAAGTCTGTCAAGAATACTTCCAGGTTCTCCTTGGTGGCCTGTGCAAATAACTAAAGATTTTTCTCTATTTTTACTAACTTGTCTTAAAATTGACTCTACTTGTCTTTTGTAACTTCCAATCTGAATGTCTCTTTTGAAAGGACACAGCCCAACCTCATCTGCAGCAGAGAGATATTTATTCATACTCCTTCCAATCACATAAACTTTTCTATTTAGTTTTTTTCCAAATTCCACAATGCTCTTTATCCTTGCTACATGAGATGAGAAGGTTGAAACAAAAATCGCAGATTTTTCATTCTTTATTGTCATCAGGACTTCCTCTACCAAAGCTTTCGCAACTTTCTCGCTTGGGGTTTTTTTATTCTCACTTGAATAAAGAGAATCTACAATTAGGACTTTTACGCCTTTCTTTGAAATTCTATCCAATGCTTTATAGTTTGGGGGCAAACCCATAACAGGAGTGTTATCTAGTTTGAAATCATTTGCATAAAGAACAACGCCTTCTGGAGTATGTAGGGCAATCATTGATGTTTGGAGAGTTGAATGGGTTGCATTAATGAATTCTGCCCTATAATCTCTTTTTTTCCCTTTGACTATAAAAGATGAATTTGGATTTACAGTTATTAATTTATTTGGAACTTTTATTTTCTCATCTTCTAAGATTTTCTTCAAAACTGCAATAGTATATGGGGTTCCCACAATGGGTGCCTTGTATCTATAGCCGATATAGGGAAGTGCGCCAATATGGTCAAGATGAGCGTGTCCTAAAAGAATTGCTCTTACTTTGTTTCTTATTCCAAGTTTATCAAGAAGATCATCATCTGGCAATGCTCCGATTCTCCTTAGTTTTTTTTCGGAATAAGTGCGTTGTTGCTCTTCTTCCTCTTGAAGTTCGATTAGCGCGGGAAGATAAACCCCTGCATCAAGGATAATCGCATCATCCTTTAGTTCAACTACAGTCATATTCTTCCCTACTTCAGTAAATCCTCCAATAGTATGAATCTTCATTTTATCTTCAACTCTTTTATGATAATTATAAAGGAGGGTTTATAAAATATTGTCTCTTCAATAAACTATGAGAGCAAATCAAAAATTTCCACTCATTCGTCTTCCAAAAGAGGAATCCAAATGAAGTCTTTGAAACCCACGATGAGAGAGAAGAAGAGATATTTGTTAGTTAGAGGTAAGGATCTTAAGGCGAATGTTGAGAAGGCGATTCTTGAGTTTGTTGGGGTTTTGGGGATGTCGAAGGCGGGTTTGGTTTGGATTAAGTCGGGTTCTTCTTCTGCGATTATTTCTGTGAATCGCGGGGCTGTTGATTCTGTTCGCGGGTCGCTTTGTGCCTTTTCAGAGAAGATGGTTGTTGAGAAAGTGAGTGGGACTTTGAAGGGTTTGAGAGGGAAGTAGGATGGAATGGATTTGATTCAGTTAAGTAATTATTGAAGATCATCAGCAGATAAGACATTTATTTTATACTTTAAAGTTTCAGCTTTTTTTGATAATTCTTCTTTTTTTGCTTCTGAAACTATAAAAAAACTTGGAAGAAAAGATATTTTTTCTCTGGAAGCTATTTTAAGAGCATATTCATCATCGCCTAATGCTCCGTCATAATAAGATTTTTCATTAATAGAAGAAAGTATTGCTGGAGCGAAATCAACCTTTTTTTCAGAAATATTTTCTAATGTCCTATCGCAACTTATTATTTGAATGGAGATGTTAGTATCATGAAAAACTAAATCCATTAATAATTTAAGTTGATTTGTGATGCCTGTTTTTATAATCCCTTTTGAAGATTCTTCTAAAAAAGAGATGTGTAAAAAATAAATTCCTTCAGGCAGGGTTTTGGATTGTATCACTTTTTTCCCCCTTCCCAAAAGCTAAATTAACAAATGCTTGTGGGTTATTTTTAACTGCCTTAACATCTACTATCGTATAATCGCTTCCACTTTCTGCTATAAATCCTAATATCTCTTTGTTACTTGCAGATGTAAAATCAGGATTTTTTAATACTCCCTTAGAAATTTCTACATCTCCCCTTCCCATAGAGGATAAGACGTCTTCTTTCGTTTTAAATATCGCAATTTTATCTTTTTGTTCTGTCATATTTTTATTAAAAAAACTCCTTTTTTAAACTTTGTTGTTCTGTTTTTTTACCTCCTTTCATTTCTTTTTCGCTGAAATTAAGAATGAAACTACTCTTAAATATCTTTTCCTTGAAGTAAGAGAGAGTTTTAACTAACATAAAAAAAACAAAGTGATTGAACTATAAGTAATCTTCTATTAACAACCCCCCATCAATCTCGCCCCACGCGAGCTAAAATCCCCTCCGAAAAACTTATAAACTCTTCATAATTCTGAATTTTGAGAGAAGAGAAACAACTTAATATATTATTAAATTCTCGGAATATACAAAAAATGGATATGCCAACAGACATCCAGCATCAAGCAATGGGTTATGATAGAACCGCGACTATGTTCTCACCGGAAGGTCATTTGCTTCAGGTTGAGTACGCAGAGAAAGCTGTGAGGCTCGGAAGTGCGAGTATTGGAATGCAGTGTGCTAACGGGGTTTTCATATTGGCTGATAAGAGGATAGTTGATAAACTGATAGTTCAGAAGTCAGCGAATAAGATATTTGAAGTTGATTCTCATGTTATTGCGAGTGTTACAGGGATTGTTTCAGACGCGAAAGTTCTTGTTGAGAGGGCACAGGTTTTGTCCCAACAGCACAGAATAACTTATGATTCTCCAATTGAGCCAGAGTTAGTAATCAAGGAAGTTGCGGGTGTTCAACAGCAATTTACACAATATGGTGGAGCAAGACCGTTCGGAGTTTTCATCATGGTTGCAGGGATTAACGGCAAAAAGCCAGAGCTTTATACAAGCAGTGTTACAGGGAATTATTTTGCATACAAGGCGAATGCTATTGGAGAGGACGATGAGAAACTTAGGGAAATGCTGAGAGAAAAGTATAAGGAAGATTTGATGATTAAGAAAGGTGCTAAGATTGCATTGGACATTTTCAAGGAAGTTCAAGGAAAGAAGTTTGATATTAACAGGTTTGAACTTGGTTATATCTCAAATGAGGATTTAAAGTTAAAGAAGATTGAGGGCGAAGAGATTCAGGAGTTTGTGAGATGAGATTAAGCGCGGCTGCTGAAAAAGAGTATCTTGAAGGGAGAAAAAACATACTAGTAATCCCTGAAACAGGTGTTAGTTTAGAAGACTTATCTGAAGGACAAATATTGCAGTTTGCTGATGGGAGAACAGAAGTCGTTGAAGATATTGATACGGGATTAATGGTATTATATACTCAAAGGGAAGTAGATAACGACGGGAAAAGGAAGGTTTTATTCATAGACCATAGAATCCCTGAGGGACTTTATCCTAATTCGGCAGGATTCACTTATGATTTCGAGAAGATTCCAAATTAAAATGACAAAAACATTAGCAAGAATTAAACAAGCAGGAAAGAATTTTGAAATTATTGTTGATCTTGATGAGGCGTTGAAGTTCAAGAAAGGTGAAAGTTCTTTTATCGAAGCTGAAGGTGACAAGGTCTTTACTGATTCTAAGAAAGGTGAGGCAGCGTCGGATTCTGATTTGAAAGATTCTTTTGGAACTACAGATACTAATGAGATAATTCAGAAAATTGTTAAGGACGGCGAGGTTCAGTTGACTCAGGAGCATAGAAGTGCGGAACAGGAGCAGAAGTTCAAACAGGTTGTTGATTTTTTGGTTAGTAATGCAGTTGATCCTCAGACAGGAAATCCGCATACAGCAGATAGGATTCAAAGTGCGTTGAAACAGGCCCATGTTAATGTTAAGAATGCTCCGATTGAGAGCCAGATTAAAGATATTGTTGATGAAATAAGCAAGATTATTCCGATAAAGATTGAGGTTAAGAAAGTTAAGATTACTATTCCGGCGGTTCATACAGGCAAGGCTTACGGAGTGGTTACCCAATACAAGGAATCAGAGAACTGGCTTGACGACGGAAGCTTGGAAGTTGTTGTTAATGTTCCTGCAGGATTGATAATGGATTTTTATGATAAATTAAATAATGTAACTCATGGCAGTGCGCTGACTGAGGAGATAAAGGGAGAAGATTAGATGACAAAAAGACTAAGCCAAACACTTAAAAACGAAAAATTTGTGACTATAGGAGAAGAGAAATAAAATGACAGAGAGAAAAATAGTAATACCTGGTGAAGTGATCGCGAAAGGAGATGACTTCTTGCCTGGTGAGGGAACAGAGAAAAATGATCAAAGCATAGTTGCAATGAGGTTTGGCTTGGCTGAGGAAAATGGTAAGCTTGTTAAAGTGATTCCGTTGTCAGGAGTTTATCAACCTCGAAGAGGAAATGTTGTTATAGGAAAGGTTGAGAATATTACTCTGAATGGTTGGTTTCTTGATATTGGTTGTGCAGATAATGCTTTCTTGTCTTTGAAAGAAGTTCCGAGATATGTTAACAGTGACGGGCTTGAGGAAGTTATGGAAATTGGAGATGTTGCAATTGCAAATATATGGACAGTGAATAAGAGAGGGGTTGACCTGAGTATTAAGTCGAGGGGGCTAGGAAGGCTTGATGAAGGGATAATTGTTCATGTAAATCCTAACAAGGTTCCAAGAGTTATTGGGAAAGAAGGAAGTATGGTTAATTTAATAAAAGATAACACTGGTTGTAATATGACTGTTGGTCAGAACGGAATTATCTGGATTAGAGGAAACAAAATCGAGGATGAATTACTTGCAAAAGAAGCTATTCAATTTGTAACTGAAAAATCTTTTATACCAGGATTGACTGAAGCAGTAACTAAATGGTTTGGGGAACAGAAGAAATAAAATGGCAAAAGAATTCAAAAGACACGACGGAAGGAAGTTTAATGAACTTCGGAAGATGGGGGCTAAAGTTGGTATTGTTCCTAATGCTGATGGAAGTGCAGAATTCTGGTTTGAAGGTGTTAAGGGGAGAACAAAGGCAATTGCTGCAGTTTATGGTCCAAAGAAAATGCATCCACAACATTTACAAGATCCAAAGAAATGTACCCTAAGATGTAATTATAATATGATGAGTTTTTCGGTCGAGGATAGGATTAGGCCTGGTCCGAATAGAAGAAGTACTGAAATTAGTAAAATAATTCAGTGGGCTTTAGAGCCTGTTCTGATGATTGATGAATACAAAAATATGGTTATTGATGTGCATATGAATATAGTTGACGCTAATGCTTCGACAAGATGTGCTGCAATCAATGCAGCTGCAATGGCACTGGCGCACGCAGGGATTCCAATGAGAGACATGGTTTCAAGTGTTTCAATCGGAAAGTTGGATAAACAATTGGTTGTTGACGTAGATAAAACTGAAGATTGCGTTTTTGATGAAGGTGAAGGAGCTTCAGATATTCCAATAACTTTCACAAACAATGGAAGGATGACACATATTCAAATTGACGGAAACATTGATAAGAAGCAATTAATGGAAGCTGTTAATCTTGCACGAGAAGCTTGCAAGGATATTTATGAAGTTCAAAAGAAAGCGCTTAAGGAGGTTGGAGAATGAAAACACCAACTTTAACAGGAAATAGAATTAGGAAATACTTAGCAGAAGGAAAAAGGTTTGATGGTCGTGGGCCTGATGAGTTTAGAGAGATTGTAATTGAGACTGGTGTTTTGAAAAACGGTGATGGTAGTGCGAGGGTTAAGATTGGGAAGACAGAAGTTTTAGTTGGGATTAAAATGGCTATGGGAACTCCTTATCCTGATTCGCAAGACAAAGGAACAATGATGGTTACAACAGAGTTGCTTCCATTGAGTTCGCCGAGGTTTGAGTATGGTCCTCCGAAGTTTCCGTCGATTGAGTTGGCAAGAGTTATTGATAGAGGGATTAGGGAGAGTAATTTTATTGACTTTAGTAAATTATGTGTAGAGGTCGGAGAGAAAGTATGGACAGTCTTCATAGACATTTATACAATTAATGACGACGGTAATATAATGGATGCTGCAGGGATTGCAGCTGTTGCTGCTTTGAAGAATGCTAAAATGCCTAAATTTGATAAAGAAGAAGGAAAGGTTTTGTATGGAGAGTTGACTGAGAATCCTCTTCCATTGAAGAAAGATGTTACAATCCCAATAACAATTCATCAGGTTGGAGATAACTTTTTAGTTGATCCTACAAGAGAAGAGGAAGACTTAAGTGAGACAAGAGTTACAATCGGAAGCAATTCAAAAGGAATCATATCTTCAATGCAGAAAGCAGAATTGAAATCATTAAGTATAAAAGAGTTTGAAGGTATATTAGATTTATCTGAAAAAGTAAACAAAGATGTTCTCAAAAAGATTGAGAAGAGTTTGAAATGAACCCAAAAGATTTTACACGATATGAAACAGCAAGGATTCTTGGAGCACGGGCTTTGCAGGTTGCAATGAATGCGCCGTTGTTGATTAAGATTGGTAAGGAAGATTTAGAAAAGATAAATTATGATGCTTTGAAGATTGCAGAGGTTGAATTTAATTCAGGCATTCTTCCGATTTCTGTTAGAAAACCTTTTCCAAAGAAAAAGGATGAGGAATTGAAGAGGGTTAAAGAAGTTAAGTTGAGTGAAAAGAGAAAGATGGAGATCGAGGCTGAAGAAGCAGCAGAGATTGCAAAAGAAGGTGAGATAATGGCTCTTGCAAATCCAGAGGATGAGAGGGAAGAATCAAGTTCTAGTGAAGAGAGTTAGGATTTATTCTATATCTTGATGTAACTATTAAGTAAGAACAAATGGAAACATTTAAATAGTTTAGATTTTTACGAAAAGTATGAAAAAAGATTCAAATAAACCGGAAGGAGAAAAGTCTTATGTACCAGCGGAGAGGTTGAGACCCTCAGATTTTATCCCATCTAAAGGTAGAGATGAATTTTATGAAAGAAATACTGGCAAATCTAGTTTGCATAGACTTATCGATGGAGAAGATCCTATTTTATTTTCTCTAGGAGTACGAAGTGCAGAAATGACTCCGCTTGCTAGAGAAAATTTGGATATTTTAGATTTGGCAAACTTCGGGTACAATTCTCTTATGGTTTTAGGAGCATCTGGATTAATTACTGGACTTATAGCAGCAGCCCATTATCTAACAAATTGAAATTAAAAAGAAATTTCTGCTTTTATCTTGTCTACAATTTTTTTAAGTATTTTTGGATTTAATTTCTTCTCCCTATATTTGTCATAATGATGGGCAAAAACTTCGTCATGGAAAACTTCTCCTTCAAATTTTACTATTTTTTTGTATCTTGGCCAACAATGTAGATGAACTTGTGGTTTTGGGTTTTTTGCCTTATATGCATCATTCATCAAACATGTCCAATTAAACATGGTAGCTCCAAATGCTTTTTTCAATGCAGTTTCCATCTTCTTAATAATCTGGAATAATTCTTCAGCCTCTTTAGAAGTAATCTTAGAAAGTAATCTGGAGTCTCTTTTAAGTATAATATAGCTTCGTCCCAAATAATATTGATTCTCTGCCAATTCAAGAACCCAATATTTTGTTTCAATAATTTTTTGATTCATAAAGCATCTTATCTTTTAGAATTAATAAATCTTATTATTTAATACATTCACTTCGTTCATAATTAATTTAAGTTATTAATAAGATAGCTTTGCATTATGGGGAGTAACTAAGCACCCTGTTATTTTTATTAACTACTTCTTTATCTCGAGCAACTTGTTGTGAGCAATATTCCAAACATCAAAATCCTTAAATAGTCTTCTCAATTATTCAATTCATGGTTGTGATAAGAGGCGTATCTGCGAAGAGCATACTTGATTCTCGTCGGGAAAAGACAATTCATGTTTCTATTAAAACTAATGTTGGTAGCTTTTCTGCTTCTGCTCCAAATGGAAAATCAAAGGGGAAACGCGAGAAAAAATCCTATAAGAAAGATTTGGCTGGAGATATTAAGACCTTGAAAAAGTTTAGTGATTATTTCTCAGAAGAGATTATAGAAAAGTTTAGCGATCTTAGAAGAGTGGAAGATATTGTAGATGGGCATGTTGGAGCGAATACGCTTTTTGCGTTAGAGTCTGCTGTACTTAAGGCAATGGCTAAAGAGCAAAAAAAAGAAGTTTGGGAATTGATTAATCCGAAAGCAAAGAAACTTCCCCGACTTGTTGGTAATTGTATTGGAGGAGGAAAGCATTCAGAAACAACACCGCCCGGTGTACCCCAAAGCACTAAATACAGGGGCAAGAAACCTGACTTCCAAGAATTTTTGTTGATTCCAAAATCAAAATCTGTTAAAGATTCTTTTGATAAAAATAAAGAGGCAAAGAAAGCGGTTGAGATGATGCTGAAATATAATAATAGCAAATTCAAGAGTGAGAAAAACGACGAGGATGCTTGGGTAACTCCATTGAATGAGAAAGAAGTTCTTGAGGTTTTGAAAAAGATTAAACTTCCGCTTGGGCTGGATGTTGCTGCTTCTAGTTTTTTTAAGAGGAAGATATATCATTACAAGAATCCGATGCTTAAACGGACAGCTGCGGAGCAATTAAACTATCTTTCAAATCTGATTAAGAACTTTAATTTATTTTATATAGAGGATCCTTTTGACGAGAATGATTTTGAGAGTTTTGCTAAGTTGTTGAAGAAGTTTCCTGACAATTTGATTGTTGGAGATGATTTGACTGTGACTAATCATAAATTACTACTAAAGGCGTTGAAGGATAAAAGTATTAGTGCAATAATTGTTAAACCGAATCAATGTGGTTCGTTGTTGGAAGTTAAGCAAGTCTGCGAGGTTGCGCGAGATAATAATATTAAAATTGTTTTTTCGCACAGAAGTGGAGAAACCAACGAAAGTATACTCGCTGATTTAGCATTTGGGTTTCAAGCTGATTTCTTTAAATGTGGTATAACAGGTAAAGAAAGGGAAGCGAAGTTGAAGAGGTTGGTGGAGATTGAGAGAAGTTTATAATTTTAATTCTTTTGCTATCTTAATCAAACCTTCGAAAGCATCCAATCCTTCTTGATTCATTATTTCATCCATTGTTGACTTCATCATTAATGAAGCATCCATAGGCTGGTGTATTAAAGGAATATCTTTTCTTGAAGCAAGAATTTCATCTGTTCTAGGAGTTCCATAGGTTGTATGGCGAAAACAATGATCACAATAATCTCCTTCTTGGTTTAATTTCTTATGGCCTCCAGAATCGCATTCTTTATATCGCTGAGTAAGAGGTTCTGATGCTTTACCAAATGTTTGAAATATTTTTGAAGATCTTTCAGTTTCTGCCATGTTATTATATTGAAACAGATTATTTAAGGATTGTTAATATCAATCACTATAGAAACCCTTATAAATTAATTTTCATCTGAGTTCTCATGACAGAAGATAAAAAAGCAACTGAAGAGGAGAAATTGCCAAAGGCAAGCGAAGACTCTAATGAATCTTCTGAAGAAGTTGTCGACGAAAAATTAGAAGTTGAAGCTGAGAAAGAATCAACAGATCCTAAAACAGAAAAATCTCTTGAAGATAAAAAGAAGGAACTTTTGGAAAAAGCTGCGAAGCTAAAGGGAAAGGTTGATATTACAAAGACTGCTGAGTTGAAAGAGCAGGTTAAGATTAAGAAACGGACAGATATGTTGATTCCTCTTGAAGAGTATGTGAGGGCAGGGATTTATCTTGGGACAAAAGTTGTGACCCCGGCGATGAAACCTTTTGTTTATAGAAGACGGGCTGATGGTTTGGCGATTTTCAACACAGATATAATCGATGAGAAGTTGAAAGAAGGGGTTGAATATTTATCTAAGTTTAATGCTGAAGATATTATACTTGCTTGTAAGAGGCCGGCAGGATGGAAGGCTGCTAAGATGTTTTCTAAGTTGACAGGGATTAGAGTTTTCACAAAGAAATATCCTGCAGGAGTTTTGACTAATACCACACTTCCTGATTTCTTTGAGAATGAATTGACAATAGTTACAGACTCTTGGCTTGATAAGAATGCTTTGAAAGATACAGTTATTGTAAAGAAAAAAGT
The DNA here is from genome assembly GCA_018221285.1 of Candidatus Pacearchaeota archaeon. Lineage (GTDB taxonomy): Archaea > Nanobdellota > Nanobdellia > Pacearchaeales > GW2011-AR1 > JAHKAF01. The sequence goes on from JAAOYJ010000041.1 coordinate 59,324, forward strand.
TCTGATGGTTTGCGACACAAATAATTTTTCAAAAGGTGCTGATCAGATTATAATTGGAAACAACAAGAGTGCAAAAAGCTTGGGAGTTATTTTCTACTTGCTTGCGCGAGGATTTTGCAAAGCAAAAAAGATTGATGTTGATATTCCTGATTTGGAGTGGTGGACTGGGGAAAGAGAGTAAGTCAATCACATAAATCTTTAAATAGATCTCCCATAATTTTTAATTGTTAAATTCTTAGAAGATATTGGAGAAGTTAAAATACAACTAACTGATGAAGACAGCATATTTACTTCAGGAAAAGAGCCAAAATATGTTCGGAATGGAAATCAAAATATATTTAGAGTAGTTGATACGCAAGATTCTTTAAAACTTACTGTGTCTTTATTAGAAAAACAAGATTATAATCCAAATAGACATGAAGTTGGGTGTTGGAGGACTTTTGGAAGTTATGTTCATTTGAATGACATCCTCCGCACCCTAAAGGGCTGAAGCACTGAATCTGCGGTTTCCAATAAACGACCTCAAACAAATTTTGTCTGGTGA
>JAAOYJ010000042.1 GCA_018221285.1 Candidatus Pacearchaeota archaeon
TCACCAGACAAAATTTGTTTGAGGTCGTTTATTGGAAACCGCAGATTCAGTGCTTCAGCCCTTTAGGGTGCGGAGGATGTCATGTTAATATAAATAGTTTCGTTGATGTCTTGTATCAATTAACTAATTGCATCAGAAGGGCAGGATTTGATTGCTTCGTCTACGCATGGAATGTCTTTTTGAGCTTTGACTTTTGCTTTGTTGTCGCTTCCCATTACGAAAACCTGGGGGCAGACTGAAACACATGTTCCACAGCCAATACACTTCTTTTTGTCAACCTTTGTCATGATTGGTTATATGAAAATTAGTTTAAGAAGTTTTTGATTTGGGTATTGCTCGCTGGTGTGAGGATTGATTGGTGTCCCGAATGACTAAAGGGAGGAGAGCGCAGCGGGGCAAGAATTTTCAAAGAAAATTCGTAGAGTTGCGAGATAGCATTCTTTCCCCCTCTGAAAGCAAAGATTTTTATAGTAATTTCATTTTTATTCATTAACATGAACAAAAAAATAATTATGCCGATTGTTTTACTAACCTTGCTTAGTTTAGCTGTTTTTGTTTCTGCTGAATGCATTGATTCTGATGGTGGCAAGGAATATTACATTAAAAGTTATGCAATTACAAGTCAAGATTCTACAACACTTTATATTCAAGAGGATGTTTGTGCAGAATTAAAAGGAGAAAATATTGTAATTGGGCATGGGTCATGTTATGGAAGTAATTGTTATGTTCGAGAAGGTTATTGTGATGATAATATCGCAAAACATGTTGATTTTAAATGTTTAAATGGATGTAAGAATGGAGCCTGTTTAGAAAAAATAGATGACTCAAAAACATGTATTGTAGAGCCAGGAAAAGCGTATTATCCTGGAACAGAAAAATGTTGTGGAGATTTAAAATCTATTTTTGGTTCTGAATTAGAAGATGGGAGATGTTGGTGCATTGAAGATAATAATAATTGTGGTGGTGCACCTATCTGTGCTCCATGTGGAAATGGAAACTGTGAAAACGAATACAATGAAGATAAATGTAATTGCCCAGAAGATTGTGATGTAGAAAATACTCTTTGTGTTGTAGAAGGGGGAATTTTGCTTCCGAATGATGGCCAAAGTTGTTGTGGAGATTTGGATACTAGATGGAATTATAATGTTTTAGAAGATGGAAGTTGTGAATCAATTCAAAAACCTTCAGTTAGTGGGAAAGGATTTGTTCATCAAGGGATATGTATTCGATGTGGAAATGGAAAATGCGAAGAAGGGGAAAATGGTTGTAATTGCCCAGAAGATTGTAGAGAAGAATGTAAAAAACACGGAGAAGTTCCAATTTATACTGCTCCAGGAGATGATATGGGAACTCAATGCTGTGAAGGATTAAAACATCGGTTACAAAAAGAGTGGTTTATCGGAGATTGTGTAAACACTTTTGAGAAGTATGGGGTAGGAGGTTATGCAGGATTGTGCCTTGCTTGTGGTGACGATGAATGCGATTTAGAATATGAAACAGTTTGCAATTGTCCAGAAGATTGTAGTTTAAGTGATGTTGAGTGCGAATTAATTAGTTTAAGGAAAGGTGGAAAGTATTGTTCTTACAATAAGGAGTGGGAAAAACAGAAAGAAGCATCTACTGAATGCGAAAATAACTTTGAATGTAAAAGTAATGTTTGTATTTCTGGAGAATGTATAAGTCAAGGATTAATTAAGAAAATTCTTAGTTGGTTTGAAAGATTATTTGGTTGATACTTCTAACACAATCAGCATAAAAGATAGTAAAAATCTTTCCTAATTTTTTCCTGCCCAGAGTGCTGTCTCGTAATTTTATTGAAAGACTTTTAATGAACTTCCTTGAATTTGAGTTCAGTGTCTGAAAAATTTATGTAAATTATCTAGCTTATTAATTATTCTTACTATCTGTGAACAAGTGAGCAGGTAACTTTGATAGTTGTTATCAAGTATAGAAATAGTTAAAAACTCTCATTTTGAGTTCTTTTCATGGAACATTATGAAAATCTAAAACTCCTATGGATGGTAATAGCAAAAACTAATGGCGAGGTTTGTGATTTGAAAAATTCTTGTCCTACTGATAAAAAACCGTTTTATCAAATTTATTTTAGTGGTTTAGGTCCTGGAAATTTTTTCCCTTTACCTATAGATTACTTTATTAAAAAAAGAAATGGAAAATTATTTGTAGAAGAGAGTTATTTTTTAGATGATATAGAGAAGGAAGCGGGTTCATTAGATGAAGCCAAACGAGAAATGTTAGGGTTAATGGAAAAACTTGAAGATGATTTTGAGAAGTCTGCCCAAAAAAAGGGACATAACCTTAATGTTTATGGTTGGATAGGGGAACCAGATATAAATGAATTAGGAAAGACTGCTTGGAACTGGTAGTGAGCAGGTAATTTTATAAATCCCTACCTCCTTATTTCATCATGGCATTATGGTGGATAATTGGATTGGTTGTGTTGGTTGTTGGAGTATTCTTTTATTATTTCAATAGGTTTGCGACGTTGGGGAATAGGATTGATAATTCATTGTCGCAGATTGATGTTCAGTTGAAGAGGAGGGCGGATTTGATTCCTAATTTGATTGAGACTGTTAAGGGGTTTGCAAAGCATGAGAAGGCAGCGATTAAGGAAGTGACTGAAGCTCGGAAGGCTCTTGTTAGTGCACAGGGTGTTGAGAAGAAGATTAAAGCAGATAACCAGTTGCAGAGTGCATTGAAGAGTATTTTTGCGATTGCAGAGGGCTATCCTGATTTGAAAGCGAACACGAATTTCTTGGAGCTTCAGAGAGAGTTATCTTCAACAGAGGACAAGGTTGCTTATTCAAGACAGTTTTATAATGATTCTATTTTAGCTTACAATGACTTATGCAGGACAATGCCTGGCGCGTTCTTTGCCAAGGCTTATGGCAAACAGCCTCGAGAATATTTGAAAATTGCAGAGGCTGAGCGGAAAGTGGTGAAGGTTGGATTTTGAATCCTTACCGCGAAGAATCCACACAGTGATTCTTCTGAAGGTTGACGTTAAGTTTTAAATAAGATAGTTCTTTTGTTTGTTTCATGGAGAGAGTGCGAATTGATTTTAGAGATCAGATAGCAAGGAATAAACGGAATTCGTTTTTTCTTATGGCAATTATCTTCGCGGTGTTTGTCGTGTTTGGTTATGTGATATCGTTTGCGTTTGAGCCTGGTTTCTTTTTTGTGATTATGATTATTTCGATTATTGTTTCATTGAGTTATATTTGGATTAGTTTTTATAACTCTGATAAAATTGCAGTTGCAAGTGTTGGTGCGAAGAAGGCTTCTAGAGAGAGATTCAAACAGTATTATAGTTTGGTTGAGGGTTTGACAATTGCTTCAGGGATGCCGATGCCCAAACTTTATATTATGGAGACTGCTCAGATAAATGCGTTTGCTTCTGGACGAGATCCTGAGAATGCTGTGGTGTGTGTGACGACTGGTGCTCTTGAGAAACTTGAGAAGAGAGAACTTGAAGGGGTTTTGGCTCATGAGCTTGGGCATGTTGCGAATTATGATATTAGGTATATGACTTTGGTTACTGTTATGGTGGGGATGATTGCTATTGTGTCGCAGATTTTCTTGAGGAGTCTTTGGTTTAGAGGAGGAAGTGATGATAGGAACAAAGCAGTGTTTATTGTGGTTGGAATTGTGCTTGCGATTCTTGCGCCGATTGTTGTGCAGTTGGTGCAGTTGGCGATTTCTCGTAGGAGAGAATTTGCTGCTGATGCGTCTGCTGTGAAGTTCACAAGGTATCCTGATGGGTTGATTAGAGCACTGAAAAAGATTAAGGGTGAACATGCTCCGCCTGAGAAGAAGATAAGTAAGGCAATCGCACCTTTGTTTTTTGCGAATCCTTTCAAAGGTTTGGGAAGTACACACCCTCCTGTGGATAAGCGGATTGAGACTTTGGAGAGAATGTAATAGCTCGCTAACGTGAGAGATTGGTGGCTCAGAGCCAGAACAAGTTCAAGACTCTTTGTTAAGATATCGTTAATGAGTTAGCTTCATATAATCGTTTGAGGAATTATTATAATCTATTGTTATTTTTTATTAACTACTTTTAATCATCTGTGAATTTTGATGAGTAGCAAATTATTCCTAAAGTTTTTTAAGTGCTTTAATCTTAAAAAAATCATGGGGATGATAAGAAGTGGTGTGTTGTTTGCAGTAGTTGTTTTGCTTTTTTGGTCGTTTTTTGCAGGGAATATTTTCTTGACTATGGATATGTCTTTGGATTATGATAATGTTAAGCCAGAACTTACAGCAGTTATTAAGGAGGTGGCCGCGGGACAGATTGATTTGGATAGTGAAGTTGATTCAAGAATTGATGAGATGAATTCATATTGTGAGAATAACACGAATGTTTCTGAATTTGTTTTTAGTGAACAGGACCAGACATTTGTTGTATCTTGTGAGACTATAGCGCAGGGTTCTGAAGCAGTACTTAATCAGAGTATTGATGGGATGGTCGAAGAAGGTTATTACAAGGAATATGATTGCGATTTCATAGATTGTATTAGGGAGTTGGATTTAAGCCAACCATTTGTGCTTGTTTCTGCTAAAGCAAAGGATTACTGGAAGGGCAAGTTTTATTTTTCATTAATTGTTTCACTTATTTTGATAGTTTTAGTTTTCTTCTTAGTCGAGCAGAAGTTTAACCTACCGATAGTTGTAGGGATTGTAATGGTTCTTTCGTCTCTGCCTTTTATGAAAATTAATTGGCTTTTGTCTTTTTTTGCAGATCAGATGTATCTCCAAATCTTTTCAATTTTCCTTTCTAAATCTTATACAGTGTTTTTGATAATGTTCTCCTTAGGACTTTTCATTCTTATCCTTGGCGTGGTATTGAGATTCTTTAAGTTTGGGTTTTGGATTTCTGGATTGTTTGAGAAGTTTGGGAAGAAGAAAGATGTAGAGAAGAGTTCTAAGCCAGTAGTTCCTGTAAAGAAGGTTGTGAAAGCGAATAAATCGCCGACTTCGTCGGACGCTCGCGAGGATACGCGTCGCATAAAGAAGGTTGTTGGGAAGAAATAGCTCGTGCTTCGCACTCGAGATGAGATGTTGTTAATAAGATAGCTTCGCATAATACGTTGAGAAACTAATAAGCGAACAGGGTGAGCAGATATTTTTTAAATAGAAGATTGTTTACCAAATCATGTTAATCGGACTTGTTGGAAAGCCTTCTGTGGGAAAGAGTACGTTCTTTAAAGCAGCGACTTTGGCAGAGATTGAAATTGCTTCCTATCCTTTTACAACAATAAAAGCTAATCACGGGGTTGGTTATGTTAAGGTTGAATGCATTGACAAAGAGTTTGATACTAATTGTAATCCGAATCATGGTTTTTGTCTTGATCATTGGAGATTTGTACCTGTTGATTTGATGGATGTTGCGGGTTTGGTTCCTGGAGCAAGTGAAGGCAAAGGATTGGGAAATCAGTTCTTGGATGATTTGAGGCAAGCAGATGCGTTTATTCATATTGTGGATGTTTCTGGAACAACAGATGTTGAGGGAAAACCAACAGAGAATTATGATCCTTGTGAGGATGTTATTTTTTTAGAAGATGAGTTGGATAAATGGTATTATAATATTTTGATGAAGGTTTGGAAGGGTTTTGCAAGGAAAACAGATTTTGGGGATGTTGCGCTTTCAGAGGCTGTTTTTAAGCAGTTCTCTGGTTTGAAAGTTAAGGAAGACCAGATTAAGGATGTTTTGAGAAAATTAGATTTGCCGAAGAGAGCAACTCAGTGGAGCGATGGGCAGGTTATGGGTTTTGCTTCAGAGTTGAGAAAGAAAAGTAAGCCAATGGTGATTGCAGCCAATAAATCCGATTTTCCAGGAGCTAAAGAAAATATAGATAAGATTCAAAAGCAGTTTCCTGAGTTATTGATTTATCCTTGTTCAGCAGATTCTGAGTTGGCTTTAAGACAAGCTGCTAAGGCAGAGTTGATAGAGTATATTCCTGGTTCAGATGATTTCAAAGTGCTTAAGGAATTAAGTGAGAAACAGAAAGGAGCTTTAGATAAGATTAAGAAAAATGTTTTGGATGTTTATGGAGGGACAGGAGTTCAGGAGGTTTTGAACTTGGCTGTTTTTGATTTGCTTGATTATCTTGCAGTGTTCCCAGCTTCGGCAAATAAGCTTGCAGATAGTAAGGGAAATATTCTTCCAGATTGTTTCTTGCTCCCAAACGGAAGTACTGCTTTGGATTTCGCATACTTTTTGCATACAGACTTTGGAGACAACTTTATTAAAGCAATAGATGCTAGGAGTAAGAGAGCATTAGGAAAAAATTATGGTTTAAAGCATAGAGATGCTATGGAGATTGTAACACGATAAAATGGCGTATGAAAGATATATCAAAAGAGGAGGGAATGTTTATGGACCTTATTTGTATGAGAGTTATCGGGATAAACATGGTAAGAAGAAGACAAGATATGTTTCTGGGCCCGAGGAAGTTGGAGGAGGGAAAAAGTTTTCTTTTAATTTTCCAGTTATTATGATTGCCTTGGTTGCAATCTTATTGGTTGTGGGACTTTTAGTTATGGGTTCTCAAGCACCTGAAAAAATTCAAGCATATAAATCATATGCAGTTTCTAAAGCAAAAGTAGCTTATTATGCTGTGTTGCCTGTTGTTCAAAGAGCGAGTTCTTCAGTAACAGGTTTTGTGACAAAAGAGCCTGTTAGTAATGAGACGGGGGAGTAATTATTTTTTGCCCCTTCATTCAAATCTTTGGGGTACGCCGAGCGGCGTTTAGTTTAGGCCAGTGTTCTTCGGCAATCATGTATCCTATACAATTTTTTGAACCACATTTACATGGAAATTCTTTGTGGCCTTCTAACCCATATCCATAGTTTGTGAGTATCTCTTCTCCTTTCTTAATATCTTTTGAAGCCACAAACCAAATTTCTCCGTCGACGTCTGTAAGTTCTGAATTTGATTCGCATGAATGGTTGATGTATTTTGCAAGATTCCATGGAAAGTCTCCATCTAAATCATGTTTCTTATCAAGGTCAAGAATATAATTTTCTCCTTTGCTGGAATCTTTCTCAGCTTCGTCATAAACTTGGTAAATTCTCTTAAGAGCCTCTTTCTTAGATATCTTCTCCCCTCCATATTGGATTATGCTTGTTCCTTTTGGAATATCCTTTTTTGCGAACACCCCTTTATTATGAATCTTTGAACTTTTCACCCCGATATACTCAGACTTTTTTGGGATTATTAGTTTTGTCATTTAATACTATTTACAAAATAATTTTTAAACCTTCCCACACTTTTTATTATATGAAACTTAAGGTTAAACTACATCCGAACTCTTCACAGGAGAAGATTGAAAAGATTTCTGATATGGAATATGAAGTTTGGATTAAAGAGAAACCAATTGATGGCAAGGCTAATGTTAAGTTGGTTAAATTATTGAAGAAGTATCTTGGCAAGGAAGTTAAGATTAAATCTGGTTTGACTTCGAGGCGGAAGATTGTTGAGGTTGGAGATTAGAATAAAAATGCTCTCGCCTTTGGCGAGAGATTGATTAAAGATAAGTTAAATAAAAATATTTATTGTTCTGGGCCTGAATAAGTTATGTGTCCTTTTTCAGAATTATATCCTATATCCACAGATTTACAATTGGATTCTGAATATCTTTTAATAATCCCTCGCAATTCCTGTAAAGCACCTATTTCCCCATCAAGGGCTCCGTTTACTGATTCACGAGTTATGTTTAATTGTTCAACATTTTTGTTAGAATTATATACTGCTATCTGACCAAACATTCCTGCCCTCATACCACTACATAAGAATTTATTTTCTCCAGCTTCAGCAACTTGTGCATGAACAATCGGAGCAACAACAGGGGTTAAAATGGTAGCAGTTTCTATAGCTTTTGCTAACTTACTTGTATTTCTCCAGTTTCTTATTTGTTTTAGTGAGACCATTTTGTTTTATACCTCCTTACAACTCTTTGTCTTAGTGTAAGTGTTAATATATCATAGAAATTAAACTTTATAAACCTTTCTATTTGTTATTACTTTGGAGTTAAGAACTATTAATTATTCAACACCATGCCCTGGCAATAGAATATCATAATCGAGTTCTTTTAGTTTCTCTAGAGATTCTTGCATCTTCTCGGGAAGGCTTGATGGAAAGTCTGTTCTTCCGATGTATCCTTTATGGAATAAAACATCCCCTGAGAAAAGTATTTTTTCTTCTGGCATGTAAAAACAAATGTCCCCTGGAGAATGGCCAGGGGTTTTGATTACTTTTATTTCCTTGATTTTTAGTTTGTCTATATCGATGATTGTTTTGTCGTTGGGAAAACCTTTTTTGTGGCCATAGACTTTTGCTTTTTTGAATAAGTCTAAGTTCTCTGTATGATCCCAATGATTGTGGGTCATAAGGATTATATCTATATATCCTGGTTTTAACTTTAGTTTATTTAGACTTTCGACTAGTTCTTCTCTTGCTGAACGTGAGCCTGTGTCAATCAATATGTTCTTCTCATCTAGTTTTAGAAGATAAACATAGGTACTGAATGTCTTGAATCCTATTTGCCAGATGTTTGGTTTTATTTTTTGTATCATGATTTACAATGACAAGGAAATTATATAAATGTAATTGGCTAATTCAAATAATGAATTATAGAATAGTTTATCTGTTAAAAGGGGAATCAAAAAGATATGCTGAGAAATTAATAGAGAAAGTAGCAAAGAAGTTTAATGTTAATTTTGTTTATTCAGGAAAGCAACCTGCACACATAACGCTAAAATATCGATTCGAGACCGATAAAATTAAGGAAGTTGAGAATAAAATTAGAAAGATTTGTGAAGAGACTAAATCTTCTAGTTTTGAGATTGGAGGGTTAAGCAATTTTAAGAAACATGCACTAATTTTAAAAGTTAGACCCTCAAAAGAGATGGTTAAATTTGAAAAGAAATTGCTAAAAAGACTTAATCATCTTGAAGGGGATTTAGCTAAGTTTGATAAAGTTCTTTATAAGAATTTTCATGTTGGGATAGCACATCATGATATAGAAGAAAAATTTGAGATGATAAGAAACTATTTAAAAAAATATGATAAAAATTTTAAAGTTAAATTTGATAAAATCTATTTGATTAGAAAGCCAAAAAATAAATGGATAGTTCAAAAAACATTTGATATAAAATGAGATACGAATTTGCACCAGACCTTCAGGAGATTGCAGAAGAGATTTCTAAGTTATTGTTTCCTTACATTGTTGTTGAGAGGGTTAAGTGTTTTAGAGGTTTTGGGAGTACGTCGAAGAGAACTATTGCGAGGTGCCATGCTTTAGGGAAGTTAATGCAAAAAGCAATTGGGATTAAGGCATTTTATGCTCTTGAATTTTTGTCTGAAAGATTCGACAAACTTAGTAAAGAGAATCAGATTAAAACAATAATCCACGAGTTAATGCATATTCCTAAGACATTTGGAGGCGGATTTAAACATCATGATTTTGTAACAGACAAGAATGTGAATTTGCATTACAAAACTTATCTTGCAAAGAAGGAGGAGAGGAAAAAGAATGCGAATTGGTTTAAAGTATAAGGGAAAGAAGTTTAGTGTTGACACGAAGTCATGTAA
>JAAOYJ010000043.1 GCA_018221285.1 Candidatus Pacearchaeota archaeon
CTTCTTTACACTCCTATATTCTTCAAACTCTTCAATTGGCTTATACATAACCTTGCTTCTCTTAGTCCCAAGTACTTGACAAACAACTAATTTATTCAACTTAACCTTATGATTCTCTGCAGCAACCTTTAATTGTTCTAGAGCATCTTGAAAATCCAACCCAATGTCAACGAGAATTAAACTATGAGCTTTTATCGACTTGTTTTCTTTTACAATCTCCATAAAACTATCTGGCGAGTAATTCTTTTTCCAAGCAGGCATACTTGCAATCTTGCCGAACTTGTACAACTGCAAACCTGTCTCTGCAACAGCGTCGAGAATCGAAGCAGAATAAATAACCTTGTGCCTCACACCCAATCTTTTAGCTTCCTGAATCAATGAGATGTGTGTAGTGGCTGTCAGCGGACTTCCATAAACTAACAATGCCACATCCATCTTCTGCGCTTCATCAACAATCTCAAGACTTTCAACCTTTTCTCTGTCCGCAGGAAGAAGTTTCTTCAAGAACTTCTCACCCAGCTCTCCTGCTGAATAAGGAAAATCAACAGTATAATTTTCAAGATAAACACGTTTACATTTTTTAACAATCTCTAACCCAAACTTTGATATTCCATCAACATTCAAACCGAGTCCTATTATATATAACATGATTTTTGGAAAGAAGAGACCATTATAAAGGTTGTTAATAATAAATTTGAAGTCTATTGTTTTGGGGTGCTCAGTTACTCAATATATCATAAATAAAATACTTTGATAGTGATATCTCTGCGAAGAAGCCTGACAGCGTCGGCTTCGAAGCCACCAATACGACGAATCTTGTGAGGAGCAATATCTCTTCATAGAAAAACTTAAATAAGAAATTATCTTGTGTATATTAAGGCAACAGGGATTGCCTTCGTTGAAGAATGCTTTGCATTGCTTTGACGAGATTTAGCTTCTTTTTGAAGTTAAGTCTAAGTCTTCGGACATCCTGCTTATGTATTCCCGGTTCTAGGCTTCGGTCAAGGCCGGATGTTTTTTAAAATGAAGAGTGATAAATCTCAAAGAATTTCCATCTATATTGATGGTGCTAATTTTTATTGAAACACCTATCTAAAAATTCTTTATTTAATTCTAAAGATTCATCGCAGTGTTGCTTTAAGTTTCTAGATGAACTCTTTTTGAAATAGATGTTCTTAACTCTTTTCATTTTCCTTTGAACAGCCTTAACTGCGGGAACAAAGTCTCCGTCCCCTGAAACGACAAGTGCCACGTCAAATTTATTATCAGACGCTCCTTCAACCATATCTACAGCCATATGAATATCATCTTCTTTGAGAACATAGTAATATTTTTTAGTCCCCTTTATTTTCCTCTTTAGTAGTTTACATAAAATTAATCTAAATTTAGGAATTTTCTTAAGGTTACTAAAGAACTCTTTTTGTGATTGGAACTTTTCAGGATTTTTTAATTTATCTAGTTGAGCATTGTAGTAAAAGATATCTATAATCTCCTTATCTCCTGCCAGAAATTTTGCAAAATGCTCAAAACTAAAATTCTTTAAACTTTTATCTTTTCCATAGAGATATCTCAAACCATGATAAAAATTGTTACCATCGATAAATATAGAAGTTTTTTCCATTTTAGAAAAGTGCCCACCCATCGCAGATGCAATGGTGAGCGTATATGATAATTAGAGGTATTGAGAAGTTATAAACTTTTCGGGAGCCCTATCATATATAACATGATTAAAGATACAGAAAAAGGGTTTTAAAGTTATTTTTCAAATAACTCCAAAAATTTCTCTAAAGATAATTTATTGAATGTTTTATATTGATTAATCTGTGAACCTTGACTTTTCTTCAAATCTTCGACTAAATCCTGATGAGTCTTCATTTGTTTTATATGATAAAATATAATTCCTAAATATCTTTGTTTGATAAAATAATATATTCCTTTCTTCTCTTCTCCATTTAATTTAAGATACTTTTGATACTCTTTAAAAAAAAGTTTTATATCCTTTTTCTGAACTTTGTTTTTAGAAATAAACGAATCATTTATTAAAACAGCAATTTCATATGGGAGATAATCTTCATGAGAGTCATTCCAATCAATTATCGCGTTTAATTCGTCATTTTTCACAATCAAATTTGACTCACGAAAATCCCCATGCACTACACTTTTCCTTAATTTCTTTCTCTTTAGTTTTCTTAGTTCTGTTAGCAGTTTCTTCTCTTCTTCCTTAAAATCAAAGCCTTTAGTTTTTACTCCTTTAAACTTGAAAGGTTTAAACTCATGATCTTTTTGCCAGATATACTTGCCTTGAAGTTTCAATTTCAACAAATACTTATTCATCAACCCCATCTTCTTAGCAATATCTTTAACTAACTTCTTGCTAAGTTTTTTCGGAGTTTTGCCTTCGACAAATCTTTGAATCAGCATTCTTTTATCATTACGAATCAAAAGAAATCTATTCTTCTTTGTTTTAATCAACTTTGGAATAGGAACCTTTTTCAGATTTAAGAAATTCATTATTTTAATCTGATATTTGATATAATCAAGCTTAGCTCTTTCAAAAATCTTTATCACATATTTCCCTCTTGTTGTATCCACAATGTAAACAGTATTTCCTAAAGCCCACTTAATATGTCTTGATTTCTTATATTTCCCAATATTATAATTCCCTAAGATATCTTCAAAATCTTTTTTCTTTAAGTTCGTCAGTTTCATCTTACCAATCTAACCTCAGAATGTTTATTAATTTATCTAAATCTTTTTTGGATATGTAACTATCTTAGGTTTTTTCATCAATTCCTCTTTACTAATCCCTCTCAATTGTACTTGGCAATCAATACAAACATCATGAGACTCAGTAACTTTAATTTCTACTCCTGATTCTTTGTATTTTTCTTTTGTATCTTCAACTGTATCATAATCAGCACTATAGATTCTTTTACCAGATTCATAAAATTCATCAATTACATAAATATGATTTTTTGGATAGTTTGCACTACCGGAACATGGAAAGAGTGCAATCTTCACAAGTTTGTCATACATTTTCTAAAAGATTAAACTATTTAAACCTTTCTATTTGTTATCACTAAAGAGTTATATCTAATTCCTCATACTAGTAATAGGAGCAGGCATTCGTCCTCCTCTCCTCATGAAATCTTTTGCAGAATATTTATTGACTTTCATCACCGGTGCTTCACCTAAAAGTCCCCCGAAGTTGACAGATTGTCCAGGCTTCTTTCCTGGAACAGGGATTATCCTAACCGCAGTTGTCTTATTATTAACAATCCCGATAGCAAGCTCGTCTGCAATTATCGCACTTATCTTTTCACTTGGAGTATCTCCTGGAACTGCAAACATATCCATCCCCACCGAACAGACAGCTGTCAGTGCCTCCAACTTTTCCAAATTCAACGCACCTTTGTTAACTGCTTCAATCATTCCCGCATCCTCACTAATCGGGATAAAAGTCCCACTCAAACCACCGACATTCCCTGAAGCCATTGCACCCCCTTTCTTAATCGCGTTCATCAGCAAAGCAATCGCCATAGTTGAACCATGCGTACCTATACTCTCAATTCCAAACGCTTCAATAATTCTTGCAACAGAATCTCCTTTCGCAGTTGTCGGCGCAAGTGATATATCAACAATACCAAACGGAATCCTCATATTATATGCAAGCTCTCTACCTACAAGTTCTCCCGCTCTAGTAATTTTGAAAACAGTCCTCTTGATTATTTCAGAAAGCTGAGTAAGATCACATTTTTTATTTTTCTCAACAACTGTCTTAACAACTCCTGGCCCACTGATACCAATGTTCAATGAAAAGTCAGGCTCCCCAATTCCATGAAAAGCTGCAGCCATGAAAGGATTATCCTCTGGAGCATTAACCATAACAACAAACTTTGCACATCCAATTGCGTCTTTACTCTGAAGAGAAATCTGTTTGATTGTGGCTCCAAGCAAATTCACCGCATCGACATTCATTCCCGAGACATTCGAACCCACATTCATAAAAGAGCAAACCCGATCTGTCTTTGAAAGAACCTCTGGCAAACTATCAATTAATTTCTTGTCAGCCTTTGTCATACCTTTCTGGACCAACGCACCAAAACCCCCAATAAAATCAATCCCTGCATCCTTTGCAGCCTTGTCAAGCGTCTGCGCCATCTCAAGATATTTCTTCTTTGTAGAATGCGTCTCCATAATCAAACTAATTGGTGTAATAGAAATCCTCTTGTTAACAATAGGAATTCCATACTTTGACTCCAACTTCTCAGCCTCCTCAATCAACTTTTTAGCATTCAAATAAATCTTATCATAAACCTTCTCCTTAAATTTCTTAAAATCAGAATCAATACAATCCTTCAGATTAATTCCTAAAGTAGTCGTCCTTATATCCAAATTCTGGTACAAGGTCATACTTGCTGTTTCAAAAATTTCGTCTACTGTTATTGACATTTTATACTCTGTGCATCATCTTGAAGATGTTCTCGTGCTGGATTTGAATGCTCTGGTCAAGCTCCCTCCCGAGCTTCTCGAGCTTCTCCCTTATCTCTTCAAGAGAATACTTAGAATCACCCATGTCTACCATTAATGTCATAACAAAATGCCCATCCATAATCTTCTGCGAAAGGTCTTCTATATTCAGCCCACACTCATAAACCAACCCAGAAACCCTTGCAACAATACCTTTTCGATCCTTCCCAATTACAGTGATAAATAATAATTCCTTATTCTTGTCCATATCCAGCAAGAGGATTGGAGGTTTAAATAATTTATCGTTCCAGACTCCGATTTGTCCCTCCCACCCTCCCATGGGAAGAGAAGTTGTTAACAGAATAGCTTCGCATTATACATTGAGTAACTCCACGCAACAATAGACTTTGCCCTCACATTCTTCAATTAGGGTACACCGAGCGGTGCAGATTTTTCATTAACTACATATATTAATCTCACGAAGTGAGCTATTTTTTTATTACAATAATCTATTTAAACAATATATTTATGAAGAGTTATGGAAGGGTTAGTTAAGAATAGAAGATTGAGAAGTCATTTGGAACACCATTATGGCCACCTAGTTCAGAAGGTTAGACTTGCTGTAGATGGAGGAGATGATGTAAGTGAGAAAGGGAGAGATTTTGTAACAGGGCTACAAGCAGCTCTTGATGAAGAAATCAATCCAACCAGTTTAACTAAAGACCTAGGAGCAATTGGGGTATTTATGGGTTATGTTCAACAAGCCAATCTCAGACTTCTTACAAATAGATATCAAGTTGCTATGAAATACTCTGAATTAATGGGACAGCCAATCAAAGACAATTTCATTTTCGAAGAAGACTCTTGCTCATCCTGCAAATCATCTTAAACTCCGATTAGTCACAATAGCAATAAAGAACAAACTAAACATCAATACATCATCTCCAAGAACCAATCCCACAAACCCTCCAATCAAACTAAAAGTTATTATCAATTTAAACCATTTCTGACCTGACTTCAACTCATCCTTTGTCACACGCCCGAGATAATCTCCAAGAGGAAAACCTAAGACAAGAACAAAGATTCCGATTAATATGTTTGATAATTGCATAATATATTTAAAACAGGTTCATTTAAAGATTTTATGTACAAAAAATATCTCATCATAGCAAACAAGAATGACAAGGCAGGAGCAAACATCACGACTCATTTGTCCCAGTTCAGAGAGAATCCATTATTATCCGGGATGGCAGAAAAACCCAGCTTTGACTTCTACTTAATAGACGATGAAATCATTTACACTAAAAATCTCAATCTAGAGAAGATAAACAAATACGATTTCATAATTTTCGCGTCAAAACACAAGTCAGAGAAAAAGGAAAAGACACTTTCTGTCCATGCTCCTGGAAACTGGCGAACAAATGATTTCGGAGGAGAGTCTGGAAAAGTCTGCCCAACTTCCGCACTCTTCCAGAAACAAATCTTTGAAAAGCTGAAAGCAAATACTGATGAACATAATCTGAAAGATTACAAAGTAACTCTTGAATGCACTCATCACGGACCACTGATTGATAAGCCATGTATCTTTATTGAGATTGGTTCAACAGAATTCGAGTGGGCAGACAGAAGAGCAGGATTTGTCATAGCTAAGACAATAAAAGATATAATTCAAGACTTCCATGAAAATCCCTACAACGAAGTTGCAATTGGAATCGGCGGCCCGCACTATTGCCCGAACTTCAACAAGATCCAACTAAATTCAAACATCGCAGTCTCACATGTTATCCCTCAATACGCTCTTCCTTTAGTTGAAGAATGGATAAAAGAAGCAATAGACAAAACAGAAGAAGAAGTAGACTTTGCACTTCTTGACTGGAAAGGTCTCGGCACATCTGAACAACGTCAACAAATCATCGACATTCTTGAGAAGAATTACATTCAATGGAAAAAGACAGGGGATGTTGAGAAATGATTATTTAAGGGCTTTCTTCCTAAGATTCTCTATCTGTTTGTCATCAATTCTTTGAAACCAACCAAGATCAATTCTTTTAATAAGTTTATCCTCATTAGTTTTGGGAGCCATCACCGCAACAGGAGTATTTGTATATCCTCTGTCCTTTAACTCTTTAATAATATATATTTCATCATTATCAAGTCCTAGAGGAAGCCACCCTTTCTCGTTTGGGAGAGGTCTTCCTTTATCACCTTCTCTCGCATAAGCCACAAATTCATAATCAATTACTACCATTATTAAGAATAATTAAACTTACTTATAAAATTTTATATACTCAACCACTTATATCAATAAATGATAACCTTCTTTGAAAAACACAACAAACTATCTTGGGCAATAACAATAATTATTGCAATCACAATATTCATACTTTCATCAAAAACATTTGAAGGAGGTTATGCTACAGTAAATATAAACGCAATCTTCTATCACTTTTTCGCATTTTTCTTCCTCGGAGCGTTCTTATTAATATCCTTACTTAAAGGAAAAAAAGATTATTCACTACTTCTCCTAGGAATTGCAATAACAATAATCTACGGAATCACAGACGAGCTCCACCAATTCTTTGTTCCAGGGAGATATTGCACTTTATTCGACGCTGCAACAGATTCAATCGGAGTACTCTTTGCTGGAGCAATTTATTCTGTGAGGGTTCGATTTAAGAAATAGCTCACTCTGTTCGATTGATGTAAACTGATAATAATATGGGCATTATATACTGAGCAACTCCTAGCAACAACAGATGTCAGATTTATCATTAACAACTTCTTCTTAATCTCGAGCATAGCGAGACATTTTTATATCCTTTTTCTTTCTCTTCCCTATGAAAAGACGTGATATAAACTTCCTAATAAAAATAGTATTCACCATAGTTCTGCTCTTAGGAGGCTACACAGTTTATGATAATTATTATGAATCAGACACAGTCAAGATCGCAAACTGGAACCTGCAGGTTTTCGGGCCATCAAAGGCAAGCAACATCCAACTCATGCAAATCTATACTTCGATCATTGACGATTATGATATAGTCTTTGTCCAAGAAATAAGAGACCAATCCAGAACTTCTTTCCCAAAATTATGTTCGATGATTATGAATTATTCCTGCACATCCTCAAGCAGAGCAGGCAGAACCTCAAGCAAAGAACAGTACGGAGTTATATACAGAAACGGAATAAACATAACTTCTTTCAGGGATTACAATCCAGATTCGTTGGATAGATGGGAGCGCCCGCCAATCAAAGTAACTTTTGAGATAAATGGTAAGGCATTCACAGTTTACAATATTCACATAAAACCAGATGATGTTGAAAGCGAGATGAACTATTTAGAAGATTTGGCTAAAGATAGGGGAGACCTAATAATCCTCGGAGATTTGAATTTGGATTGCAACTATGATGACGGCTCTGCAGGAGATTTTGAATCTTGGAATTATCTAATCACAGACAACGATGACACAACATCCTCCTCAACAAACTGCGCCTACGACAGAATAATTCTAAATAACAATGCCTACGAAGATTATGCAATTCATGGAATCCACACGTCTGGAATCACCCAAAGAGAATCAGATCATTATTTGGTGTGGGTTGAGATGGAGGTTTAAATCAAAACAAAGATAATCCTAAAAAATAACTTTTATAAACCATGAACATTAAATATCATTATGCCTCGGTCGCATAGTGGTATTGCACCAGATTGCTAATCTGGGACCTTCGGGTCTGGTAGGTTCGATTCCTGCCCGAGGCGTTTATGAGGTTGTAAATCTCATTATTTCTATTGAATCGGGCCCTTGGGTTTGTGTCGAGTTTACTCGATGCAGTAAGGAACTTGTTTCCGACACCGATTCCTGCCCGAGGCGTTTATTTTCTAAATAACTGCGATAGCAAGTTTTAAAAGAGATATAGAATAAAGATTAATATAGCGAGGTGGAGAATGGAAATTGGAAATTTAACAGAAAAAGAGAAGGGTTACTTGTTTGGATTATTTGAAGGAGATGGTTACAAATATCATAACAAAAATAGCAGGCATTATCATGTAGAATTCTATCTAAACTCTGAAAAAGATAAAGAGATAATTTCCTTCTTAGTTAAGATATTAATAAAAATCGGATTAAAACCTAATTTATACCAAGATAAAAGATATAACTGCAAACGAGTAAGGGTTTACTCCAAAGAACTATTCAATTATCTCATCAAAGGCTCGTCGTTAGTAGATAAGGGTAAAGACTTTTCTATTGGATTTATCTCTGGGATAATTGATTCAGAAGGGCATGTTGACAAAGCAAAATCTTCTATCGCGGTTGTAAATACTGATAAACAACTGTTGGAGAAATGTAGAGATTTATTAGAAGGACTTGGAATTGATGCAAAGATAAACAAGAGAGTTTTAAGTCTAAAAGATAATAAATTTTCTTATAGAATGTACATACCCGTTAGCTTTAAAAACAAGGCACATCTTTCAATTAAGACTAAGAGACTCCAATCATAGCGCGGTGGAGCAGATTCGCATAAGTTGTAAAAGATTTTGTGGAGCTTAATCTGGAGTGCTCGTCGGGCCCATAACCCGGAGGTCGTGTGGTTCAAATCCCACCCGCGCTATAACTATGTTTTTTCCTGTCTGTACTTTTAGTAAAGGGGAAAGTAATTAAATAATAAATCATTAGAGGATTTATGAGTAGAAAGTGGAAGAGAAGGAATAGACATATTAGAAGGCATGAAAGAAAAAGAAATAATCTTTGGATATGGATAATAATTGTTGTTTTAATTGGTTTTGTTTTGGCTTATACTAGTAATATAGCAATTAATCTCCCATCCGTTTTCAATTCCTCCTCTACATTCAATTTCCCATCTGTATTCAGTTCCCTTTTTGGAACTTCAAATTGTGAAAAAGAAGCAGAAAAACTTATTCCCTCAACAATTCTTGTTAGTCCATCCCCAGCTTTGCCCCTAATAGCTTTTGAATGGAATGATGGAACTCTTGCTCTTGGTATTTTTGAGAGTGCCCTTTCAACTACTTATTGTAAGAAAGGGAGCAAGGTTGGAGAAGGAGAAAATGTTTGTTATGTAGAAGGTTCTTTTGAATATAATAAAAAAGTTGTGAAAGATGGAACGATTATTGGATATAATGAATTTGTTTTAGACGATATTGTTTTGATTATTCCTCCACAAGACATTGATGAATTTAGAAGGGGGTTAAACATTGATTTTCCAGTTCATGATTATAAGATAAAGAATTGTAAGTGGGCAGAAGATATAAAATTAGAATATTCTAGAATAACAGAAGAATATTATCAAAAACAACAGCAACTTGTAAAAGATTGGTCAAATGAAAAAGATTTTGAAATTTGTGCTTCTTTATTTGGAAAAGAGAATATTGGGTCTTATGGGGGGATTCCAAAAAATGATTATACTGTATGTGGTGTTGATGAAGGAGAAACATTTCAGGGAATATCTACTTCTACTAACCATTATGTTGATATTTTCACTCTCAAAGAGATTAGTGAAGAAGAAGTAAAAAGAAGAAGAGTTATTTGGCAAGAATTTTATGTAGAAAGAGGCACAAAATAATAAAATGAAATATTGGCAATGGTTAATTGTTGGAATTATTGGGTTCGTAACTTTCTTATTTGTTTCTTGGATAGTTGGATTAATTCCGCAATAGCCCCCCATAGGAAAAACATGCTATTATCCACCCTCGCTATTATTTTATTTAATATATTAATCGTCTTATTTTAGAAACAATCTAAATCTTAATCCCTCATTTCAATCTTGATATTGACATTCTTTGGAATCTGCATCTTCATAATGTGGTGAAGAACCTTTTCATTTGAAGGTAAATCAATTAATCTTTTGTGAATTCTCATTTCAAATCTGTCAAACGTCGCTGTCCCGTCCCCACACGGAGATTTCCTCGTCGTAATCTTCAACTTCTTCGTCGGCAGAGGAATCGGTCCACTAATCGCAATCCCTGCTTTCTTAGTAATTTCCCGAATAGAATTACAAATATTATTAAGCATTTCAATGTCTGTGCTGTTCAACTTTATTCTTACCTTTACCATAGGGATAAATTTGAAAAATAGTTTAAAAAACCTTCTGTTATGTGTGAAGAAATTGCTCATCCGTCTCTGACGGATTCGGGATGGGAGTAGTTAATAAGAAAAGAATTATCTTACTTGGGATTATTGTTATCCTTTGAAAATAGTAACAGATAGAAAGGTTTATATAGTATAATCTTTCTATTATATTAACACTTACAATAAGAAAGAGTTGTAAGGAGGTAGAAACAAAATGGCAAACAAAACTGATATAGAATACTATGGAGCATTTCCAGAGGATGTTAAAGGAGCAACCTTGACATACATTTCTGCAAATGGAAAGGTTCCTAAAACTGTGGAGGTCTTAGAAATAACTCCTGAAGGGTTCTCCCCATTATATGTGCTCAATTTAAAGAATGGAGGTTGTTTGCAAGGGAAAGAACATATGCTTAAACTACGAACATACGATGAAAAACAAACTCCTAATGAAGTTACACATGTTGGAGATTGGATTAGGGGAGATTGGATAATTCCAACACCTAAAAAGAAAGGTTTATTAAAGAATATTTTTAGTAGAAATTAAAATGACAGAAAATCTTGAAACAAAATCTTGGAGTTTTTCTTCTGGAGTCATGAATGATTATAAACGAATAAGAGATATTATTGTTCCTCTCTATAAAGGGGCCAAGTTATTCCCAGAATTACTTTTATCTTTTCCTGCTGCAGAAGATAAATTAAATCAAGTTATTCATAGTGTAAAAAAAATGGATTGGGGTACGGGAGAGGAGATTATTGAAGGGGAAAGTAAATATATCGCAGCATTTGCAAATTCAACTCTTTTTGGTTCATTATTTTTAGCTCCCTTCTTGATGGATAACCCAAAATATTTGGCAGTTCCAGTCATAACAAACACTATTAGTTACTTGGAGAAGAAGTATCAAGACAGTTTAAGACAATCTCCTGAAGAGTAATGAAACATTTTTATACCTCTCCTCATTATTAATTTTACAAAAGGGGCGAAAAGTGAGGGTATTCAAAATCAAGGATTTTGACGCTCGCCGACACAGTCGCTTCGCATAGAGAAAAAATGGAAGCAGTATTTATTCAACTAGCAATGATTTTATTCATGGCGTTTATAGTATCTTACATCGCCCGTGCGTTTAATCAACCAATTATCATCGGGTATATTGTTGCAGGAATTGCCGTAGCGTTTATGATTGAATCCGGCTCTGTCCAGATTGACGCATCAAAAGAAATCATTGGCATCTTCTCACAGTTTGGCATAGCATTCCTACTTTTTATCGTCGGGCTACACCTGAATCCCAAGGTAATAAAAGAAATAGGGATGTCCTCATTATTCATTGGTTTAGGGCAGATAATTCTAACATTCGCTGCAGGTTTCCTAGTCTCTCTTAAATTACTTGGCCTTGATCCTATCGCATCTGCCTATGTTGGTATCGCTATAGCATTCAGTAGTACAATTATCACCATGAAACTTCTTTCAGATAAGCGACAATTAGATTCCCTTTTCGGAAAAATCTCAATCGGTATTTTAATTATTCAAGATCTGGTTGCAGTGGCAGTGCTCATGGTTATTTCCTCTATGTCAACAGGAGGGAGTTTAACATCCTTTGCAACCAAGAGTCTTGTTGGCGGAGGAAGCATGATTGTTCTCCTATTCCTTTTCGGATTTTTTATATTACCAAGACTCACAAGAAACATTGCAAGGTCACAGGAATTACTTTTCCTATTTTCAATTTGCTGGTGTTTTGTAATCGCAGCAGCATTCAGCTATCTTGGATTCTCAATAGAAATTGGTGCATTACTTGCAGGAGTTGTACTATCAATCTCTCCCTACAGCGTCGAGATAAGTTCAAGAATAAGGCCTCTCAGAGATTTCTTCCTAATAATCTTTTTCATAATCTTAGGACTAAACATCCAAGTTTCAGATATAAGCTCAATAGTTACTAATGCCCTTATTTTATCTGTTGTAGTCCTAATCTTCAAACCTCTTGTTTTAATGGGATTAATGGCTTTGTTTGGCTACACCAAAAGAACAAACTTCCAAGTCGGAACCACTCTCGCACAGATTTCAGAGTTCTCATTAATCGTTCTTGTCCTCGGAGTTTCAATGGGACATATAACTGCGGAAGTCCTATCTACTCTCGCTATGACTTTGGTGTTAACAATTATACTTTCAACTTATTTGATTATGTATTCAGACGAGTTCTATAGAAAACTCTCCAGACCAATATCATTCTTTGAAAGGACAAATATCAAGAAAGAGCGAAAAATAAGAAAAGAATGCGACGCCATCCTTTTTGGTTATAACAGAATAGGTTTTGGAATACTCAAGTCTCTAAAGAAGATTAAGAAAAAATACCTCGTAGTTGATTTTAATCCTGACACAATTTCTGATTTGTCAAAGTTCAAGATTCCATGCCTTTACGGAGATGTTTATGATCCCGAGATTTTAAGAGATTTGCCATTAGAGAAAATCCAACTAGCAATTTCTACAATCCCGGAATTCGATACAAATTACCTTTTGATAGAATCAATTAGATTAGTAAATCCTAAGGCAGTAATTATTGTTAGGGCCCACCAGATACAAGAAGCCCTTGACTTATATAAGAAAGGAGCAAGTTATGTTCTAACACCTCACTTCCTTGGAGGAGAATACATCGCAAGAATGATTAAAGACATAAGAACAGATGAGAAAGAATACAAAGACGAGCGAACAAAACACATAAAGGCCTTGGGGGAAATCATGAAGCGTGGCCACGAACACCCTGAAGTCGAGAAGAACTGATTATATATATTCTAAGATACAAGTTTTTATAAATTGTTTAGTTGTCTAAAAGTTATGGAATATAGAGGGATTAATTTAACTACAGATCTTCCTGCAGATGAGGCATCAAAATTAACAAAAATTCTAGATGGTTTGCCATTGATTATGCAAGGAGTTAATACGAGAAAGGGCCAATTAACTAATGAAGAGAGCCTAGCTATTTTAAAATTATCAAAAAATAAATCCTCCTCTCATAACATCTTTAGAATTGACTCTCAAAAAGATTTTGGAGTTATTTGTCATGTAGATTTGTATCTTGTTAGAAAAGGTGAATCTGAACTTCCAAACATCGCAATGAAAC
>JAAOYJ010000001.1 GCA_018221285.1 Candidatus Pacearchaeota archaeon
AACCACCCAATAAAAAGACCTATCAATATGGCTGCAATCAGATTAAAAAAGTTCCTTAATATTGCTACTCTTGTGCCAAAATATCTCTTTTCAAGAGGTAAGGTAACTATTCCTACCATCATCATAGTGGTCATGAAAACGGCAACAACCGCATAAGTTGCACCTTGCTTGATTAGAGTTGCAGCCAAGGGATATGAGATAAATCCAGGAATAAGAGTAACCGATCCAATCAATGCAGCCACTCCAAATCCAAACCATCCAGAATTAGCTCCAAGATACTGTACGATTAAGTAATCAGGAATAAAAAAGAGCACTATGCTTATCAAAATGAGAATATTAAGAAATGGATGAAGAATTCCAAAAAGCATTTTTGCTCCTTTCTTCAAGCCAGCGATTGTTTTGTTCATATCTAAAATTAAAGAGATTACTAAAGTGATTATTGTAAACAATCCAAAAATAATAGCATTGTTAAACATTGCTATTCCCCCATCTTTTCTGTTTATTCATCTTTCTTCTTAAGATTATATTTATCAGTTACCTGAAAGTTTTTGTTCTATTACTCCCTTAAGATAACTCATATAATCTTCCTTGTCATTGATTTTGTACCATACCTTGGTGTTTTGTTCTGCATGAAACCCATCAGCATCATACACTCCAATCCATAATGAAGAGCCTGTAGCACCATACTTTAAAACCAACTCTTTATTTTCTGGGAGCTCTGCGTTGATATGACCAAAAACTATCTTTCCAGATTTAAATTCATCATCAAAATAAGTTTTTATTGTCTCTTCTGCATAATCACCAACAGTTATACAGGAATGGCATTGATTTGCACCATGAAAATGATATACTTCTATCTTTTCTATGTCTTGGCTAATCTCAAGCTGTTTTGTTTCCTGAAGGTCAGAAACATCACAAGTCATCCCACCAGTACAACCTTCACCAGTATTAGTATTGCAACCTACTATCAAAACAACTAGGGTTAAACTAAACAAGATAATCCATTTCATTATATCATTCCTCCAAATATTAATCCTGCGATTGTAGAATATATTATTACCAGACTAACATATACTGCTGTCTTTTTTGTTCCAAGAACACCTCTAACAACAAGCATATTAGGCAAGCTCAAACTTGGTCCTGCTAAAAGTAATGCTAGGGCTGGACCTGAATGCATGCCTTTAGCAATAAGTGCCTGTAATATAGGTATCTCAGTAAGCGTTGAGAAATACATAAATGCTCCAAATATTGAAGCTATGACATTTCCGATAACTGTATTACTACCGACTAAATTAGTTATTATCTTTTCAGGTAATAGTGGCATGATAAAGCCTGCTATGAATACCCCCATAAAAAGCAAAGGAAGTATTAATTTAGAAAAGCTCCATACTTCATCCAGCCACTGTTTTCTTAATTCTTTGGCAAACTTAAATATGGCAAGAAGAATCACTCCAAGTGTTAAGAATCCCATAAGCCAATATTTTAAGGATTTCTCTATCTGAAGCCCATTTACTATCAAAACACCAATCATCAAGCTAAAAAATATTGCAATTGTTTTTCCAGAGACATGTGCCCCTTCTTCTTTTTGTATAAATAACTCTCCTTTCTCAGTTTTCTCTTTGAAAATAAGTGCCATAGTTAAACCGACAAGTATAGATAAAAGAATTGCAGAAATGATTCTTGCTAAACCTATTTGATAACCAAGCACACTAATTGTTAAAAACATTGCCGCAATATTGATAGCTGGTCCTGAAAAAAGAAATGTTATTGCAGGTCCAAGCCCTGCTCCTCTTTTTCTTATGCCTGCAAATAAAGGAAGGATTGTGCATGAGCAGACAGCAAGGATAGCTCCTGAAACAGACGCAATCGCATAAGAAACATGCTTTTTTGCATCGCTCCCTAAATATTTCAGAACCTTATCTTTTTTAATAAATACCCCAATTGCTCCAGCAATAAATAAAGCTGGAACTAAACAAGTAAGTACGTGTTGTTTAGCATACTCATTAAGAAGATTCACACCAGAAACCACTGAATCATTAAACCATTTCGCACCATACGGCACAAAGTAGAATATTCCAAAAGTAAATATTATTGCTATCAACCATTTCCAATCTTTCTTTTCCATCATATTACACCCTATTTACAGCAAACCATGCCATCCTTACACATATTATTATTCTCAATCTGTATTGTCGTATGCTCAATACCAAAATCTTTTTTTAGCATGGTATTGACACTTTTGATTATATTATCTGAATCTTTTTTCTTATTGTCTGTACAGATGTGGCATGAAAGAAATGATTCATTAGAGTTTATTGACCATATATGCAGATTATGAGCACTTTTGATTCCCTTTGTTCTCCCTATCTTCTTAAAAACATCTTCAAAATCAATTCCTTCTGGTACACCCTGCATGAAAATATGGATGCATCTCTTTAATATGCTAAATCCGCTATAGATTATCATAAGTGCAATAAAAAAGCTGATAATCACATCTAAAATTATAAAATTAGTATAATAGATTATTATGCCTGAGATTATTACAGCTACTGATGAGACTGTATCGTAGAACAGATGAAGATACGCTGCTTTCATATTTAGATTATGGTCTTTGTCTTTATTCAATATCAATATTGAAAAAAGGTTTCCAAACAATCCAATCAACGCTATACCTAACATCAGACCTACAGATATATTATCATTTGAAGATAATCTTTTAATTCCTTCAATAACAATGAATATGGCAATTGCCCATAAGGAAAGGGCATTGATCAAGGCAGTAAATATCTCTGTTCGCTTGAATCCGAAAGAATGCCTTTTGCTTGCTTTTGAACCTGATATTTTCTCTCCAAAATAGCCCAATATCAATGAGATGACATCAGACAAATTATGTCCTGCATCTGATAATAATGCAAGGCTTCCTGAAAATATTCCGCCGATGTACTCAGCAAGAGTTATAACTATGTTTAATAATATAGTCCATCCTATCTTCTTTGCATTATGATTATGTTCTCCCATTTTGGTTTTTACTTTTTGATTATTTTTAGAAGTTTTTCTTCGTCTTCAGGCATACCAACATTTGCAACTTTACCATCGATAATTAATGCTGGAGAACCCATTACCCCAAGTTCAACAAGCTCGCTGATGTCTTTACTGTATTCTACCTCAGCATCAATCTTCTTTTCTTCTTTAAGCTTCAACACCATTTGATGAAGCTTAGTGCATGTTGGACATCCGCTCCCTATCACTTTTATTTTCATTTTACTTTACCTCCTTTGCTTCTATCTTGTATGCCAAGAATAACAAGATCTTCTTCTGCCTTTATTCCTCTTATTTCATCTTTTTTAATGTAGATTCCTTGGTTTTGAACTAATATATGTTCTCCATTGATATCAGTGAAAATTCCTTTACCTTGCAGAACCATTAAGAAAACAGAATAATCTTCTGGATGACAGGGAATTTCAATCCCTTTTTTTAAGCAGATCAAAGCATTATGAAAACCTTTAGAATTAAGAAAATGTCTCTTAATAGGTTTCTCTGACGAAAAAATAATCTTTTCGTTTAAGTTGTATGTTTTCATCTTTTTAACTCTCTGCAATTATATTGATTTTTTGGATTTAAAATCTTGAATACATCACATACCCGAAAATCCTTTATTGAATAAAGGATGCTCTTTCCATCTCTTCTTGATTTAAGTATTCCAAGATCAGAAAGCTTAGTTAAGTGCATCGAGGTATTGGATTGTGTTCTCCCAATTAATGCGGGGATTTCACAAGCACATTTCTCACCTTTTAGAAGCACTTCAACTATCTTGTATCTTGTTTCTTCGCTTAGTGCCTTTAGCAGTTTTAAATTGTGTTCAATTGTCATATCAATAGATGTTGATATGATGATATATATAAAGGTTTCGGATTTTAAGAATTAAACTTTGCTTTATTCATTTTCATTATCTTAACTAATGAAAGCATTACTGGAACTTCAACTAAAACACCAACAATGGTTGCCAATGTTGCTCCTGAATTCATACCAAAAAGTATCAATGCGACCGCAACAGAAAGTTCGAAGAAATTACTTGCTCCGATAAATGCTGACGGTGCTGCTTCTTTGAAAGAAATTTTTAGTTTTTTGGCTCCAAAATATCCTATATAGAATATTAAATATGTCTGAATCATCAACGGAATTGCAATCAATAAAATATGCAGTGGATAGTTGATTATCTTATCTCCCTGAAATATAAAGATCAATACCAATGTAATAAGCAATCCAGCAGGTGTTATCCATTCGATGTCTTTTACAAATTTTCCTTCAAACCATTCTTTTCCTTTATTCTTAATAAGAATATGTCTGGTAAGGAATGCAAGTATCAATGGAATTGCCACATAAAATAGAACTGAAAAAAAGATTGTAGCAAACGGTACTGGAAAATCTGTCGTGACACCCAATAGGAATTTACCCAATGGTGCAAACAATACTAAGATAATCAGATCATTGACTGATACTTGAACTAAAGCATAATTTATATTTCCTTTTGCAAGGTATGTCCATACTAAAACCATTGCAGTACATGGTGCAAGACCTAGAAGAATCATTCCAGCAATGTACTCTGATTGCAAACTTACAGGTATTATTGTGGAGTATAATATTCTCATAAATATCCATGCAATAAATGCCATCGTAAATGGTTTTATCAACCAATTTACAATTAGAGTAAGCCACAATGGTTTTGCATTTTTTTTAACATTTAATATTTCTTTTAGACTAATCTTTAGCATAATTGGAAACATCATTGCTAAAAGAACAACTGCTACAGGAAGGGATACGTTAGCAATTTCAAATTCCCCCAGAGTTGTAGCTATCTTTGGAAAAAATTACCCTATTGCAGTACCAAGAATAATACAAATTGCAACCCATAATGAAAGATATTTGTCAAAAATATTCAAACTTCTTTTATTTTCTGAATCTTTTAGCAACTCTTTCTTTTTTTCTGACATGCAAATTCCCCTTTATGACCTAATGCTTTGAAAATGTCACAAACCCCAAAATCTTTTATCCTATAAAATGTATATTTGCCTTCTCTTCTTGATGTTATGACATTGAGTTTTTCTAGCTTTTTTAATTGAATAGATGTAGTTGATTGTGTTCTTCTTATATGGGGATAGATATCACAAACGCATTTCTCACCCTTTAACAAAAACTTCACCATCTTTAATCTTGTTGGATCAGATAATGCTATAAATATTCTTTGGATTCTTTCCATATTAATATATTGATAGATATCAATATGTTTTTAAATGTTTCTATTCTTTTAAGTGTATCTGGAAGTATCGCTAAAGCTCATCTGATTGAACGGAACTCCCCCTTAATGTATTGACGATAAGAGCCTTCGGCTTGGATAAAACGAACTCCCCTTGCTACTTGTTCTTGATGTAACGCTTCGCTTATTGAATAGAACTGAACTCCCCCCTAAACTTTAGTCTGCCTTCGGTAGGATTTATTGGAAATGGAAATTTTACTCTTCGGTCGAAGTCCGCCAGAACTCCACAAACATATTTCTTCTGTAACTAAATGTGTTACTGGAAAGAACCTGATACTTTAATTTTATGATTAAACTCTCAATGTTTGCTCGTAAACTGGCGGAGTATTTAACACGCCTTAAACGGTTCGGAGGCACCGCTTACGCTATTTTGCCAAGCAAAATTGCTTCCTCTCCCAAATGCCTCGCCATCTCTGAAAATTTTGTCAGGAGTGAAAAATTGTGGGTTGCCTCAATTCTTCCTCGACAAAATTTTCGAGGGCTCGGCACTTCGCTTAAGGCGGATGTTATACGCAATTGAGAAAAAGGCTTAAAGATTAAGAGGCGGGACTAAATCTTATTCAGATATTGATTCTGTCCTAATCAGCATTTTATAATTTATTTCAACAAGATTGCATGCATAATCAATCATTTCACGTAATACTGCTTTCATTTCACTCCTAGTTATTGTTGATTTTTCAAACCCAATCATACGTCCTTCACTTATTCTACCTTCTATTGATTCTGTTCCAGCTTCATGAGTATTATAAACCTGGGAATTTCTCAATAATAGTGAAATTCCCCTATCCATAGGCAACATCAAATATCTTATATCTGGAAATACTCCTTCAGGTTTCTGAAATTCAAAAGTTAAATATATCTCAATCATATCAGAAAATTCATCATCTTCTTGCCTAATTCCAACTTGAAATTCAGAGGGACTATCTACCTTCTTGTATCTCACTATTTCATCCTTTCTCTGACCAATTTTAGAGAATCCAATGTCGTATAAATCTTTCGTTAGTCCCTTAATTATATGTTCAAGTTTAGTATACTGATTTGTCATTTTCTTCATCATTTATTAAAGAAAACTGGTTTAATATTTAATATTTTTTGATAATTATTGATTTCATCCCGCCTTAACTTATTATGTACCGTTCCACTCCGTGAAAGACGCCTTTTTCTCAACTCTCGATGGCTCACTACGTTCGCCTTCGAGCCACATTGCATTCTCGCTCCATTTTTTAACTTCGTTAAAAATTCCGCCCGGGTCGTATAACAGCGATCGCGATGTTATACAAAATTGAGAAAAAACTTTTTAGACAAAAATAGGGATTTGGGACGTTAACTTCTTATTTCTAATATTATATGATTCTTATCAGGTACAGAAGCATAAATGTTTTCGCCTTTTTTCAAATTTAAACTCCTAACAATGTGGTTATTGAAGTACATACCCAGCCTATCTTGTGATAATTTGACTATCTTCTGTTTTATTTTTAAAGGAGTTTCTCTTAGTTCTTCAACTACTTTCTTAGAAGATTTAGATTCAAACTCAAAATAATCACATTTAGGACATTGATAGCTAATAGCTTTTTGTTTAGCTCCGTATACACCTACTTCAACTTTCTTTAAATTTGACTCACATTTTGGACATTTCATCTTTATTCACCCTTTATTGTTTTTTCGCATTTATTACATACAAAATATTATTTTTTAATTCAAATAAGATGTAATAACCATCTTTTTCAATTTCAAAATTTTCTCCTTTCTTTCTTGGATTTTTTGTACTAAATATAATCTCTACAACTTTATCCCAAGGAACATCTTGTTCATGTTCTTCAAGATAATGATTTGTTGGTTGTATATCAATGAAATAAACCATATTATCACCAATACTACATATCTGTAGTATTAAATACTATATAAATCTTTCGATTTTTAAGTCCCAAATCCCTGAATTATATTGGGTAAAAGCTCAACGCTAAGAAAAATTTTTCTCAACTCAAGCTCAACCATACTCCGTAATGAGCCTCTACTCTAAAGGTCTCCTTCTCATTTTTCCTCTCCCCAATCCACCATCATTTTCCAGCACGAAAGTGGGTTGCCTCTTTCAGTGGGAAAATGCTCCCTAACCTCCAGAGGTTTTATGGGTTGCCTAAAACAGCTCGGCACTCCTAGGACTTCACCAAATGCAGATGTTATACGCAATATTCAAAAATCCTAAACTATAGAAGAGGGTTTTGGGCTTTAACCATATATATTATCATGGTGGTCATAATCTTCAAAAGAAACCATCCTTTTTTTGTGATCAATAACAAATACTAAAACAAAATGGCCAACATGTACTCTTAAAATTCCTTTCATATCATGATGTAGGAATTTATAATTATGTTCTGGATTTTCCAAAATAGAGTCCATCTTCTTACGAACCTTAGAGTAATGGGATAGATCTTTCTTTCTAAGTTTAACTAACTTTTTAGTGATTTCTTCACTATATGAATCAGCATACACTAAAAAATCACCCTTGATTTTTTGTGTCCCAAAAATTTCTTTGAAATTTTTAAGGACATTTATGCTACCTCTTTCTCGAACTCCTTTCTAGAAAGATGCTTTCCTTTCATAATATTAGTTAACTTAATTTTATATTCGGGCCTTAACTGAGGTTCTAGACTATTTTGTTCGTATTCATTAACGACTAAATTAATAGCCTCAGATTTATCTTTAAGTCCAAATTTTGCTTTTACAATATTTAACACTCTGTTATTTTTTTCCTCAATATTTATTACAGCTTGTACCATGTTACATCACATATATAGATATATACCTCGCATATATAAACCTTTCGATTTGGTCAACACACTAAAATAACAGGTGTTATA
>JAAOYJ010000005.1 GCA_018221285.1 Candidatus Pacearchaeota archaeon
AAAAAATGGCCCCGGAGGGATTTGAACCCCCGACACCTGGATTAAAAGTCCAGTGCTCTGCCAGGCTGAGCTACGGAGCCATACAGTCTCCTTACTCTGACGCTTGCCGTCCTTCAATATTGAACCGAACGCTTCGCATAGAGCAACGGAGCCATGATTAAAATTAGAGAATTTAGTTTAAAAGTTTATGCTTCAAGGAAGACCCATCCTTAGGTTTCTTAATAATTTTGGCCCTGAGTAAATTAGAGGAGTTAGGATTTGGAATTCTTCTGCACCATAAGTTCTTCGCTCGATTATCCTTTTAATAGAGTTTATCCCTCCACAAGCAATAATTCTTTTACTGGTATCTTTTAATTTATTATAAAACTCTTTTTGAGTTCTTAGTGAAGGAGGATATAAAATTTCTCCACTGCCACTTCCTTGGGGGTGTTTGTGGCGCGTTGTTGTGTTTGTGGTGACATATCCTTCAACAGAATCATAAGTTGCTTTGATTGTTTTAGATATTTCTCTTTCGTTCATATCTGGAGAAACTTTAACATATAGTTCTTGATGGGAGAGAGCGTTTTCTTTTATGATCTTGACCGCGACCTCCAATAATTTTAAATTCTCTTCCATCGAAACTCCTATATTCTGGCACGAGGGATTATATTCAAATCTATCTACTGAAAAAATCTTCCTAAATAGCTTAACTGTTTTTTCTAAATCACTTATTTTTTCTCTTAAAGTTAAATTTGGGTCTGGCGTGGCCCCAAGATTTATTGTTATTGGAAGATCATAGTCTTTATAAGAATCCACCCTCTTTGCAATAATCTTGGCTCCATCATTGGCCCACCCAACCCAATTGATTAAAGATTCATTTGGAAGATGCCTCTTAATTCTTGGCCTTTTATTCCCTGGCCAAAATTCTCCAGTAACGGTCCCAATAACGCTTCTATCAAAACCCAAATAATTCCAAAACATGGGGGAGATTTTCCCATTTTTATTTAATCCCGCAGCATTTGAAATATTAATAGAGTTATCTAAATAATTAGATTCATTATCCAACATTACCTTTTCCAACCCTGTTCGATTTAGAATCTTAGAAAATAACACGAGTAAATTATGTGTTGTCTCTGCATCATTTTTTGTTATTCTAAACAAAGGGCGTTTTACTAAATCATAAGAATAATCCAGACTTGTTCTTAATAAATCCATTAAACAAACCCCACAAACTTTCCTTATAAGAATTATTGTCCTAGAATTACAAATACTTCTCTAACTTGCCTTCAAGTTCGTCACCAGACATTGCTCCAACAAACTGGTTGACGACTTTTCCGTCTTTGAATAGAGTTAGATTTGGTATAGAGCTAACATTGAATTTTTGTGCAAGATCTGATTGGTCACTTACATTGACTTTTCCGAATTTTATTTTTCCTTTGAACTTGTCACTTAAATCATCGAGAACTGGAGCGAGCACGAGGCAAGGCATGCACCACTCTGCAAAAAAATCAACTAGCACAACACCTTCTTTGGTAAATTCATCAAAACTATTATTTGTCAACTCAGGAACTTTGTCTGCCATTATAATTTAGAATTAGAGGGATTTATAAAAGTTGTTGGTCACCCTGCAAGACTAACAATCCCTTTTCCGACTAGATATATTCCAATCACATGAACTGCTGTTGTTGGAAGAGTGAATGAAATTGAGATTAAAATTATTATTGCAGTTATTACATCAAGCACACTAAAGAAGTCAAGACCTATTGCAAAGATGAGTCCTTTGATTAATAAGATTATTCCGAGAACTATTATAAGTCCATCAGGGATTATGTTCCATCCTATTGAATTTAACATACTATAAATCCAAAAGATTAAACCTACAAAAATGTCTATTGCGCCGAATATCTTTACTGCCATGTTACCTAATCAATTCCAAACAATTCTTTTAAATGTTTTCTTACAGTTTCTTCCTTATGTGGATGGTCGCAATCAGAACAATCCCAGATTTTTCCATTTTCATGAACATGCCATTTTCCTTTCTTACTATTTATCTTACAACCTCCTTCCTCCTTGCTGTTATCATATTCAGGACAATAGCACAAGAAACAATTCAGTTCTCCGCCTACATTATGACATGGTTTATTCTCGAGGTAGCAAGGACATTCTTTAGGATGTTTTAATTTTCGATTGCTAAATTTAAATTCAGAAATAATTTTATTAATATGGGATAAGATTGCTTGTTTGGTTTTGTTTGGCATTTTTGTTGAATATATTGCTCGTGCTAAAGCACTCGATATTATAAAAGTTGTTAATGAAAAATTGAAGCCTACTGTTGCGAGGAGTTACTCAAACGATTATAAATAAAATACTTTGATTAATTGTATCTTAGCGGAGAAATCTAACAAAGTCGATTTCGTAGCCAGTAATTATGAGCGAAGCGAATCTTGTTTGTAATTTGAGTAACTGAGACCTTTTGGATAAAAATTATCTTCTGCAAACTTCCCATGATACAACACAATTCGAGTGGCCTGTATCTATCACTGTTCTTGGTAGCATTACATCTCCTTTATTCACATCTACATTGCATTCAGCAATACCACTGTAGGTATTTGAATTCATTGGGGTGCTACATGTGACATAGGCCATACCAATAGTCATTGTAACATTGGCGGTGCCTGTTGCTGTAAGGCAATTCAAACCAATCCCTGTGATTGTTAAATTCCTAAAAGCGTAAACTCCTAAGTCATCTCCGGTTTCACCATTTCCCCCACAACTCCATTCCCAAGCAGCATTGTCAAGTGCAGAATTTTCCCCACAAGATAGAACATGGCAATCATTATCTTCCCCCTCAGTAGGCAAGCCAAAAATTTCTCCTGTAACATTAAGGTCTCCTACAACATCTAAAGCATTTTGAGGAGAATCTGTCCCGATCCCAACACTACAATCATCACAATAAACATCTCCTCCTTCTCCTTCAGCCCATGTCGCAAAACCTGTTTGTCCCCATCCATACCTTGTCTCCTGGCTTACTCCTGAAGATTTACTTACGGTGTTTTCTGCGGCATCATTTATGACGTTCTGGATGGCAAAATAACCTATTCCGACAGCAGATAAAGCTATTCCAATAAGTATCACTCCTGTAATCACATTCGAAAGCCCCCTTTTGTTTAAATGACTGCGTCGATTTGGACAAGTGAAAATCTCTGATTTCCTCTTTTTCATAAGTAACTAAGGATAACAATATTTTTAAAGTTAATCAAAATGCAGAATATTAGTAATTATCTTCAAAAATCAACACTCACTCCAACCACACTGATTACACAATCCCCCTTTGCAGCCGCTTCCGAATTCCAATAATGATTTACATTCAGGACATAGTTTATCAATTAAAAGCCCATGACGATTATTTATTTTAGGCTTATCTGTTATCTCTAATTGAATTCCTTTGTCTCCTTCTAAAACTGGGCTATAGTTACCTTGTTTTATTTTTTCAAAATCCCTTTCAAACAAATCAAGTGCTTTTGCGATTGCCTGTGAACATGAACCTCTTCCAAGAAGGTCGTTGGTTTCAGGACATCTGATTGCTCTATAATGTTTTGCTATAACTCTCGGATTAACACCTTTGTGAAATCCCCTTGAAATTACAATCCCTGTTGCAGAAGTTTGCGCAGCAGCACACCCTCCTGGAGGATTCATATTTGCAAATAATTCAACAGGACCATTCTTGTCATAGTTTATTGTTATAAAAAGCGGACCACAACCAGTTCGCATTTCATAAGTTACTCCTTTGAGTCCTATAATTCCTTTAATATCTCTTCCCCTAATCTCTTCAATAACCTTCTTAACAACTTCTTCATTAGTTTTTTCTTCTTTCTTCACTTCTGTCAACAACTCAAACTCTCTACTCTTATCACGATAAATTGTTAATCCTTTACACCCCAAATCATAAGCCATTATATACGCATTAGCAACATCTTCTTTTGTTGCCTCGTTTGGCATGTTGATAGTTTTGCTAACTGCATTGTCTGTGTATTTCTGGAAAGCTGACTGTATTTTCAAGTGTTGTTCTGCAGGAACTTCATGCGCTGTAACAAACAATCTTTTAATCTCATCCTTAACTTCTGAAAATTCTTTTACATCTTCAAACTCTAAACCATCTTGCTCCATTTTTTTCATTACTTCTTCATTATATAATCCTTTTTTCTGAAGATATTCTTTAAACATTCTATCAGTCTCAACTAAGTTCTTACCAATAGTATCTTTTACATTCCTTAATGTAATCAATTTGAAAATTGGCTCAATTCCTTGTGAGGTAGAAACAATAACTCCTGTAGTCCCTGTTGGAGCGATTGTTGTTGTTGTTGCATTTCTAATCGGTTCTCCTTTCTTGTAAATGCTTCTGCTGAAATTAGGGAACTCTCCTTTTTCTTTTGCTAATTTTCTAGATTCATCTTTAGAAACATCATTTATGAATTTCATGACTTTCTCTGCAGCTTCTACAGCTTCTGGACTACTATAACTTACACCCATTTTGATAAGCATGTGAGCAAATCCCATAACTCCGAGTCCTATTTTTCTGTTAGCTTTTGTCATGTCTTCTATTTTTTGAAGAGAGTATTTGTTTCTATCAATAACATTATCTAAAAATCTTGTAGAAAGTCGTATAGTTTGCTCAAACAGAATCTCGTCAATTTTTCCTTCGGAGTTAATCATTTCACTCAGATTTATACTTCCCAAATTACAACTTTCATACGGGAGCAGAGGCTGTTCCCCACACGGATTAGTACTTTCTATTTCTCCAACTTCTGGAGTTGGATTTGTTTGATTCATTCTCCCAAGAAAGATTATCCCTGGCTCCCCTTTTTTCCACGCACCATCAACTATTATATTAAACAACTCCCTTGCCTTAAGATAAATTTGATTATCCTTAACTTTCCCAATTTCTTTTCCTGAATGAGTATCTATAATAGACATATCATCTTCAGAAATCTTCCAAGCTGTTGTAAACTTTTCATTAGTTCCAAAATGAATTTCCTTAACTCTATTATGAGCATTGTTTACAGTATAATCTCTACCTTCTCTTGGATCATCCATTAAAATATATTCATCATTCTTAATAGCCTCTATCTCATCGTCGTTAAATGCTATCGAGAGATTGAAATTCTTTAATCTTCCTTCTACTTCTTTTGCTCTTGCCCAGCACAATGCATCAGGATGATTTGCCCTCATTATGCCCATATTCGCACCTCTTCTTTTTCCGCCTTGAGTTATCTGTCCTGCATTTTCATTATATCCAAAAAGAAAAGACAGTGGACCTGGAGAGTATCCTCCTGTAGTAGAAATAAATGCTCCGTTTGGCCTTAATCTTGCAAATGAAAATCCTGTTCCTCCACCACTTTTATGAACCATTGCCATACTTTTTTGAGTCTCAAATATAGAATCCATGCTATCTTCAATTGGAAGAACAAAACATGCAGATAGCTGCTGAAGTCTTCTTCCAGCATTCATAAGCGTCGGAGAGTTAGGTAAAAAATATCTCTTACTCATTATTTCAAAAAACTTCTTTTCAAATTCATTAACTTTCTCATTTCCTTGAGCTAGCTCATATAAATCCTGAGTTATCATATTAGGACTTATTTTATCTTTAAATTCTTGAAGATACAATATTTCTGCAACAGCAATATCTTTCGCAACCCTTCTCATCATATCTTCTCCAGTTTCAACTATATTTCCAGAATTATCTTTTACTAAATATCTTGCTTCAAGTACACTTACCGACGATTGAGGGAGGTTCAGCCCATCTTTTAATCCATTATTATATTGTGCCATTACAACTCCTTTATCTCTTTTTTAAAATCCTTGATGTCTTGGAAATCTCTGTAAACCGACGCGAACCTTATATACGCTATATGGTCCAACTTTTTTATTTTCTTCATAATTATCTCTCCAATGGTTGA
The DNA here is from genome assembly GCA_018221285.1 of Candidatus Pacearchaeota archaeon. Classification (GTDB taxonomy): domain Archaea; phylum Nanobdellota; class Nanobdellia; order Pacearchaeales; family GW2011-AR1; genus JAHKAF01. The sequence goes on from JAAOYJ010000005.1 coordinate 5,937, forward strand.
ACTCGCTATCTCTTTCTTTCCTTTTCTCCTTAATTGTTCTTCTATAATATTAATCATTTTGTCGATTTTTTCCTTAGGAACTGGTCTCTTTTCAAACGCCTTGAAGATTCCTTTCTCAAGCTTCTCCCTATTAAACTTTTCTCTGCTTTTATCCTTTTTGATGATGTAAAAGTTATTTTGAGATGATTTTTCATATGTTGTAAACCTTTTACCACACTTCAAACATTCCCTTCGTCTCCTTACTCCTTCAGGAGATTTCCTTTTATCAGTAACTTTCGAAGATTCATTTGAACAATATAAACAATCCATTTTAATATCAATAACATACAATATGTTGTATATCAACCCCTTTTCATTACTAACTGTTGTACAACAAGAGAAATAAGAAATAATTAGTATTTAAAGATTTGCGACTATTTTTGAGTGGCTTAAGCTATTCCATCAACATACACTTCTTACAAACTTGTTTTCTTGAGGGTTCTCCACACATCTCACAATATTGAATTTTAGAATCATCCATCTTAATTTTCTTCAAGATCTGCTCTGAATTCTTTAAGATGTTTGCTTTATCTTTTCTTGGTAAAGTGTTTATGAATTCTCTCACTTGGATTCTATAAGAGTCAATTGCACAAGGACATTTATCATAATTTACTGGAAGTTTGTTCTTCTTTGAGAATTCTCTTATGTCGTCTTCGAATATGTGGAATAAAGGTTTTATTCTCGGGACGAGTTTCTTATCTTTGATGTTTTTTGAAATTGGCCCAGAGTTTGAGCTTAATTCAGGGCTTCCCTTGAATATGTTTGTCATGAAAGTTTGAACTTCGTCGTCTAGGTGGTGGCCTGTTGCAATCGCTTTTGCTTTTAATCTTCTTGCTTCTTTATTCAAGATCCATTTCTTCAACACTCCGCAAACTGCACAATTCTTTAACATCCCTTTCTTTTGTTTTGATTGGATTGCAGAACGAAGATAACACATTCCAGAACCCATCTCTTTTTTGATATCATAAATGTGAAATTTAATATCAAGCTGCTTACATAATTTATTAACAGACTCCAAACATTCCTCGCTGTATTTTCCAATCTTAAGATCAATATGAAATCCTTCTATATTGTAACCAAACTTCTTCAATAGATAAGCTGTCACACTTGAATCTTTTCCCCCAGAGAGTGCAACTATGATTTTATCTTTTTTAGAAAGTTTGATTTTCCTAAGAGTTTTTTTAAATTGGGATTGTAGGTTCATAATGGGAGAAGAATTTGGAAGTTTTTAAAATTGCTCACTTTCTACTCGCGACCTCGCACGAGTAATTGATATTAATTTACTCTCTACCACGAAATCGCTCGGTTCGAGAGGTGAAGAGAAGTTATTAATGAGGTAGCTTCGCATTATACTTTGAGCAACTATACAAATAACTTAAAGATGAAAAGATAAAAATAAGTGGAAGGAAAAACCGAAGCTCAACCTTCCGTATTTGACCGAAGCCAAATAGACTAACCGAAGTTAGCTGAATATATTAGAAGAAAAGAGTTTATAAGGTTTTCGTATATTGATAATCGCTACGAGCCTGATTTTGTCAAGGCTCTTCGCTGAGAGGAGGTTGTTAATTGGATAGCTTCGTATAATACATTGAGAAGCTTAATCTTCACCATCTTCTAAATATAAAAATCCCTCGAAGGTTTTTGCTTTAGCATAATCTTCGCAGGCATACATTTTGAAAAAATGTATCCCTCCGCCCTGATTCGAACAGGGGATCTTCCGGGGTCTGCTTTAACTTCTGACTTTTGGGGCTTCATTTAATTTCCTAAACGGAATATCCACCTTAGATATTTTCTACAGCCAGACGCTTTAACCACTAAGCTACGGAGGGTTGATAAAATTAGATGGCGAGTGTTTTTAAAGATTATGATGAAGGGGCTTTTTAATAAATCTCTTCCTTACTTACTTTCTGCTCAGCTATGAAGAACGCTCTGTTGGATGTCACTTCTTTTATCTCACCTTCCTTTTCGTAGATTCCTGCTGCGGATGGAAGTGCGAACTTGCCGACGATTCCAACCTTAGAATAAATTATATACGAAGCTGTTCTCATTTCTCCTGCTTCTAATTTTTCGAATCCCCATTCAATCCTTCTTGTCTTCTCGTCAACTCTCTTTGGATGTTGGCCTCCAAACCTCTCATGAACTTTTACCAATGGCGGAAGCCTATCAATGATGCTTACTCTTTCAACATATCTCCTAGCATTTGCAATAATTGTAACTTTCAGTGCAAACTCTCCTCCTTTAGTTTTTACAAATGATACTCTCTTCCTCAAAACCAAATCTGTCCCAGAATATTGCTTAATTAAAATGATTATTACAATAAAAAGTAAAACAGTCACTAACGGGAATAGCCAGTTTGTCCTGACTGTGATTGTTAATATTTCTGAGGGATTTACTTCTCTAACCCAAGTATAATAAACTGTTGAGCTGTCCCTCTCTACAATGTCTGGCTCTGGACTGAAAGTTGTGAACAGCCTCGATACAATGTTCTTCTTAATCACAGTCTCTGACTTTGCTAACACATTACCTTCGTTTACTTTTTCAATTATTCTTGTATTGATAAAAAATCCATAATCTTTTTGAGAAGTTGTTACAATATCTTTCTCGGCAAACTTGATTGTTCCTTCCAAATTTGCTTCCTGGTCTTTAACTTTAATCTTTGTATCCAATGTGTAAAAACCTGCCATGAGTTTCTTGAAATCTTTCTTGTTTAGTTCTACATTGAATTCTTTTCTCTGGTTAGCGTCCAATGTGAAATTTTCCTTGAAATCGAAAAATGCTGAGCTGAACTCTGCTTCCATGTTTTCAAATCCAATATCTACTTTATTTTTAATATAAATATTAATTGAGCCAGCTTCAGAGTCGACATCCCCAGATCCTACTTCGAAAGCATCTGCCAACTCTATTGCCTTAAATGTTAATGTCTCGCTCTGCTCAGATGCGTTCTCATTAAAGCCTTTGATAAAATATGTAAAAGTGTAAAATCCTCTGTGGGGGAAATCTGCAATCGGTGAGATTTGTAGTTTGACGTTTTTTGTCTGGCCAGCTCCGATTGGAACAGTCCCTACTGGAAACATATTGAATCCTAAAAAATTATAAAACTCAAAACTGTCTGCAAAACCCACATTTTTTATATTCAAATCAAAGGTTACAGGTTCTCCTACACCCACGACAAGGACTTCATTTGAACTCTTTTTCTCTATTTCTAAAACTGCTGAAATCATTGGAAAAATCAATAATGCTATTAATAAGAAGGTGAAGATCTTTTTCATAGGAAATTTAGAGGTAAATTATATATAAGGATTTCGGTGATTTTTTGGTATGAATGTTGCGTTCGTGAACTCGCGGATTGGCGAGGGTTGTTAACTAATAAAATCTACATCTACTTTAGAGACATATTCTAATTTACTTATCTCATTAATAAATGATTCCACTTCAGATTCATTATTCAATGTTACGCAAAAATCTCCTTTATTAGCCAATCCCGCAGTATTATAATTATTAGAGATTTTAACAATCTCTTTCCAATGATTTTCTCCTAAATTGTTTTTATGGTCTTTAGTGTAATATATAATTATGTCGTACATATTTAGGGAGCATGATTAAATTTTATAAACCTACCTCTTACCTTCCAAAACCAAATACGCCTTTGCTTGTGCTAAGAACTTGTCACAGTCTCCGACTATTTTATCCTCAAATTGTTCTATACGTGCAGTTATAACCCATTTCTCATAAATACTTCTTAAGAATTTATTGAAAGCGCTTGTTTCAAATTTTCCATCATAATCCTTGACAAGAATTCCTTTAACTTTTACCTTAAGATCGCCGCTATTAATTTTTACTTTCTTTCCCCCTTGATTAATCTCTACGTCCTTCATGTTTCTCACAACAAATTCAACTTTCATCTCAAATTTGAAGTAATCACTGAACTTTCTTGCTTCTTCCCATTCAATTATTATTTCTTTGGAGTCTCCAGATAATTTCTCTTCATATTTCTTCTCAGACATTTCAATATTTATTTCATCATCAATCCATTCGTAACAAAATTTATAGAACTCTTTGAAATTGAAAAATCCTTTTGATTTTATCTCGCTTGAAAATATTGTATCTTTTTCTGCCATATTATTACCTCTTTAGGATATATAGATATAAAAAGTTTTGTTTAAATAATCTTCGGAAGGTTACCGACCATCATCACAAGAAGGACATATCACCATTCCATCGACTTTGCTCAAAATATCTTGGTTGCCGCATTCTTCGCAAATTCCCTGGCCAACTTTCTCAGCTTTTCTTACCCTTCTCAGCTTTCTTGATTCTTCTCTTATCTTAGAAAGTTCATCAAGTTCTGGGTAAAGTTCAGGATGAAAGTTCAGGATATCTTTTGCAGTTAGCATTCCAACAAGTTCTCCTTCCTGGATCACAGGTAGCCTCTCGAACCTTGTCTTTTTCATTCGGTTCAATGCTTCCTTAATCGTGGCTGAAGGTCTTATCGCAATAATTTTCCGAGGAGAAATATCCATGGCCTTTATGTCTGGCAGATCTTTCTTTGATTTTTTTATCAGAGCCCATAATATATCTTCCTGAGAAATAAATCCTTTAAGTTTTTTCTTTTCAACAAGAAGCAAACTCCCGACCTTTTTCTTGACCATTTTCCGCGCGCAATCCAACAAATTCATATCAGGTTTAGTTGTAATCGGATTCCGGGTCATCAAATCTGCAACTATTACGCTCATACTCCTAAAGAAGATTCTGGCTTATAAATATTGTTTAATACTCACGAGTGACTTTTTCGAGAATTGTGCTCACAAGTTCGCAGATGGATGGGAAGTAGTTAATGGAATAGCTTCGCATAATACTTTGAGCCACTCTTGAAATGTTGATTAGGATACTAAAATCTAGATAACCGAAGAATATTTAAAGATTGGAAATGTAGTAGTATTAATAACTGTCCCGTATGGCTCTGCTATATTGGGACTACTTTTTTTTATGATAGTGCTTTCTTAAGATTTATTGAGCCATCACAACAATTTCTAAGAAGATATGAAGAGCTTTTTGGGAAGAAGGCATTAATTACCTTTTTACCATTCTTTTGAACAAGTTTTATCGCAGGGATAAAGTCTGCATCTCCAGAGACAATTATAGCAATATCATATAAATCCTCATAAGCCCCTTTGATTAAATCAGTTGCGAGATAAACATCGTCTCCTTTTATTGCAAAATCAAAAGAGCCATCTTCTAAAACTACTTTTCTTAAATTGCAAAGAACAACATGGAAATTCGAAATTTTCTTTATCTTATCTAAAAATCTCTTATGTTCATTGTATCTCTCTTCATCTATTGATTTATCCAATAAAGCAGTATAATAAAAAATACCTGTAATTTCTCTTTTGGTTTCTATTTTCTTTATCATCTCTTCAAAAGTTGTTTTTATGCTATATCTTCTTAGATTATGATAGAGGTTGCTTCCATCAATAAAAATAGCTACTCTTTGCTTGTTCATAAGGTTAAATAGAAAAGATAGTTTTAAGTTTTGTTATTTATCAGATGAAAACGACTTTTATCTTGGAGTATAATAATCTTTAAATATGGAGATTTTGATGAGGAGGTATGGAAGAATATGGACATGATGAAAATGGTATCCCAAGATTAGTTATTCCAAGTATTAGAGCTTACCCTTTTGTGAAAGAGGTATTTGTTCAATTAAAAACAAAATCTCCTGAAGAAGTATATTTCTTTATGGATGAAGGTTGTTTGACACATCCATTCGCTTTATCAAAATTATTAAAAAAGCTAAATCTTGATTTTGAGAGGCAGACTTGGGGGGATGAAAATACTCTTCCAGAAGGAGATAATTATCTCTTAATTGGGGCAGGGAGAGTTTCAAGAAGAAAAGACTCTGAGAAGGTGATTCTTGTCAAGGATAAGAAAAGTGTGGCTTATAGTATTGGCCCCCATAGAGATGGTTTGGTTGATGTAGCAAAAAAGTATCTCCCACAAGAATTTGAATTTAGATTGGGTAATGAAACAATTAAAGGAGGTTTTCATTAATCATGTCAGAGAAACCAGTTATGTTGATGCCTGAAGATGTTCAGAGACTTTTAGGGAAGGATGCTCAGCGGAATAACATCATGGCGGCGAAGATGGTTGCAGAGGTTGTTAAGACGACGCTGGGGCCCAAGGGAATGGATAAGATGTTGGTTTCTCCTTCAGGGAATATTGTTGTGACTAATGATGGTGTGACGATTTTGGATGAGATGCAGATTGAACATCCTGCTGCAAAGATGATGGTTGAAATTTCAAAGACACAGGATGTAGAGGTTGGGGATGGGACGACGACGGTTGTGATGATTGCAGGTAAATTATTAGAAAACGCAGAAAGATTGTTGGACAAGAAAATACATCCTACAGTTATTACGAAGGGTTATAGGCTTGCTGCTGAGAAGGTGCAAGAGATTCTAAAGGAGATTTCTTTAAGGATCACGCCTGAAGATGGGGACGTGCTCAGACATATTGCGATGACTTCGATGACAGGGAAGGGCGCAGAGGATTCAAGGGAAAAATTTGCAGAGATTATTGTTAAGGCGGTTAAACAAATTCAGGAAGCAGGGAATGTTAATCTTAATGATATTAAAATAGAAAAGTCAAAAGGGGACAGCATCCAAGATACAGAATTGATTTCTGGGATTGTTCTTGACAAAGAAAGGGTTTCTGTGGATATGCCATCGAAAGTTCATGATGCTAAGATTGCGCTTGTTGATTTTGCATTGGAGTTGAAGAACCCAGAGATTGATACAAAGGTTTCTATCTCCTCACCAGACCAGTTACAAAGTTTTATTGATCAAGAGGAGAGAACGATTAAAGATATGGTTGAGAAAGTTAAAATGTCTGGTGCTAATGTTGTTTTCTGTCAGAAAGGAATTGATGATTTTGCGCAGTACCTATTATCTAAGGAAAATGTTTATGCTTGTAGAAGAGTTGCGAAGAGCAACATGGAGAAGCTTGCCAAGGCGACTGGAGGAAAGATTGTTAGTAATTTGAGTGAGCTTAGTTCTTCGGAGTTGGGTTATGCCCAAACTGTTGAAGAGGTTAAGCATGGAGAGGATTCACTGACTTATATTAGAGGTTGCCAGAATCCAAAGGCTGTGACGATTTTGATTCATGGCGGAACAGATCATGTTATTGATGAAATTGAAAGGGCTATCAAGGATGGTTTAGGAGTTGTTGCGTCGTCTTTGAAGACAGGCCTTGTTGTTCCTGGGGGAGGGGCGATAGAAGTGGAACTTGCACGGAGATTGAGACACTTCGGACAATCATTAAGTGGCAGAGAGCAGCTCGCTGTTGAAGAGTTTGCTTCTGCTCTTGAGTTTATACCAACGACACTTGCAGAGAATGCAGGTATGGATCCTATTGATGTTTTGACAGAAATGAAATCAAAGCATGATTCAGGTGATATGAACGCAGGGCTTAACTTATTCACGAATAAGATTGAGAATGTTTTGGAAGCAAGAATAATTGAACCTTACAAAATAAAGAGTCAAGCAGTAACTTCTGCTAGTGAAGTAGCTATTATGATTTTGAGAATTGATGATGTTGTTGCTTCAGCAGATAAAGGTGGAGCACCAGGAATGCCTGGAATGGGTGGCATGCCACCAGGGATGGGGGGGTATTAAGATGGTTAAGGAAGAAAATATAATTAGAGTAAGGACATCCCAGATAGAGAACAGAACATATAGAATAAATAGCCCTCTTCATGGTGGGCAGACGAATAATTTTGATGAAAATGAAATATTGGAATCGTTAACAGGCATGGTGAGAGATTATTTCCCCAATGATATAGAAATTGATTGTACTAAGGCCAATCTTCTTAGCGATGTGGCTAAAGAGAAAATTAAGTTAATTGAAGATGCATATCAATCTTGTGTTTTTGGGGGTATGTAAGAGTGAGGAATGAACAGAATACGGCAGCGAAAAGAAGTCAACATCTGTAAAATCCTAACCCAACATAGCATACAACACACATCCAACTATTACAACTGCTGCGATTATGTTTCTTCGATCTAATTTTTCTTTAAGGAATTTCCATGCGAATAGGAAAACGAAGATAGGTCCGAGCATTAACATCAATGTTGTAAAGACAACTCCCAAATTAATATATCCATAATAAACAATAACTCTGTAAGCAACCCACATGACTCCTAATCCCAATATTTCCCATCTGACTTTAGTATCAAGTTTTTCAAATTTTGGTTTGAATATAATAAAGCTTAGAACGAAAAGAACTGAACATCTCAGAAAGTAAAAACTTATTGGAGAGTAAAAGTCAAGGATTAGCCGAGAGAAAACTAACTCAAGTGCAAAGAAGAAACTTCCCGCGACTGCTAATAAAAAGTATCTGCCGAATTTTATATGGTTTTTCTTTATATGTGTAAGAATTAAAGCTAGTCCTGCAATCAGCGATGGAATTATTATGTTCATGTTTCTTTCAAATAGTTCAGTACCTACAAAAAAACTAAAAAGAATAGCAAGAAGAATAACGAATAAAGGCTCAAGAACTATCGCAGGCTCAAGCACGTTTATTTGTTCGCGTTTCATTGCATAGAAAAGTGATAAATTTGCGATCATTGAGAATAAGATAACAAATGAAAAAATGATTATGTTCTTCAGTTCAAATGCTTGAGAATCTAATTGCCAGAAAAAATAGATGAATGGTATCATCACCAAGACTGCTGCAAGGAAACCTGCTGTCTGAAAAAGCTTAGCATTAATCTTTTTTTCTCTAAGAATTACTTTCTGTAAGATAGTTGCTGTTGCTAAAACTAGTGCTCCTATTATTGGTATGTAAAACATGATTCACCTCGGGAGAACTAGGGATAGGTTACTTATAAGAATTTGGGAGTTAATCTAACTTCTTCCAGATGAAGGTCTTTTTGCTACTAATTGAACATCTCCTTTTTCAATAGGTTCATTGACCAATATCTCTTGAAGATTTCCTAATGGTGCACTTTTAACTTCATAAGATAGGTCTCTTGGAAGATATCTCAGGAGCGTCACGGAATCGCCATCAACTTTTCCACTACAAAACCCTTTTCCTCGGAGAATCCTTATTTGACGTTCCGACAATCCTACCTTCGATGTAAGATTTTTTAATCCGTATGCTTCTTCAACCTCACTAAAATCTACACTAATCATATGATTACATCTTTTCTTATTTTATAAGAATTATTGTGATGAAATGCGCGGACCGGGAATTGAACCCGGTTCACATCGTTGGCAACGACATATTCTACCAGTAAACTACCCGCGCTTTAATTTGGAAAGAATAAGAGATATTTAAAGATTATTGGTTCTATTTTCTACTAACCAAAAACTTAAAAGTCTTCAGAATATCTAATTTTAGGTCCCGTGGTCTATTGGCATGACATCTCGTTTACACCGAGAAGATAGCAAGTTCGATTCTTGTCGGGACCATTACTAACTTTTCCTTATTATGAATATCTATTCAAAACAATACATTTAAATAGTTTAATGCATATATATTCATAACTAAAAACACCTAAAAAGGTAAGGAGTTAAAAATGCCAAACAAAGATGGAACTGGTCCTGAAGGAAAAGGTCCAAAAACAGGAAGACAAAAAGGAAAGTGCAAGGGTGCTGTAGAAGATACAGAATTCAGAAGAGGTCCTGGAAGAAGACCTAGAAGAAGGGAATAAGATGCCAAGACCATGTAAGAGAAGAAGAGTTAGAGGTCGACCAAACTCTTCTTACTTCAAACCAGCAGGAATAAGGATGATTGAACTAGAAGAATCTTCCCTAACAATGCCAGAATTTGAAGCAATTCGTTTAGTTGATTTAAAAGAAATTTCTCAAGAGGAAGCAGGAAAGCAGATGCAAATCTCTCAATCAACTTTATCAAGAATCCTGAAGTCTGGAAGGAAGAAAATAGCAGATGCAATTGTAAATGGGAAGGCTATTAGGATAAAGGACTAAAAATGAAAACAGTAAGATTATTACGATAATATCGAAAAGAATATTTTTATTTACACCGAGAAGATAGCAAGTTTCCCAAAGGGATGGCTCAATTTTGTTGAGCCTCGATTCTTGTCGGGACCATGTTCTCAAATTTTATCTCAAAATCCTCCCTCACCCTAAAATAGTGACAATTAGTAACATTTATAAGTTAAACATATGTTTTTTCAGCATGGTTCCTAAAGATCAAAGTATTCCTGGGATGAATCTTAACAACAATTACACTCAAAAGCCTATGGCTCCAGAGTCTCCAAGCAATGTCCAGAAAGAAATGGATAAGACAAAAAAAGACCTTGAGAAATTGAAGAACTTTATTGTTAAGAAATATCCTTTTATTCAGGCGATTAGTGTACTTCCACCTCAGGCTCTGAAGAGTTTTATCGAAGAGGAGATTGGAGAAGATGTTCCACAGTTAGAGTTGGAAAAACTTCAGAAAAAAGTTCATCTTTATGTGATTGTTCCGGAGAATAAGTTCAAGAGCATCCCAAAGATAAAGAAAGAAATTATCGCGCAGGTCGATAAGATAAAACAGGACATCTGGCTTTATGTTAAGACTCCTGTAGATGTTTGGGAGACTTGCCTGGACTCCAAGTTTGATTTGGCTGGCGCAGTTGCGATGTCATTCCCTCTTTATGACAAAGGGTTCTTAGGTGCATTGAGAGTTTCTGAAATTCACAAATCACTTGTTCTACAAAAGTTTGAGAAATATGTTGTAAGTTATGTTATTGGAGGAAGTGTGGTTAGAGGAGAGGCGATCAAGACTTCGGATATTGATGTTTTTGTAATTATTAATGATACAGATGTTAAACGAATGCCAAGGTTGGAATTGAAGGAAAGGCTGAGAGGAATTATTTACCAATATGTTGCTGAAGCAGAAGCTCTTGCAGGGGTTAAGAATAAATTATCTCCCCAAGTATGGCTATTAACTGATTTCTGGGAGGCTGTCAAGGACGCTCATCCTGTTATGTTTACTTTTATCAGAGACGGTATTCCTCTTTATGATAGAGGAACATTCATGCCATGGAAAGCTTTACTGAAGATGGGTAAACTAAAACCATCTCCTGAAGCAATTGAAATGTATATGTCGATTGGGGACAAAACTATCCAAAGAGCAAAGAAGTTTTTACTAGATATAGTTATCCAAGATATATTTCATGGGGTTAGTACTCCTAGTCAGGCCTTGTTAATGCTGTATGGTTTGCCCCCGACAAATATTCCTGAAACAGTTAAAGAGATGAAAAGGATTTTTGTGGACAAAGAGAAGTTGCTTGAAAAAAAGTACTGGGATATTCTTGAGGAAATTATGATTAAGTATTACAAAGGTTATGAGCATGGTAAGATTAAGGAAGTTTCTGGAAAGGAAGTTGATAGGCTTTTGAAAAATGTTGAAGCGTACACAAAGAGATTGAAAGAGTTAAGGGAGCAGATTGAGAAGAGATCGCAGGAGAAAACTATAGAACAAATTTATCAGGATGTTTTTGAATTATTGAAAGCGATTCTAGGAAAGAAAGGACAGCAAGCAATTATCACTGAATTTGAAACTAAGCTTGTTAAGACAGGTAAGTTTACACAGCAACATTTGAGAATTTTGAAAGAGATTGTTGATGCTAGGGCAAAATTCAAAAGAGGGAAGTCAAACCCTCATAAAGTTAATGAAGCGAGAAAGAACGCAATGATTTTAATTAATGATTTAATTGAATATTCACAGAGATGCGATCTTATAGCTTTTGAAAAAGGAAAGATGGGATTGAGGTATAAAGAATCTGGGAAAGATGTTTTTGCAGAATTATTGATTTGTGACAAGGTTGGTTTTTTATTCAAAGGGAAAGTTATCAAGAAGTTGACTAATAAGATCGAAGATTCGAATACTGCAGAAGTTACTAAGGCTGTTGAAAAACAAAAGAAGAAAAAGAATGTCGAGATTAATCCAAAGATTTTTGAATTGTTGAAGAAGGAGCTAGGAGATTACGAAGTTATTATCTAAACAGAGGTGGTGGTACCTCAGAAACCTAATTCTGAGAGATAATAATGAAAAGACTGGAGAAAAAACACCTCGAAAAAATCGGTTTAGTATCATTAGTGATTATGGCATTATTGTTAATTATTATATTTCTTGTTAGACCCACGATAATTGGATATACCACTTATAAACAATTAGTTGATTCTTCATATTCTATTGAAGACTATGGAAAGGATATCAATGAATTAGAGGTGGACTTAATAGATTACAAGGCGAACTTGTCTGCATGTAATTTGTTCAATGAGATGATCTCAGAAGAGTTGGATAGTTTCTCAAATGATTTTTCAGAATGTAGGGATGAGTTGGAAATGTTGAGGATTGACTTTAGTTTATCCCAGGATGAATTGAATGACAAGATAGATGACTTGAAGAATGATCTAGTTGAGAAAGATGATGAAGTAAATGAATTAGAATCTGATTATTCTAAACTTGCAGAAAACCTTGCAAACAATTTATGTTGTAAAAAGAAGGTTGATAATCCAGATATAAATTCTTACATTGTTGAGAATAATAATATAGTTTGTGTAGAAAATGAGGGACTTGAAATTGAGTGTTGATAGGAAAATAGAGGATAGAGCTAGAGAGAGGGCTGAGCATATAAAAGGTTTATGTAGTTTGTATCAAGGATCGCGAGAAAAGATCATGAAAACTTATTTCTCTAAGGATTTTCAAGAAGTCCTTAAATATGAAAACCTTGCTAGAGATGATCCCCCCTCTAATCAATAAACTTAAAAACCAATTCTTTTTATCTAATCTATGACTAAAGCAAAAGTAATCCAATTCAGACGAGGAAGGCACACTGTTAAAGAAAAGCATTTTCTAATTGAAATTCCGAAAGTGTCGACGAAGAAAGACGCTGAGAAGTTTGTTGGAAAGGATGTTGAATGGAAGTCTCCAGCCGGAAAAATAATCAAGGGCAAGATTTCATCTGCTCATGGAAATAAAGGAGTTGTGAGGGCAATCTTTGAGAAAGGTTTGCCAGGGCAAGCTATTACAACAGAGGTTGAGGTTAAGTAATGGCATTAAGAAAAGCAGCGGCGTATTCGAAAAAGAAGGTTCTTCCATTTACACGTGTGAGTAAGAAACGGCAGAAGTCCTACATCAAGACCGTGCCACCGCAGAAGATTGTTAAGTTCACCATGGGAAATAATGATATGTTCAACAAGGGTAAGCTTTCGCATCATTTGACAATGGTTGCTACAGAGAAAGTTCAGATTCGGCATAATGCGTTTGAGGCTTGTAGACAGTTCATAAACAAGAAATTGGATACAGAATTTTCAGGAGCATATTTGTTTAAAGTTATTCCTTTCCCCCATCATATTCAAAGAGAAAACAAAATGCTTACTGGAGCTGGAGCAGATAGAATGCAGACTGGAATGCAGTTAGCGTTTGGGAAATCTGCTGGAAAAGCAGCGATTCTAAAACCAAACAAAGGTATTTTCTTCGTCGCTGTTCAAGATCCAAAAGCAGTTGTGTTTGCAAGGAAAGTTTTGAAGCAGGTTAAATCCAAGCTTCCTTGTGCAACAAAGATTAAGTATGAGCTTAAGAGTTCTTAGATTTGTTACTTTTGTGGAAGAGTAACAGATAGAAAGGTTTATATAGTAAAAAGTGTTAGGAATGTTAAGAAAAATGGCACAAGTAATTGAACTACCATCAAACGGAGAATTGAAAGATATGTATGCAGAGCATATTGATCATACGCAAGCGTATGATAGTAAAGTCTTTGTTCCAACATTTAATAGAGATTCTAAGTTAGAACAAAATGTAGCTGGACTTAAAGAAGACCCAAAGAATTCAGGGCTGATTAAAGATGTTTCGAAAATTCTTTATAATAGGGATGATGCTTTTGCGAATTTACCAAATTCTGGAGAAGTTGCTAGAGAAAATGCAGATAGGTTTCTTTCTAAAGCAATAGATCCAAGAGCATTGTACGTTAAGAATAACTTAGATGATTTTATTGATTTGGCCGATGGAAATCAAATGTTAAATCTTGCTATGAGTTTGCCTTTGTATAAAACAGATGATGAATCTCATAATAAACTTGTTGATTCAATCAATGAAATGAGAGTTATACAAGATGCAGGTAAAGACTTTTCAAAGATGAGCCAATATGTAGATAAGAAATTGGAAAAAATTCCAGCATGGTTACAAGAATCAATTGACTATTACTCTGGTAATCAAGAATATATTTCAGCGGTTTTCAAACAGTTTGCAGGTTTTGCCCAAAATAGGTTTCAGAAAGAGACACATTTATTCCTTGTAGAAAATGGTCAAATCAAATCGTCAACAGTAAACAAAGGTAAACTTGAAACAGCTTTTAGAGATAGTTTAAATAAAGCTTGGGAGATGCATAATGATGAACCTATTCCTAAAAAGAAGAACGACATTTGGGAAGAAAAAATAAGAGATTCTTACTTAACACTTGCAAGAACAGTTTATCCAAAAGAAGAGAAAGGGTTTGACTTAGATAGGGATGCAAAGGCTGTTAAAAGGGAAGAAGATAGGGATAATGCTACAGTAATTCCTTATCCAGTTAAGAAAGCGGCTTAACTTACCAAATCTTTAACTAACCTAGCCATGACTTCTAAGAATTCTTCAGCACGTTCTTGCCATGCGTCGATTTCAAGTTTTTTTAAGTCATGAATTTTGCCGTGCATGATTCCTTTATGAATCATTAGTAGGTCTCTGTACCAGACAACATATTTCATTTTGAGTTTTCCTGTGTCTACAAAATGTTCTTTGAGGTCAACTGGAATATGTTCTGGCGAAGGTGGAAGTACATTTGCTGCAATCAAAGCTGCGTGAGCAGAGTCAACCATTGACCAGTGTAGACCTTCGATTGCGCTTAAACCTGCAGCCTTGCTTCTAGTAATATGTGCGGGAGCCCTCTGAAGACAGGTATAAATTGCCTCTGGGGTTGATTTTATTTCTCCTTTAACTAACAAATGTTTCAAAGGATCAAAAAATCCGGCCATATCAATTACTGCTTCACCATATCTTAAGATATTAAGGATAACCGGATCTCCTCTCATGAGATCTCTCCACCATGTGCTTAATTTTATTGTATTAATATGAAGGCTTCTTCTATATGGATTTGCTCTCATGATATTGTCGAGTTCTGTCCTATACCATGCGATTAATTCCTGATCCCAGTTTATTGTAACATCATCTATAAGAATAATTATATCAATATCTGATCCTGAGGTCGCGGTTTGTTTTGTCGCTGAACCAAAAAGAACAACGGACTTTACCATCTTATCAAACTTCTTATAAATCTTGACTGCAAAATCCATTGCAATGTCGTGCTCATTCTTCAATCTCAAAGTTGGAACTTGTTTAGGATCAATCTGAACTTTTTTCTTTGCCACCTTCTTTTTTGCCCCTTCATTCCGCAATTTGGGGTACGCCGAGCGGCGCGCTACTTTCTTAGAAACTACTTTTTTCTTAAGAATTGTTTTTTTCTTTTTCGCCATAAGTTTACCTCTTTTTTCTAATAACAATAATAGTTTTGTATTTTTAAATTATTCCATAGGTCTTCCACTCATCCTACTTCCTCCTGCTCCCTGAACTTGCCCTCCAAGTTCTGTAGGAAGTTGGGAAAACCCAGCCCCGAATGTTTGATAATGGGTTTGGGGAAGCATCATTCCATATCCTCCAGAATATCCTTGTTGCAAACCTATTGTTTGGTTCCAATATAATCCTGGGGCACCTCCTGCAGAATACATTGGGGATCCAAAATTTTCCATTGTTTCCTGAACAGGGGCAGTCTGAAAATGCTGCCACCATCCTGCAGCCTCGATAATCTTATTCGCTTCAAAGCCCTTTTTACCAAGCTTATCCATAATTTCTTTCATAGGAACATTTCCCATTCCCATTGGAAGTTCTGTGTGTTCAAAACCAAAATTATCTGAAAGATGAACATGTTTAATGAAAGGCGCAATTTTCTCTGTTTCTTTTATAATATCCTCGTCGTCAAAGCCCTGCTTTCTAATCATATTTATATGTCCAACATCCCATGTAACTCCAATCAATTTCTCTGCTATTTTCTCTGCTTCTCTTTTACTTTTATTTTCTTCTTTAACCAATCGTTCTACAAAATGCTCTCTTGATTTCTCTGCAAGATTTTTCAAATCCTCACCAGTACTCAAAGCAAAACCCGCAGGAGGATTTTCAATACTTATAATTGGAGCATTATCCTTGAATTTATCATAGGCTTCAAAAGCTGCATTGCCGAAAGTCTTTGAAGATTGTTCTGTTGCGAATTGCTCAACTGGGATATACATCTCAGGGGCTTTGATGTCCTTTATTCCACGGATTTCTTTATTTGAATCTTTATTTGGAATTCCATGAATAACCTTGTCAAACATCTGAGATTTTCTCTCTATCATCTCTGCATTAATTTTTGCCTGTGTAAAAGGGGTGGGATTTTTCTTTAATTTTTCTCTTAATTCTTTCATCATTTTTTCATTTTCTTCAACCCAGTAGTTAGAAATCTTATCTAAATGTTTTTTTGTTTCTTCATCCCCAAATTTGTAGGCTTTATTATATATAGAATTAAAACTAGATTCAACATTGCTCAGAAAGGTTTCTGACCTTTGTATTTGCTGCAAGGCTCCTTGTTGAGCAGGAGTGATTCCTTCTATGTGCTCTTCTGTAAATAAAGGTGTAAGAGTAGCCATTGCTCCTGCTTTAACCTCATCTGCTTGTTTCTTAAAAGTCTCAATACTTGTTATACTATTTATCCACTCAGAATCATTCAAAACTTTTAATTCTTTTTCAGGAGAATATATTTTCCCTTTGTGGGAAGGAATAATCCTCCTGGTTTCATCATCTTGCATTATTGGGTAAAACTTTCTCTCGCTTTCTAAAGGTGCTAGCTTACCTGATTCTTTATTCACAACAATTAATTTCTTAGCTTCACCTCTAAACCCTTTTTTCATATCAGGTATTTTTTCCCATTCTGTTCCAGGAAGACTTTCTGCTGAATGGAAGTTAACAATGATATTCCCTGTGGGGTCTAGTTCATGGCTTCTTTCAACTGTCTGGATTATTCTTTTTTCAGAGGCTTCTCTATTTAATTCACTAAATCCTTGTTGAGAAACTCCTGTTGTATCAATAACTGGGCCGTGGACAGACAATCCAACTCCAGTTAATTTGCTTAATCTTCGGACTTCTTGTAATTGTTGTTTTGGAATAGAATCAAATACTTCTGGGGAAACAAACTCTAACTCTATTTGTTTAACTCCTGAAGATAGTTTTCCTGAAACTTCTTTTAATAAATTGGCACTTCGCGGATCAGTTGTTAAACCTAAACTCCCAGCAGTTATTGGATTTGCTGAAGGAGGATTCAGAGAAGACGGCCCTCCCTGATAAATTTCATTAATCTTAAAATCACCTGCTTCTACCATGATTATGACAAGGAAGAGGTATTTAAAAAATGCTCGCTATGCTCGTGATTAAGAAGGTTTGTTAATGATATAGTTTCACATAGTTAAATTGAGTAACTTAAATTATTATATTGTTATCAGTTTATATCAATCAAACAAAGTGAGCAATTTTTATTTAATCCAATACTGTTTTTTCTTTTCTTCTTGAATTGTTTCATGTGTTCCAACTTTCAGAGGGTCTGCCCTTTCTACATCCATTTTCGTTTCATACATTTTGGATTCCATCCCTTTAGTTTCAGTTGATTGTACAAATCCTGCGTCCCGCGTTAAGGAAGGGTCTTTTCCAACTGTTTCAAAATCCACGCGTTCAAGTTGCCCTCCAGCATCACCCATATCAACATATTTTGGGTCTTCGCCGTTTCCTCCTCCTTGATTGGCATACTTAAAAGGATCATCGCCTTCAACACCTTCTCTTGCTTGAGGAGAACCTCCTCCGCCTGTCGCAAAGAAAACAGGTCCTGCAGGTCCGCCACCTGCAACATGTTCTAAGATTGGTGAAGAACCATGGATCGGTTGCAGGAATTCTGTGAATCTATTTTCATCAATTTCTTCAGGAACTTCTTCAACTGCTCTTTCATCATCTAGAATTTCTATTAAATCAGATTCTTCTTCATGAGCCTCTACAATATCTTCGGAAGGTGCTTCTTCATCATCTAGAATTTCTTCTTCTTTTGGCATGGATTAGTGAGTTAATGGAAATATTTAAGGGTTTTTATTTGACTTCTTTCTTCAAACCATACTTTTTCCAGATATATTTGAACTTTGGATTTTGTTTTATCTCATCTAAACTTCCTTCTGCAACTATTCTTCCTTTTTCAAACATATAAATATAATCAAAATTGTCTAGAAGATGTAATCTGTGAATTGAGGATATGATTGTTTTGTTTCTGAATTCTCTAAATATGTTTTGGTGGATTTTCATTTCATTTAAACTATCAACACTACTTGTTGGTTCGTCTAATAATACTATGTCGCTCTTTTTGGCAGCAAGCAAACCTCTTGTTAGAGCAAGTCGCTGTTTTTCCCCTCCACTTAATGAAACCCCTTTTTCGAGAACATTTGTATCCAATCCTTTATTTAATCTGTCAACTACTTTTTCGAATTGGGCCATAGATATAACTTGGTTAAGATCTTCTTTTCTTGTTGGCAAATCCATTGTTATGTTATATTTTATTGTATTGTTGAATATCTCAGGGTCTTGAGGAATTAAAGTTATGTTTCGTTTTAGGCCTTCAATTGCATTCTTTAGTTTTGATCCATCACAATAAACCTCTCCTCTATTTGGCAAATATAACCCGCGCATCAATGCAAGGATTGTGCTCTTTCCAGAACCACTTTCCCCAATCATTGCTATCTTCTCTCCTTTTCTAAAACTAATGTTAACATTATCTATGTGCTGTTGTTTTCCTTTTTCATCATAAGTAAAATTGAGATTTTTCAATTCTATCTTTTTCCAATTATAAGGAAGACTTCCCCTAATCTTTTCTTTTATTTTATTGAATTCTTGGTCGATAGGGTATGCTCCTTCTATCCTTGCGCTAGTTCTCATGACACTTCCATAAAACTCCCCAAATTTGAAAAAAGCGCCCCCAACACGATTAAGATAACTATATATGATGTAAAGAGTTCCTATTAGGATTGCTCCAGTAGAATGATAATCTGTATATGCTTTATAACTTAAAACAAGAACAGTCATAAAAGAAATACTAATATTTGCGAAAGCCCATTTTGCTTCATCGATATATACAGTCTTTTTATGGGTTGGATAACTTGCCATTAATCTTGCATCTACTTCTTGAGAAACTGTTTTCTTTAGTCTCAGAGTAATAACTGTAATTATGTTGCTCAAATAATCAAAAATAGATGCTCCAAGTTTATTGCTATATTTATTTAGTTCTTTGTAGTATTTTCTAAGATATTTATCAATATTCATTATTGCAAAAAGCATTGCTGAAGAATAGACCAATGCGAAAAGGGCTATTTTGAAGTTTATAAAAAATAAGATAATTAATGAGCCAAAGATATTTAAGAGAGTATAAATAAGTTGGGCGGTATAGTGTTGAGAGAAATTTTCTAAAGAGGTTCTTCCACGATTTATTTTATCAATGGTATCTCCTGAATGATTATCTTTCTGCCATTTTACAGGAAGCTCTAAAATTCTCCGAATTTTTGAATTGGTGTAATTTCTATGAATAAAAAATCCTGTTAATTGTTCGAATATCCTTGCAGTTCCATGAAAGACCGAAAAAACAATTTTAATCCCCAATAATAAGAAGATCATTAAAATTAATTTTTTTAATTCTGCATCAGAGGAAATTGTTTGCTGAATTGAATTAAAAATAGATCCAATCACAAGAGGAGTTAGCATTCCAACAATCCCAGATATTAAGAAAAGAAACACATAAAACAAAAAAGTCTTTCTTCTACTTCCAAGATATTCCCATTCAGTTTTAAGAACATTCCATATCGGGTTCACGTCTTTATCTTCCATTTTATCCTCTTTCTTCTTATAACGTGAAAATGGTTTAAAAACTTTCAGAAACAGGTTCGTAGTTTTTCATTTACCCTTAAATCGCCAATAAGCCAATCCAGCAACGCATGCAAGACAAACAATGATTACAAGATTAGATGTTGGGTCTGAGATATTGCTGACTGCGAATCCTGTGAGCAATCCTCCTCTTGCAGAGACTAGAACTATTAGTGCTAGTGAGAAGATTGGCAACATCCAGTTTGCTACGACTTCTGTAGGGAGAGGTTTTGTTAATTGCGCTACAATTCCTGTTTCCTCCATAATTCCTTTTGATCTAAAAACTTTTTGTACATCAGGCTTTTTAGCAATTTTGGTAATCTCCATATCATGGACTTTACCTGAAAGAGAGGGTATTTTAATTTCTGTTCCATTATATTTTAGATTATCATGGTCCCCTTTTTCTTCTCTTGTAAAACCATATCTCTCAAGATTTTTATCAACCCTATCCACAGGGTAACTCTCAAATGTACTCATACCTTATCTAACAAATCACCATTTAAAAATATATTCAATTAAGAACTCTAAATATAAGTTGCCATATCATGCGCCTTCTTGTAAATATTGAATAAATCAAAAGCCTTGTTCTTAGAAGTTTCTGCTGCCAAAGGTCTTACGTGAGTTCTCTCGACCCAGTCGTCTTTTTTTAGAGGTTTATCCTTGTTCTCGCTTTTTCCCTCTTTTTTATCTTCCTTCTTTTTTTCTGTTGATTTCTCATAACGTCCAAATAATGCAGAAAAAGGGTTTTGGCCTGAGCTTTTCTTTTGGTGTTTCTTTTTCTCTTCTGCTTCATTTTCTCCCTCTTCCAAGAAAAAATCAATCTCTTCTTGTAATTGCCCTAGGCCCTCTGTTGTTGCTCCTTCAATTAATCCCAAAACATCTGACATATCTTGCTTGTCCATACCATTCATAATCTTTTTTATCTCGTCCTCATTTAAAGCATAGGATTTGAAAGTTATCTCTGTTCTTCCACCAAATGAATAATCTCCTCTCTGAGTTACTCTTTGGGGAATTCCTCTAAATTTGAAATCGACTAAAACACAACTATAATATTTTCTTTTCATCTTTATTTTTCCAAGTTCAGGTGGAAGCTCTTTTATCTCTGATTTTCCGAAGAGGGTTAACTCTAATAAAGTTGTGCTAAATGATTTTACTAGTGCAGGGTTTCTTCCCATATCTTTTTGCTCGAGTTCGGCTGCTGCCTTAAGATATGGCTTTGCCCATCGAGAGTAAAGCTTCAAACTATTGGCCTGACTTTTTAGATAAGTTCGCTCCATACTATACCTTTTCCTTAATTCTTTTTCAGACTCCACAAGCCAATGATTAAACTCCTGGATTCTTGGATAGAGGATTCTTTTAATTCTGTCGTTTAAATCTATATCTTTGACTTCCTTAATTGTATTGGCTGCAAGGAAAGCATCAAGGAGGGTTTGGAATCCTGCTTGTCCCAAAGCCATGGCCTTGATTGAAGAATTTCCTTTATTGATGTCGACCTTATCTAACCATATTTGTTTCAAAGATAATTTTGCTGCTTCCTCCTTATTACTTTCTTTCAAGTCGTCATAACTCTGTAACCGAATTTTAAATTCTTTCAAATCATAAACAAGATTTAGGACACTTCTCAAAACAGTATTGATATCTCCCATGACTTTCATTCCTTGTTGTTGCATGACTGTTGCTCTTTGCCCCATTTCTGAAAAATGACCTGATCCTGTAGACGATGCAAAATTATCTATTAGTTTTTCAGGTTCAAGTCCAGAATCATTCATTAAATCCAAGAGCCAGAAGTAAATCGGCTCAAGTTGTTCTGTAGCAGAATCATAAAAAAGTTTGTGCTCTGACTCTGCCTCGCGCTTAGTAACGTCTTTGATTATCTCAGGAATTGTCTTCACCTCTGCCATGATTATAGGATGGAAAATTTGTTTATATAATTTGTCCTCATAGACTAACAATTCCTCTCCTTAAATTCCAAATACTCTGAATAATTTCCTTTGAAACTTGAGACCTTTTTATCCTTAATCTGCAAAATCCTTGTGGCCACATTATCAACAAATGACCTATCATGAGATACAAAGACTATTGTTCCTTCAAACTCTTTCAATGCTTTCTCTAGAGATTCTACTAAGTAAATATCTAAATTATTCGTTGGCTCGTCTAGGACCAAAACATTATTCTTCTCTAAGGTAATTCTAAGAATGTTCAATCTTCCTTTTTCTCCTCCAGAAAGCTGTTTTATTTTTTTATCGAAACTTTCTTTCTCAAAACCGTATCTTAAAAGAGTGGAAATTAATTTTTCTTCAGTCTTCCCAGTTTCATTAACGAAAAATTCCATAACTGTTTGTTCCCTATCTATAGTCTCAAGTTCTTGATCAAAGTAGCCAATTTTAACATCCTTTCTCCTATACAAATCTCCTTTTGAAGGTTGTACTTCTCCCACCATCATCTTTAACAAGGTAGACTTTCCGGTTCCATTCTCCCCAACAATACAGACCTTTTCTCCAAATTCAATCTCTTGATTTACATCTTTAAACAATACTCCCTCAAATTTCTTTTCAACTTCTTCTAATCTAAAGATGGTACAATTATGCAAGTGCTTACTATTAAAACCAATATGAATATCTTTTAGGAAATCATGGGGATTATCTGCTTCAAGTTTTTCAGCGTCTCTCTCAAGCCTGTCTGCTAAAATCCTTAGCTTTCTACTCCTACTAACAGCCGCCCATTGCCGTTTCTCTTTAGCAGATTCAAGAAGTTTGTTTTTCTTTTTCATTGTATCTTTATATTCTTTTTCTAAATCTAACAAATGTTTTTTCTTTCTATCAAGATATTCATTAAATTTGTACTTCCATCCTTTGATTTGCTTATTTTCCAAATCCCAAACTTTCTCAACAACCTTATTCAGAAAATATCTATCATGCGAGATAACTATAAGGTTTTCTATATTCGCATTTATGTAATTCTCAAGCCATTCTCTTGTCATTAAATCCAGGTTATTGGTAGGTTCGTCTAACAAATAAAGATTGGCCTTTTTAGACAAGCATTCTGCTAATCTTAACTTTGTTTTTTGTCCTCCGCTAAGATTTTTAATTTTTTGATTCAAAAGGTCTTTACCTATCTTTAATTCTTTAAGGATCTCTTTTGTGCTATCTTGCTCAGTGTTAATGGAGACGTCTGTTAAAAGAAGATTGTATTCGTCCATTAAAGAATTAAACTTTTCTTCATTCTCATAAATCTCGGGATTCCCAATATCTTTCTCTAGATCTTTCTTCCTTTCTTCTAGTTTCTTTTTCTTATCATTTAGATATTCCCCAAATGTTTTATCCAAATTTGTAAAGTTCTGTTCTTGCTCCATCAGACTTATTTTTATTTCAGAAACATGTATTCGTCCTTCGAAACTTTCTTTGCCAGCCAGGCAATTAAAAAATGTTGTTTTCCCAGATCCATTTTTCCCAACAAAAGCAATCTTGTCTTTTGGATGAATAACTAAGTTAACACTTTCAAACAAATTTTCTCTTTCAAAGCCCTTAGATAAATCTTGTATAGAAATCATTGTATCAGTAGAAGGTTTTAATCTATTTTGCATAGTTCTCCCCTTGGAGACCGAAGAACTCATGCGTAAAATCTTTGACAAGCCCAGCTAGATTTGAAGAAATACGCTAAAGGATATGTTTCTTTGCTTGCCATAAAGATTTACTTCTATTTGAATTTAAAAACCTATCGATTGTTTTAACCCTTTTGTTTTTAATAATCACTACACAACAACAAATTATAAAAACAACTTTATGTTTTGTTCCCCATGGCACTATTTGGTTTTGGTAAAAAGAAAAACGAAAGGATTGTTGATTTGGGAGAAAGGTACAGACGACAGCAAGAGAGAGCTGAGAGGATTAGAGAAAGCATGGGAGAGCCTGAGAGTTCTTCTTCGCAGAATCAGTCGGAAAGTTCTGGAGTCCCTGGCGGGATGTTTAGCATATTTGGCGGAGCAACCCCAACAACAGATTCTGAACCAGTTACAGAAAGTTATGAAGCTCCTTCAACAAGCCTGCAAGATAAAAGAAGGAAGCTTACTAAACGATTAATTGACATGACAAGTAAGATAGAAGAACTATCAAATCAGATTTATCATCTACAGCAGAGGTTAGAGGTTTTGGAGAAGAAGAGTAGTGTTAGTGGGTTTTAGTAGAATTCTATTTACCACGTTCTCTTAAAATCTCTGAAACTTTTTTTGGGACTGCCTCAATTTTTAATACATCTGCGGTTTGCATAGCATCTATCTTAATTGATTTATCTATCGATTCTAGATGCTTGGTGAAATTAAAAAGTTCTTTATGGGAAGGGGGCATATGCCACATAAAAAAGCCTGTGTATGTTTCATATACAAACCCCGAGTAGTTATCAGACCTGATTGCTAGAAGAATCTTTTGTTTATTTTCTGGAGTAGTATCTATTTTTAAAAAATAAGCAGAAACCCCCCACTTAAAAACATTGACGGCAAATCTAAACTTTTGAATAATATTGGCATCTAACATTTTATTAATCCTTGATTGAATTGTTTTCCTATCTAGTTTTGATTTTTCACTAAGTTTAATAATAGGTTCCATAGAATTTTTAGACAAATGATATAAAATCTTGTAGTCTTTTTTATCTAATTTTACTTTTTTATCTTTCTTTATTGGTTCCGGACGTTTAACATCGAGGTTAAATGCATTATAATTATCTGGTATTCCTCTCGTTATTGGATATATCTCAAAATGTTGGTCTGGCAAAAATTCCTTGCAAAAAGAATCAACATCTTCTGTTAATACATATAAGACGTATTGATACCTTCCGATATTTTGCATTAATACAAAAAGAGGTGCTTCATCAGTTAATTTCTTTATCTCTTTTTCTTCCAAGTTGTGTAATAAAATCATATACTGGTGGATTCCAAGAAGATGGTAATATGACATCCTCCGCACCCTAAAGGGCTGAAGCACTGAATCTGCGGTTTCCAATAAACGACCTCAAACAAATTTTGTCTGG
>JAAOYJ010000006.1 GCA_018221285.1 Candidatus Pacearchaeota archaeon
GTAATGCGCCTCATATATCACAGTCTTTAGTGTTAAGTGCTTATAGTTCTGAAAGGTATGAAAAAGAGAAGAAGCAGAAATATAATTTACTAAGAAAAAGGTTCAAGGCTGTTGCCAAGACATTGAAGGAGCATGCAGAATATAAGGAGAAGTTTGAAGCGCTGCCATTTAATTCTGGCTATTTTATGTGTATCAGATTGAAAGATAATGAAGGAGAAGCATTAAGGAATGTTTTGTTAGAAAAATATGATACAGGGATAATTGCAATGGGTAAGATTATCAGGATAGCATTTTCTTCGTGTCCAACAGAGTTTATTCCAGAGTTGTTTGAGAATTTGTATAAGGCTTGCAATGAAAGTTAAGATTACTGCTGGATCTGTTGAAATCTTGGCTGAACTTCTTGACAATGAAACAGGTAAGACGGTATTTTCTAAATTGCCAATATCTTCTACAGCAAGCACTTGGGGAGATGAGATTTATTTTAAGATTCCGGTTCATGTTGAGCTTGATTCATCTGCAAAAGAAGTTGTTTCTAAGGGTGATCTTGGATTTTGGCCATCTGGAGATTGTTTTTGCATCTTCTTTGGTCCAACGCCTAATTCTAAAGGAGATGAGATAAGGCCTGCCAGTGCTGTTAATGTTTTTGGGAATGTTACTTCTAATTTAGGTGAGTTGAAGAAGGTGAAAGAAGGTGAAAATATTACGATTGAGAAGACATAAGCAATTTTCGTTATTATTCTAACACTATCTTTTTAAATGAAACCCTATTTTGTAGATTAAAATGAATATCAAAGCTGAAATCGACGAAAAAAGTGTTGCGAAGTTAGAGGAAATTAATAATCCTCATGTTGTTAAGATTATTGAGAAGTATGTTGAATTATGCCAGCCAGCCAAAGTTACTGTTTTGGGTGATTCTGAAGAAGATTTACAGTATATAAGGGCACTAGCTCTTAAGAATAAGGAAGAAAAGAAGCTTAATACTGAAGGGCATACAATCCATTATGATAACTATTATGATCAAGCTAGGGATAAAAAACATACTTGGGTTTTATTGCCAAAAGGGAAAAAATTAAGCGAACATATTAGCACTGTAGATTATGATGAAGGGGTTAATGAGGCAATGGGGCTATTAAATGGTATTATGAAAGGAAAAGAGATGCTTGTTTGTTTTCACTGTCTTGGTCCTAGTAACTCAAAATTTTCTATTCCTGCTATGCAGATTACAGATTCTGCTACTGTTGCGCATCAGCAACAAATACTTTATAGAAAAGGAAATGCTGCTTTTAAGGAATTGAATGGTTCTAAGGATTTTTTTCATGTGATTCATTCTGCAGGCGAATTAAATGATGATGGGACTACTAAGAATATTGATAAAAGAAGGGTCTTTATTGATTTAGAAGAAGAAAGAGTGATAAGTATGAATAATCAGTATGGGGGCTCTAGTGTTGGATTAAAGAAACTTTCACTAAGGTTGTCTATAAGCAGAGCAAATAAGGAAGATTGGCTTTGCGAGCACATGTTTGTTATGGGTGTACATAAGGGAGATAGGATTACTTATTTTACAGGTGCTTTTCCAAGTTGGTGTGGGAAAACTTCAACTGCAATGATATCAGGTCAGAGCATTGTTGGAGATGATATTGCATTTTTGAGGAAAGATGATGAAGGTTATTGTGTTGCTGCAAATGTTGAACAAGGTATTTTTGGAGTAATTGCTGATATTAATGAAAAAGATGATTCGGTTATCTATAAAGCAATTACCAGTCCGAGAGAGGTTGTAATTAATAATGTCTTAACAGTTGATAATGAGCCATATTGGATAGGAATGGGAAAAGAGATCCCAAAAAAAGGATTCAATCATTCAGGAGAATGGTTTGAAGGGAAGAAAGATGATGAAGGAAAGTTAATTACCCCATCTCATAAAAATGCAAGATTTGCATTGAAAATTAATGATCTTGATAATGCCGATGAGAATGCTGATAATCCTAAAGGAGTTGAAGTTGGCGGAATAATTTATGGAGGTAGGGATTCTGATACTACAGTTCCGGTTGCACAGTCATTAAGCTGGGCACATGGGGTCTTTGTTGGAGCATCTATTGAGTCAGAATCAACTGTTGCTGCAATTGGGGCTGAGGGAGTTCTAGACCATTCACCGATGGCTAATATGGATTTCTTGGTTGTTCCATTAGGGGTTTATATTAAAAATCATATGAAGTTTGGCGATGATTTGGACAAAGCACCTACAATATTTGCTACTAATTATTTCTTTAAGAAAGATGGAGAATTTGTAAATGCTAAAACTGACAAGAAAGCATGGTTATTGTGGATGGAAGGCAGGGTGAATGAAGAGTATGAAGCAATTGAAACACCAATAGGCCATATTCCTAAATATGAGGATCTGAAAGATCTTTTTAAGGAACTTTTTGATAAGGAGTTTAGTAAAGAAGATTATGAATATTCTTTTTCAATAAGGATTCATAATTTATTGAAAAAATTGGATAGGATTGAATCAATATACAAATCAGAGCCAGATATTCCTGAGGTTTTTCATAAACATCTAGAGCAGCAAAGGCAAAGGTTAAATGATGCTAAGGAGAAATATGGTAAGGATGTTATATTGCCTGGGGATTTTGAATAGATTTTTATAGTTCTTCTTGTTTTTTAGGTGTATGAAAACACAAGTTAGCTCTGTGGATTTGCATTATCTAGTTAAGGAACTTCAGGTTTTGGTAGATGGCAAGATAGATAAAATATTCCACCCTCTGAAAAAAGAACTAGTTTTGTTATTCCATGTCCCTAATGTTGGAAAGAAAATTCTTAAGGTTTTGGTTGGAAAATTACTTTATCTATCTCTGGAGAAAGGAGAATATCAAGAGCCTTCTGGTTTTTGTATGTTTTTAAGAAAACATCTTAGTAATTCCAGGTTAAGAAAAGTGGAGCAGAAGGAAAGTGAAAGGATTGTTGAATTTCTATTTGAGAGAAAGGAAGGCAAGGAAAAGTTGATTATTGAGTTTTTTGGTGGTGGTAATGTTATTTTATGTGATGAAAAAGGCAAGATTATTTCTTATTTAGAACAACATAAGTTCAAAGAAAGGGATATTAAGA
>JAAOYJ010000007.1 GCA_018221285.1 Candidatus Pacearchaeota archaeon
AGGTGCATTCTAGGAGAAGCAAAGAAATTAAAACACAGAGAATAACAGCAGAGACTCATCGAGAAAAAGAAAGAAGAAGAAAAGAATTCAAAAGAGAAATATTAAAAAAATACAAAAAATGAAAAAATGCTTAATGATATTAAAGTCGGATTTCTTAGCGCAACAAGTTCTATAAAAAGAGGAAATAAAAAGACATTAACATTTATTGTTTTTGTTCTGGCACTTATTTTTATGAATCTTGTGTTCTTGCCTTCAATGATTGGAGGAATTTCTGGAATGTTTACAGGGTTTATGCAATACCCTTATGGCGACATTGTTGTTGAACCCAGTTTGGATAATCCTTATATAAATAATGCAGATAATGTCTTGCAAAAAGTAAGAGCTGTTCCAGAGGTGAGGGCTGCAACAAAAAGATTAGATGTTGGCGCGTCCATACAATATAAACAAAAAGTTGTGGGTTCTACAATAATAGGATTACTGCCGTCTGAAGAGTATGATATTTCAAATTACCCATACATTATAAAAGAGGGGGAGTTTTTAGGCGACCTTGCTCAAGATGAAATAATCATCGGTGCTATGCTTGTAGAGGGTTATTTTGGTTCTGAAATATATGATAATTTAGGGGGAGTAAGAGTGGGTTCTCTTGTTAATGTGACCTACAGCAACGAAGTAACAAGAAATTATAAAGTCAAGGGTATCATGGAAGGCACATTTGAGCTCGTTGACCTTAATGCTTTAGTTCATTACAAAGAAATTAAAGATGTTTTTAGTGTTGATGAAGGCAAAGCAACTAGTGTTGTAATAAGGGTAAATGACCCTAAGGACGTAGCTAAAGTAAAAGAAAAAATAATTGCTGTTGGTGTTAAGGAACCAGTTTTTACAGCAGATGAAAAATCCGATGCCATCTTAAGACAAGCTATGCAAAGTATAGATATGATAAATGTTGTTTCAAATTATGTTAGTTTGATTATTGGGGCTGCATTAATTTTAATAATTATTTATATTAATGTCTTAAACAGGAAAAAAGAAATAGGTATTTTAAAAGCAGTTGGCATCTCACCAATTTCAATTGTAATGTCTTATGCATTTATCAGCATGTTCTATGTCTCACTAGGAATACTTTCGGGATTGGTTTTGTATTTCGCACTTATGTATTACTTTACTGTGAATCCGGTGGTGTTTTACGAATCTATAACAATTATTCCAGAGATTCAAGTGGGATTAATAATTAAAAGTATTTTGACAATGCTTATCATGTCAGTTATTGCAGGAATATTTCCTGCTTGGAGAGTTTCAAAAGAGAGTATATTGGAGGCAATTTGGGGGCGATGATGAAAATAAGAAAAGCAACTAAAAAAGATATTCCTAAAATGTTTGAAATTTTCAAACTTAATGGTTCAAAATATCCTAAAAATTTGGCTTTGAAGGAATTAAATGAAATGTTTTCTAAATCTCTCATTAAACCCACCTACATTGTTGTAGAAGATAAAAAGGAAATCATTGCATTTGGAGGATTTATTCCCTCGTGGATAGATAATATGGTGTTCAATATTTTTTGGGTTAATACAAACCCAAAATATCAAAGCCAAGGGGTTGGCTCTAGATTAATGAATGATTTGATTAATAGAATTAAAAGAACAAAAAATATTAAAACAAAAATGATTCTTATATCCACGAAGATACCAGAGTTTTATAAAAAATTTGGATTCAAAAAAGTAGCCCCCAAATATGATGGAGATTATATTTTAATGGTGAAAAAATTAAAATGATTAAAATAAATAAACTAGAAAGACATTATAAAACAGGAGACGTTATAGTGAAAGCTTTGAATGGTGTTTCGTTTGAAATAAAGCAAGGAGAGTTTATCGCGATTATGGGAGCAAGTGGAAGTGGGAAAACCACAATGTTAAGGATTCTCGGATTGCTTGATAAACCAACTAAAGGCGAATATACAATTAACAATCTTAATGTCGTTGATTTGCCAGAAGAAGAAAGAGGTTATTATAGATTAACACAATTAGGTTATGTGTTCCAAGATTATGCATTGATTAATGAAATGAGTGCTGCAGAAAATGTTTATATTTTGTCTCTTATGGAAGGAAAATCAAAAAAAGAATCTTTTATTACTGCTAAAGAGGCTTTAGAAAAAGTTGGATTAGGAGATAAATTAAGTCGAGTCCCAGACCAGCTTTCTGGTGGAGAAAAACAAAGAGTCGCTGTTGCTAGGGCAATTGCAAAAAAGCCAATGATTTTATTTGCAGATGAACCTTGTGCAAATCTCGATACAAGAACTTCTGCGCAAGTTTTAGAAGTTTTAAAGATACTTAATAAAAAGTTTGGACAGACAATTGTGATGGTTACTCATGAATCATGGCATACAAAGTATGTTTCAAGATTAATAAAATTAAAAGATGGTTTAATCGTCAGTGATACAAAACTTCCAAGATAAATTTCTGGATAAAATTTTTTGATAAAGCTTTTATATGGTAGTGGTGATTTGGAGATAGAAGGAGGCGATAAAATGAAAAAAAATGTGATTGATTGGCTAGCGTTGATTCTTATTATTGTGGGGGGATTAATTGGGGTCTTATAGGTTTTTTTAACTTTGATCTTATAGCCACAATATTTGGAGATATGTCTATTTTATCAAGAATTATTTATGATGTAATTGGATTATCTGCGCTATGGATGATTTATTATGCAACTAAAGAATAATTTTTATTAAATTAAGAGTGTCAAAGGAGAAATTATATAAACTCTTTTGACACCCCATTATTAAAGAGAAAACAATAATATGGTTTTTGAAATATGTCAACAAATAATTGAAGGTAATTCATCTGCGATTATAGATTGCCCGATTACACAAGCAATGACGAGCGGAGCAATGGGAGGTTTAGTTGCTCTTGGAACAATGTTTGTTTCATTATTTGGGGTCTTGCTTTATGTTTATCATTCTTGGACATGGATGGTTATTGCCCAAAAGCTCAAGTATAAAACTCCTTGGCTTGCATGGATTCCTTTTGCTAGCACAGCAATGAGATTACAACTTGGAAAATTCCATTGGGCATGGACATTTTTATGGTTAATTCCTATCTTTGGATGGATAGCAATATTAGTACTTCTAATAATTTCTTATTGGAGAGTCTTCGAGAAAAGAAAATATCCTGGATGGTTTAGTTTATCTCTGATAATCCCAAAAATCGGAGGAGTCCTTTACTTAGTTGTAATCGGATTTGTAGCTTGGAAAGATAGAAAGAAACGGCTCACTCTTTGATTTTTTGTTTTAGTTAACTCTTTAAACTTTGATTTGTTTAGCTTATAATGGACGAGAAAACTAGAATCTATCGCGGGAAATTGCTCGAAGCTATTGCGGGTTTGGCATATACTACTTCAAAAGTTGTTCCTACAGATGAATTACTTGAAGAATTAGAACGTCTTAATGTAATTGGTGAATTTAAGGATAAAGAATATCTAATCTTGCCTCACGCAGAAACAGATTTAGAAGGACTATCTCGTAGCGAGCATTATGTTATTTTAGTTAAGAAGAAGAGATAATTAATTATTACCATAATCTTTAAAAAGTAAAATAATAACTAAATTTTATGAGAATGTACCAAGGAATAGCATTATGGGCAGGACTATGGTCAGCAATAGTAACACCTTTTCAACTCAATGCGTATTTAAGAGCTTCCGAACAAGTTATTAAAAATCCTGAAGGGTTACAACAACTTGAAATGCGTGTAAAAATTAATCGTAGATTTCCTTTTTCAAATATGAAATATCATCTTTTTTCTTCCATTGGAGAATTGAAATCTTATCATAATTTTGTGAGAAAGTAATAATTAATTAGCAATAACTTCACCAGTAAGAACTTTTTCATCTTCCCAAGGAGATCTATCTCCCTCATCTTTTTCTTCGCCTTCTTCATCTCTATCTCTGTCATCTTCAGGCATCATACTTAGAAATTCTTTCATTAAATCCTTAGCATCACTCTCTGCACCCTCTGGGAAAACTTCTGCGGAGTTTATTATTCCCCTAATCTTAAAGTACATCTTTATACCATTTGTAATATCCTTTACCCTGGGAATTCTTCTATCTTTTTTATCCCATGGCGGAGATTCAATTTCTGTCCCCATCATTTCTTTCTCCTGTTCATAAATCATATCATAAACCAAAGAAAAGTCCATCACAACACGGACATCCTCTGCAGGAATCTCTGAAACAGGCATTGGCTCCATAATCATAATATCCTCTTCGTTTATCTGAACATAAAGATTAAACACAATCTCATCAGTCTCATAATCCTTAAACTGAACAGCAACATCTAAGTTACCCTCATAATCCTCTGTCGCTTTTTCAATCATTTTCATAAAACTCTTGTCTTGTCTAATAAACTTTTTCTCTTCTTCAGTCAATCCCTCTTCTTTTTCCCTCTCCATTTTCTCTTCAGGAGGTCCAGGGAACTCGTGATTTTCCATAGATTTTTGCATATCATATTTGATAAATTCCTTATTCGGGAAAATCCAAACTTTCATATATGGGGAAATCAAAGTAATTTTCTTATCCATCTCCGGAAGCTTAACCTCTTTCACTTCTTCCCAATATTCTAAACTACCATATTCACTCTCATAACTCATGTTTAATAATTTATAATCCTCAACAGAATTTATTCCCAAACATTGCATTGAATGAGCCATCCTCATTTGATTGTCAACACTTGTCCAGTAAAGTTCAAAAATTCCCGATGAAGATTGCTCCCAATTCTCTGCAGAGCTTGTTAAATAATCCTCAAAAAACCACTTAGCAAAATCTTGATTAAAACCTTTTTCAAATTCCTTTCTTTGTTTCTTTAGATTATCAAGTTCCCATTTACACCAGTCAGCTTCCCCACCCTCATAGTATTTATGTTTTAAATCTTGGATATCATCAAAAGGATCTCCCCATCCTCCAAACCAAATAAAACCCTGTGTTTGTTGCATTTCTGTTCTGCATCCTCCTCCAACAGTAAACACCCCTTTCTCTTCTTTTCTAAAAGCATTTTCATCTAAGAACTTTGTAAAGTCATCCATATTCCCTCCTCCAGAACAAACATGAGCACAATCTTCTATACACATTTCAACATCCTGTCTCTCTTCATCTAATTTATCTTCACACTCTGGTTTGCACTTTTCCTTACAATTTGCAAATCTTTCTTCCCAATTGTCTTCTTCTTCGAACTCATCCATTCTTTCTTCACCTCTTTCTCTATCTTCACTCCATTCCCCACATTCAACATCATAACCACTTACACATCCTCCATCATCATAAGTTTCTTTCCACCAGCAATTTTCTTCCACATTTGGAGCAGGACCTGGTTCAGAACATCCTTCTTGCGGAGGTTCTGGTGTTTCTGGATTTGTATTATCTACTGGTGGTTCTTCTGGAGCTGGAGTTTCTTCTTCAGGCTCAGGTGAAGGTTCTGGGGCAGGTTCACTTTCTGTATCAGTGTCTCCCCCTTCATCAACAGCACTACCAGTCATAACTACTCCACCAGTTATTCTAGCCCCTAATCCTCTAAATAAATTAAATATGAAATTTCCAGTTACCTCAGCCTCGTTTGATTCTGCTGGGGCTTCTTCCACAATTTCTTCTTCTTGGACTTCTTCTGGTTCACTTTCTTGAGGCTCTTCTACTGGCTCCTCAACAACTTCCTCGACTTCTTGTTCTTGTGGTTCTGATTCAGATTCTCCATCAATAACTTCTTCTACAACTTCTTGTTCCTCTTCTTCAGAAGTCTCAGGAATTTCTGGCACATCTACTTTAATTATTTTAGGAATTGTAACACATTTTCCATTACTACAAACATCATCTTCTCCCCCACAATCTTCCTTTACATTACACTCATCCCCAACTATTTCTTTTGGTTTAACAATGCAATTATTATGTCTCTGAACACAATCAAATTCTGTTGTGGGTGCCATACACATTAAGACTATTGATTCTTCTCTTGTTATACATCTATTTCCACAAGGAGTACAACCCAAATCAATTCCATCTTCTCCCCTACATTCTGTTCCTGTTTTTACCCAAAGACCTCTGATGCAGGCATCTGCAATAATTTTTTCTCCAGATGAACATTCTTTAAATCTTTTATCACCTTCAGTACATTCTTTTTCACCACATAGTGCAAGGTCTTGCATTTGACATTTGTTGTCTTCACCACAAATTACATTCCCGCAAAGTGGTTGAGGACAATCTGCATCAACCTCGCAAAACTCAACCTCTTCTATACAAATAGGTTCTAAAGGACATCCACTTGCATCCTCCCCACTAAATATAACCTTCCCAGAACATTCAATAGCCTCCCAGACTTTACAAGCAGTACAATCTTCCACACAACTAATTTCTTCACCATTCTCACAAATGTTATTTCCGCAAATAGACTTATTTTCAACACCATCACCTTCTTTTAATTGACAAGTTCCAGAAATACAATATAAATTTGATTCAGTAACTACAGATTCGTTTCCTACTACATGAGCACTCACAATAGTTCCGCAAACTTTCCCAGCACATTGGTCATCAGCACAATCAGCCTGACCATTTTCATTATCATCTTCAATATTATCACAAATCTCTTCACCTCTTTCTACAAACTCTTCAATTAATCTTTTTTCAAAATTTGTTTCTTCAAAATAAAATTCTTTAAAATCATATCCTGAAAATAATCCTAAGTAAAATGCTTGTCTTTCTTGATAATTAGATTTTCGCATTTCCTCAACCTTTGCCATTCTTTGATTTTCAATATTTCTCCAGTCAGAATGACTTGCCTCACCACTATTTCTCAAAGCTTCTTCTTGTGCCTTGAATAATATTTCTGCTTCTTCCCAAACATTATTTGCTTTTTCATTCCACGCTTCATTTAACATTCTTAATTTATTTTTGTTGGACATAAACTGCCCA
>JAAOYJ010000008.1 GCA_018221285.1 Candidatus Pacearchaeota archaeon
CAACTATAAGCCCCATCATATTTCTTACATCTGGCCTTGTATTCATCTTGCCTTGTCATTAGTCTAATATCTACAAGTTCACAAGTAGAAAAAGCCATTCCGCATAAATTAGAAATAAACGGTTTCATACTACAACATAGCAAAAGCTTTCCCCTATACTTGGTTTTCCAGGTTCTAGTTTCAATGGTTTTCTTACCTTTATCAATTAGACTTGCCCAGGGTTCTTTAATTGAAATTGCCTTCATTCATTCACCTACAAACAATGTTTTCGTATTTCCATCTTCGGCTACGAGAATCACAAATTTAGTTTCTCTTAAAAAATTCTGAATTGAAGTTTCATACTTTTTTGGAATATCTAAAGGAAGTGCTTGGGTATAATTCTTGTAAACCCAATCCATGTAATTGCTTATGTGTCCATCAGGTTTTGCTTTTTCATAAACCAACTCCAAATGGTCTTGAATCTTTTTTGGTAAAACCTTGACTTTCATTTAATCGCCTTTTCCTTGTCGCTTTGTCCTCTAAGTGACAACTTCTCTCTTCTCCAAAATAGATAAGTAAAATACCAAATTTGTAAACCTAACAAGCTTATAGTTAATCCCGATTCAAAACCAGTTATAAAAACCATTATCCATAATAGTAAAAATATCCAATTTGGAACCATGTGATTTTTTCCAATTATTCTATGTATTGAACCATAAAACCAATCATTGAACTCAGAAATCATTTCTTTCCCTCCGACAAAAAACGCTTAAAAAACGCTTTTTGTAAAAATCCCAAGCTTCACAAGTTGGACAATCGCCTTCATAATCCTTACATTCTTCACCATATTGATCTAACAAAAATTCTTTCATTAAATCATTCTTCTCTTTCGCGGTTTCCCTGCGAACACTTCTTAAAGCATCTTGCATTCCACCTTCAGAATTCATCATATCCTCGACTTGCTGATTCCGTGCCTTTATAATAGTCTCTTCAATATATAACCCACAAGGAATACAATAAGGTTCACAAACTTCAGCATCAGTTTCCTTATTACAACATTCACATTTCACTCAAACAACTCCTTTGGAATAGTAATAACACACTGTTTCTCTTGTAAATTGAAACTCGAAGTAGATTCTAATCTTAGAGAATCGCAATCAGTTTCAGTCATCACACAAAAGTCACTCATAACATTTTGTTCAATTTTTTGACACATTTCTTGGCTAGTAGCGTAAACAGTTTGAGTGTTGTAATCCTCTTGTAAACAACCACTTAGTATAAATAAACCAATTAATAAAACCATTTTCATGTTTTGTCACTTTCCTCGCTATTCGACGCCGTTTTCACCTTTCCAGCAGGAGAAACTTTTCCCAATGGCGCAAAACCAATTGTAGCAAATATCTTCAACCCACAAGTTCTGCATACCCACTTACTAGGATCATATATTTTATAGTCCCATTTTTGTCCTTCATGATTTGACTTTTTGCACTTACAAAACTCTTTCATATCTCCAATAAATCTCTTCATTTTTCCACCTTGTCGTTTTTGTTTCTTTCCGACAATTCTATATCTTCGTCTAGGTCAGGATCTTTTAAACCTACTTTTTTATCTTTTCTAAATGATTTAATCCAATTTCTTAAACCAATATTGTCAGGAAAATTTTCTTCGTATGTAAGCCATCTAAGATTATTAGCTAGTTCAAGTTCTTTTAAAATTGATTCTAAAATATCTTCTAATCTAGCCATTATTTCACTTCCTTTTCAGAGTCTTTCTCGAATAGTTTGCCAGCCCAAGTCATTTCAAAAACCAACTCCCTAAAATAAGACCAATACCAACAACCCACACTTGCCAAATGTTAAACGCTATAGTTGAAAAAATAACCATCATTCCAGCAAAAGTCACTAAAGAATTCACTTTCTCTCCTCCTTCACGCTTTGATTCCTATTCGACAATTCAATACAATCAACATGCCCAACAACAGTAGCAGTATATTCTTTACCATTCATCTTGAACTTTACTGGCATAGTTACTTTGAAAGACTCAATCCAATTAGGGTCTAACTCAATCATTTTTCCACGTCCAAAGTGACAATCCTAATATTTGATATATTCCTATAATCAATACCCCTAAAGTTACAAATCTAACTGGATTAGAAATCCCAATAAAATGTAGAGCAATCCCTCCTAAAATTGCTCCAATTAATCCTGCAATAAACTCTTTTTGCTCATTATTCATTTCAAATACCTCTCTTTGATTACATAAGATTTTGGAACAATATGAACATATTTGAATTGTCCTGTTTCCCAAACTTCCTTAGCAAGATAATAGTTCTCTTCATCCTTTTTTACAAGAAAACCAATGATTTTCATCTTAGCAGGTTTAATTTCCTTTAGATCTTCTAGTTCCATTAAACTAAAATCCACACTTTGAATATCAATTAACTCAAACTCATATCTCTCATAAGGAACCTTCATTTTGATCCCTCTTTATCAGTTTGTTTTAAAAGCGACAACCTTTTTTCGGCTGCTTTATCCAACTTCTCTCTTATTTTCTGTTGGTCGTGTTCCCAAGCAATACCTGTTCCTTCTTGTGTATCTCTATAAGCACTTGCCCATAAGCGAAGTTCCTGGACTTCCATTTTAGTAAACCTAATTGAAACCATTATCTTTCCTCCTTGTGTTTTTTTATGTTGTGTAAAAAACTTTTACAAATCCTACAATTCACTTCTGTTCTTCTAGCCATTATTTTAGCCACCTTTTCATTCTTTTAATAATTGTAATTTTTATTCCACCGGAAATCAAACTTATTTCTTTTAGCTTGTCTTTTAGTTTTTCAACTTCTCCTTTTTTCCATTTGTTTTCTACTTCTAAGTATTCAATCCTCTTTTTGAGTTCTTTGTTTTTCTCTTGTAATCTTGACTTCTCTTTAACCAAGCCTTCAACATCCATCAATTATCCCTCTTGTCGGAATCGCTCAAAAGCGACGATAGTTTTTTTATCAAAACTTTTGCTTGTGTTTCGCTAAGATAAATAGAATTTCCTATTTTATGAGGAGGAACTCTATTTTCATCCAAATCTTCTAAAACAAATACTCTTTCATCTTGTTCAAAATCTCTTTGGACATCTTCAATAGGTAATTCGAATAGTCTTAAAGGAAGTAAAAAGCTTTCAGGTAAATTACTTTCCCATGTTCCTGTACGTCTTCCGTGTTTAATTTTGTATTTCATTTCTTATCCCTCTCATTCACAGAATCACCCAAAACGACAACTTACTCAATATCATCCTCTCCTTTTAAAATAGTCATTGCAGAACTACAATTTAAACATTTCACAATAATTGCTCCTTCCTTTTCCATCCAACTACCACAAGTCTCACAACCTGAGTAATCTACTTCTAAGTTATTTAAAAGCATCACTTTCTCAGAACAACAATTCTGACAAACAAGCCCAAACTGCTTTTTATCCCATTTCTCTACTATATTGTAACTGTTTTTTTTAGCCCATTTTCTGAACTCTTCCAAGCTTTTGAAATCTTTCATTTCTCTTTCAATTCCCATCACTTCTCTTCTCCATTGTCAGAATGCCAAAGATGAACTACCCCATAAAGCCCTACAAATGCAGAAAGCCAAACATCAAACCATAATCCTAACGCAATTAACAAGTAAGCTAAGATAAATGCAATTGGCTCTAATCTTCTATTCCATTTTTTATAATCCATTACTTCTCTCCTCTGTTGTCGTTATGCTCTAAAAGCGATGATTTACCTTGTATTATTTCCATGCCTTCTGATTCCATTGTATCTTTCAAGCTTTCATGAAGAGAACTTATAACCCTATATTTTTCAGCAACACTACAATCGCTTAGGGAATCGATTATTGCATTTGCTTTGTCAATCAATTCTTTATCTGTTTTCATCATTCATCACCGTTGTCGGAATGCCCAAGTGACAATTCATAATATTTTCCGTCTTCAATAAAGAAATGTTTAATGACTGCTTTCCCATCTGAAGAGATACCAGAACAGGTAATGGCGTTCACTCCTCTTAACTCTCCTTCAGGTCTACCATCATATTGTAATCCTATAGATTCACAAAAGGGACGATGTTCTGTAACTTGAACAAATATTGAATAAATGATTGCTCCAGTAAAGAAAACTACTGTAAGAGTAAATAGAAGTATGAACCAAGGATTTCTAAAAGCGTCAGCAAAACTCATTTCCTCACCTCATTGTCGTTATGCCCTGATTGTGACACTGGGGTTTGTAACCATTCTCTAACTGTTGGCCTTGTTCCGATGAAAATAAGAGAACTACTGCTAATTAAAATAGCTAAAGTACCTCCAAGTAATGTTCCAAATAAAGTAGTTAAAGAAAAAACCAAGACGGCAGCAATTATAGTAATTGCTAAAGCAGCTATCATTGCTCCACTCATTTCTGCACCCCTTTGTCGCTTTCTATACTATCCGTGTTTTGTGGTTTAGAAGCATACATCCCATACAAAGCACTGACTATTCCTATTAGAACCACAACACCGGACAAATACATTACCGTAAGAACCTTAGTACTAATACCAAGAACTAACAACAGTACTCCTAACCCGAATGTTACGAATCCTCCTTCTAACAAAGTTTTACTATTCATTTTACTCGGCCTCCTTTGCTTTCAAATTGAAGACGCTGTCTTCTACAAAATCGCTTTTCTTGAAAAGCTTTTCTTTGAACAAATCATCTTCTCCAAAAAAGCTCTCCTCTATATTCTTTTCACTCATGTACATCAACCTCCTGGTTAATTATTTTTACACTTGCTTTGCAGTCTGGACAGGTGGCCGTATGTTTATTGTCGCCTCCATAATTCCATTCCTTTCCACACTTGTTACACATCAAATTCAATCCTTTCACCTGTACTAATAGTAGTAGTATCTTCTTATAAACCTATGTGTCGACTAAAATTCAAAGTGTGAATCCTTTTATAGTGTGTTTATAGTAGGGGTAACAGCCAAAACAAGACACAGTCAAAAATAAAAAGGCAGCTACACCTTTCTAAAAGCATTGTCGCTTTTGCATGGTTACGTGAAACCCCTTTAAAAAGAACCACTAACGTTATGTAGAAGTGGTGATCTGACAGACCCTTATATAATTAAGTTAATACTTATAGGGCCTGTGTCTCAAAACAAAACTATACTTCACGTTACTAAACAGTACGAAACTCAACACCACTCCACACAACACCACCCCACTAAACAAAACATTACTATACATCACTGAACACAACTAGACTTAACGCCACAGTACATAACAATACCATACCTGACACCACTCTACACCACTTGACCGCACGTAAGAATAAATAAAGCTTCTTATTAAGAAGCTTTAATTGGTTTAAACTGAGCTATCTTGAAACGACCAAACATTCCATTGTTAGTTGGTCTCCAAGCACCAATGCCCACATACTGTCCAGCATACTCAATAATCTTCTCAACAGTCTCCTTAGTAATTGTATCATTATCTACAATCAAAGTAAACTCACAAGACCAATTCTTAAACTCTGGACGGATCACTATTATTCTAGCCTTGACATTTCTATTAACTGCACTATCTTTCCTAATAGCATATGTTTGAGGTTTCAAGATAATTTCATCTTCTTCAGGATAAAACATTGCAGCCACAGTAGACTTCATGCTTTTGGTTTGAGTTCCCACTTTTCCCTTGACATAAGTTCCAGCAATAATTAACGCCCCTCTAATTTGTGATGACGGAATAAAATATTTGCCGTCTGCATTTCTATAAGAGTGAAATTCTGCTCTCACTGCATCTTCTTTATTCACATCGTCCCTTTCAACAACGAAGCCTCTTTGTTTTTCCCAAGCCTCTAACTTCTGTTCGTCCATCCTATGTTGTAAATAAGATGTTACTCCTTCTAACTTCACTTTAAATTTCTGCATTCTTTATCAAACTCCTCTTACAATAGTAAGCAAAACATTACAAAACACAACGAAACACTACGGAACTGCACCCTGCTCCACACCACCTTACTACACTATACACTACTGAACAGTACTCTACCCCACTCCACACAACAATACTCGACGCAACACCACGTCACTTCACAATAAGCATCATTTTGCTCCAAAGAAGCTTTTACGTTTCTTCAAGTACAACTCTGCACCTTTTGCAAGTTGGAAAGTAACACTAACCCCATCTTCTTCTCTGACTTTAGTTAGTTGCTCAAGTATATCTATTGGCATCCTGATTGTTATTACTTTACTTCTCATTATATCACCTAACAACAATATAAACTTAAATGTTTATAAAGCTATGTTTTACAATTAGACTTCTATTTTTCCTTTGCTGTATTGGAAGTTCAAAAGATCAACCATTCTCTTAGCCTTAGCATCCGTAGACAACTTAATATCCCCAAGATGTTGAACCGCAGCCAACACAAACTTCTTTTTAGTATAATCAAAGTAATCTCCTGGAGAAGCTAACACCTGCTTCATCTTATCCTCAAAAATATCCGCATCAGATTTCATATCATCATCTACAGAATAGTCCCCAATATTATCCAACTCATTTGTATAAGAACTATACAACTTAGTTTGAAACAACTTCTTATATCGCTTGTATGGATTCTCCATATAGGCAGGAGGCTTTTTTATATAGTACCAACCACTCAAAACCTTGTACTGCCCATCAGCATCACGATACCTAAAGTTTTTGTAATACGTTTTTCCGGTAGTCGGATTGATATCAATCTCGTAAACCTTTGTTTTCCCATAAGGATACTTTTTCTTGCCATCAGTTAACATTGTCTTTCCAGCAGTTTTAATATAAAAACCAACATTTCTTCCCACTCCAACATCATAATCTTTAATAGTAACAGCAGTCAACTGTAACAACCAACGAAGAGATCGAACAGTTTGCATAGTTCTCTTGATAAACTTGTTTTTCTTTGTAGCAAAATCTCGACTGTCACCCTCAACTCCAACTTCGTCCCAAGTTATTCCAGTTCCAATGGGATACGTATCTGCATGTTTTAGCATGTCTAAAAGTTGACTTGGCCGATAAATGACCCGAGGCATTCTTTCTCCAGGTTTTAGTTTAAACCCTTTAGGAAAATATTTCTTATCTAAATAAAAACGAGTTCTCCCCTTATAATCTATATCAATCCGTCTACCAACTTCAATAGAATCCCCACTCTTGGTTGAACCCCTCTTTCCTGCAAAAACCAAGAACACATCATTATCAGTGTTGTAAATCCTACTTTTAAATCTTGATATAACAGGATCAACATAAACACTATAAGAAGGAATCATTCTCCCACCTCTACCATTTGCCCACGATCTTGTGCATAAGAAACTGGTAGAGGAGGATAAATCTTGAAACGAGCAAGTCTTTTACAAATCATTCCAAACCAAGTGTTGTAAACTCTGAAGATCTTTTTTCTTCCAGATTGAGATGCTCTTTCTGTTGTAAACAAGTGATCAATCTTAGCCAAGTATACTCTTCTTAGTCTTTGGTATTCTTTGTCATTAGCATAATAAATACTGATAAAAGAATCAAAAGCTTCGATAGAACCGCCCCAAGCAATTAACTGGTTATAATCTCCTGATTGAATCACTGTTTTAGTAGAAAGAATAATATTCATGGTAAGAGACATGACCATTCCTTTAATGTCTCCAGCTCCTCCACCTCTAACTTGTTCACTTGGAGTGTGTTTTATTTGTCCCTGTTCCACTAGAAATCACTTCTTCCCATTCAGTTTTGCAGGATCAAAAGTAAGCGTTTCAAAATTGAAAAGCTCATCCGTAAACTTATCATGGTGAGCTATAGTCCAAAACATTGTAGGAGCATTCATATAATCCCACTCGATAATCTTGAACAACAAATCTCGAACTGCTCTGTGCGTTTGGAAAAAACAAGGCTTACCACTAGAATCAACCGTGACAAACTCTCTAACCACAACAGGAGTTTTTTTATGCGGAACCTTGTGAACTTCAGTAACCTTTACCTCAATCTTCACAAGTCTGCACGATCCAGTACTCATACACTCACGCTTCCTGCTGTACCGCCAACAAACTTAGCTCCAAGTGAACTTAACCCAAGGTAATTCACAACCATAGAAAAAATCACGAGTAACAAGAGAGCCCCCAAGGCAAGAAAAATAGGATCGCTTAACAAGCTTTTTCTACCTCCTCCGCGAGACTTCAAAGCGCCCATCGCCATTCCAGCATTATAAGTTTGTTCTAAAAGATCATCATAGTTTTTTCTCTCATCAAAAGAAGTTGCATCGAAAAGAGAGTAAGCATAATCAGGGTTTGATTCATCCCACCTAAAAACAAGTCTTCCTTTACTATCAATCATTGGGTTCCCTTTTATTTGAGGGTTATACATTTTTTTGGACGAGTCTGCTTGATCTGCATGAATCTTTAGCCTTCCCTCAGGACTAACCACGTACGCATGCTTTTCGATTCTCCCATACGCCATTTTTGCATGTACTATTGCTTTCTTTCCTATCATAAATCCAGCTATTACTGGTAGTTCCATCCACGATGCTATCTTCATTCCTTTCCAACTCCTTTTTTACTTATTCAAAAAGTTCGGGCCAAAACCCAAACCGAACAAACCTTTCCTTTTATTCAAACGATTTTGATAATCATCAAACTCTTTGTTTTGACGAAAATCATAAGATTTAGATTCTTGTTTACTAATACTAGACTTAGACCACTCCAACCCTCCACCACCAATACTCTTAGCAGACTCCAAGAGAGTAGCAGTAGCTCCATTCAACCGGTGAATAAAACGAACAGAATCAAAATCAGGATCGGTTAACATTCGCATTCCAATAACCCAAATCAAATCATGATGATCC
Organism: Candidatus Pacearchaeota archaeon; assembly: GCA_018221285.1. Classification (GTDB taxonomy): domain Archaea; phylum Nanobdellota; class Nanobdellia; order Pacearchaeales; family GW2011-AR1; genus JAHKAF01. Next base: position 8,843 of record JAAOYJ010000008.1, read on the forward strand.
CTAACTACATTCGCTTCATCCTTATCCAAGATACTCGAGGTAAGAGAATCAGTATAAAGATTCTTGATTGGAAACTCTACCTCTTCATTCTCATAATGATCAAACACATTTACTTTAATTATCTTTTTTACCACAGGCATTCCATTAACAAGCTTAGGTTTACCATTCCTGTTCTTAAAAACAACAGCAACCTCAAGCTCTTTGAACACAGGCTTTTTCAGTAAAAGCTTTTCTTGTTTATAGTGAGACTTAATTATTTCCGCATCAAGTTCTGTAGGGTTTCTGATTGGATCAGGAACATAAGGAGTATCTGTCGCAGGCAACAAGTCATCTTCAAGATAATCTTGTGGAGTTTCTTCAATCATTTTGTCTTCTGTGTTCATTATTCAAGCCTTCTTCCTTACAAAAACCTTTTCCTTCAGGTAAAAAAAAACTTACTCCATTTCTCTAGCTGCTTTGTTTCTTCCTGCTTCTTCCAAACCAAGGAAAACAAACACTAGACCAAACGCCACGAAAATCGTTCCAAGTAAAAGAAGCAAGGGGTTTTCTTCAAGAGTAGCTGGGAATAGTTTGATTTGTGTTTGGATTAACTCACAAAAGCCATCAACAGTATCTACACAACCACTTGTGCCTGTTACCACTTCACTTATGATAAATGAGTTTCCCAGATCAAAAGTTTCCCATCCTGTTAAAAGTATTCCTGCTCCTATTATTAGAAATATTCCTGCTGACAAGTAGAATGGCCATTCGTGCATCCATTGTTTTCCTAGTAAAAGAAAAAAGATTCCTAAAATTAGTCCTAGTATTATGAAAACATCCAGCATTTCAAAACCACTTTTTTTTAATCTCGAACTTTGTTTGTTTTCCCCCCGAATGCTCGGAGGGAAAGCTTTCCTTAGTTGTTCAGCGTTCTTTATACGCTGACTGTTGCAAAGGATCTGACTAGTAAGCCGAGAGCCAATCCAACAGTTATGAAACCTACAACGATGAACGCTGTTGCTCCAATATCGGCGTTGATCGATTGGTTAATCACGTTTGCCACGATTACCAAAACGATAACTCCAACAACTAAGGCAATTCCTGCTTTAATCAAGTCTGCCATAGTGAAGTATTATTTGTTGTTTCTGTTATTTATTCTTTCATGTAGGGGGTTTGATGTGCTTGTTGGTGGTTGTTTTGGCTTATGCTCTTGTTTCTAGTGGTTTTGGTTAGAAAGAGATTGAGAAGGAGGCAAATTTTTTAGCCTCCTACTCTTAAAGTTTTTTTATTGGAGTTTTTCTTTTCTTAAGGCTACAAGACTTTTCTAATTAGATTACTTGTTTCTTTTTTTATAAAGGGTTATTGGTACAATTCAAAATCTACTAATACTTGAAAAAGTTGAAACTAACATTACTAGAGCGAATCCTACAGTAATAAAACCAACTACAGTAAAAGCAGTAGCTCCTAAAGAAGTACCTTCAAGCATAGGAAAAAATGAACTTCCATTAATAGAACTATTTACGATATTTGCAACAATAACCAACACTATAATTCCAACTATCATAGCAATCCCTGCTCTAATCAAACTTGAGCCAGAACCGCTATATTCTTCTTTGCCTTTACTAACTCCTATAGCATAAGCTTCTTGTTCTGTTTCTTCAAAAAGTTGTCCTATTGGTTCTTTAGGGGGTTCTACTTTTTTTTGTAAAAGTTCTTTTAATTTTTGATCTCTAGCCAAAAACTAATCACCTTCCTTATAAAAAATAATTTCCAACGTTCCTTCTTCAAAAACTCCGCTACTATGTAATACTTTAAATTTTTCTTTGATTAGTTTCTCAATTAATCTCATAAACCCATTAAAAATAGTTAATTCATAAGTTCCTCCTTCTTCAACATTAGCAGTACTAAGAACAGCAATCCTACCAGAATCAGAATAAGCAACATAGTCTTCTGCATGGAACTTTGACTTTTCATTAACTTCAGTTTTTTCTTGTTTTTTATAATCCCTATTTTCTCCAAATAATTTTCCAAACAAATAATCACCTTTCGAATATTAATAGTAAGGTTTAGGGGAACACTCCGAAGAGCTAATAGCCCAAGGTACACCCTTACCGCAACCTATCTTGCCTAGACAAGCATTCATTTCTTTTCTTTTGTAGCTTTAGCACCAAGCATCATAGACACAACATCCATCAAAGGCGAATCGCTAGGAATCACAAACTTGGTATTCTTAGACAAAGTTTTCTCAAGCTTCTGTAACTTCTCATACTCAACAGCCTGATCTTTAAAATACTTTTGAGCAGATTCATTAACAAGTTTTATTGCTTCGGCTTTACCTTTAGCTTCTAACTCTTGTTTTTGTTTTGCTCCTTCAGCAGAAAGAACCATAGCTCTTTTTACTCCTTCAGCTTTTTTAATCTCAGCTCTTTTTTTACCATCTGCTTCTGTTTCTTTTGCAGTTGCAAAATCTACTGCTGATCTTTTTTCGTTCTCTGCTTTTAAAACTTTGTTCATTGTTTCTTGAACATCTTCAGGGGGTTCGATTTCTTTTATTTCAGTTCTTACTACACTTATCCCCCAAGGTTTTGTTTGACCTTCTAGTTCCTGTTCAAGGACTTTGTTCAGTTTTCCTCTTTCACTGTTAACTTCTTTGAAAGGTTTTTTTCCGATTATATCTCTTAAAGTTGTTCTTGTGATTGCAACTATTTGTCTGTAATAATTATCTACATTATATTGTGATGCTTTTACATTTGCTTCGTCTTCTTTTACTTTGAAATATATTTGGGCATCTACAGTACAATTAAGATTGTCTCCTGTTATTACTTCTTGTTTTTCTGCATCGACCATTTGTTCAGTTATATTTACAAAATACACGTGATCTACTATAGGTATTATGAAATGTAATCCTGGATTTAAACAGCCTTTATATTTTCCGAATCTTTCTATTACCGCTCTTTCTGTCGGTCTTACTGTTACTAATGGTATTAAACTCATTCTAGTGCCTCCTTTATTTTTTGTTCTACTTGTCTCGCGTTTTTGATTGCGTTACGATAAATAGTAATTGTTTTTGATTTTTGTTCTTCTCTTTTAGCTTCAAGATTATCTATTCTTACTCGTGCTATTGGTTTCGGTTTAGTTATGCCCATGCTCCACATCCTCCTTCCATGTCCTAATTGTTGTACCAAACATTATATAAAGGTTTGTACTAAACTCTAGCACAACTTATAGTATATAAAAGAAATAATAAACAAGAACCCCGTGGGGGGTTGTGAGCGAGTTCTTCACGAAGGAAGTTTGCTCCCAACCAAAATAAAATATAGCGAGTCACACACGACTTGCAATTTAACTTATTGTTTTTGATGTTTAAAATATTAACCCGAGTTTGAAACCGAAAACTATTTATATAACAAAGTTGTATTACATACAACCTAATTAAATTACAAGGAGGATATAAAAAATGCACGAAATAGAAGAAAAAAAACAAATTCCACTAACCAAAATAGGAGGAAGCAAAGCACCAATAATTCCACCTACTTGGATAGAAAAACTAGAAGCAGAAGAAGACAGTACCCTATTAACACTAACTCTCTGTAAAGGAAAGAAAGGATATTTTATAGAACTATACAAAAAAAAGGAGGAATAAAGATTGCCTTGGATTTGCCCAAAATGCAAATGGACTCTAAACCCAAACTGGAAAGACGTTTGTGATACTTGCGGATACAAAAGAATCACAGACGAAGAGATAGACGCGGAAAGAGCACGCTTCTTAGAACCAGACGAATGGATGGATATAGACTAAAGAGAGGATGAAATGTTTTTAGGAATTTACGACTATAAAGGAAAAAGAAAAAAGGGGAGCTACTACAACCTAAACAATATAGCAGACTTCTACAAAAAAGAAATAGCTTGTTTTTACTGTAACTCCACAGACGATTTAGAACGTGATCATGTAAGACCGTTATGGGCAGGAGGCAACGACAAACTAGAAAATCTACAAATACTATGTAGAATTTGCCATCAACAAAAAACAGAAGAAGAAAAAGACAAAGAACAAATGTTAGAATTTATCATAAGCCATCAAGAGGTTTTTCTCCAATGATTAAAACAATCCAATCTCTTTTCATTAATCGTTCTGATACTTACGGAGAACAATCGCCTAAAGGAACTTATTCTAGAATAGAAAAACCATTAACAGAAAAAGATATTCAAGAACATATTGATGGAAAGAAAACTATTGGAGTTTACCAAATTAATACAGATAATATTGTGAAATGGATTTGTTTTGATTTTGACGGAGAAGACTTAAAACGTCAAGAACAACTAGCAAAAAACCTGTGCATGAAATTAAGGTATTCGCACAAAGTAGAATCGCTCTTAATGGAGTTCAGTGGGAAAAAAGGTAATCATGTTTGGGTGTTTATAGAACCGACAGATGCGACAAGTGCTAAACTGTGGGCTGAAGAAGTTAGTGAAGATTATAATGTACATGAGGTATTTCCAAAGCAAGAAAAGATTGGGAAGGGGAAATTTGGTAATCTTGTTAAACTTCCTCTAGGAGTACACCAAGTTAGCGGAAAAAGAAGTTTAATTTATAATGAACAATATGAACAGATCCCTTTTGAACAAAGCGGAACTTTCTTAAAAGAGTTAGCAGATAAACCAAAAATAAAAGTACCTAAAATAATTATAAGAGAAATCATTCGAACAGTTGTCAAACCCCAAGGTAAAACAGATATGCCAAGTTACATCAAACACTTAGTAGAAAACGGTTGTAGTGAAGGAGATAGACACAAGAACTCTTTTATTATTATAAAAGAATTATACAATGCAGGGTTTAAGAAAGAAGAAATAATTGAAAACATTAAAATGTTTAACAACAATTGTTCTCCTCCAAAGCCTGATTACATAGCAGAAAACCATGCTAACTATTTGTTGCAGTTTCCAGAAAGATACCTTGTGAAAGAAACCACTGAAGAAATACCTAATGATAAACTTGCTGCAATAAGCAATGTTGATTATACTAAAGTTATTGAGGTTTACAAGAAATGGATTTATATGAAAGATACTAATGCAATAGACTTGTGTCTTGCTACTGCTATAACAAGGAAAACAAATCTCAATCCCCTTTGGTTAATACTGATTGCTCCAAGTGGGAGTGGAAAAAGTGAAATACTAAAACCTATTGAAGACCATTCAAAACCTGGGACAACTGAAGTAATGTCAAAGATTACTCCAAATACTTTTCTTTCAGGCATATCAAAGAAAAAAGAAGAACACACTGATTTTGCAGAAACGCTTGAGAATAACCCTAAGCTTTTTTTGACTTATGATTTTGCACAGTTTGTTAAAATGGATTCAAAAGACAAAGCACAAGTATGGGCGCAAATGAGAGATTTGTATGATGGGTTTATTGAAAGGAAAGCAGGGCTTGGTGTTTCAAAGAAGGTTACTGATATTAGGATTAATTGGTTGATCTGTACAACTCCTGTCATTGATTCTGAATTACTAGTTCATCAAGAACTTGGGACTAGAGAATTGCTTTTTAGGTTTGAAGCGGAAGAAATTGATAAACAAAAACTTATGGATAGAGTATGGGATAATTCAAATGATATTGGTAAAATGCGTAAAGAGCTTTCTTATTTTGTTCGTGCTTTTATTGATAAAAAAGAAAGTGACGGAATAGAAGAACCTGAAATAAGTAAAGAGGTTAAAAAAGAATTAATGAATATTGCTAAGATGATTTCAGTTCTTAGAGCTGCAACTGAAAGCGATTCTTATTCTGGAGAGCTCACAAACTTTGTTTATCAAGAGATGCCTACTAGGATCCTTTTACAAATTAAGAGTATTTATATTGGTTTAAAGAATCTTGACGATGGTTATTCTGATAAAAAAGCGCTTGATGTTATTAAGAGGGTTGCTCTTAGTTCTATTCATCCTATTAGGCTTAGAATTCTTATTGAGTTGATGGCCTCTCATGAATTATCAACTACTGAATTACAAAAGAGACTTAGTATTGGATACAAAACGATTATTACTCAGTTGTATTCTGCTAAACAACTTAATCTTGTTGTTTTTAGAGAATCTGACAGTGGTTCTGACTTTGAGGGACATAATAGGGCTTGGTCTAAGAAAGTTTGGAAAGTTAAGCAAGATAATGAGGTTATTGTTTATTTGAAGGATGTTAAAGGGCTTAGAGAGCTTTGGAAGGGGTTATTTGATACGGTTTCACAATAAACAAATTATCACTACTAAAAGAGGTAAGGTATAGGTATGTAGGTATACCTTACCTTATAAGGTAGTGATAATTTGAAAAGCAAACCTTTATATATATCAGATACATACTAAGTATGAGGTAAATAATATGAAACAAGAACATATTGCACTGAAAACAGACACAAAAGAAATGTTAAAAGAGACTGGAGACTTTGGCGAAAGTTATGATGATGTCATCAAACGCTTGGTCAAATCTTTTAATGAAAAGGAAGTGGAAGAATGACTCCTTTTGATTATTTTTTAACTGGCCTGTGGTTGTTTGTAATCGGTTTCGTGTTAACCAGGAACTTTTCAACCTTAGTTGGTTTTGGCTTGGAAGTATTAAGTTTTAGTTTCCTTTTCACAGGAGCTTATAATTCAGGTTTTTTCCACGAGGCGATAAACAATGACTAGGTTTAGGCATTTTCCTTTGAAGGTTCTTTCCCGTAACCGTGTTGAGCAGATTTTGGCTTGTATTAAAGCGCAAATCAAGCGTGAGAAAGATCTTGATGAGCGTAGGAAGCTTCTGGACTTGGCTGGTATTTTTAATACTCATTTGAGGGGTGTTTGGAAATGAATAAGTATAGATCGAGTCTTTTAGGTTGGTTATTGGCTTATATAGTTAGTTTTGCTTTTGTTGCTTTTATTATAGATAATCTTATTTTTGTCTTTTTTGTTTTATTAGTGGTTGTTTCTAGTGCGGGTGTAATGTTTTCTGGGATGATGGAGCTTATAGCTAAAGAGAAGGGTTGGAAATGAAGTGTAAGTTTTGTTGTAAAGGAAAGTTGAAGAAGGAAACGATTCCTGGTAAGGGTTGTTACTGGATTTTGTTATCGTGTGTTTCTTGTGTTAGGATTAATGAGTACAAGAAGGTTGAACTTACTAATAAAACAAAGTAAGAGGAGATTTGATATAATGGCAATAAGTGTGAAGGGCGGAGAAGCTAAACCGCAGATACAAATAGATGATGGGTTACATTATGGTGTAATCAAAACAATAGAGGAGAGGCCTGTTGAGGGGAAGGATTATACTTATCTTGATCTTTACCTTGAGGTTGAGAAGGAAGGAGAACCGCTTGAGTTGAAAGTGGGTTTTGCTTTGCCTAATAAGGGCGTTGGGTTGAATGAGAAGCAGGATCTTGGTAAGCTTGTGATTAGGGTTACTGGTAATCCTATTGAACCAGGCAAGGATTATGATCTTGATCAGATTCTTGTTGGTAAGAGGGTTCAGTTTGTTACTTTGACTGGTGAGAAGTATGTTGAGGTAACTAAGGAGTCGGTTAAACCTGCGGTTGAGAAAGTAGTGTCTACTGAAGGTAAGGTTCCTGATTTGGGTGGTAACTAATGCCTGATTGGAAAGGAATGCTTGACACGAGTTATCATAAGAAGAGTGTTGGGGAAGAGGCTCAGAGGAGAAGAGAAGGGTTTAAGCCCCCTTCTCCTCCTTCAGAGAAGGTTTTATGAATGAAGCTGAAATTTAAAAAAGAAGCTCCTTTATTTGTCCTTTGTTTATTCATTTGGAGTTTGATCATCTTAATATTTTTTGCTTTTCCTAAAGGTTTGATTGAAAGTATTTTTTTAAGTGCTTTATCTATTTTAGTGATATGCGGTTGTTGTTATGTTTATTTGGAGGTTTGTGAATGAAGGATTTGTCTAGAGCGGTTTCGCAAGAAAAGTATGAGGTAAAAGAACCTAAACAAGAAGGTCATAGTTTTTCTGCTTTGATGTTGTTTAGTTTGTTGATTAGTCTTACTCTTATGG
>JAAOYJ010000009.1 GCA_018221285.1 Candidatus Pacearchaeota archaeon
CAGCACCTTTTGTCGTCGACCTAATCTTAGGATAGTTCAAAACAAAATGAAAACAATATTTTTGTTATTAGCAGTTGCCTTAGCTTTGCCTTTGGCAACTGCGTTTAATTGTAATGAATTAACCGCAGGAGAATTAGAGATTTGCAACTCCATTAAACAAAGCGATTTAACATTCTTAGAAAAGAATCTTCTAATCGCAGATATATTCAAACCATCTAGCACATTCCCAAACCACGATTTCATTTACTCATGGAATTTAGATCTAGATATCACCAATCCCTCAAACGGAATAAAAACAAACAGAGGCTCAATAAAAAATGCATGGCTAGAAATTATTGCACCGATGCCGTCAGTTCTAGAAGATGATATACTTTATGTCCCAGAGAGAGGAAAGCTGTTATCTGAATATAATTATGAAGTTAAACTTCCAAGTGGAAGACAAAGATACGATTGCAAAACAAAATACTATCTCCGAGATCAAGACGAAACCCTAAGAATTTATGTAAACGGAAGATATGCAGGAAAAGACAAGCTCACCAGCTTCACAGCAACCAATGAAAACGTAATCCTAACTGCAAAATTAGAGATCGAAGTAGAGTATAAAGTAAAACATTATAGAAGAAGAAACGGAAGATGCAGATATAGTCATCGAGAATACATAACTGACAAGGTAAAAATTACCGATACAATTAATGCAAAACTACAAAAGACAAATCCTGACAGCCAATTCAAAATAACAAACGAATATAGAGGAGTTACCAGTGGATTTCTAAAGACTGACAATGTCAGCGCATTAGAATTAAGTTTCACAGACTCGGTATACCAAAGAACAAACTATGTTTACAAACTCAACTACACATTACCAAATTACATCCTAACTCTAAGAGCAGAAAAGGTAGAAAACACAAAACTCCAAAACATTCACGTTGACGAATCAAATAATATGTTTGAGTTCGTAGTCAAAGATACTTCTAATTGTAAGATAAAGTTATTCAGTCACTTTGGGAACATCTTGAAAGGTTGCAACTTAGCTTATAACGAAATTGATTTTGAAATAAAAACTGACAAGTTGAATTATCATGAAAATGACACAATCAAGATAGAAATATTCCCAAAAGGATTAGGGCTAGTCATAACCTACGCAAACAAAAGCATTACTGCAACAAACTCTGTAGAGTTCAAAGCCGTAAGAAATCAAAATAGAATTGTCGCTCAACTAAATACAAGGGAAACAAAGAAATTTATCAATGTTACCGACGAGAAGAATGCAATATTCCTAAAAGAATTCTCATCAATCAGCCTATTCGGATTCATCGTTTTTAAATTTCTAAAGAAATACCTCCCAGTCAAATTAACATGAGTTCTTGCGGAATAACCAATCTCGGAACTTGCCTAGTAGAAAAATTCTTTGAGTTCGTAGTCTACATTCTCAATCTGCCAGTAAGACCTCTACTGAGCATGATAGATAATCTCCTAACTCAACCAGTAAACGTAGATATATTTCTAAGTGTATGGACAATCATAATCTACATTCTTTCTTTATTTTACGGTATACTTCTCTTATTTGTCGGATTTAGATTCTTATTAGCAGGACATTCGCCAGAGCAAAGAGAGAAGGCAAAGCGAAGTTTAGCGAATATAATCCTAATGATGGTATTCGTCCAAACAAGTTTTTTTCTATACAAATTAATCCTAGAAGTAATTTCATCAGTTACAACAGTAATCTTCAATTTAATCCGAGACGATTTCTTCTTAATAACAATGGATAGTATCGGAAACATCGGCTTAGAATTAGTCCTAATCATCCCATACATCATAACTCTTATCGTTACATTAATTTTCTTAGTTCTCAGGTATCTATGTGTCGGCATGGGGGTTGTATTCTTCGCCCTAGGAATCTTCTTTTATTTCATAGAACCACTAAACCAATACGGAAAACTAATCTTAAATTATCTATTCGTGATAATGGCATTGCCATTCTTCTATTCAATTATATTCTTAGCATCATCAAAGTTTTTAGAATTAGAAGTATTCGCCAATATGAAAATAGTCGTAATGATTGGAGCTTTCTCTCTCGCCAATCTTGGAACATTATTCCTAATATTATTCGTCATATTCAAAGCAGCAAACACCGTCGCAAAACCCATCGGAGGGATAAAAACAGTTGTGGGAGCGTTAGCGTAGATGTATGAAATACCTCAGCAACTAGAATACAAAGAAAAGATTGTTTTCGGACTAACCTTCGGACAAATAGCTTATGCATTAGCATTCTTCCCGATTATCTTTGCACTATTTTTCAAACTACAAGCAAGTCTCCCCGTTAGGATATTTCTAGGCTCAATCCCCACACTTCTAGCCGCAGGATTCATGTTTTTTGACTTATCAACCCAGCTAAAAAACTGGTATACCTGGCTAAAAACTAGAAATCTAAACACAAAAGAAAAACTAGAGAAAGCCTTAGCCATGGGAGAAATAAAAGATAACTTAATTCACGCAAACAATAAAAAAATTGCAGTCGTAAAAGTAGAATCTATAAATTTCTCCATAAAAACCCGAAAAGAAAAAGAAACCATCGGCTATGCATTCCAAAAACTTCTTAATTCAATTGATTTCCCAATTCAAATCTTAATGACAACAGAGACTCTAAATTTAGATTCTTACTTAGGCGTCCTAGAAAAGAAAATGATAGATAATAATCATAAAGAAATATTTGATTCATATCAAGATCACATGAAGAGATTAGTTGAAAAAGATGGCGCAATGAACAGGAATTTTTATGTAGTAATCCCAGAAACAAGCGACATAAGTATTCAAATAAAACTAATTGAAGACAGGCTTCACAGTTTAAATCTAAAAACCTCAAGAATGCAGAACGGACAATTAAGAAAGATTTTCACAAAGATTTTCAATAAGGAAGGTGCCGATATGATACCCAAGAAGATTAAAAACTCTCCAGACTATCTAGATGTCGACGGCAAATTCCATAAAATAATCTATGCTTACGGTTATCCGAGGTCAGTCGAAAATGGATTTCTTGATAAGCTCGTTAGTTGCTCTGGAAACTTTGACTTCTCACTTCACATAAATCCTCATCAAATAGAACAAACTCTAATTATGTTAAATAAAGAACTTCAAAAACAAAGAGCTGATCTCTATGCTGCAAAACTAAAAAATCAACTTAGTCCAAGTTTAGAAATAAAATATCAAGATACAAGAGCAATACTGGCAAACCTACAAAAGGGAAACGAGAAATTATTTGACGTAAGTTTATACATCAACTGCAGAGCCGATAGCCTAGAAGAGCTAAACCTATTAACAAGAAAAATAGAATCCGAATTAAATTCACTTCTAATAATCCCAAGAAAACCAATCTTTAGAATGTTAGACGGATTCAAATCATGTCTACCTCTAGCAAAAAACTTTCTAGGAATCAATAGAAATATAACAACTCCTGCATTATCAGCATTCTTCCCATTCACATCATCTTTCTCCAAATTTGACGAAAGCGGAGTCTGGCTTGGATTAAACAAAAACAATATACCAATAATCAAAGACATATTCAATCTCTCAAACCCAAACGGAGTAGTCTTAGCCCAATCAGGCGGAGGAAAATCATATTTCTGTAAACTACTGATAACAAGATATTTACTAAACGATACAAAAGTAATGGTGATCGATCCACAAGGAGAATACGGTGCCCTAGTTTCGCATTTTAAGGGGCAGAGAATCGACCTTTCTAGAGATTCTGAGACAATCATCAACCCACTAGATTTGATGGGTCACGACTACATAGAAAAACGATTATCCCTAATGGATCTAATGAAAGTCATGCTAGGAGATCTGACAGATATCCAAAGAGCCTTCATTGACAAGGCAATAAATAGAGCCTACAAATTAAAAGGGATTACAAATAACCCAGATACCTGGAACAATAAGCCTCCAATCTTAGGCGACTTAATGAAAGTCTTAAAACAAATGGAAATAGAATCCTCAAGCTTAGAAAAGACCACAATCAACAGCCTAGCCAGCCGTCTTGATATGTATGTCGGCGGAGTGTTTAGTTTCATGAATCGTCAAACCAGCCTAGATTTCAATAACAAATTAGTATCTTTTGATATAGGAAATTTACCTTCACAAGTTAAACCCTCAGTTATGTTTCTAGTGCTAGATTATATCTACATGAAAATGAAGTCCAACTTAGATAGAAAGATATTGCTTATTGATGAAGCATGGTCTCTACTTTCAAAGACCGAAGAAGCAGGATATATCTTTGAAATTGTAAAGACTTGTAGGAAATTCAACTTAGGACTTCTTCTAATTAACCAAGAGGTTGAAGGGCTATTAGATTCAAAAGCTGGAAAGTCAGTTCTTGCAAATTCCGCATATACTGTTTTAATGAAGCAAAAACCTGCAGTAATTGATAGCATTTGCAAAACATTTCACCTAAGCGAAGGCGAAAGAATCCACCTTCTAACATCAAATATCGGAGAAGGTCTTTTGATGATGGAAGATGATCATTCGGAACTAAAAGTCATAGCCTCACCAGCAGAGCACAAACTAATCACAACTAATCCAGACGAGCTAAAAGTAATTGAAAAAAATAAAGACCCACAGAAAAAAGTTAATATAAGAATTAATCCAAACAAGAGATTCTTTCATAAAAAAGATTTAAAGAAAGATGAGATAAAATTTCTTTTAGATGAAGGCTATCAAATCAAGAAATACAAAAGTTTGTTAACTGACAAAATGGAAGAATTCGTTTTGCAACCAAGACACAACGAAACTTTTATGCATTTATTCATGACTCATAATATTTCAGAGTTTCTAAATAAAAACGGAATCGAAACGCAGCTATACACAACCAAAAAACCCGATGTTGTTTTTGCAATCAATGGAAAGAAATATGCCATTGAAATTGAAACTGGATCAATGCTTAGTAGAAGAAAGGCGCTGATAGAAAGAATAAAACTTCTTGATGAAGATTACGATGAATGGTTTTTTGTGGTGACTGACCCAAATAAACTGGGGAAATACAAGGAATTTGGAGATTCTGTAAATGCCAGATATACAAAAGGTCGTTTGAATAAAATTCTAAAATCTGCGAAAAGAAGCTGAAATTCACACCCCCGATTTACGCATCTAATCTCATACTTTACGTCGACAAAATACCTCAAATATCCAAAAACATCAGTCGACTTAATAACATAATATAGGGAACTGATGTTATTAAATGGATAACTTCGTTATCCACGATATTGAAGTGGCGCACGCGCCACAACATTGACCATTTGGAAAGACGAATGTTAACTTAAATTAGGCTGGAAGAATATGGTAAAGAATCCACGTATTTCTCTATTAGTTCCCAATCTATAATTCCCTCTTCCTTAACAGGTAAGATTATTGATTCCTTTTCAAGCCTCTTCAATCTCAGTTGTCTACCAAAACTATATTTCTTCTGGTTCAATTCCAAGAGGGTTTTTATGAAAATGGAAAGCTTTGGATTTAAATCTTTACTTTTTATTTTAATCGTATGCACATTATCATCACTAAAGTAATCATAATCATGATAAAAAACATTGAAAAACATATCAACAGTAAGTGCATTATTGTTTAGCTTTTTAGTATCTCTAAATGCATTAAGGTCAATAAATTCCACAATACCATTTCTCTTAGAGCTAGCCGTAACCAGTGGAGTGTCTCCATTGGATCTCTCCGTCGTTACCAATCTCTCACCTTTTTGTATTTCAAATATACTATCCTCCCCCTCTTTGAAATAAAATTCTTTCCATTTTGTTTTTTCGTTCCCCAATAAATCTTTAATTTTAATATGCTTTTTAGACTGACTTTTATTTTTTAGACTGATATTATTTTCATTTAATATTTCCATCAGAGTAATTTCGTCAATCTCTTTGTCTAGTAAATTTAATTTTTGTTTAATTTTGAAAAGTATTTGTTTTTTTATATTATTTATAAAATCCTTATCTGTTAATTCTGAATAATCCGTATCTGAATGAGCCTGAATTATCCATTCATCGTCATCAGAGATTTTTGTTTCTAACAATCCAATATTATCCTTATGTTCATCTACATGACCTATCTTTTCAAATAATTCTTTTTCAATATCTCCCCATTTATTTAAAGCATCAGTTCTACCTTTATTTTTAGAAAGAATAAATCCGTCATCCTCTAGATTATAAAACGTAACCTTCTTACCTTCATGGGGAATATTTGTTTCAAAAACTGCAATTGCAGTATGCGTAGCTGCATTAGGCTGAAACAACTCTTTTGGCATGTTTATCACATACTTTAGAGTATGCTTCGAAAGAATCCTATTTCTTATAATTTCATCTTTGAAATATGCAGACAAAGGAGCAATCATAATTCCAAACCTGCTTACATTATCCAACATCTTCTCTAAAAATTGTATTTCTTTTTTTGTTGGATTCTTTTTGTTATCCTGACCCCCATATGGCGGATTAATAAAGCCAATTGTGGGTCTTGTCGATAAATCCTTCAGAATTTTGTCTGCCTCAGAAAGGAAGAAATCTACATTATGAATTTGGGATTTCCCGTCATTTCTAAAAAGCATATTCGAGACAGATAAAGAAAACATGGTACTATTTATCTCAAAACCAATTAACTGTTTCCGCTTTACATTAATACTTTTATTTTTCTTATCTTGTAATCTAGAATTTTCAATATTTTTTAACAATACATTCATTCCAGCTATTAGAAAGGCTCCAGTTCCACAACAGGGATCAAAAAATATATCATTCGTCTTTATATCTATGAGATCTGTAAATAATTTCGTTATATGGTTAGGAGTTAAGACTATCCCCTTTTTAACGTTGGTAATCCCTGCATATTTTAAGAACTCCTCATAAAATTTTCCAATTATATCATAGTTGGTCTTCTTGCTGAATAAAGGAATCACATTACTCGAGAGTTCTTCAAGTATATCTTTTAATATATCGGTATTTTTTAATGTTTTATCTGTTTTGATAAATGAAAGTTCATTTACTAGCGTCTCAATTTTCTCAGAAGGTATCTTTTCTTCAGATAAAAGAGATCTAATAGTTAAGGGAATGTTGTTGAGAATCATCTCATTATCCCATTTAATAAAATCAGTCTTAAAGGAATTGATTTTGGTTCTTTCGAACAGGCAAATCATTAGAGCACTCAGCAATATCGGTCTCTTTTGGGAATCCATACTTCTTAACAACCTGTTAATTTTACTTGAAGAAATAGATATTTTATTAACAACTTCCTCTAAGTCTATATTTTCGAAAAGTGAAATATAATCAACTTCATCCAATAAATTATTGTTTTCAACATCTTTTATAATAGACACATCTTTTTCCGTCTTCAAAATAAATGTTGAAATTAAATGATTATATTCGTCAGTGACATCTCCAGAGACTGCCAAACCTATAATCTTCCATCCATCCAAATAAGATTTTACTATCTTAGATTTATTAGTCAATTTCTCACAAGTGAAAAAAGAAAGATAATGTAAAATACCATCCACCGCAAAATGAAGAGGCTTATCTTTATCTTGAGAAGAGTGATCTTTGATGCTATCTTTATTCTCCAAAAGAATTAACAGCTTTTTTTGTTCGTTTATATATATAAAATCTGGTTCTCCACGGTTTCCACTATTCTTTTTACTAGTTTCCTTTAATATTCCCGAAATAACCTTATTCCTCGTCTTTTTGGTTTCCCACTTTTTACCGAAGTCAAGATTGTTAGTCAAGTAATTAAACAAAATTATATCTTTTTCAGACTCATTTTTAACCATCAACTTATCACCTCTAAACTTAATTAGTTATTCTGTATATATAAATCTTCTCTGAGTACAGAAGCATGACGAAATAAAAAGCATTCTTGTCTAGTTGTGCTTTAATTCTTTCAACACCATTTCCTTATCGGGGTCATGTTTTCTTACAGAAATAGAAAGTTGCGAAGTCTCCGAATCAGGATACTCTACTCTTTCCCTCTTAATTAACAACAGCCTAACAATCTGATTGTCATTTTCATAAAGATAGGGGTACTTGTCCTCAGAATCTTTAGGCTTCTCAAAAGCATCTAAAATTATTTTAGCCAGATTATCTAAATCTTGCCACCTATGCCTACCGCTTCTTATATGGACAACTATTGCGACATCAAGAAGTTCCTTTTTGAGTTTCACTGGAGGATTATCTGCCGAAAATCCTTCTCGAATCTTCTTTATCATTTGTTTTCTCTTTCCTGTAGCAATTTCGATTAATCCACCATGGCAAAATTCATAATCTTCCAAAAAAACATAAGGGCTCCCGCAGGTTTTAGAGCTTTTTACATTGACCATTTTTTTCTTTTTCCATCTGCTCGCAAATTGCCAACCACAACTTATCATCACCAGTATTCTCACAAGAAAATTCCTCAATGTATTTATCAGGGTCTTCTTTCCATTCAATTATCTTTTCAACTTTCTTCGTCAAAGTTTTAATGGCAGTTGCTCGAGGTTGAGCATTATCCAACTTCTTATCAGTAACACCTAAATTTATATTTGCCCTCAATCCTACATAGCCAATAGCGATTTTGATCTTATTTTCAGGAATTCCCTTGATTAAAGAAAAAGCTTTTTTGTAAGCCATCAGCTGCTGCCTATATGATCCGCCATTGCTATCGTTTCTCGAAGTTTTCCAGTCCACAATAAGATAGTTTTCCCCGTCAGTAAAAACGGCGTCCAATTTGCCTGAAAATTTAAAATCAGAATCTACCCCAAATAGATCCCTTACGGTATATTCAAAACCTTGTTCCACAGATTCTATTGTAGGATAGTTTTTCTTAATTTCCTCAATCAGCTCTTTTATATTTTCAAAATAAACCTTATACTCTTCTTCAACGTCAACTGCTTCATCTTCTAATAAGCTCTGAGCATATAGATGGACATTGTGCCCCAAGTCAAGAGCGGGACCTATGGCACCAAGCCTAAGAATATTTCTTCTAAGATAATCTAAAGGTTTTGTATTTAGGCTAGTGAAAGATATGTGATCTAGATTTTCAAAATGGTTTTTTATTAAAGCAATAATCCAAGAATCATCTTCCTCTAAGTGTTTCTTTGCCTCCTCATAATCTCCAGAGACAAATAAACTAAAAGCTTTTTTTGATTTTTCAGCCAAGTCTGAAACAACAGTCTCATCAGAGGAATAGCCTTCAGTCTCTGAAAAATCTGACACATAATCTTGAGTATCTGCACTCATTACATATAAATTATTCTTAGCTCTAGTAAAGGCTACAAAATCAATTCTCAATGCTTCTTCTTGTAATTCTTCTTCTACCTCTATATTCTTAGTTTTCAAAATACACTCAACTACTCGATCCTGAAAATTACTATTATCCCTTGTTTTTTTTGGTAAGTAAATTACTGAATCATATTGTAATCCTTTAGACTTATGAACAGTTGTGACAACGATCTTTTTCTTACTTTCAATGGTTTGACTCATTAAATCCGCCGAAGATATAAAATCAATTAATGGCTTATAGTCGATTTCTCCAAGGTATCTTATGGCTTCTTTGCATGACTCCCTAACACTTAGGGCAGCAAGAAGATAATCGCTTCCGTATGCAACAGATACTGGGATAATATATTTTTCAAATAATAAGTCCACATCTCTCAAGTTTTTTATTTCGTCTCTAATTTCATTTAATTTGAAACAACTTTTCAAGAACTCTTTTTCTTTCAATTTACAAAAATTGAAAGCATGCTGAATTTTCATTGGAAAAAATGTACTGAATAAGGCATTCTTCATCTCCTTTGGA
The DNA here is from genome assembly GCA_018221285.1 of Candidatus Pacearchaeota archaeon. GTDB lineage: Archaea > Nanobdellota > Nanobdellia > Pacearchaeales > GW2011-AR1 > JAHKAF01. Next base: position 9,802 of record JAAOYJ010000009.1, read on the forward strand.
TTATTGCTCAAAATCCCTTTTAGAAATAAGATTATTTCCTGTTTCGCATCTTTCGAGGCTGAAAGGTAAGTTGAGGAGAAGTCCAAATCTCTTGCTTTTAGCTCCTTGGTAATTTTAGCAATTTGACTATTTGTTCGGACTACTATTGCAATTTGACTGTCATCATTGGAATTATCAGAGAGTTCTTTGGCTAATTCACAAGCAGAAGAAAATAACTTATCTTTTTCAACAGAATAGACAATTGGTTTATCACAATGCTCGTCATTCGCATTTTTTAGATTTTCTAACTCTGCTGCATTGCTTTCGTCTGTCGACTGAAACCTATCTTTAGCATAGTCTAAAATTTCTTGTCCACTTCTAAAATTATCAGATAGTATAAAATGCTCTGAATCTTCGAATAATTTTAAGTTAGAAACAGACCCTCCCTGAAATCCCATTATTGCCTGCTTTTTGTCTCCAACTGCAACAAAATTTTTAGCACACCTCAAAGCAATTTTTGCCTCTACCTGATTTACGTCCTGCATTTCATCAACTAAAACATATTTGAAAACTGGTACCTCTTTTTTGTTTAAAAAATTAAGAAGCATATCCGAATAATCTATTCCCCTTGAAGACTTAATTTCCTCATAAAACTTGTAGGTTTCTATAAAATATTCTGCAAACTTGTCTATTTCTTCTTTGGTGTTCTTTTTATCTGCCTCAATAAACTTTTTGACTTCTTCTATAGATACATCCTCTGGAGATATACCATAGCTTTTCAAATATCTTAATAAATTTTCCATCTTAGGAACAATAGTATCCAAAAGATATTGATCCCCATAGGTCAAAATTTCTTTCTGCTTGAAAAATTCGTAGATAGCATATCTTAACAAATTGGACGAAACAATATTATCTTCTTCACCATTTTCTAATGCAAAAGAATGAAATGTATATACTCTAACATTTGAAGGATTAACGTCAAGCTTCCGCTCTTTGATTTCTTTTAGCAATCTATCCTCCAATTCTTTCTTAGCCTTCGTTGTGAAGGTTAAGCATAATATATCCTCGGGATTCGTTCCATTCTCTATAAGGTTTAGGTATTTAAAAGTTAAAAGAAGTGTCTTCCCAGTACCTGGATTTGCGGTTACTAAAACATTCCCATCTTGTTCAATAATCTTTATCTTTTCATTATTCAATTTTTCTTTAATCCAATCCTTAACTTCCACAGATTATCAATCCAGAAGGTCTATAAAAATTTATCCCCTAAGCAAAATATAAATACTTTAACACCCCACATGTCATCATGCTAATAAAAAAATCCGAAACAAAAGAGCACCAAAACTCCCCAAACTGCACAGCATGGGAACACAACCACCCAACCAATAACCTAAGCTACGCAACAGTATCAATCAACGGCCGCTACCCCGAAATCAAACGAGTAACAAACCTAGAATGCGAAGAGATAATATTCGTCATCTCAGGCACAGGAACCATCCACTCCGAAAAAGGAGACTTCGAAATCAGCCAAGGCGATTCCTACCACTTCGAAAAACGAGAAAAATACTACATCGAAGGCAACAACTTATTGCTCGGCATCACAAACGCCCCAAAATGGACTTTCGAACAATACAAAGAAGTTGACTAAATCGAAACAATCCACCTACCCCCTAACAAAAAATGGAATTGAAAAAAATACAGAAAAAAATACAGAAATGCATCAATCTCCTATATTCAATAGATGCAGAGCTTTTTAAGAGAAATAGCGGGAAAGGAGTTTGTGAAAGATGTCTCGTTTTTAGGTTTGCACATTACCTTCAGAATGAATTAGGAGAAAATTATTCCGTAGATTGCGATTTTAATAGCTCCTCATATCTGGACAAAAAAGGGAAAGTGATAAAACTTCCGGGCAAGAGGTTTCCAGAATTAGGATCTGACGGAAAAATGAAATTAAAAAGAAGATTTATAGATATTATCGTACACAGGAGAGGTTCTGATTCAGTTGGATCTTTCTTCTGTTTCGAGATAAAAAAATGGAATAATTATAATAAAAAAGGGATTGAAAAAGATAAAAGAAATCTTCGTTGGCTAGTAAGAGGCTACAAATATGATTATGCCTTTTGGTTAGTTCTAGGAAAAACAAAAGAAGGTTCAAAGTGGGAAATCTATAATAGGCAAGGGGCTTCAAGTAAATTAAAATCAATATTTTAATTTCCCAAAAAGGTCATCTGTCTTTATTGCCTTCTCGAACTTTTCCAAATCCAATAGCAAGCACACGCCCCAACAACAATAGCCCCAATAAAATAAGCACTCTCCTGAACAAACCCAAAAACCATCAACACAAGAGCAATAATTGTATATCCTATCGCCCAAAACATATCATTATCCATTTTAATCTAGATACCAAGCCCTATAAAAAATCTTCTAATTCCCCAAGCTCCCAGGAAAATAAGTACACTTGTACTCGTTAACAACCTGAACAGTCCTCTCGTAAGCAATTATCTTACTAAACTCATTAGAAATCTTATCCTTAATCTCCTCCAATTCATCCAACGTCTTCGTATGAATATCAATCATCAAATTACAATTCCCCACACAACGAACAACATAACAAACCTCATGCATACCCTCCAAAAAATCAATCATTTTCTTCTTCTCAGCCTCACTAGAAGACTTTAGTCGTAAGAACATAATATTCCAAAGATAACCAAGCTTAGCAACGTCCACAAGCGGCTTATACCCCTGAATAACCTTCTCAGCCTCCATCTTCTTCAAAGAATACCTCGCCTTCTCAATAGTCAATCCAGTATTCTTCGCAATATCCACAATAGACATCTGAGCATTATTCGCAAGAATCCCCAACACCTTTAGATCGTTATCGGAAAAGACGACCATATCCTCCTTACTTATCTTGGAATGTTTAACGCGAGAATCATGTTTCTCTGCTACCTTGCTATGAAGTTTCTTATAACCCAACTGCGAAGCACTAAGCACAATAAAGAAATGATAGTCCAACATATTCCCCTTAAGAGAACTCAAAACCTCTTCAAGATAAAAACTAAACTCCCCAACATCCTTAGCCAAAATAGAAACAATCATCTGCCACTCACCTCGAAAAGTCGAAACCCAAACCACATTAGGAATCGCCTTCAACTTCCCAATAACATTATTCAAATTATCCTTCGTAGTATACTTCAATTTTATCACAATATTATAAAACGTATACCCAAGCTTATTCGTATCATAATAAGTCAAAAACTCCTTGATAAAACCCTTCTTCTTCATCTTCTCAATATGATAAGTAACAGCCTGCTTCGAAATCTTAAGCTTGCTCCCAATCGAAGAAATTCCCTGCCGAGCATCTATATCCAATTCCTTCAAAACCCTCTTCTCCATTGGAGAAAGGTTAGATCCCTTAAAATCTTCCATCTAAGGCAAAAACGTGACGATTTTATAAATCCTTGCATTATAGTTAAACAAACGCCATAGGAGGATTTAATAAAAACTAAATCTTAGTACTATTAACGAAGAGGTGTGAGGTGATGAGGGATCATCATGGCAAACACCCAAACCAAAAAAACCTTGGTTCCACGAACCAAAATAAGTAGCGAGGGAAAAGTACATTACAGCGAAAGCTTCCAGGCTTGGAATACGCTAATGCTAAAAAAAGAATTATTCTCTGAATTCCCACAACTAAAAGAAAAACGATCTAAATTCTCTTATGAGTTAGTTTACCACCGAAATCCTAAAGAGTTCGAGAAGGCTGCTAAGAAGCTCGTGAAAGAAGGAAAAAGCATTATGCCTTTGATGGTATGGATATACAAAGATTAGAGAGGTATAAACTATTTGAAATATCCCTCATCATTCCCTAAATGGACTATCTTCATGATATCTTAGAGTATAGTCCCTTAGATACTCGCAAAGAATATCGTCAATTGCCTCCTCTAGAAAATAGCCAATTGTATAAAGCTGCTTAATTTGATTTCCTATAGCCTTCCATACGTTATTTGATTTTGCCATCTCCTCAATATACTTAAAATATTCTTTATCTCTTCCATCCTTTGCCTGTTTTTTCAATTTATCCAGCTGCTTTAGGGGGTCTTCAAAATCTTCTTTTAAATCCTTAATAAATTCCTCGATTTCAATATTCGTTTTAAACGCATTAAGATGATACCAGTGACTTCGATCTCCCATCTCAATAATTGAATTATTAACGAGTTCCTCATTTTGTCCATAAAACTCAAGAAACCAAGCCACAAAACTACCACAATCTTTTTCTAGAGAATCCATAAAACCTAAAAATAAATTCAAGAAATGGTCGTCAAGGGATTCATCTTTTATCTTAAGTGGCTCCTCAAAAAGAAACCTTGTATGATTTGGAATTTTATGCAAAATCACTGAGAAATCCTTTAATCTCCATAGCTGATTAATCGATGATTTACTCATTTCCTTTATTTTTTGCTTTTCCTTATTCCGATTATTAGACCAAATCTTAAAAAACAGAGTTTTAATTAAATCGAGTCTAGCAATTGTTTCGTGTTCTCTAAAGACAAGGTTCGCAAAGAAATAGGGATTATTCATTCTTATGAATCCATTAAGATGGTCTCTATCCCAAAATTCAACTTCTGGAAATTCTTTCATATAATCTAAAAATTTCTTTGTAGGGGTAGAAGTATATACATAAATTTTCTTGTTTTCGCTTCGTCTATCTAAGTCCAGCAATTGAGGTCTATCGGGAGTTGCAGGTTTCTTTTTAACCGAAATAGCTATTTTAGTCTCTCCTTTTGAGACAATCAAGTCCGCGCCATCCTCATTAGATCTATCAGAGATATGCAAATAATCAATCTTAAACCCTTGCTCGTGGTATATAGTTCCAATTATTACTTGTATTTGCTCCTCCGATAAATCTCGAAAAGAGATATTTATCTTTTTTCTCATCTAATTTCGTAGAAAGTAGCCTTAATTAATTTATCACTTTTTCATTGAGATTTTGGGAGGCTAGAGGGGCAGCACTTATGCGTCGAGATGCTGGCTACCACAACCGCCTCTAGGGATTATAAATAAGATTATTATATAATCTTTTCCAAAACCCTTAAATACTTCAGCACCCTCAATAAACCATACTAAAATAAGCCGACCAAAAGGGGCGTTTTAACAATTCTGAGTACCCGGTTGGGGCGTAACCCATTCAAAGCATATTTGATGGGCTTTTCAAAAAGAAAAGAAACACACCAACTTCTAAACGACACCTGCAAGACACCCATAAGTTACCCACGTAAAACCTTGATGTTAATAAACAAAGTTTGCTTTTCATATCATGAAAAGGGATCCATACAAACACAAGGAAAAATATCACGCTTGGAAAATAGCAGTAAGAGATGGCATCCCTGGAATTAGTAAAACAAATTCAGATTTAATTTTAAGATATGTTGGCGACATGGAGGTCGGGAGAAATGTTTCCTCAAGAAGCACAAAAGGTCCGAGAAGTTTCATCAGACTTAACACATTAAGACAAAAAATGCTATTTTTCTCTAGAAGATTCAAAAGAGAAATAGGGCTTGATAATATAACAAAAGTAACCGAAGATGAGATAATTGTATTTTTCTCTAAAATCAGAACTGGGGAGATATCAAGAGTCGACGGAAAGGTTTACGCCTCAATTGATACCTATGGAAAAGCCTTCAAATCATTCTGGCACTGGTGGATGAAAGTAAACCGAAAAGAAGGAATCACCATTGAAGACATCACAATAGATTTAGATGTCAGAAGAGATAAGCCAAAATGGGTATACTTAACCGAAGACCAAGTCAGAAGTTTCTGTGATAATTCTATGTTCAAATATCGAGTCATGATTACTTTCTTATTCGACACAGGGGTTAGGGCTCCAACAGAATTAATCAATATTAAAATATCAGATTTCCATAATGATTTCAAAGAAGTCCATATTAGGGACGAGATAAGCAAAACCTTTGGAAGAAGAATCAAATTAATGTTATCTTCTGATTTAATTAAGAGATATGTTGAAGATGGGAAACTAAAACCTCATGATTATCTATTCACCTTTAAGCCAAGCAATGTTAATCGAGTTATAAAAAACACAGCTAAAAAGTTATTTGGCGAAGGAGTTTCTCCTGCAGGAGAATTATATTCTAAGTTAACCATGTATGATTTCAGGCATTGTGCTTGCTGCTATTGGCTTCCAAGATATAAATCTGAGTCAGCCCTAAAGTATAGGTTTGGCTGGAAAAAGTCGGATAAAATCCATTATTATTCTGAGCTTTTAGGGATGAGAGACACTATCACCGAAGACGATATGTTAATTGATACAACTAAAACAGAATTAGAAAAAGAATTAGATTCCACAAAAAGACAAAATGAAATCTTGCAAGAAAGAATGGAATTAATGGAGATCAATATGGCTAAATTTGAAAAG
>JAAOYJ010000010.1 GCA_018221285.1 Candidatus Pacearchaeota archaeon
GATTTGGATCTTGTTAGAAAAGGTGAATCTGGACTCCCAAACATCGCAATGAAACCCGGAGGGAAGCAAGATAGAGGACCTTTTATGGAGATTGATACCGATTTCGAGAATGAAAACTATCTCTTTAAGATTTATCCTCTTTCTAAATAATTTTAACAACCCCCACCCATCCTCGCGACAGCGAACCATCAACAAACTTTAAATAATCTAATCCTATTTCTTAGATATGAAAGAGAAAGAGGTAAAACCACTTCGTGGACGCTCGCCGACGCAAAGCAAATCAAAGATTTCCATTCGTCCGTCAAGGAAGCCGAACGAGTCGCATCGCATAAAGAAGGTGAAGGAAAAGAGGAAAGAAGTCATTGGACTAAGGAATGTTTCAAAGTATTATCATATGGGAGAAACCATTGTAAAGGCGATTGATGGAGTAAACCTTTCTGTGAAAAAGGGCGAGTTTATTGCAGTGATGGGCCCGAGCGGTTCTGGAAAATCCACGTCAATGAATCTTATTGGAAGTTTAGATGTTCCTACAAAAGGGACAATCTCTCTCGATGGTGAAAATATTTCCTTGCTTAGCGAATCAGACTTAGCACAAATCAGGGGGCAGAAAGTAGGTTTTGTTTTTCAACAATTCAATCTTATCCCTAACTTAACTGTTCAAGAAAACGTTATGCTTCCAATGATGTTTCAGGGAACAGATTATGAGGAGCGTGAAGAATATGCTATGGAGCTTCTTGAAAAAGTTGACCTGGCTGACAGGGCAAACCATTATCCAAACCAAATCTCAGGAGGACAAATGCAAAGAGTCGCAATCGCAAGGGCATTGGCTAATGATCCAGAAGTGATTCTGGCAGATGAGCCTACAGGAAACCTAGATACTAAAACTGGTGAGAAAGTTATGGAATTTTTGAAGAAATTAAATCGAGAAGGGAAAACAGTTATTATGGTTACTCACGAACCAGAGCTTGCAGAAAAATATGCTAATATTGTTTATTGGTTGCGAGATGGAAAGGTTGAAAAAATCACCAGACGAACAAATGGCTTTAAGATTGAAAAACAAGAAAGGAGATTGATTAAGAAGAATCCTGAGAAGAAAAAGGGTAAGAAGGGGAAGTAGGAAGTGATTGTTATCTCTTCTCATCCAACATTGGAAAAACAACTGCACCGTGTTCTTTGTAAATAGTTAAGGGCGTATAAGCATGTATTTGCTTTCCATGGTCTTTTCTTAAATCATCCAAGATATCTCTTAATTCCTCCACATTCTTAACAACAACTTCCAATTGCAAATCATATTTTCCGATAAATTCTATAATTGAAACACAATTAGCATGATTAGTAAATTTATCAATTATCTTTTGCTTAACTTTTAAATCATTGAGTGAAAGCAACACTTGATAATACAAGTAACCTAATTTGGAATAGTCGATTCTCGTTTTGAAATTACTAATTATCCCTCGATTAACAAGATTTTTTATTCTATATGAAATAGCCTCGGCAGTCATATTAATCTTTTTAGACATATCGATTAACTTTATTCTGGCATCCCCCGCCAAAATTCTCAATATCTTAAGATCTATTTTAGCCACATCCTCCTTACTACAAGTTACATCTTCTCTCATAGAAGATTTTTCACCAACATTCACATCCAAATAATTTTCATTCAGCACATCAAAAGAAGTTATCTGCATTATCTCCTTATCATACAAATAATTTCCAAATTTGCCCAAAAAAGAATTTAAAAAATTGTTTAATTCTCCTAAATCTCTAACTAATAAAGAAATCATTAACTGATATTCTCCGTCACAGTTTCCTACCCAAACCATATTCTTATTCTTCTTCAAAAACGCCAACATAACTTTTTCAGTCTCTGAATTCATGGTTTTATATTTCAAAAGAATCTTATAATAATAAAATCCGAGTTTGCCCCCATTAATATTTGTATAAAAAGATAGGATGGTCTTGTCTTTTATCATTCTATTCAACCTGTAATTTACTGTTTCCTTACTTTTGCCAATTGACTTTGCTATATAGTTAACACTAGCACGAGAATTCATTCCAATGATTTTTAGTATCTTTTTATCAATCAAGTCCATTTATGATAGAAAAGAGAAGAATATTATAAATCTTTTGGTTTTAGGCATATTTTGGATAGCAATTTTTATATATGGGGAAGGAGGTTCTTTTGGTATGGGAGTTATGGAAATGTATGCAGCAGCAGAAAGAGGAAGAATGGAAGCGGCAGAAATAGCCCAGCAACAAGAATTACCAAGAGGAACAATGGGGAGTATAAACACCCCCATATTCCAAAAATATTTAAAATCCCTACAAACAATTGCAGATATAGATTTTTATGAGAATAAAAGAATTATAACAAATAGAATACAAAAAATAGAAACACCAGGCATGAGCAATGGCCCCCATGATTCTCTACATTTAGGAATCTCTAGAACCCTAAGAAGCTTCCGGGAGTTTGCAGATATCCCCCATGTCCTAGAAGTAACCCCTTATAACTTTCTAAATCATGAATATCCAAAAGACAGAAAAGCAGTATATGATATTTCTGCACCGCTAGACGCACTTATTGCTAGATGCGCATTTACCCAAGATTTATCATACTCAAAATTAAAAGAAAAAGAAATCCCTCCTTTAATCAAAATCCTAAAAAATAACCCAAGAAACAGGGAATATGATCAATTAATTTCTCTAGGCCACACTATCATGAAAAAGGGCAATTTGAGGGAATTTATAGACTTCTATAATATCATTAGAGACAAAAAATAAAATGGAAAAACAAGAATCACAAGAGAAAATTGAAGGAAGAAAATGTTTTATAGGGTATTTAGAAAAGGCTCTTGGAAGAGTTGTTACATTAAAGACAAAGGTATGGATGCCAGGCCCCATATTATATGGAGAAAGGCGAGAGGAAGGGGAACAAAATCTTATTCCAGGGGTCTACGCTGGAAGAGAAAAGGACGGTATCGGACACGTATTTATTAATTCATTAGCAAGCACAGGGTCTGCCGTTTATATCATGGTATATGAACTTTATATAACAAGTGTTTCCACAGATGGGAGGGAATGTGAATGTGAAACATATATCCCTGAATATATCGAACCCGGGGAAGAAAACCATCATGAATACAAAACTAAATTTATCGTAGGGATGTTGCAGGAATCTGATAAGCCTGATAACTACCTGTGATAAAATGACAAAAACTTTTTCCCAATCCAACCAAACCTCAACAAGGGCTACTTTTCCTTTGGACCTGGATGTTAGGAGTTTACTTATATCTAATCTCTTCTAAATCTCTCTCCAATAAGAAATATAAACCTTCTTTTTCTTTCATAAGTAGGTGATATAAAATGATGAAAGATTATTTTTCATTTGCAATTAAGAACTCAAAGAAAAGAGGACTAAGAAGTTGGCTAACTCTCCTCGGAATTTTTATAGGAATTGTAACAGTTATTTCTTTAATTACTGTCGGAGACGGATTGCAGACAGCAGTTAATTCCCAGTTCGGGATTAGTTCAACACAAGTTATAACTGTGCAAGCAGGAGGTTTGAATTATGGTGCTCCAGGAGCCACAGTTTCAAATCCATTAACAAGAGATGATGCAGAAGCAATTCACAAATTAAGCACTATAGAATATGCGATTCCAAGGAATATAGAATTTGGAGAAATGGAGTTCAACAATCAAATTGGATATGGGTATGCAATAAGCATGATTGAGGGATACGAAAAAGAGATTTATGAACTATTAGATGTAAAGGCTGAAAAAGGAAGGTTGCTAACTTCAGGAGATTTCGGCAAAGTCATGTTAGGGAATAATTTTGCAGACGGCACTAAAAATGGTTTTGATAAAGATATCGAGGTCGGAAAGAAAGTCCTAATAGAAGGCAAAAAATTTGCTGTCGTCGGAATAATGGAGAAAAAAGGGAGTTTTATGTTGGACGGAATTGTTTTAATGAATGATGAAGATTTAGATGATTTAATGGGATATGGGGAAGAGGTGGGTTTAATTGGTGTGAAGGTCAAGGATAAAGATCTCTTAGATAAAGCAAAAGAAGATATTGAAAAACTTCTAAGAAAAAGAAGAAATGTTAAGGTTGGAGAAGAAGACTTTGAGGTCTCAACTCCTGATGCAGCGTTGGACCAAGTTAATAGTGTATTAAATGCTGTCCAGATATTCATAGTTCTTATAGCGTCTATAGCAATTTTTGTTGGGGCACTAGGGATTGTTAATACAATGGCAACATCAGTAGTTGAGAGGAAAAAAGAAATAGGAATAATGAAAGCTATTGGTGCGAGGAACTCACAGATTTTTTACCAATTCTTTGTTGAGTCCGGATTTATGGGATTAGTCGGAGGAATCCTTGGGATTATCGGAGGATTAGGGATAGGATATTTTGGAATATTAGCTCTTAATAATTTTATTGGATCAACAACAACCCCTGAGATAAATCTTCCTTTAATCTTCTTCGCTTTAGTAGGAAGTTTTATGGTCGGAGCTGTCGCAGGAATTGTTCCTGCAATGAACGCAGCAAAACAAAATCCAGTGGAGGCTCTTAGAGGATGAAGATAAGAAAAGCGAACAAGAAAGATTCAAAAGAAATCTCCAAATTAATGCTAAAGGACTTAAAATCTCCTGACAAAAGATTTCCCAAATCTATGATTAAGAGTTTAAGAATTCATGCACAAAAAGAGAATATATTAAAGGAATTTTCTAATTCTAAGCTTATAGGATTTGTAGCCTTAATAGATGATAGATTTAAAGGATTTATCGTGGGTTACAAAGAGAGTAATAATCATGCGATGATTCACTATGTTACTTCCAAAAGTAACGAAGTTAAAAAGGGGCTACTAAAGAAATTTATAACTTTTTGTAAAAGGGATGGAATGAAATATATCATTACTGATGTCTTTGAATTCTTCGAGAATTATAAGTTATTCTTAAATAATAATTTTAAATTATTTAAAAAGGAAAAAATTACAAATAAACTTCCCATGCTATGGTTAAGACTAAATATAAAATGATATCATCACAAACACTAACATATTCCTTAAGAAACCTAAAACAAAAAAAAGTTAGAAGCTTCTTTACAATCTTATCAATCTTTGTCGGAATCGCAACAATATTCATCTTTGTTAGTTACGGGCTTGGGCTATATGCTTACATAGATGGTTTAACAGAAGGGTCCTCAGCAGATAAAGTAATCATCCAACCTAAAGGAGGGCCCATGGCAATGTTCGATAGCAATGTCGCGTTTGATAACGATGATATAAAAGTTATAGAAAGAGTCGCAGGAGTTTATGAAGTTTCAGGGTCGTATTTCCAAACAGTTGAAGTCAAGGCGCAAGATAAACGGCTCTACACATTATTAATTTCATATGATCCTGACACCCCAATTGTCATGGAATCTTCAAACATTGGAATAGGAGAAGGCAAGGAATTAAGCGGCAATAAAAGAGAGGTTGTTGCAGGTTATAGTTATTCAGTTGATGGTAGAATCTTTCCGAGAGCAATAAAAGTAAACCAAGATATAGAATTGAATGGAGAAGACATAAAGGTCGTGGGGTTCATTGAAGAAGTTGGAAGCCCTCCTGACGATGCCCAGATTTATGTTGCTAATGATTATATGGATAAACTCTTCCCTGACGAAAACCTTTCTTATACATGGATGGTTGCCAAAGTGGACATGGAGGATATCGATGGAGTAGTAGAAAGAATAGAAAAAGCATTAAGAAACCACCGAGACCTCGACGAAGGTAAGGAAGATTTCTCAGTAGAATCTTTTAATGATATGCTTGAAGGATTCTCAAGTGCAGTAAACATAGTAATAGGATTCGTCGTATTCATAGCTTTAATCTCAGTTTTAGTATCCGCAGTCAACACAGCCAACACAATGATTACATCTGTTCTAGAAAGAATAAAGGAAATCGGGGTAATCAAAAGCATAGGTGCAAGAAACTCAGACATACTATGGATATTTTTATTTGAATCAGGTTTCCTCGGATTTGTCGCAGGAGTCGTAGGAGTTCTACTCGGGTGGAGCCTATCCTCTCTAGGAGGAATAGCACTAGATGGTTTGGGTTATGGTTTCTTAGCCCCTTCATTCCCTCCAAGCCTTTTCATCGGCTTGATAATCTTCGCAACTCTCACAGGAGCAATCTCAGGAGTTTACCCTGCAATGAAAGCATCAAAGATAAACCCTGTTGATGCATTGAGGTATGAGTAGTATTCTTAACTAAGAAGTGGTTACAAAATAGAAAGGTTTATAAATTAGTTTTTTTAGAATAAGTTATGGCAAATGAAAAAAAATATTCGCGTCCTGATTTACTCTTTTATGCAGGAGCAGGTATGGGGTTAGGAGGGATAGCTGGAACTATAAGAGGAACTGTAGGAAGTTTAAGCGTTCCCACATCTGTAAGAAAAATTAACAACGATCTTGATAAAGATCTTGATGAATTATTTAAGAAAGAGGAAAATACAATTTATGATCAAGTAGGAAATGTCGCTGGTACTTGTGCAGACTTATCGACTACCTTTGGGATTCATGGTATAGCAATGTATAAGATGGTGGAAGATATTGTTAATGGGGGAGACATAAGTTATGGACTTCTCGCGATACCAAATTTGATAGGGATGGGATATGAACTACATAGATATCTGAAGAAAGATAAATCCTGTTGATGCCTTGAGGTATGAGTGATGGCTCAACTACGTTCGCTTAGGATTCTGTTAATAATATAGCTTCGCATAATACATTGGGTAACTAACCACCCAGCTTTAAGGAATCTTTCTAGATAATAACTTTTTAGCAGAACATCATGCGGGACGCTGATGTGAAGCAATTAATCATGAGTGTCAGCGAGCAATTTTACCAAAGAAATTAATTATCAAAAAAGTTATACCATAACCTATTACAAAAAATATTATCATTAACCACCAGTATTGTTTAATAAAAAAGGCCCATAAATTAGAACTATCAATCTCTTGAGGCAAGATTGGAAAGTTGTAAGAATAATAAGCCATTAATAATCCAACAACCAATGATGCTGTGTGTGTTAATATTTTCTTCTTTTTCATCTCATCAAAAAGCAGCACTACCCTTCCTAGAATGATGTTTATGGTGCTTATGCTTTTTCTTCTTTCTCCTGTTATAGAAATAATAAACAATCCCTCCAATAACTATTACATAAAACAGATATGATTTCCATGATCTCCCTCCGTTCACATCTGTTGAAGCAAAATAAGACGGATCAAAAGCAACAGTCTTTTCCAATGTCCTTCTCTCGTTTATTGTATCGCTATAGTAAATCTTTATTGTGATATCACCCTTTTCTAGAGCAGCAGTAAAATCCGCAGTTGTGTACTCATTAGAATCCAAATCTCCAACAATGTTTGTCTTTGATCCTTGTATGCTAACCCCTTCTTGCCGAGGAATTTCCAAAGTCAGTGCCTCAACATCTGCCGCTGCGATATTCAAAATCTCAAATGTTAACTTCTTTGTCGTCGGGTTATAATCTTTTACAAAAATCTCAAAGTCTGCGTGAGTATCATCCACTTCAATATTAAATGATTTTAGACTAGAACTTTCGGCCAAGTCTCCTGTGCCAAATCTTACCTCTACTTGGTTTTCTCCGTCAAGCGCGTCTCCATCAAGCCTAACTTTATATGGAACAGTTAAGTAAGAACTATAATCTCTATCATATACCCCCCCAGTAACTTGCACCAACGGAGATTCTCCAGGATCAAAAGAAATCGGATATTTTTCTAAAAGCTCAACTGAAACTTGTCTACACTCTGGATTCTCGGTCCCTGTCACTTGAAAAACAATCTTAACATAATCTCCTGGCACAGCAGGATAAGGATCTTGGTTAACCAAACTTACATCCAGATTACATGCCGCACTCACAGTAAAACTCAACATTACCAAAACAAGTAGCATCACCATACTCTTTTTCATAATCATTTATTAGGTTTTTTGTTTTATAAAGTTTGGGGTGAATTGCTTCACTATGTTCAGTATTGATGGCTCACAATCGGCTTCACCAGATTGTTCGCTTAAGAAAAGTTGTTAAGAAGATATTCCATTAGCTATTTGTTAGCGGAGCACTTTGACAAAGTCTGTGCGAAGCCATTAATCATAAGCGAAGCGAATCCAACTTTTCAGAAACTTTAAATATGATAATTAATTGTGTTAAATATGATTGACATAAAACTTATCCGTGAGAATCCTGAATTGGTTAAGGAGAATATGAAGAAGAAGTTCCAAGACGAGAAACTTCCATTAGTTGATAAAGTCAAAAAACTAGACGAAGATTGGAGAAAGCTAAAGTATGAAGAAGATGGTTTGAGAAGTGAGAGAAACAAGATTTCTGAAGAAATAAATAAAGCAAAGAAGGAAAAGAAAAATGTTTCTAAATTATTAAAGAAAGCTAAAGAGATTCCTGGGAAGATTCTAAAAATGAGAGAAAAGAGGAAAAAGATGGAAGGAGAGATTTTAGAATTACAGGAAAAAATTCCTAATATCATGTCAAAGAATGTTCCTATTGGAAAAGATGATTCTGAAAATGTAGACGACAGAAGAATCGGAAAACCAAGAAAGTTTGATTTTGAAGTGAAGAGCCACGTCGAGATTGCGGAGAATTTAGGAATGGCGGATTTTGAATCTTCTGCAAGAGTTGCAGGAACAGGATATTATTATATCGAAGGAGATTTAGCCTTGTTGAATGTAGCCTTAACTAATTTTGCAAGAGATGTAATGGTCTCTAAAGGATTTAGATATGTTGAGACCCCTTATATGTTAAAAGAAGAGATCATGAATCAAGTAACTGATTTACATGATCAGGAAAACATGGTTTATAAAATTGAAAATGACGGTACTTTCCTGATCGGAACTTCAGAGCATTCGCTAATTGGGAGATATGCTGGTCAAGAGGTAAATGAGAAAGAACTTCCAATTAAGCAGACAAGTTATTCTATGTGTTTCAGAAAGGAAATAGGAGCACATGGGATAGATGAAAAAGGGCTTTTCAGAACACACCAATTCAATAAGATAGAAATGATCGTTATTTGTAACCCTAATGTTAAGGAATCAGAAAAATATTATCAGGAACTCCAAGATATCACTGTTGAGATTTTTGAGAAGATGGAGATTCCTGTGAGGGTTTTGAAGATTTGTTCAGGAGATTTAGGAGATCTGAAATACGAGCAGATTGATGTTGAAGCATGGAGTCCTAGAAGGAAAAATTATTTTGAAGTTGGAAGTTGTTCTAATTTAACAGCAGCACAAGCAAAGAAGTTGAAAATCTCGACGAGGATTAAAGGAGAGCGGATGATCCCCCACACATTGAACAACACAGCAATTGCAACCTCTCGTGCCCTTGTCGCAATTCTTGAAAACAACCAACAAAAAGACGGGACAATCAAGATTCCAAAAGTCCTTTGGAAATACACTGGCTTCAAAGAGCTCAAGCCGAAGAAGAAAAAGTAAAATGCCAAAAAGAAAAAAGAAAGAGAGTGTGAGCAAGTTTGATAAATATTTCAAATTAACTTGGAGGAAAGCATGGATAGTGGTTATTGGAGGGTTTGCATCAATTCTATTACATAATCTATTCTATGCATTATTTGGATTTGAAGAAGCTGTGTTCTTAATCATAGTCGCGATTATAATCCCTCTATATGTTATTATCTCAATCATTTATAGTCTAATTAAATTAAACAGAAAATCTTGAAAGGAGGTTTAAATGGCTAAGAAAAAAGTTGTGAATACCCAAAAGGGCACAAGGAAAACTGCGAAGAGAACAGCAAAGAAAATTCCCTCTCTAGCCCCAAAGCTACAGGCAGAAGTAAGTTCACTTGCAGGAGCAATGGAAGTTCGGTTGAATGCACTTAAGTTTGGTTTGGCAATGGGAATCCTATGCGCCCTATCAATGGTTATATTCTCTCTATGGGTAATTTATGTGGGAACAGGGGCTGAATGGATTTCAATGATGGCACAGTTTTATTTCGGATACAGCACATCTGTCAAAGGAACTCTCCTCGGAGCAGTTTACGGATTTGTCGACGGTTTTGTTGGAGGATTCGCATTTGCTTGGATATACAACCGATTGTTGTAAGATTGCTCGCTAACACGAAGATTGATTGTAGTTGTTATCTAGAGGAAATTGTCTAACTTGAGACATTTGAATAAAAACTGCGTTTACCAAACCAGTATCAAGAACTTTTTCCGCAAAAGTTTTAGCATCATCTTCGTTAACTGTTAAATAGAAAACATGGCTTCTAAGATCATAATTACCTCTTATAGTTGGGAATGAAATTGGACACACAGGAGGTTTCTTTAGACTAACATTAGAACAAAATTCTTTAAATCTTTCTAGATTATTTTCTATAGTAAATCCTAAATCAACTCCAATCTGAAACAATTGGGCCATCAAGATTTTCATATATCTAATTATTTAAAGATTATTGTCCTACATCCATATCTAATCATCAGCAAACTTTAAAAACAAAATTCTTTTATTTAGTTCATGCCTCAGTTGTCCAATGGCTAAGACACCTGCCTGTCGCGCAGGATACCCGGGTTCAATTCCCGGCTGGGGCGTTCTAAAGCATGCTTGTTATTCATACACGAGACAAGAGCATGCTTTGCCGTGGCATTGAACACCAATCGGTTTAAACTAAATATTCAAACAGGAAAGAGCGCTGAGAAAACTTCGTTGTCTCGCGTGAGAATCTTGGATGTGGGCGTATTGTTACTTTTAAGTTAATACTCTTAGAAAGACTTATAAAGTTAAAATCACGAAAATTCTAATGGGAAAAAAATTTAATATTGGAATTTTAGGAACTGCCACATTACCAATACCTCCTTTCAAAGGATATGGTGGGACTCAAAGAGGGATTTATGATTTTTTAGTTCAAATGAATTCCAAAGGGCATAGAGTACATTTATTTGGTCCAGGAGATAGTGAAGTTTCTCATTTAGAAAATGTTTTACTCCATAGTTTTGTAGACCAATCTTTATGGATTCCAGAAAATGCAAAATCAATTGAAACTAAAAGAACTCTCACAGCTAAGCACTATGAAGAATCTCTAAAAAGATTGAAAGAGATAGCTCAAACAGAAAGATTAGATATAATTAACATTCGTACAGATAACTTAGAAGTTATGCAAGAGGTTGTAAATAAATTTGGTATAGAAAGAATTGTATATAGTTTACATAATGTTAAAGATCAATCAAGAATAGAAACAATTAAGGATTCTGGAATTCAATGTGTTGCCCATTGCAGAAATCATAAAAACCAACACAGTGATTTGCCAAATATAAAAACAATAATGTATGGAATTGATGTATCTTCATACCATTTTTCTGAAAAAACACTATCTGAATCAGGAGAGGCTCCTACTTTAAAAGAATTGGTTGCTCTAAAAAAGAAAGGGCAGGATTATCTTCTCACTCTTGGAGCAATAGGTAGGCATAAAGGTCAAAAAACATGTATTGAACTTGCAAGGGAAGTTGACACCCCTTTAATTATCGCTGGCGCACCACAAGATAGAACCTCTAACGAAAAACAAAGATATTTTGATGAAAATATTGCCCAACACATAGACGGAAAGAGAATAATTTACTTTGGTAATGCGAACGAAGAACAAAAGAAAGAGTTACTAAAATTCTCAAAAGCATTCTTATTTCCTTCTGGTTATGAAGATAGAACTTGGGATGAACCATTCGGCAGAGCCCCTGTAGAAGCTTTATCCAGTGGAACCCCTGTAGTCGCATATCGGAAAGGGTCTATGGAAGAAGTAATTTATAATCAATTTAATGGTTACTTGTTCGACGATGCAGAAGAAGCTACAGAGCAACTTAGAAATATTAAAGAGGTTAATAGAGTAGATTGTAGAAGAACAGCAGAAGTGAAATTCAACAGTCCAAGAGTAGCAGATGATTACGAAAAATTATTCAACGAGATTGTAGGAAGAAATACCTCTTCTAAAACCCCAAAACACTTTTAACTTCTCCTTTCTTATCTCCAATATGAAAAAGGTGATCAAACTTATCTTCCTAGTTTATGCTTTCATATTCTCAATTGAAATAATAAAAAGAACTTCCCTGTTCCTTGCACCGAATATCAAGAGTTTCCTTGTTGAAGGGCTCACACCTCTCAAGGCAGTTGCAGTTGGATGGTTCACCACGTCAATAGTCCAGTCCTCAAGCGCAGTCGGCTCGATCGCAGCAGCATTCGCAGGAAACAATCTTTTAACATTACAGAAAGCAGTTTTCATTTTAATCGGCGCATCAATTGGAACCTCAATCACTGCCCTAGCCATTTCATTAATAACAGTAGCTAAGAAACGACGAGACTTTAGACACGGATTCGAGATCGGATTATGTTATGTGATTTACGGAATATTTATCGGAGCAATAGTTTTCTTCCTTGAGTATTTTTTCAAAGTGTTTTCAAGACTATCCCTCTCAATCACTCCTACCATCAGTGAGAAAATATCATTCCTTCGTCTACCAAATTTTGTAGAGATAATAACTGCGCCGATTATTGATTTCCTATTTGTTAATGGAAATAAGTTTCTTCTAATGGGGCTTGCAATCCTGATTTTAATCTTCACATTAAAATATCTTGGGAAAGCAATGATTGAAGTTTTAGGAGGAGAGGAAAAAGCAAGGAAATTCGTCAACAAGCATTTTGATTCAAAGTACAAAACTTACCTAATTGGAACGATTATGACTGCGATTGTTTTTTCCTCAAGCATAACAATTGGATTGCTAGTCCCTCTCGCTGTTGCACGTCTGATTAACTTGAAAAAAGCAATACCTTTCATACTCGGGGCAAGACTCGGAACATCTACAGATATTTTTCTAGCTTCAATAATCCTCGGAAACCCAACTGCCATGGCTGTGGCAATAGCTTATTTCTTATTTGGATTCATGGGGACCCTCATCTTTCTACCAAACACAGACTTCTTATTCAATGTAACGAAATACTCTTCAAAGAAACTGATTCACATCTCAAGGAAAAAAGCATTCTATGTCCTGATGGCTTTCGTTCTAATTCCTCTGGCAATGGTTATCTTCACTTAATCTGTCGCTTCCCAGTAGAACAAAAACTTTAAAAGAGGACTCTTCGTTTTCATTTGAGTTTAAATTGAGGTACTAAAATGACAGAAGAAATAATCGAAACTGAGACAACAGAAACTCCGGTTGAAGAGGCTCCTACAGGAGAGGCTCCTACAGAGGTAACAGAATCTGTTCAGGAAGTTTCAGAAGCTACGCCTGCTGAAGAACCTGCAGCACAAGAAGCACCAGAAGCTGCAGCAGAACCTGAAGCTGTAGCACAAGAAGCAACCGAGGCAGAAGCTGAAGCTGCACCAGC
>JAAOYJ010000002.1 GCA_018221285.1 Candidatus Pacearchaeota archaeon
CACGAGACAAAATTTACCTAAAATCGTTTATTGGAAACCGCAGATTCAGTGCTTCAGCCCTTTAGGGTGCGGAGGATGTCATATTACTAGAAAGAGAAACTTACAATGAAGTTATTGAGAATATGTTGGAAGATAATTTGGATTTAAACAAAAAAACATTAAGAGAGATAAAGGAAAGAAAAAATAGTAAGGATTGGGTTTCTATAGAAGATGTTGAAAAGCATCTGGGACTATGATTTATAAGATCAAATTTGAGAAAAGAGCTTTTCAAGAATTAGATAAATTAGACCAAATTATATCTAGGCGGATACTAAGGAATATAAAAGAATTGAAGAAAAATTTTCATACTAAAGATGTTAAAAGATTAAAAGGCAAGGATATTTATAGATTAAGAGTTGGAAATTATAGGGTTCTTTTTTATATAGAAAATGATTTAATTAGTATTCTTAAAGTAGGACATAGAAAAAAGATATATAAATATTGAGAAGAGGGTATTTTTCATTTAAGCCATGTCTGTCATTCCATGATAGGAGGAAGAGAGGAGGGGTTGTGGGAGGGGTTGGGGGGTGGGGAAGTAGAGTATAATAATTCTTTTAAAGGCGAAGAATTAAGGGAGGATATGCTAGATGATAAGAATCCCTTACCAATAATTGAATTTTCCAAAATTCAAATGCCACAAGAACCAAAGGAAATAGCTGAAATTATTTTTGAAGATTCGGAAGATAAAGCAGATTTAGTCTATATTGTTGGGACTTCCACTTCTCCAAATCCCCACGAAGGAGAAGTTTTAGTGTATTCAACTGAGAGGATTGTATACGGACCTAGAAAAGATGTGTTTAATTGCAAAACGAGAAGTCTTTCTAAAATTTTACATTATCATTTACTTTGTAAACTTGATTCTAAAGAAGAATAAACAGCCCCACAGCAATATGTTTCTTTCCCTTCCAATCAACCCATGTCTGCCATTCCATGATGTGGGGGAGAGAGGGGGAGTTGTGAGGGGGTTGGGAAAGGATTAAAAGTTGAGAGTTCTTTGGGAGGGGATGGAGGTTGTAAAATGAAATCTGATTATTATAAGAGATATATTGATGTTAATACAAAAAGGAAGGCAGATATAAGTGAGTTATTTCAAAATCCTAAAGTTTTCTCAAATCTAATTAGTGATATGGTTGCTTTATTTAGGGGGATTAAAATTGATAAGGTGATTGGGATAGATGCTTATGGATTTGTCTTGGCTGCTCCTATGGCTTTGAAATTGAAGAAGCCCCTGGTTTTAGTTAGGAAAGAGGGGAAGTTGCCAGGCTTACAGAAAAATATAGCAAGGGTTTCGATTGTTGATTATAAAGAAAGGAAGATTATGGAAGTTTTAAGAAAGTCTATTAAGAAAGGTGACCGCGTTTTAATTGTTGATGAATGGATTGAGTCAGGAGGACAGATGAAAGGGGTTGTTAAATTGTTAGAAAGGCTTGGAGCTAAGATTGTAGGTATTGGGGTGATAAATGCTGATAGAAAAAAGTGTCCAAGAATATTATTGGATAAATACAATCTACAGAGCCTGATTAATAAAAATCTCTAAAGTTTTGAGGGGGTGTTGGGGGATTAATATTATTGATTAATTATTCCAACAAATCCTAGGCAAAGTACTGCAATTGCTAAAAGAGTTATAATTGTGTCTTGAGATTCGTTAAGGATTAGCAACACGAAACTTGCGACACCCATTGCCAATGCAATAGCACTTGGAATTAATTTTGTTAAGTTCTCTTTACTCATGATGATTTATGTTTTATGAAGTATAAAAATGTTTGGAGGGGAAAAGTATTTGAAGTTTGGTTGGATTGGGGAGGGTATGGGGAACTTCAAAAGATTTTTAATCTAACCTTCCATTTAATATAGATGAGCGAAGCAACAATTACATTGCCGAAGTGGGATTATGAGATTGAAAGGAAAATGCGTGTTTTTGGAACTACTTCTGAAGAAATATCAAAGAAGAAACATAATATTTTTATTGGAGTTAGTATAAGCAATAAGAAGCTGGATGAGAAGATGGCTTATGATTATCTTCGGTGGTCTGTTAAGAATACAAAGGAAAAGGTTGCAGTGGTGATTGCTGACGAATTGGATATTGTTAATTATGAAATCTTTAGTAGTTATAGTTCAGGTAAGGCACGAAAAAGGGCTGAGAGAGAAGGAGAAAAGTTTAAGGGAATCTTCGAAAGAGCTATTAAGAAGCTGTCCGAAAAAGACCAAGATAAAGTTATTATTTACAAATGGAGTGATGTTAAGAGAAGTAAGAATTATGATGGGTTAAGAGAGTTTGTAACAAAGTCTTATGAAGAATATCCAGAGTTTAAGTCAGGAGTTTTATTTTTTGTTAAGAAGTATATTCGTAAAAGAGGAAAATTAAAGATACTTGAAAACAAAGAAAAGATAGATCGGCTCGCAACATATCTCTTTGGAGAATTGCCAACTCTTTTGCAAGGAATTTATCTTGATGGAATTCACTATGACATTTGCATTTACCCAACTTATTTTGCTTCTGGAATGAGCCAATTCGTAACAGACCTTCTAGCAGGAGAATTAGATATAAGTAAACCTCTGGCATCTAAACTAAAAGGAAAAGCAGCCCTTGTTGAGGTTTGGTTGGATTAGGGAAAAGTATTTGAAGTTTGGAGGTGTTGAGAGGGCATGGGTTTTTTAGATTTTATAAGGAGTATTTTTATAAAAAAATCTAAAAGAATTCCTAAGAAAAGAAAGGTAAGAAGGAAAACTTATGGTCTTCTGAAGTTTAAGTATAACAGGAGTATCAAGCTTCGTAGAACAACACAACAAAGAGCCATAAGAGATTATAATCGTTATATAAGAAACTTTGTGAGAGCGCACAAAAGAAATCTAAATAGATATGAATTAGGAAGAATCGTGAGAGGGGCGTCCCATGTAACAATTGAATACCGAAAATCAAAAACAGGACATTGGCCAAGACAATGGTTAAGAAAATACATTTATGGTTTGCATGGAATTAGATATACTATGAGGTGAATGTTGTTGAGGGGAAAAGATTAAGAATGTTGATTCGTTGAAGAAACTATGCTAAATAAAAAAGGGGTATTACAACAAACTTATTTAATTGTGGGAATAATCGTTGGATTGATCATTATCGGAGGATTCGTTATTGCTCTAATCCCGTATATCTCTGATACAATTACAGATAGTAATCCTCCTTTTGATATCACTATTAGTCCAGATTATATTAATGAAGGACAATATGACGAATTTAATTTTAAATTTACATTAACTATGCTTTCTGGTAGGAACATTACATTTTTAAAATTGGCTAAATCAAATGTGATTGTTGATAGGGTAGATAAAAATCCTCAAACAAAGGTTTCTAAAAATATTAATTGGGACAAAGATTATGATGATAACTATGTTTTTTATAAAGGAAGCAATTCCTTTGGCTTTTCTAGAAAATTAGATGCGGAAGGTTCTTTATGGGGATGTGATAATTGTTTTATGGTCGAACAATTTCCTTACAAATTCACTTTTACATTTACTTATTCTGAAGATGGTGGGGAAGAGAAACCCCTAATCTTAGAAAAGATTATCCCTATTGTTGGATAAATTTATTTAAAATTTCTGGGGAAAAGTATTTTAGGGAGGGGTTCTTAGGGAATATATGGGGAAAAGAAAAAATGAGTGAAAATACAGGTTCGGGATTAGGAATCGTTTTAGGTTTCTTAGGTTTGGTAGCCTTAGCATCGTATCTTAATAAAAAAAGGTGTCCTCAATGCGGGTATGAAAATTTAGGTGGAGCAATAATTTGTTATCATTGTGGGGGGCATATATAATGATTAATCTTAAAGATTTTTTAGGGGTGAAAACTGTAGGGGCTGCAAGGGTTACATCTGCTGTTGTCAGTCTTTTTGTTTTATATTTCATATACCAAAATGTTTTTCCCAAATACGAAATTTTTCTTTATTTATTTTTAGCATGGCATATATTAAATCATCTATATACAGGTTTGTCTGAAATTACAGAATCTAAAAAAGAGAAGTAAATTGGATTAGGAGGAGGGAGGGAAAAGTTTAAGGAGATTTAATTTTTATTCACAAAATCTTCTATCTCACTCAATAAAGTAAAATTGGTTTTTTTATCTAAAAAACTCATTAATAAATTTCTTGAGTAAAACAAAAAAGTATAGTCTACTTTCCATCCCGTAGTGTCTTCAATGCTATAATGATTAAGTACTTGCATAAGATTTTTCTCTACAAATTCTTTTTTCTTCAAGACCCTTTCAACGTAGCCCTTCTCTTCTTTGAGAAATTTATCTATTATAATATTGGCTATTTCTCTCGCCCCAAATTTTCTGCTAATTTCCTTAGCTTCCCAAATTATAATCTTCTTATTTGCGAGATGTAATGAGAGAGCATCAATCTCTCCAGGAGATTCCTCTTTAATATCTGCAAAGCATTTATCATTCTTTCCTCCTTTAAACTCTGCTATATTCCCTTCGTAATGAGGGGTAATTTTTTTTAATTGATTTAGTAAATCCTTCTCTAGCCTCTTAGATACTTCAGAGCGTTTATCTGAAAGAGAATTACGCAAGTCTCTTGGAAGAAGTTCCATGTTCGAATAAACCCCCCTGCCCTCAATTATAGAATTAAGAAAGTTTTCTGAGGCAGCCTTTATCATTCCTGGGCCAAAGATAAGTTTTCCACCAACACTTGCTAGAGGTTTCACCATAAGCCTATTATCTTGCATAGTTCCCTCAGAGGGGAGCATTCTTGGAATATCTTCCTGCAAGGAGATGGTAGAAAAATCAATGATTTTTGAAATTTTATTCCTTTTTAGAAGATTCCCCCCTTCTTGTGTGTCTAGAAAATTAGATATGAATGTTATTATCTCTTCTTTTTCCGATTCACAAACTCCTCCAATCTCTTCGATAGCCGGATAATTTGTTAATATATTCAAGACAAGCAAATAGTCTTCACAACGAAAACCAAAATATTTTTCCAGAAGATCATTAATCTTCCGGAATCCACCTTCCCCAGCCTCCCAAATTTTATCAAATCCTAAATAAACACTTTCAATAGAATTATCCTTTATCTCCAAATTCTCTCTCTCAAACTTATCTGTTTTTTCTACAACCTTAGAAAGATGTTTTTCTATAGGGTTATCTTCAATAATTATCTTAAAAAAAACTTTTTCTTCAAGATCTATTTCTAATTTTATTTTAATAAAATCATATAAGGGTTTTCTTAAATATTCAAGAATTGAGGAGATAGTCATAATTTTCATTACAAGAGAGGAGAGTTTTTGCCATTTTTCTGTGTCTATTTCTTCATTACCTCTAGATCCTTGAGCAATCAACTTTTCGAGTAAAAATCTAGAGGACGTACCATACATACTAGTTTTCATTTCCTCGGAAATCAGCCTTTCAGAATATTTCTTTTCGTTAGAGGTTCCCTTGGATAATCTGTAACTATTGAATATATTTTCTTTAATTCCTAATGTTTTTTCGATTTCGTTATAAATATATTTGGAAAGACTTCCTGGGTCTAATAATGATAGTTCCTCGGAAATAATTGAATTCAATTTTGAATAAAGGCTCATAAAAATTGGCCAGGCCTTATCTGCACTATAAACTCCAGATGTTATTTTTTTCTCTTCTAATTCCTTCAATAAGCGGAGCTCAGTATCTAGATCATCTAGATTATCTGGGAAGTTCAAATTTCCCAAATTTTTGGGATTTTGTGTTGATGCATATTGTCCCAGTTGAAAATGCTTTCTAAGATCTATGCTCAAAAGAGTTTCTTCTATTTTCTTAAACTTTTCTGGGCCAAATATATTTCCTAAGAGTCTCGCTTCAAAAAAACAAGCTAAAGAAGTAGGATCAGTAACAAATTCCTCAAAAAATATATCTTTATCAAAAAAGAGGAAGATCTCACTTCCATTAGTCAAGACTTCAATAGACTTGCCATCGTGCTCCTTCCTTAGACCTTCTGGAAGATCCTCAAAGGGAGCTATGTTTATTACCTTCTCATGGTTTCCTGTTGAAGGGACTAGGTCTTTTTTCAAGAGTTCCTCGAAATAAAATTGTACGATCCCCGAAATCATTGAACTGATCAGATAAGATTTTTCATCCATCCCTCTGAGTCTTTTACAAATATAAAGATTTAATTTATCAAAATACATGAAGTCCTCCAATAAGATCCGATTATATCCATGGAGACAATACTCTCCCCCCCCGAATAATTTTAAAACTTCCTCTTTGAGGATATGCTTTTGGTTGATTATGCCACATTGGTCGTTTTTTCTGTCTCTTTTCCATTGTTGTACTATGCATATGGGGATCTAGTAAGATTATTGCAGATTTAAATAATGCAAATAAATAGTGAGAATACTTAGTCGAATCATAAAAATCCAAGAAGGTAGTATATGGGGAAGGGATAAGCTCCATTTCTCTAAATTTATTTATTACCTTGGCCAAATAGATTAGATTAGATTTGCTGTCAAAAAGATCCTCAAATAGATAATTTAGGGAGTAGTAATCTAAGATCAGTGTTTCTTTATTCATAGCACTTATTTTTGAGCCATTTAGTCCATCATAAAGAATTATTTGAAATGGTTCAGTTTTTGGATCTAGCTTGATTTTCTCTTCATTAAGATTAAGATTTATTTCACTTTTATTAAAAAGATCTGATACTTCTTTAGATTTTTTCTGTATCTTTTTTATCTCTCCTAATATTTTTTTACTTTCAAGGTGCTCTTTAACAACATTAAACATAAAAAATTTATTTTCATAGTGAAATCCTTTATCAAAGACATGATCACTTCCCTCTATATGGAAATTGTCGATAATTGCTTCTTCAGGCATCATTTCTGTTAGGGCTCTAACAATCTCCCACTCAGATTGCTTGTCTAATTCTTCTTCCAATTTTTTTGTAGTATTTTTCCTTATATCTTCAAGCAATTTTCTGTAGAAGAGATGAATGAGGTTAGGGATGTTGATAAAAAGCCCTTTGTACAGGGGATAGTCAGAGAACAAGGAATCCGCCTCTGCAGAGTCTTTTGGCTCTTCAAACTTTTCTTTACTTTTGAACAATTGTTCAGAGGGAGAATACTCAGAACATACGCTAAAAATCTTATCTATAGATTCTTTTGAAGGAATCACCCAAAGAACTTCTTTCCCAGGATCTTTATCTGGAAGATTGGAAGAAATTTTATCTTCAAAATTCAGAATCTTTACTAATTCTTCTTTTATTGAGTACCCTATTTTTCCCCTTAAGAAACTCTCTAGGGGAAGTATCCTTCTAATAAGAATATCCAATATTTCTAAAGGATTTTCAAGAGATCCTGGAAGTAGTTGATATGATTTACCTTCAAAATTAAACTCAAATTCCTTCCAAGGAGCCCAATCTTCTACGAAATCCCAATTCAAATCATTAGTTATTTTTAGAATTTTTTTCATCTTTTCTTCATCAAGCTTTTCATTCTTAAACTTCTCTTTAGGCAAAGATAAGGCAATCTGTTGAATAGATAAAAAACGATAAGAGATAATTTGATTTTTTGGTATGGCAAGGCTTGCAGTAACCCATCTAACTATTTCCTCTTTTGAGTAGTTTAACAAGCAATCCTTCAATTTATCTTTGAAAATATTAAAATTTTTATTCATGATGTGAGACATTTCACCTATTTCTTTTTTTAAATCAAATGATATGTCCATAAAAATCTAAACTCCCCAAACTTAATAAACATTATCCACCACCCCCCAAAACCCTTATAACCTTTCTCGTCTCATCCAAATCATGAAAACAAAAAGAGATCCAAACTATTTTGCATTGCTGATAGTTGGGATGATGTTCATTGTCCTAGGGATAATCATTGGTGAACCAGACACAGTAAAACCAGTATTCATTGCAATAGGAGGACTGTTCCTAATCGCTTCATTTGCAAACAAGGATAAGTGGCAAAAATGAAAAATAGCTCACTCTGTTCGAATAAATTGATAATAAGTAAGAACCATTAAGTTACTCAGAATATTAAATTCTTTTTAGTTAACTACTTCTCCCCATCCCCTCAAACAATAAAAACACCAAACAAAAACTTTAAATATTCTAAATACTCTATTATATTGTTAATGCTCAGTATGGTCTTCGGGCAATGCTGAGCCTTTATATTTATTCTTCATCAACAAATCTCTTAAGAATCTTATTAAGGTTTATTGTAGAATCACAAGCTTTTCTTAAATTTGAGGAAGAACTTCTGCTAAAATATGCGTTTTCTACTTTTTTCTTATATCGCTCTCTAACTATTTTTATTGAATCAACAAAATCCTCGTCGCCACTAACAACAATCGCAGTATCATATAAATCATCAACTGCGCCCATCAACAAATTATTTGATAATTTTACATCATCTCCTTTAACAATATATACAAAATCTCCGCCAGATTTTATTTTCTTTAAATTGCATAATATTACTTTAAACTTAGGGATTTCTTTTAACATATTAAGAAATCTATGATGTGCCCAATATTTTTTAGCATCAGTTTTTATATCTAAAGGAGCACCATAATAGTAAACATTAACTAATTCTCTATCTCCCACAAGTTCATTAGCTAATTTATTGAATTTCACTTTCTTGCCTTTCTTTGCTGTACTATAGTAGAAATTACTTCCATCAATAAATATTGCAACTCTTTCTTTATGCATATGGGATAAAAGACTAATTATTTTTATAAAACTATCCTTCCCTAAACTAATTTACTTCAGATATTTCTCCTCTAACCCTTATCAAACAAACAAATCATAAATAGCTTGCCCATGAATTCTATAATTTTGGGCCTCGAAGAGGTTCTCGCGCCTCCTTGGTGTACATTAGGCAGTGCCTGACGCAAGAATAATGGAAACTGATAATAAAAAATCAATAGGTTGAACAATGTTGTAAGTTCTTTTTAGTTAATTACTTCTTCCCACTATATATGATTAGGATTCATATAATAAGGACTATCAGGAACATCTGTTATTAGATCATACCTTAGGCCCTTTTCTGTATTCAGAAAAACATCATCTCCTCCTGCATGAGGGGGAAAAGTTATTATCTCTCCAAGACCTTTTTCCTCTCTTCTTTTTGCTTCTTCAGGTGTCATATTAATATCATTAGATTCAATCATATTTAAGAATTATTGTACTCTACTTCTCAAACCACTCTAAACCTAATTCAATCATCAAGAATTAATTATAAACCAAAACCTCTTTCCTTGGAACTTTATGCCCCAAACTAAGAGTCAACGGAATAGGGACGTTAACTTCCTTACCTTTTTTCTTAAAGACAATCATAAGCAGAACATAAACATGGTTAGTTTGATAATTTACAGACATTTTCATATTTTGTATGCTTTTTAGTACTTCTTTCGGAACGCCTAAATTTTCGCTTGCATCCATTATTTCTATCCCACAAATAAGATTCTTATGGCTCACATCCAAAACAAAATCTCCAATATCTAAAGAGGCCTTTACCTTTTCTCCGTCAGATATAAAAAATATATCATTATTAGAATCATAATCTATTGTTTTAATTTGTCTTGCCATTTTCTATCACTATTCCAAGCACTGATTACTTTTAAACTTTTGGAAATATCAATCTCTATTATCAAAACTAATGAATATTTTCTACTCATTTTAAACCACAACTTAAATCTATCCTCTCCTTTTCCCTTCTCAATCTTTTCTAACTTATTAAGCTGAGATAAAAAACTTCTAACAATACTCTCGTCTATAGGCCTTTCTTTAATTCTCTTATAAAAATGAGGGTCAAAAGCGATTTCATTCTGGTTTAATTTTTCAAGAAATTTTTCAACTTCTTTTAGCTCCATGCAATTTTAACGCCCCAAACTACAAAAATCTTTCTATTCTCCCACCCCACAAAAACAATAAAAACCCCTCCCACTCCCCTCCTATATGAAATCCCAAAAAGTAGTCATCTATTCAATCATCGCCCTGTGTTTCCTGGTCATGACCTTTCTAATTAACTGGCTTTTTATAATTCCAGTAGTCATATTGATATATTTGAATCAGAAGGAATTACTCCTTAACTCCGCAATTAGGAGTACACCCGGCGGTGCGATGAAACCTAAACCCAAACCATAAATGGCTCGCTGACGCTCGTATTGATAGAAACTGATAATAAATAGGTTGAACAATGTTGTAAATTCTTTTTAGTTAACTACTTCTCCCCTCCCTCCAGATGAGGCCTATCTAAATCAAAACATTTAAATATGGTACATTATACCATAATATTATGGTAAAGTATACACTAAAGGAAAAGATATTGAAATTCTTAATCGAAAATAAGGAAAAACCCCACTCAATTAGGGAGATTTCTCTAAAGTTAAAAGCAGATTATAAAAATACCTCCCAAGCACTTAACAACCTTAATCTTAAAACATATTCTAAGAAGAAACAAGGGAATTCTTATTTGATTGAGTTTAACCCTGAGAATAATATTGAAACGCTTTCTATCGAAGAAAAAAGAACAAAAGAGTTTTTATCTAAAAATCCAAAAATGAAGTTAATTGTTAAGGATATTAATGAAATTAATTACCCGTTTATGATTGTCCTTATTTTTGGGTCTTTTGCAAATGAGAAAAACACTCAAACATCAGATATGGATCTCTGCATAATCTCCGATAATAAAACAAAAACAAATAAATTAATTGAAATGTTAAATCTGTTCAACCTAAAAATAGAAATCCAAGAGTTCACGACTGGAGAATTTGTTTCAATGATAGAAAAAAAACAAAACAATTTGGGTCACGAAATAACTAAAAATAATGTTATTCTTTATGGAATAGAGAATTATTATAATCTTATATCAAATAACTCTCAAAATTAAAAATTACCTATGGATGAAAAAAGAATAAAACAAGCAGAGAATAATTTTATAAATTATCTAAGAGAGGGTAAGATTAAGAAAGTTAATTTTAATGAATTAATCTATAACACTTATCTAAGAAATGCAAAAGAAAGTTTGAACTCTGCTAATCAGTTATTTCAGAATAAAACTTCTTCGTTATGGGTTGTTGTGACGAGTTATTATTCTATGTTTTATATGGCTTGCGCATATCTTTACAAATTAGGTTATAAGCCAGGACACGAAATTGTTCATCAGGTTGTGAATGAGTCATTGATTGTGCAGGGCAGACATAAAATTAAGAATCACCTTTTAGAAAATTATTCCGAGGAGAAACAAAAAGCATTGATTGTAGTAGATAATTATTTGAACAATTATGAGAGGGAAAAAGCTAAGAGGGCAAATTTCCAATATCAAACAACAGAAGAGGTAAAAGAAAATAAAGCAAAGACATCTCTAAATCGAGCGAAAGAATTTTTTGAGTTAATGAGAGAAGTTTTATTAAAATAATTTTTTCAAATCAACCTCCAATCCACTCCTACAACACAGCATTAAACAGCCACCCAAAAGCTAGAACTAACGGGACTGTGATTATAGGCAACCAGATAGCAGCCTTCTTTCCGATGTTGCTCCAGATTAATCCTATCTCTGTGTAATCTGTTACAACTCCTGCCATAAGAAATACAAAAGGATTCCCAAAGGTGCCGACCTTACTGAAGATTTCAAATGCAATAGGAGAAGAGCCTTCGCTGCATACTTCGATTATTGTTGCAAAGAATAGAGTTACTAAAAGTCCTGAGAATGATGGGCCAAGATATTTCATAAACCAATGAGCAGGAACATAGGCCCCAATCAATGCAGCAACCATAATCCCAATAAAAATCCACCACAAAACCATATTAGAAATCCCAACCATCCCTCTGTAAACTCCAGACACGCTTTTCTTGAAATCAAAATTCTTAACATTTGTCCATTCAATCTTACCCTTTAACTCAACTTCTTTAGATTGCTCAATCCATCCTAGTTTCTCAAGCCCCATATAAATATAACCTGTAAGTAGAGCGATGAACATTGCAGCAAGAACAAAGAAGATTGCTTTCCATCCAAAGAACCCAAACATCAAAATAGTAATAGGCAGATTAGCCCATGGGCTCGCAAGCAGGAAAGTAATCACTGCCGGGATGCTTGCCCCTTTTTTGTAAAGTTGCATAGCAATTGCTAATATCCCGTGGCTACATGCAGACATAAGAAACCCTGCAAACACAGCATAAACCAAACTCATCTTCTTTTTCTTACCTAAGAATTTGAATATAAAATCTTCTGGAATAAAATACTCTATAACCCCTCCCATAAACAAACCAAGTAGAACAGCCCACCATATTATCCTGAGATAAGACAACAGACTTTCATTAAGAGGTTGCAATGCAGGTAAAAACGAAAGAACCAAAACAAGAATAAAGAGCCCTCCAAGTATCTTTAACTTCTTACTTATCTTAACCTCTTCCTTATTTGTATCACAGCAATGACTCATGCCTGATTTACCTCCGTGCAAATGACTGTGTCGATTTGTACCTTCATTTCCCATTCACCCCCTCATACATTTCCTCACACCTCATTGAACAAAACTCTCCTTCATCTATAGGCATCCCACACATCATACATCCAAGTCCAGCCTTACTAATTAATTTAATCTCACATAAAGGACAATCCATTTCTTGTTTCATTTTGAATTCCTTGGAATTTAATTGCTAGAGAATCATGGATTCTCGTTGCAACTAGAACCTATAACCCCCTTTTTCAATATCAGAAGTCTTGATTATTAAATATTCTCCACTTGTGCCCTCCAGGGTATCGACCCTACTTGGCAAATATCCTGGCCAGCAACCTCCTCCAGCAATGTTCTCTGTTCCTAAACCTGCAATTGGATACTTGTTCCCACAATTATTACATACCATATAATTCCCTTCCTGCCTATAGCCCTTACCACTATAATAACATACATCACATGCATCAAAAGCTGTCTTAACACTTCCGTCTGCAGCCTTAACTGCAAAATAAGCTATTCCATCCTGCTCATAGAAACTTGCTTTCTCTGAAATCTCTGATAAAGGAATCTTAACCAACCCATTTTCAACAACATTCCCTGTAAGATTCGGCTTAATAAATAACAAAGCAACAACTACTAAAACAAAAATTCCAGTTCCAATTAATATTTTATTTGACATTTTATTTACCCATTATATCCACAAGTTGGGCTTCCGCAACTTCCTCCACATGTACCTGGCCCTCCGCAACCTCCTGAACAAGATCCTGCAGGAGCTGCTGTTTGAGTAGGAGAATAACTCTGAGCAACCTCCTCATCTAAAACCGTAGCAGGATACTCCTCAAAAACCTCAAGCGCTAATATCTCGTCCTTCGAAGTTTTGGATTCATCATAATATACTTCAAAGTCATTCGGAAAACTATACTCACTTCCCTTCACACCTTCTATAGTCTTAACTTCATTCGATATCAAAGGAGCATGACCAGGGCAGGGAATATCAACACTTATTGATAACATAGACAAACCAGAAACTTCCTCTGCTGAAACATTTCCAGTTATATTAGCAATAAATGGAAATACAAATATGAAAAGAAGTAGGTTAATCCCTACAACAGAACCATACATCATAGACAAATAGCCCTTCTTTTTCTTTATTCCCTCGATAGATAATGACTTATTCTTCCTCAAATATAAGAAAGACGAGAACGTAGCAAAACCTATTGAGATTAAAATCAGATAATGAAATATCCATCTATTCATAAGAAGAGGTCTAAAGAACTGCATAAGCACTGTAGCTCCTAGCACAGCTCCGATAATAAATAAAATACATCCTGTATGTGGGATTAACCCATAAGCAATTCCTTTCCATATGCTATCGCCTTTATACTCTTTCTTCGGAGGACAACATGATTCATTTTCCATAATCAACTCAAAGAAATATTCTTTATATGCACTTTGGAGAAACTGGTTTCGTTCGGCTGATAGTGTTTATGCCCTTGGGTATCGAGACGGACGAATGAGAATTTTTAATTCGCTTACAAGGATGATTAGTAAAATTAATAAATGCCTAATTCAATGA
Organism: Candidatus Pacearchaeota archaeon; assembly: GCA_018221285.1. Taxonomy (GTDB): domain Archaea; phylum Nanobdellota; class Nanobdellia; order Pacearchaeales; family GW2011-AR1; genus JAHKAF01. The sequence continues at coordinate 14,034 of JAAOYJ010000002.1, forward strand.
GGCTCTATGGCCGAGTCAAGACTAGAAAAATCATGGAAATCTCTTCTTAAAGAATATGAAGCCCCAAGTTATGCAAAAAAATATATTTTGGAGCCTTTGTTTTCTAAACAAGATTATCTCGAACCCATTTTAGATGCGGGATGCGGTACAGGATTTTTTTCAAATCTTTTATCTGAAAAAGGATATCAAGTCATTTCTATTGATAAAAATCTTGATGAAACACAACTACATTCTTATATGAAGGTAAAATCAGATATAGAATCTTTTAATCCTGTGAAAATGATTATCGGAGACGTATTGCTGATTAATATCCTTTCTTGTTTAGAGCCAAAAAAAAGATTAGCTGTCTTAAAAAAATAAAGTCCTCAGATTCTAGAATATTTGTTATAAATGGTTCTGAAAAAATGGGAGACCCACAATTTAAATCAGAGATAATGAAGGTTAAAAGGATTTCTCAAGGCCTAGCCCATTTAACAGTCAAAAAGCGCGACGATACTTTAATAGAGTTTGACGATTATCTAATAACTGACGATGAATTTAGTGGATATTGCACGAATGCAAATTTAGAAACATTAACTAGGCAAGAATTATTTTTCAAAAAAGAAAGATTTCCTATTTTCAATTTTTATGTTCTTAGATAGATTACTTCTTTCCCACTTCTTGCTTTTCCCAAATTTTATAGAACCAACCTTTCTTTTCCAAAAGCCCCTCATATGTTCCTTGCTCTATTATCTTACCCTTTGCCATCACCAGGATCTTATCCATATTTTTAAGAGTTGAAAGCCTATGAGCAGAGATAATAACCGTTTTACCTTCTAATTTATCCATCTCTTTTTGAACGTCTTTCTCAGTTGCATAATCAAGATTAGAAGTAGCCTCATCAAATATGATTATATCGCTATCTTTGTAAACCGCCCTTGCAATACCTAACCTCTGTCTCTCTCCCCCAGAAAGCCTGACCCCTTTTTCACCAATCAAAGATAAATCTTTCTTCCTTAGCTTAGAAATAACTTTTGACAATTGACTTACATTTATTGCTTTTTTATAGCGAGGAGGATTGATTCTTCCGTTGCCAGAAATAGTTATGTTCTCTCTTAAACTCAAATTAAAAACCTCTGTTTCTTGAGGGACAATAGAAATTTTGTCTGTAATAGAGTCTCTCTTTATAGTATTGATTGGTTTTCTATCAAAATAAATCATCCCTCTTTGAGGAAGATAAAGTTTCAATAATAGTTTAAACAAAGTAGATTTACCACACCCAGATTTTCCTACGATTCCAATCTTTTCCCCTTTCTTAATCTTCAAACTAAAGTCATCTAAAACCCCCTCTTCCTTATACTTGAACCCAACATTTTCTATCTTAATCTCATTCCATTCTTTTAGGTTCTTAGCTCCTTCCTCGTTAATATCTGGAACTACCTTATAGATTTCCATCATCCTATATAACCCATACTTTACATCAATTAACCTGCTTGATTCACTTGACACCATATTCATAACAGTCCTTAACCTTCCTATGTATGTCACATAAATAATTATCGCCCCAACAGTTAAGGCCCCTCCCAACACATCATTACCCACAAAGAAAAGAAACACTATAAAGAAAAACGCAGAGATTATCTGGTTAATTATCCATTTAAGATTATTAGTCCTCATCTTATCGTCCTTAGCTTTTAATAAGTCTTTTTCATAATTTGCAATTTGTTTTTTTGAAGCATCCTCCATCCCCATCGATTTGACTGTTTGAATATTCGAAGAAAACTCATAAGCTTTTCCAATAGCTTTTTCAGATTTTATCCTTATTGTAAGTGCTTTTTGAGCGACTCTTCTGTTAATTATAAATTCTGAAGTTAAATAAGTGAACATGAACAATAAAGCGATAATAGAATATTTTATGTTAAAAAATCCGAATATGATAATAACTCCAATAACACTTACAAAAGCGCTTATCCCTTGATTGTTATAAAATCCCATAAAATCTTTAATCGCCCTTCCACCTTCATTAACTCTCTGCATCTTGTTTCCAGTATTCTCCTTATCATGCCAAACAAGATCTCCTTGCAATATTTTCTGAAAAGATGCCACTTTTACATACGTCTCAATTTCATTTCGAAGCAACCCTAAATTATATTTTGATCTTAATCTCGAAATGATTATGACTACCTCTAATCCCAATAAAATCCCAAGATAAGTATAGAATGTTTTAAGGGAAGAACCCCCCTCTGTAAAGAAATCTATCAATTTTGCAATGATGATTGGAGGAATTAATCCCCCCACATTAGCAAGGATTAGAATAAAGGACCAAAAAATAAACTTCCGTTTATGGAATCTAAAGAAATGCCACAAATCTTTTACAAATTCTAGGTTAGAGTATTTAGGCCTCATTTAATATAAATAATCCTCCAACCTTTAAAAATCTTTTTTACCGTCGAGAAACATGGGAAAACTTTATATACTCGGGGTTCTTTTACTTACTATAAAGAGTTAGTTTCTAAGCACAACTATATTATTCATCCCTCTTCTCTTCCTCTCAACAAACTGTTTAGCCTCTAACTTATCTAGGAGTCTGGTCATCTTAACTTTCCCTACTTCTATCTTTTCCATCAAGGTCTTCTGAAACATAGCTCCACTCTCTTTTTGTAATAACTTAATAACATTCCTTTCGTCTTTATCCAATCCTTTTAGATCCAATCTCTTCTTTTTCTCTTTAATCTTCCTTACAATTATCCTTTCTTTTGGTTTTGTGAACATTATGATCAAACCTATAATTGCCACAATCGCAATAAGAATAACACTAATCCATGTCTGGGCACTCAAATTAGTATACATCCCACACGAAGGCCCATGTGAACACGTAGCCCCAATCACATCTTTCAATACAGAATTGAATAGCCAAACTATAATCGCCATTACTCCTGCAATTCCAATGATCAACCATCCTACGTTTTTATTTTCCATTTTTTGCCCCTTTATTCTGCAATTTGGGGTACGCCGAGCGGCGCACGTTTTTAGTCTTATAGTCTTTTATCGCGTCTTTCAATGCATCCGAAGCTAGGTTACTGCAATGCATCTTAATCGGTGGAAGACCTTTTAATGATTCTGCAACATCCTTGCTTGTAATCTTCTTAGCATCTTCAAGCTTCTTACCTTTTGCAAGTTGAGTTATCATTGACGACGTTGCAATCGCAGCCATGCAACCAAATGTCTTGAACTTAACATCTTTCAAATATTCTTCTTTAATTTTTGCCCCTTTATTCCGCAATTTGGGGTCTTGTCCCTCCTTGGGATACGCCGAGCGGCGCCCCACTTTAATAAAAACTTGCATAACATCTCCACACCTCGGGTTTCCTATTCTTCCAACTCCGTCTGGGTTTTTCATCTCTCCCATGTTCTTTGGATTCATAAAGTTCTGCATGACTTTTTTCGAGTATTTCATTTTAATCCTTTAATCCATTTAATGCAATCTTTAATCATCTTTTCTAAATCCTTTGGGTTACTAAAATTATGGTCCACATTTTTATAGAATTTTATTTTTTTAGGATGATTTGCTTTTTGATATAAATCCTCACTTGCTTTTGGATTTATTGAGATGTCTTCTTGACCATGGACAAATAAAATTGGACAAGTTATGTACTTAACTGCATTTAGAGGTTTGTAACTTTCTAAATCTTTTATAGTTGCAGGCGTTACTGGAAATTGTTTTCCTCTTTTGCTCCCATAATAAAACATTTTTCCTTTGAGAATTTGTTTTCTTTGGTGTGGGAAAATTTTTTGAAGAAATTTTTTTGTATTGGCCTCTCCTGCAATACAGATCACAAATTTTATGTTTTTGTTTTTTGAAGAAAATAATATTGAAACCGTTCCTCCCCTGCTATGCCCAATTAATCCAACATTAAAATCCTTTTTGTTAAAGTAGCCTACCACTTTCTTTAAATCTGATATTCTTTTAGTTGTACTCATAATTTTCCCTTGTGATTCTCCAAAACCTGAGAAATCAAATCTAAACGCATTAATATCTGCCTCTTGGAGGTTTTCACAAAACTTTTTGATGAATCCCTCATCCTTATCCCCTGGAAATCCATGACAAATTATCACGATTTCCTTTTTGTTATTTGCCTCGTGAAGAACTCCAATTAAGTTTTCGTTATGCTCGTTTTTGATTTTAATTTGTTTCATTTTTCTTTACAATCTTTTTTTAGTTTCTTAATTAATCCCTTAATTGTTTTTTTCCTTTCTTCAGGAGTTTTACTATCTTTAAACAATTCCTTAAATTTTATTGCATAGACCCAATTTTTCTTTTCCAAAGGATATTTTTCTTTATCTCTAAACTTTTCAAGTTTATTCAATGTTCCATCTAAATAGGCTCCAAGATATTCGTTTATTCCTTCGTCATAAGGCCAGTATCTTTTATGTATCTCTTGGAAATAAATTCTGTTCTTAGATAGCAGGATATGTATCCACTCGTGCCTCAGGCAAAATTTCATCTGCCATTCTTTTTCTTTTTCATTTCTTGGAATTGTCAGAAGAGCCAAAAAGTCAGTTTTACCAAATTGGCTGTTTAATTTTTTATAAAATCTTAAAAGCTCGTTTCTTAGTTTCTCACTCTTAATTCCTCTAATCAATTTTTCTTCTTTTTTCAACTCGCTTTTTTCTGCAACTTGCCCTCCATATCTTTTCAGGCAATCTTTAAAATCTTTCGAATTAACAAATTTGTCAATATTTTTTATTCTTTGTTTGGGAGTTTTGCCATATTTTTGATAAATTGGATCTGGACACATACCAATATATTCAGTTAAAATTTCATACCTCACCGAAATCCACATATATCCAAACCATTCTGTTTTATATTTGAGACCAAACTCTTTAGATATCTTCTTAATATGAGATTTTATTTGGATTATTTTCATTTTTTATTTACCTACTCATGATGTTCGCAGATTGTTTGATTTAGTTAAAACATAAACCACGTTATTGTTCCTTTTCATATTAACAACTCCTATCAATGTTCAGCTTATCTGAACCTATTTCTCCTCATTAATCCTCTCAATCAACTTATCAATGTCTTTATCATTCATGCCATGAGCCTTACAACCTTGTTCGATTGTTTCTCCACTTGACATTGGACATCCCACACAACTCATTCCTGCCTTGAACAAGAACTCAGCAGCCTCTGGCTTATTCATTAACAATTCATTGATGTTTGTTTTTTTGGTTACTGTGAATTTCATTATTTCACCCCCTTTATCTTTAAACTTTCTAAAGCGATTCCCTGATACTGTCTCTTACTAATATCTTTATCTTCAGATAATATCTCCACATTAAAACCAGTTTCCTTAATTTTACCTAAATAATCATCTCTCATCAAAGCTCCTGCAACACAACCAGCAAGCAAATCATCATCCTTTTTCTGTTCCTCTGAAAGCTCCTTCAACAAAACAATATCTGAAACATACATTCGCCCACCTTTTTTCAAAACTCGATAAGCTTCTTTGAAAACTTTAGCTTTATCTGGAGCAAGATTTATAACACAATTACTTATCACAACATCTACAGAAACATCCTCAAGCGGAAGGCTTTCAATATCTCCTAATTTGAATTCAACATTTTCATAACCATGCTTCTCAGCGTTTGCACGGGCCTTCTCAATCATGTCCTCTGTCATGTCAACTCCAATAACTTTCCCATTTTTTCCTACCCTCTTAGCTGCTAAAAAAGCATCAAAACCTGCTCCGCTACCCAAATCAAGAACCGTTTCACCAGACTTTATTTCTACAAGCGCCAATGGATTTCCACAACCCAATCCCATGTTTGCCTCAGGAACCAAATTAATTTCCTCGTCTGAATAACCAATACTCTTTGAAATATTTTGTGGAGAGTCGCAACAAGAAGAACAAGTCTTTGAATCTCTTGCAATTTCCCCATATTTCTCTTTAACGATTTGTTTTATTTTTTGGGATTTCATCTTAATGGACTTATCCTCCTCAATTTAGTTATTATTGAAGGTAAAACTTCCAGGAAGAAATCAACTTCCTCGTCTGTTGTGAACTTACTTATCGAAACCCTTATTGAGCTGTTGCCTTGAACAGGTGTGAGCCCAATTGATTTCAAAACATGACTTGTTTCTAGAGAATGCGAGGCACATGCTGAACCTGTCGAAGTACAAAATCCTTTTTGCTCAAGATAACCTCCAACAGCTTCTCCTTCAACATTATTGAACGACACATTAATATTATTACACAACCTTTTTTCTCCTCGCGGGCCATTAAGTTTGGTGTTCTCTATCTTTAAGATCTCTTCAATTAATTTATCTCTCATCTTTTCCATTCTTTCAACATCTTTTGCCCCTTTATTCTGCAATTTGGGGTACACTGAGCGGTGCGTATTTGCAATTTCAACAGACTTTGCAAATCCGACAATTCCTGAAATATTCTCTGTCCCACTTCTTATGTTTCTTTCATGCCCTCCTCCATGAAACAAAGCATTAATCTTAATACCATCTTTAATGTATAATGCTCCAACTCCTTTTGGTCCGTGAATCTTATGAGAATTCAAAGTAACTAAGTCAAGATTATCTCTCTTCACATCAAGAGGAGTTTTTGTATAACTCTGACAAGCATCTGTATGAAACAATGTCCCTTTCTCTTTACAGACTCTACCAATCTCTTCCAAATCTTGAATCGTGCCTATTTCATTATTCCCATGTATTACTGAAACAACAATTGTCTTATCTGTAATCGCGTTCTTTAATTGCTCCAAATCCACAAACCCCTCATTGTCAACATCAAGATAAGTAACCTCTCCTCCTTTCTTCTCAAGCCATTTACATGTGTTCAAAACACAATCATGTTCAATCTTTGTTGTGATAATGTGATCTTTCTCTAGATAGTTCTCCCAAAACAAACCTTTCAATACAAGATTATTTGATTCTGTTCCTCCTGAAGTAAAGATTATCTCATGCGTCCGAGCACCAATCGATCTTGCAATCATCTTCCGAGCCTTTTCCATGGCCTGCTTTGCTTCCTGACCTTTCACATGAACAGACGATGCATTCCCAAACTTCTCTCCAAAATAAGGCATCATAGCTTCTATAACTTTCTCATCAGTTTTTGTCGAAGCTGCGTTGTCGAAGTATATTGGCTTTTTCATTTTAGTATTTTTTCAAAAAAGTAGCAATCAAATTTGAACTTATTTTTCTTTAAAGTTGCGATTTTTTTAAATCCCATTTTTTTGTAGAATTTTATTGCTTCTTTATGTTTCTCAGTTGTTTCAAGATAGATTACATGACAATTTTTCTCTTTAGAAAACTTCTCAAACTTCTCAAACAATTTTTTACCAACACTTTTATTTCTAGATTCTTTATTAACAATAAATTCAGAAAGATAACTTGCCCCTCCAATAATTTTAAATCTTAAAATCCCTAGGATCTTTTTATTTTCTGAGGCAATAAATGAATGCTCTATCTCTCTCCATTGATATCCTCGTTCTTTATTAAAAATGTCCCATTCTTTTTTAATAAATTTATCTGATAATTTCTTATCCTTTGTACTAGCTTTTATTATTCTCATCTCCCACACCCCTTGCAATCTCCTGCGCAAAACGTCTTGGCATGTTTATCTATTAGTTTAAGCATGGGAACGACAGTCTTCTTGTTAAGAGAGTAAATCCTCTGCTTGCCTTTTTGCTTAACGTCGACAATATTGCAACATTTCAAAGAAGCAAGAGCATGTGAAACCTTACTCTGCTCAACCTTTAATTCTTTAGACAATTCTGTGACATTTTTATCTTTCTGTCTAAGAGAAGTAACTATCTTTATCCTAAGAGGATTAGACAAATTAGTAAAGAATATGTGGTATGTTGAATTGTTCATATGAAAGTATATTCATATAAGTATATAAATGTTTTGGGAATTAATAGTTTTATCTAATACTGGCGGATAGATCTTGGAAGCGATTCGTAAATAAATTCTAACTTTGGTATTTTGCTTAGAGATTCTTTTATATTTCCATAAATTTCTTTTTTCGGAAAATATCCCTCTAGAGACCTAATAATTTCTTTAAATGTAAACACCAAGAGATTATTATTAAGAGCCAAGAGATTATAAGACTCCTCTTCACAAAAAGAATTGAAAGAAGACACCAAGAGATATTCTTCCTTCCCGAAAGATAAAATATCTGCGTCTTGAGGGTGAAAGTGAGGGTGCACAAAACCACACAACCATCTATATAAATTATAGTTATTTTTGGTTTTTTCACTTAATCTCCTTAAGTTATATTTTTTATCATTTTTAGACTTTGTATTATGATATTCATAAAATTCTTTTTCATTAAATATAAAATATTGCAGTTTAATTCCTCTTTCAAAATTATCTCTTAATAATGATTTAGATTCTATATAATTTCCTTTTACAATTAAATCTTGGATAATCTTCGAAGTCTTAATCATTCTTCCTAAAAACGATTGGATAAAAAACAAAACGTCTTTATTAAAATCATTTTTGAACAATACGAAATTGCTTATGTAGGTTATAAAAACGTCATTTATTATTTGCCTATTTTCTACTGATACTTCTAAAATAATTCTATCTTTTTTGATTGTTTCCCTCTTTACATAATAACTACTTCTCTCAAAATGATAGTCCCAAGTCATATCCGCGAAGGAAACCTTATCTAATTGGGATTCTTTAATTCTAAAAGGGTCGTTTTGGCTCATCTCTATATTGAATTTTCTTAAAGGAAGTTTTACCATAGATATACTTATGTAATTAGAATATTTTAATCTTCTGCAAAATAGCAATTTATCTAAAAAATGGGCCAGGAGGGAATTTAACCCCCGTCCGCCGGGGTCTCCAAAAAATTTCTGGAGCCGGCAATAATAAACATTATACTACTGACCCGTATGGTGTAACTCTCTATGACAGTTAGCACATAATAATATACACTTTTTTATTTCTTTTAAAAGCTTCTGTCTAGATTCGTTTTTTAATAAAAGACTTACATTTCCTTCCTTATCTCCTTTTTGATGATGGAAATCAAAAACAGCAAAGCACTTATTATTATAACCACATTTTTGACATTTCCCGCCGAGCATTTTAACCATCTCTTTCTTAAGCTCCCTCATTCTATTTATTTTTCTTCGGTAAATTCTCTCTTTATTTTTTTCATAATATCTTTTTTCTATAATCTTCCTCGGAGTTCTTCCTGGATAAACTCTCGATAGATGCCCATGCCTTGAAAGACCCAATCTTGCCCCTTTATGTTGTATTGCTCTTCGACTCCTATTTAATCTTTCACACATTTCATCCATATTAGGATTTGTAGAATAATTTTTTTTAAGATAAGATATATCTTCATCTGACCATGTCATAATATAAAGAATGCTTTTGGGTATTTAATACTTTGTACCTCTTTTGGGATTACGATGCTCTACGCACCCTTATTATTAGTAGAATTAATCTATTTTTAAGTTTATTTATCTTATTTAATTCCCTGAATTTCCCTAATCTCTTCCCCGTTTATTGAACAACCCTTCCGATTGGCTTGCGTAGCAATTGTTATCGCAAGTTTGTTCTATCTCATGCTTTCAATTCCCTTAATTTCTTCACCAGAGATAGAACAACCTTTGAACTTGACAGCCCATAATAATGCCTCGAGGACTTTAGGCCCTTTCAATTTTACAATTCCTTTCTTATGCATCATATAGACCATCTCTGCAGAACGAATTATCCTGAAGCCTTTGAAAGGCTTGAAGTTCACTTTATTCAGTGTGACTTTTGCGTGCAGTTTTCTTTGAAGTAGTTTCTTTAGATTATCTGGTTTCTCAACAAGCATCCTCATTGTTCGTTCATCTATTGCCACAACATTCGGAATCTTCTTTTCATTAAGAATCTTGCTCAGTGCAAGACACGAAGACTCCCCAATACTAATCAAATGAATATCTTTTCCTCTTCCAATAAAAAACTTGTTCGCAACATCCATCATATCCTCAGACGCAGGAAAAATCTCCTTGTCCTCAACACCCATCGAAGACGGCAATTCAATCACTTTCTCGTCTAGCAACTGCTTCAACTTCAGCGCCTCAAGCTCAAACCTCTTAATTGTCAACGGCTTATCTATAATCTCTTTCTTAACTTCCTCTGTTATTATGAATTTTCCATCAAAAACTTTTTTCAATTCTCTCAACTCAGGTAGAAGCCCATTCATTGCCAAACTAATCAATGTGCTTGCGTCGAATATTATTGCCTTCATTTTGCAAACATCTCCACTGCTAATTTAATTCTCGCTTTGGCTCCCAAGGTTTTGTTTTCTGGAGCATCTGAAATCCCTGTTCTTCCTGCATAGCTTGCTAGTTCAAACATTGTAATTCCAAGAAGCTTTGCTGTCTGCTCCATAGAAACACCATGCTCATACATCCTAGAGGCCTTGTTTATACTCGCCTTCCTGAAAACCTCTTGAATATATGCTTTCAGTTTTCCAGATAGTTTTCCAATCGCTCCTCTGATTAGTTCCATATTATGTCTAAACTTTTTTTCATCGTTTTTCTTTAGATCTATTATAGAATTATCAATCGAGGAAATTATTATCTTATGAAAATTCTTCCAACCTGGAAGCGCCTGATAATTCGCCCTCTCAAGAATCTTTCCAATAGAATAAATCACCACAGCAGTAGCAATATTGTCAGGGTCCTGTGTCCTCGAAGCTGTGTTGATTGTCTGATTGCTTAACTCTTTCAACTTCACCACATCACCCTTCTCAATAGCAACCCTTGCCTCCTCAAAAATCCTCAGAACATTATCACTCTCTTTCATGTGGGAAGAAAGAAAAAAGATTATTTAAAGGTTGATATTATATAGTGGTATGAAATCAGTAGCAGTTCATAATGGAAATTTTCACGCAGACGATGTCCTTGCAGTAGCGATTCTTAGATTGCTCTACCCCAAAATAAAAATAATCAGAACACGAGATCCTGAAAAATTGAAGGAGGTAGATTTTAGAGTTGATGTCGGGGGAAAGTATAATCCTGAGACAGGAGATTTCGACCATCATCAAAGTGAGTTTACTGAAAAAAGGGCAAATGGAATTCCTTATGCTTCTGCAGGATTAATCTGGAGATACTTTGGAATGAAACTCGTCAATTCAAAAGAAGGTTTTGAATATATAGATGAGAAAATAATTCAACTAATCGACGCAGAAGACAACGGGATTAAACCCTATTCTACTGAAATCGTATATGTCTATGATCTAAGGAATATCCTTGATTCCTTTAACCCAAACTGGCAGAGGAAAGATTTAGATAAAGATAAACTTTTTGAAGAAGCAGTTTTATTTGCAACAAATCTATTGAAGAGGGAGTTAGATTTGGCGAAAGGGATTGCCAAAGCAGACAAAATAATCAGAGAAATTATTTCAAAATCAAATGGGGATTATATTGTTCTGGACTCTTTTGCCCCCTGGAAAAAAACAGTTATAGAAAAATCTGATCTCAAGTTCGTAATATCTGAAAACGAGAGTAATAATCAATGGCACCTCCATGCGGTTCCTATGAAAGAAAATAGTTTTGATAGCCGAAAGAATTTTCCAAAAAAATGGGCTGGGTTGAGGGGCGAAGAATTAATTAAAGTGACAGGAGTAAAAGACGCTATTTTTTGTCACAAGAATCTCTTTGCAGCAGGAGCTAACTCAAAAGAAGGCGCAATTAAATTAGTTGAATTAGCTTTGAAAGAAAAATGAAACAAGCATTACTCGACACGAACTTTATCCTTACCTGTGTTAGGCAGAAGATAGACTTTTTCGAAGATATAAAATTCATGGGAATGAAAATTATTATTCCTATTCCAGTCATAGAAGAGATTAAGAGGGTAGCAAGTTCGAAGCAAAAGGCTCATTCAAAGGATGCTGCAGAACTTGCTCTGAGAATTTTGGAAAAGAACAATTTCAAAAAAATCAAACTTGATAAAAAACCAGTCGACAATGGAATAAAAGATTTCGCGAATAAAAACAAAAACGTAATCGTCGCAACACTTGACAGGGAACTCAAGAATAAAATCAAGGGCAATAAATTGGTAATTAGGGGAAAGAAGACGTTGGAAGTTATGTAGGGCCATCTAAGACATAAGCAAACTTTAAAAACCAATTTTCACTACTTTTTTCAGTTAAAATGTTCTATATTACAGAGGTTCAGGATTATGTAAGAGTCGCGCCGAAGTTATTCGGCCTACCTACTGCAGAGGCCATTGCCAAACAGCTGAAGGAGACTTATGCAGAGTATTACGACGAGGAATTAGGGAAAGCTGTCACAGTAATTGATATCATGGAAGTCGGTGAAGGAGTCATAATTCCTGGAGACGGCGCAGCATACTACAACGCAAGATTCAAGTTACTTGTATGGAAACCAGAGTTACAAGAGTTAGTTTTCGGAACAATTGCAGAAATCACAAATTTCGGAGCCTTTATTGACATGGGCGCAATGAGGGGAATGATCCACATTGGGCAGACAATGGACGATTACGTTAGTCTGAATATTAAAACGGGATCATTACTAGGAAAGTCAAGTAAGAGAGGATTAAAACAAAAAGATTTATGCCAGGCGAGGATCGTATCTTTGAGTCACAAGGCAGACGAGCCAAAAATTGGGCTGACAATGAGACAACCTGGTTTAGGAAAATTAGATTGGATTAAGGAAGATAAACAGAAAAAAGAAGCAGAAGCAAAGAAGCTCGCAAGAGTCGAGGAAAAAGCCATGAAAGGTAAAGGAGGAAAGAAGAAATAATGGCAAAACAAAAAGCATGCAAAATTTGCAACACAATTTATGAAAGAGAGACAAAGTGTCCTAGCTGTGATGCTAAAGAGTCAACAGGGTCATTCAAAGGACGAATTGTCGTGGCGAATCCTGAAAAATCAGAGATCGCTCAAAAATTAAATATTAAAGAAAAAGGAAACTTTGCAATTAAGACCAAATAGTTCTATGGAATTCAAAACAATATCTGATATCGAAAATCCTTTATTCGAGAGAAGGGAAATAGAAGGGGAGATTCATGCAGAGATAACTCCAAGCCGGCAAAATGTTGCGAAATTGCTTGCCGAGAAGTTTTCTGTCCCAGCCGAGAATATCAAGATTAGAACAATCATGGGAAAGTTCGGCTCAAAGGTTTTCATAATCAATGCTAATATCTATAAGTCAGCAGAAGACAAGGACAAACTTGAAATTAAGAAAAAGAAAGATGCTGTAGCTGAGACAAAATCTGTTGAAGAAGATAAACCTGCTGAGACGCCTAAGGAAGAAGTTAAGGAAGAAGAGAAACCAGTTGAAGAAGATAATCTTGAGGAACCTGTTCAAGATGCACCCGTTGAAACTCCAAAAGAAGAAGATAAACCTGAAGAGGTGAAAGAATAAAATGGCAAAAAAGAAAAAAGCAAAGACAGGGAAGAAACCCCATAAGAACAAGCCAACTAGCAAAAAATATACTAAATATAAAATTGATGGTGATAAGGTTACGCGAGAAAGGTTTTGCCCGAGATGTGGGCCAGGAGTTTTTATGATGCAATCCCAGGGACGAGTTTACTGTGGCAAATGTAAATATTCTGAGTTTGAGAGTAAAAAAGGGAAAGAGGAAGTTAAGGAAGAGAAAGAGCCTGTCTCTAAAGAAGGGTAAGCACGTATAACTACTATAGACTAATTACCACCTGTCATTTTGCAAGGGTAACATAACCGAAAGGTTTATATAGTTTAAGGAGTTCTATTTACTATCACCTCTTTTTACCCAGGAGAGGCTTCAAGTCATACTATTTGTTCGATTTGGAAACTCTCCCAGGGTTTTATAATCAAATTATAGTATGAGGAAGAATAATAAAATGGTAAATAAAATGGAAAAAATATTAGGAAAAACTTTAGTAAAAGGACTTGAAATTGCGGGAGTATATGTTCAATATGGGATTGCATGTTTAGGTTTAGCAAATGATGGTTTCCTTAATGGTTATACTAATGAATGGGAAAAGAAAGTGAAAAAGCACAAAAAAGATTTTACAGATGCTAAAGATAAATATATTCAATAATAATATTCAAAAAAAGAGTGGGCCTAATAAAATTACGAATTTTGCCCAATTATATTCATATTATCTAGATACACCAAAAATGGAGGAGAGAACTTAATTGACACTGCTCCTAGGTATTATAATCATACTTAATCACAACAATCTTTAAAAATCATGAAATGGATTTTATGATTAAGATGGGACAAGAAAAACTTAGAGATAGAGATAATATTCTTTTAAGAGAAAAGAATTTCTACTTATACCCCCCTGCTACCAATATGCCCTTTATTGGATATCTTGTAAAAACTGATAATGGTTTTGATCTAGAATCTTCTCAAGATGTTACAATACCTATTTCTGAAGATAATTCTAAAAATCTAACAAGGATAACTCATCCAGAAAGAGTTTTAGAAGAACTAGAGGCTGATATAGAGTTTATGAGAAATAGATTAAATTAATCCTCCAACAAACTTAAATAATCTTCATGTCTTTATTTATCATGTCTGAAAAAGAGGAATCTCCAAAGAATACTGTGAAGCAGGAGCAGATTCATGATTTGCTGTTTAATCGCGAGATGGGCTGGCAAGAGATTATTTACGATTTGATTAATACAGAGCAGCTCGATCCATGGGATATTGATTTGGCGGTTTTGACTGAGAGGTATCTGGAGAAGATCAGAGATTTGGAGGAGGCAGACTTTTTTGTTTCGAGCAAAGTTCTGCTTGCTGCAGCACTGCTTCTAAGGATCAAGTCTGAGATTATCTTAAGCAAATATTTGAGAAGTATAGATGATATTTTGTTTGGGAAGGAAGAGAAAAAGAAACATGAGCTGGAGCGGATTGAACTTGATGAAGAAGTTCCTGCATTGGTTCCGAGAAGTCCGATTCCAAGGCATAGAAAAGTTACACTGAATGAATTGGTTGAAGCTCTGAATAAAGCAATCAGCACAGAAAACAGGAGAATAAAAAAGGAGATTGTAAATCGGAATGCACTGAGAGAGACAAGTATCTCCTTGCCAAAAAGGAAATTTAGTATAGGTGATAAGATAAGAGAAATCTATCAAGGATTGCAAAAACATTTCAGAGAGAACCAATCTCATAAGAAAGTTTCGTTCACAGATTTCGTAGGGAAAGAGAAGGAAGAAAGGATAATCGCGTTTCCATCACTCCTTCATTTAGAGACTCAGAAGAAAATCTGGCTTCATCAAGAAGTTCATTTTGAAGAGATTGATATCTGGCTTAAGAAAACATTTCTAAAACATAATCCAGATCCTTTTGCAGAGTTGAGACACGAAATCGAGGAAGAAATCAAAAATCTCGATGACGAAAAGAAGCAAAGACTTCATGAAATCAACAAGGACTTTGAGAATCCGTTGGGGGAGATGTTTGGTTGAATAGTATATACTAAAGGATACAAATCCTTCGGATAATTTGTCAGCTTCGCCGAAAATGTTTTAAACAATCATCTCCTTAGTTCTTTATGGAAAGCCTAATATTAGATTCAACAAAAAAACATTTTCCAAGATTTATAAAAAAGATGAAATGGTGGCTTATTTTCGGCGTTATCTTTTTTGGTTTAACTTCTCTTTCTGGTTCAGAAGGAGATTGGGTAATTTTTCTTTATACATTTTTACCCTATGTTTTAGGTTTTACAATCGCTTTGATTATTGTTTATTATTTTAAGTACGGGGATGAAAAATGAAAGCAAGGGAACATTTACAAATTCATTTAGTAATTCTTATAGTGGTTCTTATCCTAACTTATTTTTTATTAAAAGAAAGATTTTTCGAAATACTTAATTTCAATTTGTTAATTGGAATAAGTTTATATTTTTTAGGAGCTATTTTACCTGATTCAGACAGCAATGATAAAGGTGCGTATATTTATGTTAATTTTAAAAATGAACCTCTCTATTACTTGGCCCATCTTGTATCTTGGATTGAATTACCTTTATCAAAATTCGTAACTAAAAGACCAATAAAACACCGAGAATCTTTACATACTATAATCGGAATAATCACAACTTCTTTATTTGTTATTATTTCAATTTCAATTATTTATTATTTCATTTACAAATCTTTTCTCTTTTATTGGTTCTTAATTTGGTTTGTTATTCTATTCGTTAGCCAATTTTTACATTTAATTGAAGATTTGAACAAAAGAAAATATCCTAGCTGGGAAATAAACTTCTCTTAAAAAAAGAAGTAAAGTATAAACCCTCATAACTTGGTGTTCAGTTATCCCTCCTACAATGCGAAGCTATCCCATTAACAACCTCTCACCAATTCGAGCAAAGCGAGCAATTTTAAAACCCTTCTTATTTCCTTTTCTCATGAAATGCGCAATACTTTTCTCAGGAGGAAAAGATTCAACTTATGCAGCTTATTTAGCAAAGCAAAAAGGTTATGAACTAACTTGTTTGATCTCAATTCACTCTGAAAATCCTGATTCATATATGTTTCATACACCATCTATAGATAAAACAAAAAGACAAGCAGAGGTTATGGGCATGCCTTTGATTATTCAAAAGACCAAAGGAGAGAAGGAAGAAGAGCTCAAAGATTTAGAAGAGGCAATCAAGAAGGCAAAAGACGGGTATGGGATTGATTGTGTTGTCACAGGAGCACTGCATTCAAACTATCAAGCTTCACGAATCCAGAAAATCTGCGATAAACTAGAATTAGAATGCTTTAATCCATTATGGCACAAGGACGAATTCGAATACCTTGAAGAACTAATCCAAAACAAATTCAAGATAATCCTCACAGCAGTTGCAGCTTACCCTCTCGACGAATCATGGCTAGGAAGAGAAATCAACAGAGGATTCATCGACTATATGAAACGTTTACATAAAACACTTAAGATCCATCCAGCAGGAGAAGGCGGAGAATTCGAGACATTTGTGCTGAATTGTCCATTATTTAGTAAGGGGCTGAAAGTCGTTGATAAGAAAATCTCAGGAGAGAAGAATTCTTGGCGAATGGAGATTGAGGTTGAGTAAAAAAGGAAACGAAACCTTTAAATACCACTTTCTAGTGACAAAGATATGGAAGTAATACAAGTATATGCGCGTAACGTTTATGAGCGAAAGGTTGCAGAAATCTTTAAGGTTAGAGATATCACAACCATGCTTGAAATATTCGAAGATACCGAGAGGTATAATACTGCTCTTTACAAGCCAAAAGTGGATGCATTATATGAACAAATAGCATCGCTTTCGGACAGAAATACTAGGCTAGGATTAAGCCAAAGATTAAAGGCACTTGGAAATGGAAAGCCTACAACTAAACTCAGGGAGGTTAATTAAGATGGAATTGGATAATAGCATCTACCCTGAAAGAACGACGCCTGAAAAAGCGAGAAAGATAGATTATAAAATATTCAGAGGAATCGAAGTTAATTATAAACAATTACGTAATGGAAATAAACCTTCATTAAGGGGCTTAGAAAAATTGTATAATCAAATTAATCATTACAAAGCAAGAATGGCTATTCAGCCTTGGAATGAGGAAAATCGTGAAAGAAATAAAACAATTGGCGAAATAGAAGAAAAATTGAATAAAATTGCAAAAAAATATAGTGTTTTAGATCCCCACGATCCTTCTCTTGAAAGATTTATCCACAGAGGGAAGAAACTTCCAGTTTTTCCCGAAGTCTAAACCCCAAACAAACTCTCCTTCCCACTTTCCATATCCACTAACCTTAAAACTTCAATTTGTTTTCTTTCCCACTTTCCATATCCTTAACTTTAAACTTCTTACTCTTAACTTCTTTCTCACCGACGAATATTACTTTGCTAATCTTTTTTGAATTAGCATATTCTAATGCCTTTGAAGGTTTGCCGTAATATATAGAAGAGGTTTTTCCTTTCTTTCGAAGTTTCTGTGTGAGCTTTATTGCTTCTCTGTCTTGTCCTAGTGAAACAACCAAGAAACTTTCTTTATCTAATTTAATCTTTGTAAGTTCTGCTAATCTGTCTAGCCCAAAACTAATTCCTGTTGCTTGCGCATCTCCGACCATATAACTTCCTCCTCCACCAATAGAATCTTTCATATCTTTTACTTTGATTTCAAAAATTGATCCATTGTAATAGGAAAGCCCTCTAACAAGTGATGGAGAAAACAAAACCTTAACTCCATAAATCTTGCAATATTCCATAAGCCCAATAATCTCTTTGTAAGAATCAAACTTGCTGAAATACTCTTCACCCTGACTCATTGCCTCCAACAAATTTCCTGCTCCCAACTTGTAAAGCACATTCTGAGTTTTCTGAGGACCTTGCTCATCCAACTTATCAAGCTCTCTCAGAATTTGTTCACGATTTTTCTTTATTTTCAAATCATCCAAAATCTCATTGAGAATCTTCCGGTTATTAATCAAAATTGTAAACCCAATCCCTAACTTATCCAAAACTTCTTTCACCAAAAACAAAATCTCCGCCTCTTCTTTAATTGTACTTCCAATTATATCTATATCACATTGTGTAAACTGCCTGAATCTACTTCCTGAAATTGGCTCATCTCTAAACACTTCTCCAATCTGGTATCTTTTGTAAGGAAGCCGCTTGTTCTTAGCCAAACGCTTCAACTGGAATGTAAACTCATATCTCAAAGCAAGCTTTCTCTTACCTTTATCCTTTAACTTGTAAATATCACTCACAGCCTCGTCACCAACATTATCTCCTTTCACAAACTTCTCATCCTCAACAATCGGAGTCTCAGCTGGCTCAAACCCATATCTTTCAAAAGCATCCACTAAGATTTTTCTTATTTCTGTTCGTTTGATTGCTTCCTCGCTTGAAAAGTCTCGGAAGCCTTTTATTGGTTTCATCTCAACTCACCTCGTTTAATATCATCTTTAGTTATGTTTGGTTTATTAACATTTTCTTTAGCAATCTTAATTGCTAATTCCACCGCCTCTTCTGGACTATTTACCCCAAGAAAAGTTGTACACTTATTATTATCAAGACTTTTTCCAATTAAACTATCATAATATTTACTGATTCCTTTTACAATAATCATTTGTTTTTTATACCTATAAGCTAAAGCAAGTTCTGCGGTTGTTCCTGCAGACTCTCCGATAATAATAATCACATCACTACTTAAGATTCCCGCAAAAAGAAAATCTCCTGTTGAGATTGGAGTTAGAACCTCTACATCTACAAACTTATTTGATGATTTTCTTTTCGGTCCTGGAGTTCCTACCACAAGACCTCCAGCATTTTTTGCTCCTCTTGAAGCAACCTCCATTATACCATCTGCTCCGCCAGTAAAAAGAATAGCATCCGCTTTAGCAATAAGCCCACCTATTTTTTCTGCAATTTCTTCTAGCTCTTTTGCATTAGGATTTATCTGGTAATTAATCAGCGAAGGTCCAATTACTCCAATTTGCATTTTCATTTTCCATACTCCTCTATAAATTTAATTGGGCCTGCATAAAGTAAATCTAAAGGCGCGCGATTAATTTTTTCTAAAGCTGGTAACAACATGTCTAAATTAGCATATTTAGATATATAAGTGTTATACTCTTCACTATCTCTAACTTTACTAACCAAAAACCTAGTTGAAAAAATTGCAGGAAATCCTGTTGCACAATTTACTTTTTGAGAATAAAATAATTCATCAACATTCTTAACACTTGTTCCCTCTTTCTTTCGGTACTTTCCTCTTGCTTGAGAACTCAAAACCAAACTAGCACATTTTAAATTTTCTCCAATCTGATTTATTGTTGCCCCACTTGCAATGATGTCATCCAAACAATTCTTTCTTCCGTCGATCGTCCCACTTATTTCAAAGTTTATCTTTGGCATTTTTTTACTCCTTTCATAAATATACTTTCTTTGAATATCTAAAATTTCTGGATTTTGATTGTATCCAAACCTTTTCATTAGTGTATAAGTTAGAATCCCTCCGTTTCCGATAAGCAGAGGATTATCAAAATCTTCAATAATCTCAGTCAATTCTCTTGCTAAATTTTCTGAATCTAAAATACATACTTCTTTCCTAAATGAATTAATTAAATCTGCTGGGATTTTTATTCCAAACGGGCTTAGATCATCTAGAATAAATAATTCAGAAATAATCTCTGATCCGCCAATGAATATAACCATTGCCGTTATTAGCTACCATGTTAATCTCCGAGAACAAAAAGGGCGGAAGGAGGGAATTGAACCCTCGTCTTCCGGACCACAACCAGATGTAATAACCATTATACTACAACCGCCATTATTGATATATGATTTAATTAAAGAACAAATAAAAACCTTTGCACAGCTAGAAAAATCCTCACTTGAAGTGATGGGGACAATCCCATTGTTTAGCTGTCATAGAAGTAGGTGATAATGATGGTATTTAAAGTTTACTTAAATCGATTGTATGCCCATCTATTTTATTGTTTTCTGAAAGAAATTTAGCATAAATCTCTTTATTACTTATACCAACGATTGTCCTTTGATAATTTCTTGTATGATCTTCTTTGATAAAAATTTCCCAATCATTTAGAAATTTTCTGACGAATCGGATATTATTTTTTGCAAGCCAAATAGCCTCCGGACTTCCATCATCCCCGCATCCAAAAAGATAAGCAGAAACATCTTTTTTACCTAATCCTTTTTCAATCATTTCGTTTAATAATCCTTCTAGAGTATAAGAATGAGTTTGTCGCATTAGAAAATGCCCCCATCCAACTATATTCTGTCCATTAAGTCTACTAACGTAGGCCATCCCACAGCATGTATCTAAATTTAATATCTTAGTTCCCTCTTCCTTAAGAACGTCATAAGTTTTGATATGGTGCTTCATATAATCTTCTAATAACAACATTTTTTAAATATAATTATTCTCTCTCTAATATGACAAAGTACGAATTACTAGCACCAGCAGGAGACTTTCCAATGCTCATCGCAGCAGTTGAGGCAGGAGCTGATGCTGTTTATTTTGGATTGAAGGAATTTAATATGCGTGCATCTGCAAAGAATTTCACAATCAAGGATTTGGAAAAGATAAACAAAATATGTGGCAAGAAAGTTAAGAAATACCTTGTTCTCAATACAATCATTTACGACAATGAGATAAAGAAACTTGAAGATTTAATCAAAAAAGTCAAAGGAAAAGTCGACGCTATTATCTGCTGGGATTTGGCAGTAATCCAGTTATGTAAGAAACATAAGATCCCTTTTCATATGTCAACTCAAGCTTCTATCTCCAATGTAGAGTCAGCAAAGTTCTACAAAAAACTCGGAGCAGAGAGAGTGGTCTTAGCAAGAGAATTAAATCTAAAACAAATCAAGAAGATCTCAAAGATAATTTCAGTTGAATGTTTTGTTCACGGAGCAATGTGCGTCGCTGTTTCAGGAAGGTGCTTCACTTCTCAATTCCTCTTTGGTAAATCCGCTAATCGTGGAAAGTGCCTCCAACCATGTAGAAGAAGCTACATAATAAAAGATAAGCAGGAAGGATATGAGTTAGAAGTTAAACACAATAAGGTCTTGTCAGCCAAAGACCTATGCACTCTGCAGTTCATTGAAGAATTGAAAAAAGCAGGGATCACAAGTTTCAAAATCGAAGGAAGAATCAGAGACGCGAGATACGTTGATACTATCGTAAGAACATATAGAAAAGCATTGGATGAGAATCTTGATAAAAAAGAACTAAGCAAATTGATTAAAGAATTAGAAAAAGTCTACAATCGGGAATTCTCTTCAGGTTTTTATCTCGGAGCTCCAACCTCTGACGATTTCTCAACAATTGAACACAGCGCAGCAAAAGAGAAAAAACATTTCGCAGGAAAGATAACTCATTATTATCCAAAAATTAGCGTCGCTAAAATAATGCTTTCTTCAGATTTGAAGATTGGAGATAATATAATTGTCATCGGAAAAACAACTGGTCTGAAAAAATCAAAAGTTAAGAGAATTGAAATTGAGAAAAAATCAGTTAAGCAAGGAAAGAAAGCTGAAGAAATCGGAATAAAACTTCCAAAAGTTCGAAAAGGTGATGAAGTTTATTTACTTGTTTAAATTATACAACCCTTTAACTTCATTTTCTGAAAGTGATCTGTTGAAAATCATTACTTCGTCGATTGAACCTAAATAGTCATAATATCCTCCCTGAGTGGCTCCCCATGAAACGCTCCCCGAATTACTTATGTCATTTGGATAACTTGAAAGATCTCCTGTAGTGCTCCCCTCTATTCCGTCAACATAGGCTCTGAGAATATCATTTGTAAGATTAAAGACAACCACAACATAATGCCAGTTCTGGTCGAAAGGAGTTAAATCAGACCATTCTTTATTAAGATAAACGCCAGATTTCCCTATTTTTGCTTCAAGCCTATTTGCAGACCCATCTGACCCGATACTAAAATAATTAAATAAAGATTGGACTTTAGCAAACATTAGACCATTGTTTTGAATAGATGCACCTGATTTCATCCAGAATGCAATAGAAAAATCTCCGTCGCCAAGATTATCAAGAGGAGCATCATTTCCACAATCAACTCTATTATCTACCCCATCAAATTCAATGCTATCACTCCCAACTTTGCCTTCCAGATAAATCGGAAGAGTAGTCCCTTCAAGAACCCCATTATTCCCTTCAACTTCATCCTTAGTATTTCCATCAAACTTCCACCATGAAACTAAACCAGGAATATTCTTAACAATATTTTTATCAGAAAACTCTAACTTATCAACAGGCCTTCCTCCTGCAATCTCTCCTTTCTTAAACTCAAAAATCGGAGCCACTTCAACACTCTTAACCAATCCAGAATAACTAATGGTGAAAGTATCCTCTCCCAATTCCACTAAACTTGAATTAACTATAAAAATCTCAGAGTCCACACCATTACTTACAATAAACTTAATCCCTGTCAAATTCCCCTCGCCAGCAATTCTTTTAACCTTAACCTTAACACTTCCTGTTTCAACCATAACCTTCTGGACTTCCATATCAATAGTTGTGCTCTCAATAGAAATATCTTCAGCCTGATTTTCAATAATATCATTTATTGCATACCAAATAACTCCTGCCATAATAATGCCAATACCAATTATGATAACCACTGTTATTATTGCAGACATCCCTTTTTTATTTTCCATTCTAATTAAACTAAGGAATAATTATTTATAAATTCATCCGAATTCATAAGTTTTTGTCTGCGAACAAATCTTCTCGTTTGAAGCTTCATCCTCGAAATAAGCATTCACTTCAACAACAGTTGCATTTGCTATTCCTGAATCAACATCTGTTTCAGTAACTGTCTGCAAAGGTTCTATATTCCCTAAAACCCCCCACGGATCACTAGCCGCATCACTATTATTCTTGAATACAAGTTTCACTCCTGCTATCTCATCTCCCCCACTCTTTCTATTTAATGTTACAGAACACAAAGCAGGATTACTACAATCCACAGACGTCGCTCTCACATTAACATCTAAACATTTTTCAGAAAAAGCAATATTATCTGTTTGTTCTTCAAGAACATCACTGAGCACATACCAAACCACTCCCATAGCCACTAAAGCGATTCCGATTATAATCACTACAGTTATGATTCCTGATAATCCTTTCTTATTTATCATTTTTTCAATTAAATATTATATAAAATTCTAAAACCAAAAAATTTAAGATGTTACAGGTCCTGTACAACATTTTTCTCCCCCAGTATATTTTATAGTTTGGTTACAAGTGTCTGTAGTGTTCATCTTGAAGCTCCCAGTCTCGTTACAAGATTTGTATACGTTTGCAGACCCATTCTCTACATTTGCAGCTTGTTCTTGAGTAACAGTATTAATCACATACCAAACAATTCCAACTGCAGCTAACGCAATCCCGATTATAATCACTGCTGTAATAATCCCTGACATTCCTTTTTTATTTATCATTTTTACGACCTCCTTTCAATCTAATGGTTTAAAAATAAAAACCAAAAAATAAAAATTAAACTTAAGCGGTTGGAGTGGTTGTACAACATTTGAATCCCCCAACATACTTTATTGTTTCACTACAAGTTGTTAATGTTTCATTCATTCTTTCATATCCAGCATCTACACAAGATTTGAACACTAGCTCAGAAGCATTTTGCACATCTTCACTTTGTTGTTCAACAACATTGTTAATCACATACCAAACAATCCCCACCACTGCCAAAGCAATACCAATTATGATGATAGTGGTAACAATATCTGACATTCCTCTTTTGTTTATTTTCATTTTACCTCCTCTTTTGTTTAATTAAAAACATTACCCTAACTTTAATTAAAAAACATTACTATAAAAATGTTTTTATCATTTAAATGAATCCAGTAATCTAAAAAATTCTTTTCTGTCTAATATTCTGTCGACTTCTCCAGTTCCCATATGCTCTGTAAATTTAAGAAATACTTCTGGTTTGTATTTTTTCTTTAAAGCAGCGACGGTAATCAACTTATCATCATCCCATCCAGAATATTTTCCAGATTCAATTCCTGCTTTAATCTTTCTCTTTGACAATTCAACATCTTTGAATTTATACCTCCCTATAAATCCTGCCCAAGGATATTTCTTCCCTAAAACTTTGTAAATCATCTTCTGCCTCTCTGCGTTATCCATATGATCCTTTCCTCGAACTATATGTGTCATTTTCATTTCAATATCATCGACAGTAACAGCCAAGTTCATCAAAGGCCAAACTCTGTATTTCTTCTTCTGCAAAGGATGAGGAGTTTCATTTATTCTGGCAAGAGGAAAATCTCTCATCGCAGGATTCTTATGTTTCATTCCCTTAGGTGATTTAAATCTCAAAACAGCCTCACCAACGTTGTAACCGTCCTTATCAAACATCTTTTTCCATCTTCCCAAATTTTCTTTAATATCTAATTTTCGACAAGGACAATTTTTCTTTTCTTTTACAAACACCCTAAACTCATCTCCAGAACAAGTACAAACATAAGCAGCTTTTTTCTTAATCAACTTCTCTGCATATCTGTAATAAAGATTCATTCTTTCTGATTGAATCACCGTTTCAAAAGAACCCCCAAATAACCATTTCATTTCTTGTTTAATAAACTTGTAAGCTGTCTTGTCGATTGTGTCTGGGTTTGTGTCCTCGATTCTAATATAAAACTTCCCTCCATATCTTTTTACATAGAGATGGGAAATCGCAGCAGTTCTAACATGTCCAAGATGCAATCTTCCAGAAGGCGCAGGACTAAATCTCATAATCACCCCTGACTTTTTCACATCAGGTAATTCAGCAAGTCCATCACGAACCTTTCTTTTACTAACAGTCTTCTCCAATTTCTCAAACTCTTTTTCCTGTTCAGTTGTGGGCATTGAATTAACTTCACTAATTACTTTAGAAATCTTTTTGATATATTTCTTAACATCACCTTTTTTCAAACCTTCATTAAACAGCGACGATATAACTGCCCCTTGCTGAGCTTTACCACCATAAGCAATAGCATTCTTAAGAGCATAAGCTTTGGTTTTTAGAGAAAGGTTTTTCATTTTATTTTATAGATATTTTTTCTGTGTCCTAATCTGAGTATCTTTATCTTGTTTTCCTCCACTTCAAATAGGATTCTGTAATTTCCTACCCTTAATTTATAGTCTGTAGTGTTTTTTAATCTTCTGACATTTCTAGAGAAAGGATTAACCGAAAGTAATCTGATTTTTTTAACAATCCTTTTTGCAAGTAAAATATCAAGTTTTTTAATTTGTTCACGTGCTTTTTTATCCCACGTTATGTTGAACATTATAGCCCCAACTCTTTTTCTACTTCTTTATGAGTCAAGAATTCTCCAGCATCCATCCTTTTTCTAGCTTCTTCTAGCTCTTTCTTGGTTTTATCATTCAACTCTAAATTATCTTCAATCATATCTTCAATCACTTCATTATATGTTTCTCTCTGAAAAACTTTCATCTGATTAAGTGCTATTTTCACAGAATCTGAAATTTGTATTGTTGTAGCCATTTTATTACAATGAATTATAAGTGGCTATAGTATATAAATGTTTTTAAATGTTTTGAATATATTTAATCAAAAAACAATATAATCTTCACCTATCTTAGGTCCATCATACTTTCCATGAAATCCTTGGTCCACAGGATATCTTAAAGATTCTCCATTAGAACTTCTTGGAGACATATTTAATACGTAATCAGGACTCATGCTACTTTGGACAGGAGAGTATTTTATTAGGGATGTGTATGGAGAGTTCATTTTATTTTGAGATTTAGGATGTTTATTAAATTAACTAAGATACCCAACATAGAAATCAAAAGCAGGGCTTTCTATTAACCTCTTAAAAAAATCCTCCCGATTTTTGTTAATCTCTAAAACATCTCCAAAAATAAATTTATCAGGGATCTTTCCAAGTGCCTGGACAAGACCAGTAAAAATCTTCCCATCACAATTAACAATAAATTCTCTACACCCATTTATTGCAGTAGGATACCAAAAGAAGTGGAATTCATTATTGCCTGACTCTTCACCGAATTCAAAAAAGTCTTCTGTTGGTTTTAGTTTGTTATAAAGTTCAGAGTAATTTTCTCTTAGATAATTGATGATGTCGTCTTCATAGATATTAAAAGAAACATAAGAATCATTTAACCTTGAGAAAAATTCAAGAGTTTCTTTAATAAACCCAATTGTTTCTTCATAAGATGGTTTCAATGATTTGTCAGGTCTTCCGGCATAAGTGCTAACAGGAGTTATAAAAAAATTCTTTAGCCCAAAATCCTCATTAAGATATTTTATCATTGGTAAAATTTCCTCTTTATTTATCGTAGTCAGAGTAGCTAAAATACTCAACTTCCCAATATTTCCTTTGGCCAATCCACCATCTAATAATCTTTTAATTTGTTCAATAGTTATATCAAAAGCACCAGGAAAATTTCTTTGTTCATCATGTGTCTCCTTTAGTCCATCAACAGAGATATCAAAATGATCTATTCTAAGGCTACAGATTTCATCATAATACTTTTTGATTGCAGGACCGTCGGCGATCATCCCAACCTTTATATCTGGAAAATTTTTATTCAAATATCTAATAATCTCAATAATAGTATTATTTAACCCTCTTCCTCCAAAGATAAAATGCCTAAATTCTAATTTTTCATACATATTATTAATTATGCCTTTCCAAGTTTCTAGGCCCAAGGTTTTATTATGGCAATGATAGTCTTCAGGATAAATGCAATGTTTACACTTATTTGGGCAATGAGGGTTAACCAAAATCTCTGCAAACGGCGGAAGATTCTTTCTATAGATCTCCTGCAATTTTTCTTTTAGCTCTTGCTGACTAAGTCCCTTTTCATTTACAAGATTCATAAATTCTTTAGCACAATTATTTTCCATTTTATAGTATAAAATTTAATTTAGAAGAAACTATTTCCCTTGGTTTGCACTTCCCGTATTCGCATAACCCATTCTTATTTTCCCCGATTCGCACTCCCACTATTTAGATTCATTTTATTTTTTTGAGGATCTTTTATTTTCCTTTTCCAGTACTTCCAGTATTCGCGTAACCCATTTTATTTTCCCTTCCCTGCACTACCACTATTACTAACGGCCTCATTAATCTTCTTCAGTTTCTTGCTTTGTTTTAGGTAGTTTTGTTTTCCTCTGTTCACACTTCCGCTATTTGACCAACCCATCTTACTTCCCTCGTCCTGAGCTACCACTATTAGACCAGGCCATTTTATTTTCCTTTCCCTGAGCTACCACTACTATAGACATTTTCATTCATTGGCTTGGAAATTTTTTGTTCCTTCTGAATTTCCTTTCCCTTGTCTGCACTTCCACTATTACTTATTGTCATTTTAATCTTTCCCCAAATTTAGTTAATGTTTAATAGCAATTAGTATAATTAAAACATTTTATTGATTTTTTTAATAATAGGGGAAAAGTATTTAAATAAAGCAATAATTATTAAAATATGGCAATCTCATCCGTTGGCAAGCAAGAAACAATTAAATTGGACTTATATGATAAAAAAATACTTTGGGAACTTGCCCTTAATTCAAGAATTCCTAGAAAACAACTTGCTAAAAAAATTGGTATCTCTCAAGAGAGACTTCACTATAAAATTAATCGGTTAACAAAAGATGTAATCGAACCAGCAATCATCTTAACTAAAAAGAAATCTCCATCTTTTTAAGATGGAGTAAAGTTTCTCCCCCTAATTATTTATTTCTGAAAAGATTATTA
>JAAOYJ010000011.1 GCA_018221285.1 Candidatus Pacearchaeota archaeon
GAATCCTTCGGTTGCTAAAAAAATTACAGCAAAGGCATTAGATTCTGCTAAAGCAAGACTTGCTGCTAAAAAGGCAAAGGATTTGGTTAGAAGAAAAAATGTATTTTCCTTGGGAGGTCTTCCTGGAAAGCTTTCTGATTGTTCAAAGAAGAAATCTGATGACACCGAGCTTTATTTAGTTGAGGGGGAATCTGCTGGTGGCTCGGCCAAAATGGGTAGGGATAGAAATACTCAGGCAATTCTTCCATTAAAGGGTAAGATTTTAAATGTTGAAAAAGCAAGTCCTGCAAGAGTGCTTTCAAGTGAAGAAATTACAAATATGATTACTGCAATTGGGACTGGCGTTGGAGAACAATTTAATCTTGATAAATTAAGATATAAAAAAATTATAGTTATGTGTGATGCAGATGTTGATGGGGAGCATATTAAGACGCTTCTTTTAACTTTTTTCTTTAGATTTATGCCACAGTTAATTGATAATGGAAATATTTTTGTTGCTCTTCCCCCATTATATAGGGTAAGGAAAAGAAAAGATTATTATGTTTATTCAGACGCAGAACTTAAAAGAGTATCTGAAAAATTAAAAACTACAAACATTACTCGGTTTAAGGGTTTAGGTGAGATGAGTTCTATTCAGCTATGGAATACAACTATGAATCCAAAAACTAGAAAAATTAAAAAAATCTTTATTGAAGATGCGGTTGAAGCAGATAGTACTTTTTCAATGCTTATGGGCGGGGATGTTCAAGCAAGAAAAGAGTTTATACAAGAAAATGCAAAAATTGCGGAGTTAGATGTTTAAAATGGAAGAACAATTTTGTGGGGGGTTAGATGAGAGAAGAGGGATAGTGGCTGCTAGCGGATATTTTGATCCATTACATAAAGGACATATTGATTACTTGAAATTATCTAAACAACTTGGCAATAAATTGGTTGTAATCTTAAATAATGATAAACAAGCTGCTCTAAAAAAAGGAAAATCTTTTATGCCTCAGGAAGAAAGGAGATTGGTTTTAGAATCTTTAGAGTTTGTTGATGAAGTGTTTATGAGCATTGATGATGACAAAACTGTGTGCAAGTCTATTGAAGCAGTAAATCCAAATATTTTTGCTAAGGGGGGGGATCAATTCTCTAACGAAATCCCTGAAGTGGAGGTTTGCAAAAGATTGGGTATAAAGATTATCGATGGTCTTGGAGAGAAGATTCAGTCTTCTTCTAATTTAATAAAAAAATCAAGAGCCACTAAAGTTGAGAGAGCTTGGGGAAGTTATACTGTTCTGGAGGAAGGACCTAGCTATAAAATTAAGATTATTGAAGTTAAATCTGGAAATAGGTTGTCCTTACAAAAACATATGCATCGTTCCGAACATTGGATAGTTGTGTCTGGAACCGCCGAGGTTACAAATGGCAACGAAGAGATAATCGTTAATGTGAATGAATCAACCTATATCCCAAAGAATACTTTGCATAGGTTAGAAAACCCTGGAAAAATTCCTTTACAGATTATCGAAGTTCAAAATGGTGAATATTTGGAAGAAGATGATATAGAGAGATTTGATGATGATTATGGTAGAGTAAATAATGAGGTTAAAGAATTATAAAATGGCAAAGAAAAAAATAAAATTAAGTACACCTGCATGGATTTTGGAGGGTTATGATTCTCCAGCAGCATATAATAAAGCTAAAGGAGTTTCTACTAAAAAGAAATCTGGAAAAACTTTCAAAATTAGAAAATGTCCTGAATGTGATAGCGATGAAGTTGGAGTTGTAATTGGTGAGGTAAACCTTTGGGAATGTAGGAAATGTAAATGGAAAGGAAGTGATATTAAACAAGAAGAATTAACAGAAGATGAATTTATGAAATATTTAGATGAAAAGGGGGAAGATGTTGCATGATAAAAAAAATAAGATTTTGCCCGAGATGTGGGGGAACAAAGTTAAATAAAGTACTTGATAATACAAAAGATACTCTTATGTGTGATGCTTGCGATTTTACAGAAGATAGAGATAACTTTTTACAAGCAGAGAAAGACAAGGTTGAAGAAGAGTTTAAGAAAAGTCAGGAGGGAATAGAGTATGACTAATGAAACACCAATAACAAAACACCCTGAAGCGGAAAAAGGCGTAATTAATACAGAAGTTTCAGGTGAAATGAAAAAGGCATATTTAGATTATGCTATGAGTGTTATTGTTTCTAGAGCGATTCCTTCTATTGAAGATGGATTAAAACCTGTTCAGAGAAGAATTCTTTATGCAATGCAGCAGATGGGTTTAAAGCCAAATACTCAGACTAAAAAGTCCGCAAGACTTGTGGGAGATGTTATTGGTAAATATCATCCTCATGGTGATACAGCAGTATATGAGGCAATGGTGAGAATGTCTCAAGATTTTTCATTAAGATATCCTTTAGTTTTCGGTCAGGGTAATTTTGGTTCGATTGATGGTGATTCTGCAGCTGCAATGAGATATACTGAATGTAAGTTAATGCAAATTTCTTCAGAATCATTGCAAGATATTGATAAAGAAACTGTTAAATTTGTACCTAATTATGATAATTCTCTAAAAGAGCCTGAATTATTGCCAGGTAAACTTCCAACTTTGATGTTAAATGGTGCAACAGGAATAGCTGTTGGTATGGCTACAAATATCCCCCCACATAATTTAACAGAAGTTTGCAATGCGATTATTGCTTATATAAAAAATCATGATATTACTTTTGAAGAACTTGCCCAAATTGTAACTGGTCCTGATTTTCCAACAGGAGGGTCTGTGCAGGGAGATATGGTTGAATTGTATAAGACTGGAAGAGGTAGAATGATTATGCGTGGAAAATCTACCACTGAAATGATTAAGAAAAAAGAAGCTATAATTATTACAGAGATTCCTTATATGCTTAATAAAGCTACATTAGTTACACAAATTGCTAAATTAGTTCAGGATAAAAAAATTAAAGATGTCTCTGATTTAAGAGACGAATCTTCTAAGGGTAAAATAAGAATTGTTATTGAATTACGGAGAGGAACAAATCCTAAGTTTGTTATTAATTCATTGTATAAATACACAAGATTACAAGATTCATTCAATGTTAATTTTCTTGCACTTGTGGGTAAACAACCAAGAATTTTAAATTTAAAAGATGTTCTTGGTCAATATGTTAAACATCGAA
>JAAOYJ010000012.1 GCA_018221285.1 Candidatus Pacearchaeota archaeon
CCTTCTTTGGATCTGCGTAGTCGTTTGGCTTCTGCTCTTATTGAGATGGGTAAGAACTCCCCTGAGGTTGCTCTTGAGGTGGTTTCTGATCTTATTTTTGATTCTAATTCTGAGGTGCGTAAGAAGGTCTCTGATGCTTTGGGTGTGATTGGTAGGTCAAATCCTGGTGGGGCGTTGGAGCTTCTTGATAAGCTTTCTTTGGATTCTAATTTTCATGTCCGTGAGAGTGTTTCTTGTGCTTTAGGGGAGATTGGCGTCTTGAGTCCTGATGATACCCTTGTGATTCTTGAAAGATTATCTGATGATGAGAGTGCTTATGTAAAGGAGGGTGTTTTGGATTCTCTTTTTGTTATTGAGAAATCTTATCCGGGTAAGACTCTTGATTCTATTGGGAAGTTGGGTATGGATCGTTCTTCGAATGTGGTGGCAAAATCTGCTGCTATTTTGGGCAGGATTGGTGAGTCGAGTCCTGATACGGTGTTGGATTGGCTAAGGGATCTGGTTTCTGTCTCTGATGTTGAGGTTCAGCGTTGGGCTTTGCATACTCTTGAGGATCTTGCGAGGTTTAATCCTGTTAAGACTATGGAGATTTTGGAGCATCTTGTGGAGGGGGAGGATTCTATTTTGCAACAGAAGGCTATTAAGGTCTTGGTAAGTCTTGAGATATCCTATCCGAAAGAGGCCTTGTCGATCCTTCGGTATCTGGTCAAAAGCCCTAAGATTGATGTTAGAATGGGCGCAATAGATGGTCTAGGGAAAGTTGGGAAGTATAATCCTTCTGAAGCCTTAGCAATTTTGAAAGGAGTATTTTTGGATCCCAATTTGAAATTGAGGGAAAATGCTTCATTGATCTTTTGGATTCTCCAGAGATCGGCACCTGTAGAAACCCTGAGATGGATTAAGGATGAGATGGTTGTTAACGCTGGGGATCGAAAAGAGATTCTGAATATTTTCACTGAGATCAGGCGGACTAATCCCGATGGGACTTTTGAATTGCTCGAAGAGATCTCAAAAGATGCTGATCTGGCTATTCAAGAATTTGTTGTAGACGTTTGTGCTATTATAGGCAAATTCAAACCAAAGGAAACAATGGCTGTTCTTAGAAAATTGTGTGGTAGTTCGGATTTTCGGTTGAAGGATAAAGCATCAGCAGCGATAAAGAAAGTCGGATCGTATCGTCCTGGTGAGGCTCTTAAAAAAATCAACAGTATGGCTAACTCTCCTGATTTGAAGTTGCGTCTTAAAGCTGCTGAGTCTTTGTCGGATATTGTGGATACTAATCCTGGTGAGGCTATCAAGATTGCTCATCTTTTAGGTGATGATCCTGTTCCTGATGTTCGTGAGAGATCCATAGCTTCTTTGTTGGTGATTGGTAGCAGTTATCCTGATGATGCTCTTTTGCTTCTTGAGAATTTGATGGAGGACACTTCGCCGGGTATCAGGGACAGCGCTACTGAGGCTTTTTTGAAGGTTGGGCGTGCTAATCCTATTGTTGCTGTGAAAAAGATCCAAAAGTTGATTGATACGTCTGATCGGTTTTTAAATGAGTATGCTACTTCTGTTTTGACTGAGATTGGTAAGTCTTCTCCTGATAGGGCTATTGATATCCTTCGGGGTTTAGCTGAGTATCCGGGTTTGGATGTTCAGGAGCGTGCCGCTGATGCTATTGTTTTGACGATTAAGTCTCATCCTGATGAAATCTTTGGGCGGATTGAGCGTTTGTTGGATGATTCGAATCTTGACCTTCGTAAGAGGGCTGCTGATACTCTTATTGAGGTGTGTGATGACGCTGCTTTGAAGACTTTTAGGTTGGTTGAGAAGATGTCCTCTGATGTTGATGATGGTATTAGACGGAGTGCTGCAAAGGCGTTGATTAAGGTTGGTATTTGTGATCCTGAAAAGAGTCTTTTGCTTATTGAGAAGTTTTCTTCTGATGTTGATGATATGATTAGGAGGAGTGCTTCCAAGGCTTTGATAAAGGTTGGTAGTAGCGATACGGAGAAGAGCTTAGTTCTTATTGAAAAAATGCTTGAGGATTCCAACTCTGGTGTTAAGAAGAATGCTACCACGGCTTTGGAGGTTGTTGTTGAGTCTTCTCCTGAGGTGAGTATTGAGGCGTTAAAATCTTGGCTTGATAGCGAGGATTTCTATGTTGGTAAGACTGCTGAAAAAATGTTAAGGAAGCTTAAGAAAACTGCTAGGGAAGGTAAGTGAGGGTTTTTGAGTCATTGAACTTTTAATTCTATTTCTTTATGATTGAAAAGTTCTTCATACCTTATTTTAAATAAACATATGAATCACTCTCTGTCATGGCTGAAAATGTCAGTCTTTTGGATAGAGTTGCCCGTGTCATCGGTGGATTTATACTGATTATATTGATTGCTTATGAACAGAATAGTATGAGAAGCCAGCTCCTTGGCATTTTTGCGATTTATGGTGTTATGTCAGGTTCAATGGGGTCTTGTGTAGTTTACGGTTTATTGGGTATTAGAACAACTGGTGGGAAAGGATAGAAATTAGAGGGAATTGGGTTTTTGTGGGGATGAAGAAAAAAGAGGTAATCAAGTCAAGGGAGCTTTGTTCTGGGGAGTGCTTTACTTGTGCGTATAATTAAAATAGATTTATTTAAAATATCGTTTGATTTTATCCCCTAAAGTTTTTCCAATTCCCGTTATTTCAGTTATATTGTTTAATAATTTTTTAAAATTTTTCTCCTTTTCATCAGGATAAAGAATCATTAAAATTGAACTTAATACTGCAACAATCAGTGAAATCCCAAAAGCCATTGAAACATTTTTCCAAAATACAGTGTTTCTAGATATGGCATTAAGTTTGAATGCGTAATAGATGCCTTTTTCCGTTTCAAATTCAATCCTTAAATCCCTGTCAAAACTTCTATAGGTTTCTTTAATATTTAAAGGAGCATATATACAACCCCCTCTACATTCGTAATCATCTCCTAGAATAAATCTAACGTTTCCTTCTCCACTAGTTGTATGTAATCCAGTATCATTTTGATGCCAAAATGAAAATCTTCCCTTTGGTTTTAAATCGGATTTGAAATCTATATTGATTGTCTCTCGGTTGAAGGGCGAATCAAATTCGTAAATATAAAGTCTAGTTGAGTCGCCTTTCATACGCCCATAATATTCTTGTGTAAACCATTTGTAACTTAACTCTTCTTCATTTCCATTTTTTATTTTATTTATCTTAATTGTGGTATTATCTACTACTGAGGGAAAATAAATGTCAATATCTCTGATTACCCAGTTATCATACCCCACATAAAACGATATTCTCCCCGTATTTTGAGTAAAATCATAATAAAACGAATAATTTTGAAGATGGACTATTTTCTTTGGATATTCAGTTATATCCGGTACCTTCAAATTAAAATTGAATTCATATAATTGTCCTTCCAAATTTTCATTCAAATTACTTGAATAATTTAATGTATATATTCCGATTACTAGAAGAATGACAATAAAGATATGCCACTTGTGAGACTTAAGAAAATATATTTTATCTGATTCTTTAAGAGACTCACTCTCTCTTTCCTCATTCTTTCTTTCGCTTTCTGATTCTTTAAGAGACTCACTCTCTCTTTCCTCATTCTTTCTTTCGCTTTCTGTATCCCGTATTCCAAGAAATTTTGAAAAGGCCACATAAATGTTCAAAATCAAGTAGTAAATGAATAAAATAGATGTAATCCATATAATTGCCCAAATGAAAGCGTTTGCAATAGCATTATAGGAGAGAGCTTCATTACTCAGAAATGCTTCGCTAGAAGCATTAATATATGATTTGTTAATTGTTTCAACAAATTCTTCTGCTAATTTAAAAAATACAATTGATAGAACTATAGCAAAAGCTCCTGCTTTTTCACGTGTTGTAATAGATTCTTGTCTAATTTTTAATATTAGCCACATGAAAAATGTGGATAAGCCCAAAATGACTAAGACCGCAAACGAGAATTTGAGTGACGCCATATTATCCCCATTAAAAAATTACAACTATTATTATTTAAATCCAATAATTTTAATTTATTCTGCTTTTTTATCATTAATGATTGAAAGATTTTGACGGCATCTTGCTATTTCCTCTTTGTGGCCCATTTCTTCTGCCATTTTAAGACTTTTTAGATAGAATTTTTCTGCCCTTTCCAAGTCTCCTAAAGATTTGTATAATACTCCAAGATTGTTGTAGCTTTTTATTATCCCCTCTTTGTAGTCCATTTCTTCTGCTATTTTTAGAGCTTTTAATATGAATTCTTCAGCTTTTTCAAAGTTCTTTTGACGCCGATTAACAATCCCAAGGCTGCCAAAAGATTGTAACATCCTCTTTTTGTCGCCAACTTCTTCTGATATTTTAAGACTTTTTAGATAGAATTCTTCAGCTTTTTCAAAGTTCTTATAATCAAATTGTAAATCCCCGAGGTTAATATAACAAAGAGCAATAGTGCTTTTTTGTCCAATTTTTTCAAGAATTTCAAGGGCTTTTAGATAGAATTCTTCAGCTTTTTCAAAGTTTTTCTGAAGTTTAAAATTATATCCAAGATTAACATACGTTTGAGCAATACAATCTTCCTTATGTATTCTTTCAAATATGTGTAGAGCTTTTATCGTTGATTCTTCACTTTGTTTCAATTTTCCTTGGATCTGATATAAAGTTCCTAGACCGTTCCAACATACACCTATTTTCTCGCTATTGCCAATTTCTTCTGCTATTTCAAGGGCTTTTAGATAGAATTCTTCAGCTTTTTCCAAGTCGCCATGTGTAAAATACATATTTCCGAGATTGCCAATAGAATTTATTTTTGCTTCTTGATAACCTATCTCTTCTGCTATTTCAAGGGCTTTTAGATAGAATTCTTCAGCTTTTTCCAAGTCTCCCAAGACGCCATATATTAATCCAAGATTGTTGATCACAAGTGCTTTAACACTTTCACTTGTTGACAAATTAATGCAAAGATTAAACTCTTTTTCAGCTTCTTTAATTAATCCAAGGTTAAGATAACATATCCCTCTTTCGTTATGAATAGCGATTTTTCCCTCCACTTCGACATGCTCGTTCAAAGCCAGATCAAAATGTTTAAGCGCTTCGGAATAATTGCCCATACGAATAAGTCTTACAGCTTCATAGAATTCTTTTTTGAGTTCAGACTCATTGGGTAGTTTAGGAATTCCATCAAAATATTCACCAGGAAGAGGGTCAATATCAAATTCAACACCCTTTAAACCAAATTTGATTTTTCGTATCCTATCTCCATATTTAATAAGAATTACAAAAAATAAAATGAAAAATACGGCTATTAATAATAAAATCAATTCTGGTGTTAGGATTATGTCCACGCCCATATACTTACAAATAATAGTATTCTTTTTAAATATTTCATAAAATACTATTTTTTCTATAAAATACGCCACTTTTTGGCCTATTTAGTCTTTTCGCAATTTCTGTCATTGTCATCTTACTAGCATTTTCTTTAAATGAATAAATTAAACCAAATTGTAAAAAAATAACATGAAGGGGCCGAAGCCGGGATTTGAACCCGGGCTAGGGGCTCCACAGGCCCCTGTGCTAACCAAGCTACACTACCTCGGCCAC
>JAAOYJ010000013.1 GCA_018221285.1 Candidatus Pacearchaeota archaeon
CAAATTGAGTCGCAATCCAGCTCCTCAAGAGAAACTGCCATTTCGGCAAACGTGTCAAGTGTGTGCACAGGACTCGTGGTATAGCTAATCGCGCCCTGCACATGAGCCCCCTCACGTTTTGCAATCTTGATGGAAAGCTCCATGTTGCGAATATCGTTCATAGCATCAAAGATGCGGAATATATCCACACCGTTTTTTGCCGCAAGGACAACAAACTTTTCAACAATATCATCTGGATAGTGTTTATAGCCTACGAGGTTCTGACCCCGCAGTAGCATCTGGGTCGGCGTGTTTTCAAGCCCTCTTTTTATCGAGCGGATCCGCTCCCACGGGTCCTCGTTTAGATAGCGAATACATGAGTCGAAGGTTGCACCACCCCACACTTCTAGTGAATAAAAGCCAATCGCGTCGAGTTGCTCAAGAATCGGTAGCATGTCGCGTGTGCGCATCCGTGTTGCCAGAAGCGACTGGTGTGCGTCTCTCAGTGTCAAATCAGTTATTCTTATTTTTGCCACGATCAATTTCTCCCTGTATATGCTTCCTTACCCTCACCCTCCTGATTTAAAAATAATTCTGTTGTAATTTCTTCTGACTAATATTATATAGCGTGTATATTGATTCAGTTAAATATACATGAAAATTGCCATTATCAACTCGTATTCTCAGAAAAACATATATTAGAGACTTAATATTAAAATGAAATTATGACCGATGACCACGAACATCCGATCTGGCTTACTCAACGAGAAATGCTGGCGCTTGCAATATGGCTAGGATATGACCATGATTACACATCTAGCGAGCTAGAAGAAATCAAAGACTTAGAAGAAAAAGAAATCGCGCTAAAATTTCACTTAAAATATAGCGAGTTTGACAAACATATCCACAAATAATACACCTGACTACTTTCGTTTAGAATAACAGCCTACGGTTCATGTGAACCGTAGGGAGAAAGAACAATTCGTTCTAGACTTAATATTTGCAGATTTAATGGAACAGCTTTAGGTTACAATTATCCCTGACGCGTTTTCTATAACTGCATCCACAAGCTTTAGCACTCTGCGCCCTTTCGGAGTTATCTTTGTCTTTTTTCCTGTCCGGCTCAGATCCCCTTTTGCCACCAGAATCTCGATGCCATCGTAGACCTCTGTGAGATCGTATCCTTGGTCCACCATATGTTTTCCCCGGTGGAAGTCGCCATCGGCGTGTGTCTTCAGGATTAGGTAGAGCATATGGGGTTTAATGTTTTGTTCCCAGAGCTTTTTCAATAGTTCATATACATCTTTGTCGCTTAACTTTTTAGCCATACTTTACACTATTGTTTTTATGGTTTTTTCTAGTTATAAATCTTTCCATGTCAATTAAATATGAATTTTTAATACAACTAAAGATTAACTTCCTCTCGTTCGACATAATTTAATGAACAAATGAAAATATGAGTCAAACCACCTATTCGAAAATGAGACCATCAACAGTACTTGGCAATGTAGTTCGTGGCTAATATTACCTTGAATGTGGTTATATATAGGGATAATTGCTTATTTTTTAAAATAAAGGAAGGAATAGTTAATTTATATCTGAAAACATTATTTTATCCTCTAGCTTTTGTGTTTTTATTTGTAAGAGATTAGTTACGTTTTTTCAAGCTTGCTCCAAAAGACTTTACTTTTCTTTTTACCTCCCGGGGGTGGTTTAATATTTATCAGTCCATCTTTTATTTTCTGTCTAATATCCTTGTTTTCTTCATTCTCAATTCTGTAAAGTACGTCTTCAAAATACGGCTCATATTCTTCATATTTCGGCATTATTTGACTAATAATTTCCAAGCCTAATAAAATATCTTCTAAATCTGTGCTGTTCTTTATAAATACGTTAAAAATTATGTCAATATAATCACCCTTGGGAGTAGAAGGTAGTTTCTCCCAATTTAATACGACACTTCTAATAGAATATTGATGAATGTGACTTATCGGACTCAGTTCTCTTAACCAGCTAATAACTTCGCGAGTTATGTCCCTTTTTTGAGTTTGGGTAAGATAGGTCTCCTCCTTTAATACTGTGTATCCAACTTCTTGAAAGGTAGGGTCGTTATTTGTCAACAGTTCTTTTATCTGTCCTGCTAACTTCCATTTAAATTCTGCAGCTCTACTACCTTTTAAAATATTTATTGCCCTGTAAAATTTAGGCCTCTCTTGAATTTGCACACCTGTGACTCTATCTAAAAGTAAAGAAACAACTGACCTCTTATCAAAATCTATTTTGTAACTTAATTTTTCAAGCTTATTTAATGCCCAATTATAATTGTCCGAACCAACCACGTGTTTAAAAAGGTGTAATCCATTTTCTTTATTCAAAAATGGCCAGATTGCATCGAATAATTCTTCTTCTAGTTCTGATCTACTATTGAAAATATCAAGATATTCATCTATAACTTTCTGTTTTAACTCTTCATCAAGTCCAGTTAAAAATAATTCTAAATCCTCCGATCCCGTATTTGTCCAAAAGTCCCTTATTTGGGTGTTAATCTCTCCTTTAGCCTGATCAGACAGAAGGTCTTTTAGCCTTAGAGCCAGAGATATAAAGATCCCCTTTTGATTCCATTCACTAATATCCTTAATTCCTTCAATGATACCATCCCTAAAAGATAATAATATATTTTCATCTTCTATCTTGGTAATAAGTGTGGGATATGTTCCGAAAATCTTGTCTAGATTGTTCAAAAGATTTTCTTTTTGCTCTCGGTATGGCTGTTGATTTTCATCCTTTAATAATTCGGTGAATCTGATAATAAGTTTTTGTATAACATTTGGTGTAATAACCTTTTTGAAGTCTAAAAGTATTTGAGTTTTCTCCCTAAACGAATCTTCATTTTCGATGTCACTCTTTGAGAGAGTCGAAATCAATCCAAAAAGAACTTCTTCTGTGATAAAATCATTTTGAAGTTCTTCTTTATCCTTAAAAAGTGATAATATTTCGATACTGGATGTATAGTACAGAAGTGCTTTTGATATTTCCTCTTTTTTTCCCTTAAACAAATTTCTATGTTCAATGACCTCTAAAAACAATTCTTTTACGTTTTCGGGTGTTAGTTCAGAAACCTTTTTTTCTTCTCCTTGCAGGTTTAGGATTCTTACATATTGAGTTGCAATATTCGATTTGAAATTTCTACTACACCGGTCAATTACTTGATCAAACACTAATGCTGGCCTAATCAAATGTAATTTAGTGTTTAATATCCCCCCTAAATATCCCGCAACTTTATTATAGTAATTCTTCGAGAATTCTAAAGAGTACTTTTTTGAAGCTTCAAGTGAAGATGTAACGATATTAAATAGTGGAATAGTTCGGGCTTTATTCTCGTTCATCCTACCACTGATAAACTTCTCATATTTAATTAAAAGTTCCGGAGATTTTAATATATCTGTAAATTTTTCATCAACTATCTCTTGTTTTTTGTCAATTAATGCAATTTCTAATTCTTTCGCGCCTTGAATGCTTAACTCTTCTTCTGATTGTTTAAAGTAGATAAAAGGACGTATATTATCGGGATGTTGAACCGATCTTGTCGATTCCAAAAACTCATTAAGATCAGTATTTAAATCGTCAATTTCACTAGGGATCTTTTTTTCTTCCACAATTTTATCATAAATTATCGGAAATTTTTGACGAATTATCATCAACTTTGCTAAAAAATCAACATTATCAGTAATTGCGCCTTTTGGAATGATTTGGGGATTCTTCCCTTCTTCCCGCTTCTGAGCAAGAAGATAGTGTGATAGCAAAGTATTAATAAATTGTTTTATCTGTCTAGGATTATCTCTATATGCTGAGGTTATTACGTAGGCAACCTCAGGAGTATTAAATTTTTCTACTTTTGTTTCTTTTAGCATCTCTTCAGTAAAGGTCTGTAACTCAGTATCGATAAATTCTGGAATTTGGATAAATGTATTAAAAAATTTTCTTAAAAATTCATCTTGATCAAAGGCTTTCAACTTTTTAGATGAATTATCATTAAAATTACTATCACCATAAACATTTTTTAAATGTTCTTTTATTGCCCCATCATCACATTGAATTAAAAAAATGCATTTACCTTTGTCCTCAGAATCGTGAACTTCGAGAAATGTTTTGATGGTGGAAAGAAGTTCAATTGCTTTAGCGTGAGAGCATCTATCTAGATTATCAATAATAATTACTGTTTTCTCATCTTTGGAATAATTTAAGATCTCTTTAAATTTAGTTTCGAATTGTTCGGGGGAATCAATTGATTTATGGGTCACTGATCTTTGATCTGCAGTAATGATATGTTTTACATCTCTTTGTAAGAATGTTGTAATAAGAGTTGGAATACTTTTTAGTCTTTTCCACCTAATTTCTGGTTCGTCTTCTGAACTGACGGTTAGAGTTAAATATAACTCCTTTTCTAGAGTATAGTCGTCAGGTAATATTTTTTCCTCTTTGAATACGGCAACTAAAGATTGGAGAAACGTTCTTCGTAAAGAATCCTTTTCATATTTCCAGACATCGAAATTTACAACAAGAATGCCTTGTTGCTTCAATTTTTCTTGGAGAAAACATGCAATAGTGCTTTTTCCTGTTCCCCATTTCCCGAAGAGCCCAATCGTGAATGGTGTCGGGCAAACCGATACAATATTTTTAAGGGTTTCTGCAATGCCTACATGATCGAACTTAGCTTGGGCAATTTCGGCAAATTTTAGAGGTTCGTCTGAAAGAAAATTTACTTTTTCATCCATGTATTTACTTACCATATCATTTTCCTCTCATCAAGCAAGACCACCATTATCTTCCTTCCCACTTAGTTTGACAAACTTTTCTATTGAAGAATTTGATTTTTATAATAAATACTTTGTGAAGGATTGTTCATGAGATTATTACTCTTCTACCGATGAATCTGTTTTGAGGTCCTTGGTAATAGGAAAGTCTATGACAGATTTATTATGTTCAGTGAGTTTCTTACAAAACACCATTGTGCAAAGCCAGTAGTCGGCTTTGCCCATAAAGTACACAAATAGTCGGACTTTTTGGGCAGAATCGTGCCTTTTTGGGCAAAGCTCCCAGCACCAAAAAGTATTTTAACTACATATGTAACCATATGTAGTAATGGTAAAAAATAAAGTTGTTAATGTGAGAATTGAAGAAGTTCATAAGGAAATATTTGAAAAATTAAAGCCTTATTTTGGCAGTTCAACGGGGGAAGTTATTAGAAATCTTGCATTGAGATGGGTTGAGACAAACATTGCAAATGAAAATATTGTTGATTTAGCGAAGAGGGGTGTTATTAATCTAGAAGTAATGGAATAGTGAGTTGATTTGAACTATCTTTTAAGAAAATTTTATGGCAAAACAATTCCCACATATGAGATTTACATTCATTTATTACTCTCATCATCCTTTGGACTAATTTATTCTAATAACATAATTTTAAAGTCATTTTTAGAGCTTCTAATTGAAATGATATTTATTTCATATATACTAACAAAGTGTGATCAATTTATTACTGGTAGATTTGGAAGGTCTAAAAGTAGGTGTGAAGTATAACCTAACAGAATGAAAAATACCAGAACTAACAAGTCATCCTGTTTGATAATCAATGAGTTGAAAATTGAACCAATCACAATTACTAGGATTACTAACACTAAATAGGAATGTAAAATCTTTCTATGTCTTCCATTAGGTGGTTCTAAAATATCTGGTAATCTGGAACTTAAAACTCCTAACAAAAGTAATATGATTGAAAGTTCATCTGAAATCATTAATCCATTTGACTGAAGCCTATTAAGACCAAATATAGAAA
The DNA here is from genome assembly GCA_018221285.1 of Candidatus Pacearchaeota archaeon. Taxonomy (GTDB): domain Archaea; phylum Nanobdellota; class Nanobdellia; order Pacearchaeales; family GW2011-AR1; genus JAHKAF01. Next base: position 5,816 of record JAAOYJ010000013.1, read on the forward strand.
TTATAACACCACCAATATAATGCATATTACGATTCGCCATTATGAAACGCCTCCTTGCAGAAACATTATTTTACGATAATATAAATTTTTTCCAATATTACTCGTATATCCTTTGAAGATTATATTTATATAGATAAATATATATATTATAATCGAAAATTTAAAATTAGCAAGTGGAGGTGTTTTTCGTGAGGTGGAATAGTAGGTTAAACCCATTGTTTGGTATTTTAGTAGTTTTTATTATACTCTCTAGTTCAGGGTCAACTTTGGCGGTATCAAAGGCAGATTATGTTCAGCATGTTGAAACAAAGGCCGATATTACCTCGGCCTACACGATCTACAGGGTATGCAATCCCACAGCAGCAAATATGGTTCTCGATTCTGATTCTGATTTCAGTGTTGCGTTTCTGGAGGATAAAAACAGGCTGGCATCTTGGGATATTAAAGTCGAGGAGGTTGAGGACTACATCGAAGAAGTCCCGATCTACGATTATGTGAATGTCACTGTTAATGAGATAGTCTATGACAACGCTACTGGCGTTAATACCACTGTTCAAAAAATCAAAAAAGAGAAGGTCCAAATAGGTGTGAACCAGATACCCAAAACTAGGAAAATATGGAAGACATTCCAGCCTAAAGGAAAGACCTTCGGCGTTGA
>JAAOYJ010000014.1 GCA_018221285.1 Candidatus Pacearchaeota archaeon
AGAGAGAGATGTTCACAAGAAGTTTTAAAAACCGTTCTTCATTTAGTTAAACATAGGAAAGAGGATAAAATGAAAAAATTAAGGAATACATTGATATCTTCAGCGGGGGTTAAATCGTGTCCTGCAGAGAATGCGTCATTGGAGGCGGAAAATGAGTAAACATGGAACGATGTTTTATGTTAAACATAGAGTGAAAGATGTTTTAGAATTTTTAAACAGAATGGTGAATAAAGATAATATATTCACAATTAATCATGAAGGTAAAAAGATAAAATTATATCTACCAACAAAAAGAGACTTACTACAACAAATGATTATTGTCAAAAGAAAATTTTATGAGCATGAGGAATTATCAAAACTTAAGAAGTATATTAAACCAAATTCAGTGATATTAGATATTGGAAGCAATATAGGAAACCATGCGGTTTTTTTCGGGAAGATATTAGAAGCCAAAGAACTTTATTGTTTTGAACCACAAAGAAAAATGTTTGATATTCTCACAAAGAACCTAAAAATAAATAATTTAGATGGTGTTTCTAAATGTTACAATATTGGAATCGGGAATAAAGAATTAATGGCAAATATATTTGTAGCGGATAAAAGAAACCCCGGGGGCGGAAGGGTAATAGAAGAAGATACAGGAACAGTAAATATAAAACCATTAGACAATGTAGGAATATCGTCAAAGATAGATTTTATTAAAATAGATGTTGAAGGCTATGAAAAACAGGTATTACATGGAGCAGAGAAAATATTGAAAAAAGACCATCCAATTCTTTTTGTAGAAACATTAGAGTATTTAGAAGATGTAAAAGATTATCTTAAAAGATTTGGGTATGTATTACAAGAAAATTTGAGAAACTATAATTATTTATTTATTTATAATAAACAAAAAGCGAATAGGAGTTAAAAATGAAGTGTCCAGATTGTTATTGGGGAATGGAATATGACGAGAAGAATGAAAAGAGATTACACTATTGCATAAGGAGCACGGTCTCGAATTCATTATCAAAAGATGGGAATCCTGAGTAATATCAGTTTTAATAAAATTATAACTATACTAGTTATTCCAACATTTTCTCGATTTGCATTGCAACGCTTTTTGAATCTAAATTAAATTTACAATAAAGTTCCATAGGGTCTCCACTGGTGCCAAAGCAGGACATACCTAGTCGCTTAACTGTAATCCCCAGTCCTTCCTCGGAGACGGTTTCACAAACTCTCGATCCAAGACCACCATTTATATTGTGATCCTCCAATGTGATTATAATATCAACGTCCTTATACTCAAGAATTGCCTCTTTATCGATAGGACTAAGAGTCGAAAAACTTACAACTTCCGTTGGGATTCCTTTTTCGTTAAGGATTTCTCCAGCTTCAAGAGCATGAGCAGCAATATAACCAGTGGAAAGAATTGCAATGCGAGGATTGTCCTTTTTAAGAATTTTCCTAGCTTTGTTAAATTCAAATTGATAGTCCTCAGTGTGAATATCTTTTTGAGGATGTCTAGAAAGACGAACATATGCAATCATATTATTCTTTGACAAAAACTCAATTATTTGTTTTGTTTCCATTAGGTCTGCAGGCTGAAAAACATTCATTCCAGGCAAGGAAGACATAAGAGAAATTTCTTCAAGAGCCTGATGCGATGCGCCATCTTTCCCAATTAACCCACCATGAGTCCCAACAATAACAACAGGGGCCTTGCTGTAAACAATAGATTGTCTTATTTGTCCAAAATTCGATGCAGCAAAAACTCCGAATGTTGAATAGAATGGCCTTAGTCCGCCAAGGGCAACTCCACCTGCAACACTTATCGCATTTTGTTCCGCTATCCCAAGATCTGCATATCTATCCGGGAAAGCATCCCCAAACATCTTTGCCTTTGTTGGATTGCCTAAATCAGAAGTTATAACAAAAATATTTTCATTAGTTTTACCAAGTTCTAAAAGAGTTTCCCCATAGATTTCTTTTTGAGATTTCATTTTATCTGCCATTTTATTGTCTTTCAACCTCTGCTATAGCATTATTGTAAGTCTCTTCATCCAAAGATCCTCCATGCCATTTAATTGGATCATCTTCCATGAACGAAATCCCCTTTCCTTTTTTTGTATGTGCAATTATAACAGAAGGCTTGCTCTTTTCTTCCTCTGCATTAGTATAAGCATCACAAAGTTCTTCCACATTATGTCCATCAACCTCTTGAACATACCACCCAAAACTTTCCCATTTTTCTTTTAACTGATGGAATGAAGGCATAGCATCCAACACAAAAGAGTCTCCCTGGACTTTATTAAAATCAACAATGGCAGTTATCCCACTCATATTATCTTCAGAGACAAGCTTAGAAGCAGACATAGCAGCCTCCCAAATTTGTCCTTCCTGGCATTCTCCATCTCCAAGTAAGACATATATCCTACCATCTTTTTTTAAGATTTTTTTTGAGATCGCGTATCCAAGACCAACAGAAAGTCCTTGCCCAAGAGCACCGGTGCTTGCATGAATTAGAGGATGTGTTCCAAATACAGGATGGCCCTCAAGAGAGCTTTCGGTCTTTCTCAAGGTTTTTAATAGCGATTTATCAATATCTCCCCTTATCGCAAGAGCGGAGTAAAGAGTTGGTACTGTATGCCCTTTAGATAAAATAAAAATATCTTTTTTGTTCCCATCTAAGTCAAGCTGTTTAAAAAATAATGTAGCACAAACTTCTATCCAGGAAAGAGACCCCCCTAAATGTCCAGCACCAGATTCATAAATAGATGTTAAAAGCGTCTTTCTAATCTCTTTTGATTTTTCTTTTAATTCAATAGTATTCATCTTTGAGGTCCCAAATATTTTTCTGTAACCTTTTTCCTCAATATTCCAGTAATTATATGAGGTATTGAAGAAAGAGCATCTTCAAAATGGAAGTTATTGTCGTTTCCACCAACTTGTCCATGGAATGTAGATGTTCCAGGAATAACCACACAGTAGTCAGCAGCATCCTTAGACTTTCCTCCATCTCCACGAGTTATTGCAATAGTCTTTGTATTATATTTTTTAGCAACACTAAATGCTTCAAGGATATTTTCAGAATTTCCACTACCACTGAATCCGAACAGAACGTCATTTGGACCAGCACCATTATTAATTAGCTGTTGGCTAAAAATTGCATGAGGTCCAATATCATTTAACAACGCAGTCAGAGTAGTTCCTTCGCTGGTCATATTATATACTTTTAATCGAGGGATGTCGTCTGGTAATGGAGAAGACTTGTCATCAGAAACAAAAGGATGCATAGAAAAATCTGTTAACATATTTGCAACATAGGCCGCATTGCCCCCGTTTCCACAAGCATAAATTGTTCCACCAGCCTGATAAGCAGTCCAGACAACTTCTGCTATTTCCGCAATATCTTTAGTAGGAAAGTTCTTCAATAATTCCCTCTTCTCTTTAACATAGAGATCAATCAGATTCTCAGTTTCTCTGTCACTCATTTTTATTTCCTCCAGTTTTATGTTCTGAGTCTATTCTTCCCGAAACTCTATTTTGATCATCTTGCAGTCTAATAACATCATCTAGTTCAGGAGTAGAAACTTCATACGCGAGGTAATCTGTCTTTGCTATAACTCTATGAACTGTCCCAGGCTTAGATGTCCAATGATCAATAGGAAACATTGTTTTTCTATATTTATTAAAATCAATTCCTTTTGAAGATTCTAAAACTTCTGTCTCTGGAGCTTGGGGATCTAGCATATATCCTTCGATGACATCAGCACTTCCTTCTTGTAAATAGTTTGTTTCAAGCTTATCTCTATGGAATTGTAAGCTTGATTGATTTCCCGCATTCATTCCAATTTGTTTCAATACATGATAATCTCTAAACCATGAAATCCAAAGCTCATGTCCCCATGGCTTATCAACTCTTTTCGGATTTTCCACAACCTTATATTCTCCCAACTCAGATTCTCTCCTGCCTCCTTCATTGTCTATAATTTCAATTATAGGTTCTCCCGCTCTAGTTTCAGATGAAACAGTAAAAGCCACAAGACCTTGACTATCGTTGCTAAATCTGTATGGAACACCAGGAGATATAATAAATCCCTGTCCTTGGTTAATTGCTCTTTCCTTTAATCCCCTAGAAGTTTGTACATAAAGAGTCCCCTTTCCTTCATGAATGAATGTTGTCGACAAATCTTTTGGGGTAACGAACTCACCTTCTGAAGAACCTTCTATTTCGATTTTTTCAAATTCATATCTATCTGTTTTATCAATTAACATTTTAATTCTCCAGAGGATTTTCTATTTTAGTTGATTCTATCGCTTTATATTCTTTTTGACGCTTCAATTCCTTATATAAACTATATTTACCGAGGTAGTAAAGAAATTTATTATAAGGGGTGTGGTGCAATGGAGCTATATTTATGAAAGTCAAGGCACTAACTATTTTAAGTTTATCTAGATCATATCCCGCACTAACAACGAATTTTTCAAATAAATCTTTATATTCAACCAAGTTACTTTTTAAGAAAAAGTCATAACTAATAACGCCATTATTTTCTTTAATTTCAAATTGATTTTTTCTTATAACATCATGAGTAACTATAAGTGCATGATGAAGTTTAGCGAAATCATAATATATGTCCCCATGCTCAACACTGTCAGCAAAATTATGTCTCCAGTCAATTAATTGAAATCCCTTGTCGCAGATTAAGATATTTTCTGGCTGAAAGTCTCCATGGAAGGTTACAGGAACTCCACTAAATATCCCGTCCCAATTAATCTCAGATAATAATGTAGATAGTTTCGGAACCTTTTCTCCATTGATTATTTCTTCCACATCTTTTATTCCTTGTTCTCGATGCATTTTCTCAACCCTGCCCATAGTCTTATTGTAATATGCCTTCTTGCATAATAATCTAAAGTTTTCAAAGTCATCATCGCTTAGCTTCTTTTCTTTCCAGACTGTTTCTCCAGCATAATCCAATAGTTCCCTAAACATTGCCACGTCATTTACTTTAGCAAGAGTTTTACCTTCAATAAAATTGTATGAATAAAAGTTTGGTGCCACATCAACTAGTTCTGGAACAATTCCTCTAAGCTTAAGAGATCTTTCCACTCTTTGTTTGACGATTTCTTTCTCCCTGAAATATTTTATAACTTTACCCCCTTCGAAATAAAGAAATTCATCTGGCTTTGCAATAACGGCATTCTTCTCAAAAAACCTATTTGCCAAATTATATCCTGCCTCGCTTCCAACATCAAACCAATTGAAAAAGGTGAACGTTTCTATTTTCTGCGCAATTAATTCAGAAAGACCGTTTGAGACTTGCATTTCTTCTTTTTCAATTTCCTGGTTTCTCTCAAGGCCATTCCAGAAAGTCTCATAATCAAAGATTCCAGCCATTCCAATAAAAGCATTGTTTAGAATTGTTTTATAATTTTTACATACCTTTAGAAGCGAAGGAGTATCGATCTTATCGTATAATTTTGTAACGAATCCATTCTCCGAATCAGCAACACAGTAATGAGATGAGTCAGAAATTTGAGAAACACCAACCCAATTTTTTGATGGCTCTGGAATTGCATCAGCAACGATCGTATCCGCAGAGGTGAAAATAAAAGGACATTGTAAATAATTCTTACATAATAATAAAGATTTCCCAGGCCCAGATCCAGGTGCATCCCAAAAAGAAATTTCAACAATTTTTATCTTTCTATCAGGGTACGCAATTCTAATAAAATCTTTTACAAGTTCAGACTTGTATCCCACTGCAATAATAATTTCAAGTTCTCGAGGAAATTTATTAATAATTCTACTTAGTGCAGAAGAAGTACCTATTGGAAGAATCGCTATAGGAAAATCTTCAGCATAACTTACCCTCTCATTTTTTCCTGCCGCCAAAATACATAGTTTATAATCCATAATCCCTCACTCTACCATTCCTAATATGAAGTCTTATTTAAAGATGGTGTTTAGTTAGCGATAATCTTATAAACTTTAGAGAACATTTAACAAAATGGAGCAAATCTATTCTGAAATCAATAAAAAATGTATTCATTGTAGCTCAGGGCAGGTTTGTATAGTTCAAATAAGAAAGAACACTTCAACCTCGAGAGAAATATATTTATGCAAATCTTGCAATAGGAGGTTCACTCCAGATAATGGATTCAATAGATTCCGACATCCGCCCATAGTGATAAAGACCGCACTTCGACTTAACAATAAGGGGTTAAGTCTTTCTCAAATAGCATATCAATTAAATAGCAGTTTTCGAGTAAAAGTATCTAGAAAAACAATTCTTGATTGGAAGAAAAGATTTTTAACCAAGGAATCCGAGAAAATAATATGAATTACAAAGTTTGCATTTTGGCAGCGGGTGTTGGAAGTAGAATGGGGGATTTCACTAAATATCTAAATAAGGTTTTAATCCCAATAAAAGGGAAACCAGCTATTTGCCATATAATCGAAAAATTCCCAGAATCTATTGAAATTGTAATAGCAACAGGTTTTAAACAGGACCCACTTATATCTTATGTTAAAACTGCCTACCCTAATCGAAAAATTACTTTTATAAAAGTTGATCCCTTTCAAGGAGAAGGATCCGGTCCAGGGCATTCTCTTTTGTCTTGCAAAGACAGTCTTCAATGTCCTTTTGTTCATGTTGCAGGAGACACGTTGATATCTGAAGAGATACCAGAACCTGTAGAAAATTGGATTGGTGCGGCAAAGGTCTCAGATACTTCAAGATTCTGTTCTTTGAAAATTGAAGGAGATGTAGTTAAGGAATTACAGGATAAGGTGGAATCTGATAATGAGCATGCGTACATCGGATTAATAGGAGTAGCTGATTATGCGTCTTTTTGGAATTCGCTCGAAAATAGCGAAGAAGAAATTGACGGAGAGATTCAAGTTTCAAGAGGAATAGGTTCATTAATTGACATCGGACTTATACCTAAAGAATTCACTTGGTTTGACACAGGAACCCCAAAATCGTACGAATATGCACGTATTAATTATCCGGATGGAGAAGGGTACTCTGGAGATTGATTATTTTGTTTCTTCTAAAAAATGCCTAAAACAGTCGATAAAATAAGGAGTAGTCGTTTTTTTGGATGCTGTATATTTTGCTTCATCAATTGTCATCTCTCCGTTGTAAACTAAGTTCTCTAGTTTTCCTCGCGGAACGCTTAATATCGAGGTATGTTCAAAACGGTCTTTTGCGTTCTTCCACGCATTTTTAATTTCATCGAATGTGTAGGGTACATCAATTGTATTTAGAATATTTATTCCAGGAACATCGTCGTTTCCCATAACTCCTAGTGTGCTCATTCGGTTTGCAGGGTCCCATACCATCCCAATTTCTTCAATGTATTCTCTCTTTAATGCATCGACAACATTAGTTACTGGAAGCATTTCATAATCCACATGCCCTCCAGGAATTATTGCGACGGAGCCATTTGAAACATCCCCGCCACGAATTCCAAGCACTGGAACCCCTGATTTATCCCTCATTAATCCTGCAATTGTTAGGGGAGTTACATTCCGATAAAATGTATTATCTGCCTTGAATGAAAGGTCTGCCCTATGAGGATGTATTGGTCGGACCCTTAATTCAACATCTCCATTTGATTTTACATAGACATTATTTACATCAAGAATCATTCCGGGAAACCCCATCCTCCAGATAACACCCTCATCCTTTTTTTTATCTATACTTGATCCTACTTGCATTAATTCATAATCAAAAGCTTCTAGATCTTTTGACCTCATATCTTCAATATCTTTTGACCCTGCAAGATGATCTGGCATATCATAATTTAGAGAAACTCTTTTATCTCCTGCGACCCAAAGATTGTAATGTGTTTTTGAAGTCATACAAATCTTAAAATAAAGGGCTTTATGTAGTTTTGGGTGATGTGTAACTTTAAAGTGGTATTGCATTTACACAAAGAATCCCTTTAGGGAATATTCAAGTATCAAGAGGAATAAGCTCACTGATTAGTATAGGACTTATGATTAAGTTTACTTAAAGAAAGTTCTATTTATCTTAATGCAGGCATCACAAACTGCACCTTCACCAGAATTAGAAGGCGTTATAAAATCTGCAACTTTTCTTGCCTCAATTCTTGCATTTTTTGGAGCAATGCCGAATTTACAATCTCGAATAATTTTCATATCGAATATACCATCACCCATATAAAAAGTATTTTCAAAGCCATAGTTATCTTTGATGTAAGAATACCTATCTTGCTCAGTTACAAGTTCAATCTCAAATCCCATGTCTTCAATTCTTCTTTTGGAAATTAGGAACCCCCTTTTGTCAGCTGTAATAAATTTTATATTTAATTTATCCCTCAATAGCTTCAATCCATCTGCATCATGGGGTCCAAATATTTTGTATTCTTTGCCATCCTTTGAATAAATAAATTGGCCTGTAGTCATAACCCCATCGACATCTAAAATAAAATTCATTGTCATTCTAAGAATTCCTCCAAGAATGATTCAGGTAAAGCTTTGCCGGTATAAATCTCAAACTGTTTCTCAGCTTGATAAACAGTCATTGTTCTGCCTGTCACTGTTTTTTTCCCTAGCCCTACAGCCTCTTTTATTAATTTGGTTTGATTTGAAGCGACAACGTCCATCACGGCAGAAAAGTTATTTAGAGAGGCGATATTTGTAGGCATGTCAGTCGAGTTTCCCATCCCAACAGAAGTGGCATTTATTAATAAATATCCTTCAACGCTTTCTCTTTTTGCCCACGGTACAAATTCCGCTCCAACTTTTTCAATTAATTTTTTTGCATTAGCTTCTGTCCTATTTGTAACCTTCAATCTCCCCCCGAGGTCATTAACAGCCTTCCCAACTGCATATGCAACCCCACCAGAACCAATCATCAAGACATCCTTATCCTTTAGATCATCAAGATTTTTTTCTATCGCCTTTTTTGCACCATAATAATCAGTATTATATCCTTTTAACCGACCATCGCCAATATTCAAAATAGTATTAACCGCCCCTGTTGACTCAGCTGAAGAATCCATTTCATCAAGATATTTTATTACTTCAATTTTATGTGGCATAGAAACACTACATGCGTGAAAATTATCTCTTACTAGTTGAACAGTAGATCTTAAGTCACCTTCATTAACCTTTAATGGTAAATAAAACTGATTTAATCCGAATAACTTATACCCAGCATTATGAAAATTTAACCCAAAAGATCCAGGTCTTTTTGCTATAGAGACACATTTAACAGTATTTTTATCAAAATCCATTCTTCATTTAAGCAATTTTAGCGAATCTCTACACCCGCCTGCTTACGTTAAGCAATAAAATTTCCTTTATAAATTTTATTGCAATGAAACATTAGATATTTAAGAAAAATGCCGATTCTGGGAGAACCACTAGTCACTTGAAAAAGTCATAACCCAGATCCTACTTATTAAGATGCTGCATTTTTCTTTTAAACTTTGTCAACAATTCACTTCTTCTAAAGAGGGATACTAAGGAATAAGGTAAATATCCCCCTGTAATAAGTTTGTGTTTAAATAGATACCAATTATATCCCTTATTTTTCTTCGACATAAAAACATTTTTTATATCATTCTTTATCGCATTTGCCCTGTCTCTCGCCAATTCTTGATCTAAGTTTTTATTTATGTCTATTTTTGAAATTCTTTTTTTCCAGAATAGCGGGATATCCTCAAGAGAAATTTTTAAATCTATTCCATTTTCTTCTTCGAATATATATTTCTTCTTCAGTGGATTTATATTCACCCAACCCTCTTTATGATCATCATATCCATACCTAATTTTTATTTTATTCTCAAAAAAACCAGCTGGAATAAATAATGGTGGAACTAGACTCGAAGGAATCGGTGCCGCAGAGGTCTTTGTGTGGCTATACCCATCAAAGTGTTCACAGACAGGACTTTTTGGATGTATTAGAATCTGCTTAACTCTTTTCATATCAGGATGAAATGCCATAGATTCAATTCTTCTAAATACTCCACTCCCCAAATTTTTTGAAGAGACCCAATGATTAATTAGATTTTTATTAACTATTTGTATAGAATTGCTACACCCCTTATCGCACAGAGATACAAGATAATTCTCTCCTTCTTCTAAAAATTTCGAACGAAAGCATATAGCATCATGATAAAAATTACCTTTCTTCGCCATGTTGTATGCTTCTGTGAAATGAGAATAAAATATAGAAACATATTCCCACTTTTTGCACATCATTTCAGCCTTTTTCAAACAGGCATCTAAAGTCTTCCTGTCCGGACTAACAAAGGGGTGATCATTATTTCCAGCATATAAGACCAGGTCTCCTTTCAATTTATTGACAAATCTCATTTTTTCTTGAAACTTTTTTTGAGTATCACTTCTTCCATAGAAAATATGTGCTTTAGGAAACAAATCTTTAACGAAGGATTCAAATTCTTTTTTTCTGTGAACCATATCCTCTGCAAATTCATATACAATAACAACCTCTTCCCAATCTATTTCAGCATAACTAGCCAACATATAGCAAGTTACATCATATCGATCTCCATTGGAATATGATTTGCAAGAATCTCTTATTCTGTCCAAGTCTGAATAAACACCAGGCTTTAACGGAATATTTGTTATTAAATTATCAAAATATAATATCATTTAATCAAAAATATAATACTTTTTAAAAAGATATGTGTAGCCCATCATGCATGTAGTATCCGGAAATTATTTCGCATCGAAAATTCTAGTTTAGATATGACAAAACTAAATAATAACAATCTGGACACTTCATTTTTCACTTCTAGTCGCTTTTTATTTATTATAAATAAATATAGTTTCTCAAATTTTCTTGTAATATATACCCAAATCTTTTAAGAACTCTTGGAACTTAATAATTATATTTCTCTATTTCCTCTTTATTATCCCAACTTGGAGATATATGACAATACTCAAAACTTAATTTTTTCATTTTATCCTCTTTCCTATGTTTAACTAAATGAAGAACGGTTTTTAAAACTTCTTGTGAACATCTCTCTCT
>JAAOYJ010000015.1 GCA_018221285.1 Candidatus Pacearchaeota archaeon
CTGTTCATCTATGGAGTATATTAGAACAAAACTTTTGTCAATGTGGACGCGTTTCAGGTGTTGAAGCGGGCGGCGTAAGTTTTTGTAATGGTGAGGATTTGGTCTAATTTCTTCGATTTTTTTATGAATTATCTTCAGCTGTTTTGGGTTTTTTTTGGCGAGCTTGAAGAAGATTTTTTCAACAGATCTTCTCAACTCGTAATCGTACATTTAGCTCAGCCCGAAATGCTCCTTGAAATCTTTCACTTTGACTGTTGGTTCTTTTTCCCTGTCTCTCATTTTCTCAATATATTCGGGACGAAGTTCTGGTTCCAGTAGTTCTTTTTCATATTCGCTTATTATCCACTGGATCGCGTCTGATTTGTTTTTTAAGCCAAATTTGCCTTTGATAATATTTATGATCCTGTTTGAATGTTCGTTTAGATTTATTATTGCCTGTACCATTGCGATCACCTATTACTTTTTGTTATTAAATATACTATTTTATAACTATTTATAACTTTTCATTACTCTAAGGCAAATCTTTTTTTTAAGATTAGGTATAAAAGGTTAAGCGGTAGAGGTTGTAGGATCGGGGGTGATTTTGTATGGATCTGAGGGAATTTAAGGGTAAAGAAGTGGTTATAAAGATTGATTATGCCATCTGTGGTGGAGCAGGTGAGTGTGCGGATGTGTGTCCTTCTGATGTCTTTGAGATAATAGAGGGGAAGGCTGCTGCGACTAACGTGGATGAGTGTATCGAGTGTTGTAGTTGTGTTGAGGTCTGTCCTGTGGATGCGATTTTGCATAGTAGTTGTGATTAGGATTTTGTTTATTCTTCTAGTTTGAAGAGGTCTTCCTAAGACGCGGTTTTAGATTATTCCTCTGGTTTTTAGTAGCAGGACAACGGCTCCAAGTAGTGCTGTGATAAAGAGGAAGACTCCAAGTAGGATCATTTTCTTTCTCTCTTCTTCTGTGTATTCCCTTTTTTGTTTAGCACTCATTCCTATGGAGATGCCGATTGCCATTCCTATAAGTATTCCGAACATAAAGCTTGCCATGTTTTTTATTCCTCCTTTTTTTGTTTTATTTTTCTTGTTCGAATAGTTCCTATATGTGTCTTACTTTTTAGTGTTTTATGTCCTTGTTGGCTTATTTTTTTTGTTGTGGGTCTGGGGTGTTTGATAGTAACATTTATATATTCTTTAAATCCGTATTATAATTCGGAAATCAATATTATAATTTGTAAAACCAGATTGGTTGTGTAGATGTATCTCCAAAGAATACTTGGGAGTAAGACGAAGATAAATGTCCTGGCGTCTCTGGTCTCAAATCTTGAAGAGTTGTATGTGGAAAAAGACCTTGCAAGAGAATGTGGGGCGTCTCTTTCAGAGGTAAATAGGCAGATGCCGGACCTTGTTGATTCAGGTCTTGTCATTATGCAGAGGATGGCGAAGGTCAAGGTATACAGGATAAATACCGAGCATTTTCTCTTTGCCCCTCTTGAAAAGCTTTTCAAAGACCTTGTCTTAATTTACAAAGAGATAGCAGATCAGATTGTGAACTTTATAATAGAAAGACACAAGATAGAGGCGGTTATCCTCCTTGGTAGCCTTAGAAAAGAGTCCCTAAAAGAGGATATTGTAAAAGAGCCTAGTGACATCGATCTTCTATTTGTTGTGGAAGAAAAAAAAGATGTTGAAAAAGACCTTATAGGATTTATAAATAAAGAGATAAGTATGAAATATGGTATTGTAGTTTATCCAATGGTGCTGTCTAAAAAAGAGTATATTGTGGGGCTTGAAGACAGCTCTCTTGTGATAGAGGCGCATTCCCATGGGGAGTTGATGTATGGTGAAAAACCGAGAAGATTTGTATAGGTGGAGCATTGAAAAGGCGGAGGAATACCTGCAATCTGCTAGTGCTAATTTGAAGTCTGAAAGGTTCTATCCGGCAGCTGAAGAGATCTTTCGTGTTGTTGAGACCTCCCTTGAGGCCATGCTATACCATTATGGAATAAGGAAGATCGAATATCCTGGTCGTAAAAAATTCACAGGGAGGCTTGCTCTTCAGTTTCTTATCCGTGACTCTCTGTTGAAAATGGGGCGTATTGATAGTGAGACATATGACTGGTATCTTGATCTTGCAACTGAATTGCATAAGGCGGGATATACCCATGGGAGATCTTTTGAAAAGAAGTTTTTAGAGGATGTCCTTTTGTTTGCTGAGGACCTGTTTTATCGGGCTAAGTCTTTGGGGTAATCTGTTTATCATGACTTTTTTTCTATATTCCTTTTAGCGACTTATTACTCCTTACCCCATTTGTTTTTGTTTGCCAAGCCTGCTAGGGTGAATATTAGTCCCAGCAGGAGGAGTGTGTTGAATTCAAAAGCTTCTCCTCTAAGGATTAGGTTGATAATCTCATAGCCTACTCCAAAGATGAGGAAAACAACGCCCATTGTAAAGAATTGTTTGTAGTCTGTCTCTTTTTTCTCTTTTCTTGTAAGGAAAACTGCTAGAAATATTATCAACAGTCCTATGATCGCTATCATTATCCAAGATGCCAATTTGATTCCTCTCTTTTATTTTTTATCTTATTTTTAGGTCTTTTTAGTCTCTTTCTCCGTATTTGCATGATTCACGCAGGTTTGCCATAATCTTGTGTCTGACAATATAGTATTCGTCGTGACTTAGGCCTTTTTCCATAAGTGTCATACTGATATTATCCGCGAGTTCTTCAATATCTTCATCAAAAATGGCTACAATATCCAAAAGCTTCTGACTAATCATTTTTTAATCGCCTCCGTTTTCTAATTCAAACAAGTCTTCTATATGTTTTACTTTTAATGCTTTGGTTATAGCATTTGCTAACTTTAAGCTGGGGTTGTATCTTCCTTGTTCCAAAGATATGATGGTTTGTCTTGCTACGTCTACTGTGTCGGCGAGTTCTTGTTGTGTAATCTTTAGTTCTTTTCTTCTTTCTGTGATTTTGTTTTTCATTTTGAATCAATTGATTTAATCTCTAGTCTTTTCTGTCAAGGTAGATGTTTGATCCTGCCTTTATAGCAAGTCCTCCAAAAAGAGCTATCAAAAGTATGGGATCTACATAGAGTCTCTGCTGAAGTCCGCTTGAAATACCCTGGTATGCAATTCCAAGGGCGAGTACGATTACCATGTACCATGCTGCGTTTCTCTCAGAGATAGCTTCATGCAGGTAGTTTCTTTCGTCTTTTTTAAGATGTATCATAATATCAATGCTGTCAATTCCTAATACGAGTAGCCAGAGTCCTGTTCCGATTGTGCGTGTGGTGTTGTCTAATGTGGGTATGGTGTGAAATCCTATAATGAGTGTTACAAACACTGCTACGTAGACCCATCCCTGCCATGTCTTGGGTGTAATCCCCCATCCTGTGTATTTTCTTCTTTTGAACCATTCTGGTTTTCCTATCATTTTTCTTTTTCTCCTATTTTTGTTTATTTTATTTTTTAATTGGTATTAATATGTAAGAAATATGTGACATATAAATGTAAGGAATATATTACATATATAAAAGTTGCGGAAAAGTAAGGAATATGATGCATGATATTGGGATAGTTGTAGTTCTTTGAGTGATTTGAACTCTTACCCACTAACATGGATAATTTCAGAAATATTAATCCACCAAATCTAATTATCTTTAATCATAAAATAGATATTAAAATCACGGAAAATAATCTGTAGTACAAAATTCCTAAGTTCTTTTCTAAGCGTGTCGGAATCCATTATAGAGTTTTTACACCAACTTTCACATGATACTCTTAAACTTCTTTTTTTAGCACATCCACCATAATGGATTAAGCAATTTCTATACTGATATATCTGGTCGATAATGTCATGTGATTCATCAATTGGATTCAGGTCTAATTGATATTCTCCTAGCATTTTTCGAATTTTATCCTTAATCGGAGGATAATTTAGAGAAGTCAGAATAGAGCTTATTTTTTTACTCTTCAATTGGTCATCGATATCTTTTGTATCTAGAGTTTGATAAAGTACCTTCCGGATTTTTTTTATATCTTTCTTGGTAAATATTTTCGTCTTTGTTAATTTAGTCCTGTTTTCTGATTGAATCTCTAATATATTCCAGAGTCTTAAAAAGCCCCAATCCTCATTATCTTCAGCAATATACTCATAATAAAGTTGTTTTGAGTGTTTAATTAAATCGTATTTTTCAATTGTATGATGTATGTCCTGAATCTTTGATAAAACCATAGTGATCTGTTTATCGTCACTAAGCTTTCGGGAATCATAATCCTTGTAGATCTTCTTAATGTCAAAGTAATATATCGCGTGTGTCTTTAGACCATTCTTTCCACTGACATCAATGGCAAAATAACCGGCTCTCTCGACATAAGTATTTTTAAAAGCAGAAAGGATGAACATAACATTGTCGGCAACGGGATCTAGGGTTTTCTTAACGTTTTCGATGGTATCAGCTCTTATAGGGATAAACAGAACCGCCATCTTGATTTTTTTCATATATTTTTTTTTAGTCTCTAAGGCAGATTGAGGGAAATTTCGATCCAATTCAAATCCGAAATCCTTACCTCTTTCTTTCATAAATTTTTCAACTAATTCCATGTCTGATTTTACACTAAATCCTTCGAAGGGGATTAACTTTACACCTTTTTCTAACTCTATTTCACCATCAAGTTTGCAATTTTTCAGAAAATAAAATGCATGAAATATGCTCTGCTTTCGTTTTTTCATAAAGAAAAATCAATCCTAGTGAATTTAAAGATTTGTAATTCATTAATTTTTAAAAATAGAATCTTTAAATTATTAAACACAGGGGGGAGTTGTATATTTAATATAATCATCGCGATAATATGTCGTCGATTAATAATTTCATTTGTTCATAAATTATCCAGATAATTTTTTGCCGATGTATAATAATCAACCTTTGAAGGCTGTATTAATTTTGTATAGCGGGCAACAAGTGTAGGATCAGGATCAATTATTGATATTTGATCATACTTCCTATTTTGTGTAAGGGATCTTTGGATCATATTTATACTTTCAAAGTCTAATTCAGGACACGAATATCCGAAAATTAATATTTCAGTTGCTTTTTTTAAATCACTTTCAGCAATATTCCACATTGATCTAATCACATTGTGAAATATACCCGATTTTTGATTAACAGGGGGGATAACAAGAGGAAGCGTATATTTAACTCTGTATGCTCCTGTTAGATGCATACCTGGATTGATTGTCATACGCTTTGTAAGCCAAACCCTCCTTTTTGGATTAAAGATCGCGCTCTTGCTTGGATCAGGAACATAGTGCCCCGAATACCAATTCAAAGATCCATGCAATTTTAAAATTCTTATTCCCGAATCCGTTGATTCAACCGTCTTAAAGCATTTCGTCTTATTAGAAGTTGGGTTTGTGATTAAACTAGGATCAAACGATATCCTATAACAGGCAGGAAATTCAAAAATAGGTTTCATAGCGTTATAACGTTTTGTTTCATTGAGAAGAGAAAGTACTTTCTCAATCTGAATATCATAGTTAAAAGTAATTATCGAAATGCTTTTCGAAGGAATCCCCCGTTTTAAATAGTTGGATATTATTCGATATAAACAACTTTTTCTTGAGACTGGCAGATTATTAGTTGTTTTGGCTATTCTCTTATTAAAAACTTTGATTAATAATCTAAAATTTTTAAAGGCATCATCTCCAAGCTTCAAATGAAAAGAATCAGAATAAAGTGAAACGAAAATTTTTTCCAAAGAATCGTTTTCGGAAAAAATATTATAACCATAATTATTCAGGAAATAATTATTAATTTGACCGACTTCTTCGGGGTAAATATTCCTTATTGAATCAAAAAAACCTTTGTCCGTTGGAGGACAATTTTTCTTTGATTTTTTATTATATTCTGCTATTGTTGCGCCTGCCCCTAAAATCAGAACAACATTATCCATACTTATCTATTTAAAACCCTTAATACAAATATTTATTATTATCCCTCTTCTCTTATCTAGACATTTTTTTATTGAAACGTTGTGGGGCCCCACATATCATCTCAACAAACTGGGCTAATCATCACGATCTTCCCAGTCATCAGGTCTCTCATCTTCTCCCCTACTCTGCCAATAAGCATCGTTATTGTCGTTGAGTTGGTTTGAATGATTGTCTTCATTGGGTCCACTCATTTTTTCACCTCCTTTTCGTTTATTTTATCATCTAGGTGACTGTCATCTTTGAGACCAAGTTTTTCAGCACAATATGGATGGTACAATTTTTCCCTTTTTTTAAAAGCTAATATCTGTGGAAAAGTCTGAGAATTTTTAAAAGGACTCGTACTTTCCACAATTGGAATTGTTCTAATGTAAACGCTACCTGCCGGTCCCAAAAGTTTTTCGTAGCCCCTCAAAATATCTCTTAGATTCTCATGTTTGAGATCTTGAGCTACACCCCATATCTCACTTATTCTAGAGTTTATATCATAATCAGAGGGGAGATATCCTTTGTTAATCGCTTCTTCAACTTCATTTTTATCACGGTATCTATTCAAGCCTCTCAAGAACATCTCTGCTGAAGATAATTTGGATAAATCTAATAAAGACGAAAAACCGGGAAGAAAGGGCACAATAGGATGGTTTAGAAGTATTCTTTCAATGTCGTCAGATATTTCAAGATTAGCCTTATGATATGAATTGGGGTTATCACACTTTCGCATTTTTTCAGATAACCAGTCAGGGATTTTCATCCCGTGTTGTTCGTATTTTAAATCTATTACCGCTATTGTAGGCAATAATGAGTATTCTTTTTCAACGTCCTTCGATAAACTTTGATATAACTCTTCAATGAGCTTAATTGTGGCGATTTCAATTTGATAAAAATGGTCTTCGATTGACTTGTAGTCTATTCCCTGAACAGGCAAATCTTCCGGGGAAAGTGGCAACCCGCAATATTCACAAAAAGCTCCTTCTGTTTTAAAATCCTTAGAAAAACTAGTTGATTTTAAAAAGCATCTGGGATGAATTTTAACTATTTTATACTCAGGGGATAACCCAATGGGCGCGATTATTGACACTATAACGTTATCAGAGTCTTTCAATTGTTCATTGCAGAAAGGACACAATCCAAAGTCTGAAAGTCCAAAAGGACTCAAAGTATAATTGTGGACAGCACCCTCTTCTGTAGAAACATACTTAATTTCATTTACTAAATGATCAACATAGAGATATCTTAGAGCGGCAACAATTTTTCTTTTTTTAAATCCCAGTTTTTGAAGTTCTTTTAAACTAAGACCCTCTGGATTTTTTGAAAGGATTTCTTTAATCTTTATTTTTATTTCATCAAGATCGTTTGAAGCATATTTACCATCTTTTGAGACAATAATCTCCTCGTCTTTTAATTTCTTAAGATGGTAATACAAAGTAGTTGTCGGAATACTATCTTTACCTATTTTCCCTGCTACCTCTTTGGCTATTTCAGTAGGCCCTAAAGGACCTTCAGATCCACGAAGGATATCCATTATATGTTTATCGATTTTTTTCATGTCCCCAAATTGGTATTCGAATGATATAAATCTTATTCCAAGAATTGAAGTGATCTATACGATAAAAGCTAAAAAATAACAAATCATATTCGAAAAATATAATATATTTAAATATAAAAGAGCAAAATTAACCTTCCTTTAATTCCTTTTCAAGAAAATCACTTTTTCTAAAGCTTATATCCCTCTCCTTTCAACAACATTTTAATCCCAGAACAAAGCTATAATCTAAAAGATTTGTTATGTTCAAAAAAACCTCTTCCCAGATTCTAGCGGCTGTCTCTGCCATTATTATACTTTTATCTATTGGAACTATCTCTTATCACTATCCTTGAAAACTGGAGCTTTATCAAATCTTTCTATTTCTCTGTAACTACGTTGACAACTGTAGGGTATGGAGATATGTATCCAACATCAGATGCTTCAAGACTTTTTACAGCACTCTATATCATTGTTGGAGTTGCTGTCGTTTTAGCATCGTTGGCGATTATAGGATCAAAATACTTGGAGATACGAGAGGAGAGGATCAAAAAAAGATGGAAAAAATAAAGAATACCTATCTCATATTTCTAAAACCAGACTCCATAGCCTTCCAAGTCTTTTTCCTATTTCCCAAACGGCTGCCCTTCCTTATAATAACAAAAAAAATGTAATATTAAAGCCATTGCAAGAAAAAAGCCAGTCAGGGCACCATGAATGTAACTTAGAGGAAGAGAACCTGCCGCCTACCCACCTTCTTCTCAGTTTTTTTAAGCTCCCTCTCTGTATCAGCACCACTCTAAAAAAGGCTACGTAGAAGAAGGGCGAGGATGCAAAAGAAAATATTGCCTTGCAGTGTTTAGAAAACTATATATCCTTTATAAAATAATACCAACAAAGCCACATAAGGGGGCCGAAAAGTTTGAAGAAATTCAACTTGAATGAAGCAAAGAACATAGGGGATAAGCTCGGCATAAAATGGGACAAATTCAACGCCGATCAATTTATGATGGGCATGAACGTTGAGCTTGAGCATGGGTCACGGGACCCCGACACCAACGTCACCGGCGATGACCCGGTTATGACTGGTAAGATTGCCTTAGCACATCTCAAGGAGTTTCCAGACTATTATGACAGGCTTGAGAAGATGGAGGAAGAGGCAGAAAAATACTGGGAAAGTTAAAAATAAGAGAGGGATTAGTATGGTCAAAGATAAAAAAATTCTTTCCAACAACTTTGGAGCACCGGTTGATGACGACCAGAACACGATAACAGCCGGTAATCCCGGACCTGCCTTGATGCAGGACGTACACCTTTTGGAAAAGCTTGCTCACTTCGACCGTGAGCGGATTCCTGAACGCGTAGTGCACGCAAAGGGGGCTGGCGCCCACGGC
>JAAOYJ010000003.1 GCA_018221285.1 Candidatus Pacearchaeota archaeon
ATTTCAGTCTCTCCTTCGCCATAATCTCCAGTTCCCAAATTTCTTTCTTTTTCCGCTCCTTCTACCCTTGTTGTCGTCTTAGTCCCAGTAACAGAACCCAACTTCTCTAAATCAACATCAACAGGTTCAGCAAAACCAACAACTCTAACTTGTTTACTAAAAATATTTTCCTCTCCTTGAGAAGAAGAAAGCATCTTAATATCATCTCCTTTAAACCATTTTTTCCCAATCTTAATTCCTTTACTAGTAATCTTTCCTAAGACTCCTTTCACAAAATTAAAAGAGGGAACTCCAGTAGTTTTATCAACAAATGATAATCTAACTTGTCTTGCCATAGAATCAATTTCATCCTCACTCAGCTTATCTGATTTTTCTGTCTTTGCAAAAAACACCGCATACAAATCTTCTTTCTGCTGCTCTTTCTTAAACTCAACATAACCCAAATAAACAGACTTCCGACTAGAATCAGTGGTTTGATACAGATAATCCCCAACAGCATAAGTCTTTGTCTGGCAATTTGTAGTTTTAGCATTCTTCCCACTTAATTCAGGAGTTACTTCTGCTTCTCCTGTTTCATAACCACAAATACTCAAATTCACCCGAGGACTAATCATCAACTTAAAAGTATTACTTCCGCTAAGGAAACCTGAAGTTTCATCTTCCTTACACTTTATTGTAACTTTCTCATTAACCCCTTGTTTCTCTATCTTTCTTACATTACACCTATTCTCCAAAAAGTCCTCTCCCTCCCCAACCTCAACAATATCTCCATTAATATTCAACTTCGCCCTTGTATCGGGATTCTCAAAACTATCTAACTTCAACTGCAATCTTGCTAAACAATCATCAAGTGTAGGAAGTGAAATCTTTCTTGAAGTCTCTCCTTTTTTCAAATCAACACTTGCAACCTTTCGCGTGCCATCATAAACCGAAACAACAGCACCTTCATTATCAATACTCTCTGCTCTCAAATACCCTCTTCTCTCCCAAAAACTATATTGATTCTTGTTATTCTCAAATTCAGCATCAGTCATCTCTGGAAGATAAAAACTAGACCTGCCTATTCCAAAAGCATTCTTAATATCATACTTAATCTTTGCAGTCATATTTCCTTTAACAAAATCAGGCATAGAAGATTCATTTTCATTCTTCTTTAAAACTATCACTGCATAGCCAATATTATTCAAAAATGGTGAATTCAAATTTCCCTTAACTCCCAAGGCTGCTCGCGCAGGATGAAACCCAACCCCAGAAATTTCAGAAGGAGTTTGTCCTGAAAAAGAAATACTCTCAATTGCTTCAACATCTATCAAAGGATTTATCTTTGTTGCTCCAAGCTGACAAAACACTGGAACATTTTGCTCCTCTAACAAATCACTTCTAACAACAGCAGGAGTACATCCAAAAGGCGCAATCTGAATCAAAAAATCCTCTCCAGCCGCGCACATCTCTTTATGATAATCTACCGAAGAGCTTCCAACAAACGAACTAGAGCCAGAGGAATAATAATTCGATCTCATATAAGCTGCTGAAGTGAAAGACATTACTAACAAAACTCCAAATAAGAAAATTATTCCAAGCCGCATTTGTTTTTTATTTATCATCTAAAACTTATCTCCAATCCTTTAGTTTCGAATATAAAATAATTATCCTGTAAGTTTTCAAGCGACACAGGGGTTGGCAAACTTTCTGCATTTATCTCAATAACACTTGAACCAGCAAGCTCATTCTCTAAAACATAATAATTCTCATTGCCTCCTCCTGCCAAAGCATTTGAAATAACCTGTGCAGGAATATCAATATTAAAACACTGTTCTTTTGTCAATCCAAACAATCCTCCCACTCCTGTCTGCGGAACTTCCATACACTGTTCCCTTGTCATAGCATCCAACTTAATCGAAGAATTTCTATAAACTTGAACTTGAACCTCATACTGCCCTTCACTTAATTCGACACTCTTTTGATCCGGATAAACAACTGTCTTTGAGGAATCATCAGAAATAAAATTCACAATCGCATTCTTACTATAATCACTTCCTTCCAACTTCAATTCAATATCCAACTCATAAAGCCGATCTAAGATAATATCAACACTCCCAGATTCAGTGGTCGAGTAAACATATTCTGCATTCTCAAACCCTTCTGCTTTCGCAACAATTCTTCCATTGACGCACTGAGGGAATTCTTCAACAAGTGGATTTGTCGTCGTGCTTCCAATGCTACAAACTTCATTAAAACATTCATAAGAAATATCTGCAGGAACATGGTTCAGCCGAACATCGTAAGTATTCACTTCGACCCCAATATTTTTATATTCGCATAAACCAGAATCTTCAAATCCAACAGCGCTTGTATCCAAAGCCTCACGAGGAACATTTCCTTGGAGAACAACTGCAAGAGGAAACTGAAAAATTTCACCCGTGCCCCTTAAAGTATCACTTGAAAAAATCTGAACCAAAACAAGATATTTTACATTGTAAACAAAATGATAAGGAACATAACAAAAACCTAGTGCCCCTAAACCTGGTTGGTTTCCAATAGGACTCGCCATTAAGATATTTCCTTCAGAAGGCGCAACCTCAAAACTCGCTGGCCACTCCTTTGAATTAATAAATCCCACATCTCCTTCTACAGGAACATCGATAACAAAATATTCATTCTCCTTCTTATTCAAAGAATAATCTCCTCCCTTAACTTTCAGTGCCAGCGTATTTACCTCAATAGCTTCCTGCAACTCATCAAAAACTTTGTCCCCGCTCCAAGTCATAGGCGAACACGTCAACTCAACACCATCAACTGGCGCATAAAGTCTCAAAGTATCAACAGCATATTCTTCTAAAAACAAATTCTCTTGCTCATACTCATAAATCTCAATAGCAGAATCATAGAGCACCCCCAAATCAGACCGAACATCAATCTTATGATTTCTCACGACAACACTATCCTCTCCCTTCTTAATACTCAAATCCATATTCAAATTAACCCTTACATCATTGTCTCTAATATCAATCTCTGTCGCCGGAGTCTCCAAAACAATCTCAAAACCTTGCTCATAAAATCCCTCAAAAATACAATCTCTCACCTCATTATCTATAAATTCTCCTAGCTGTCTTTCCATCTCTCTCTTTGACGGAACCTGCTCTCTCTGAAGATTATTTCCAGAAACATAATACCAATAAGGAATAGAATTTCCTAGAAAGTTAAGCTGCGAAGAAAAAGGCATGTACTCTGAACCAAGTTCGAAATCCGGGAGCGTGATATATCCTGCTTGGCTTTCAAGAATATCAATTCCAACTAAAGTATCTCCCTCGAGACACGACAAGAAACTTGTATAAACAGGTTCAAGGTTCGCTGGAATTCCTTCAAGACCAAGTGAATCTCTAAACGTAAAATACACAATAATGCCTCCAACAAGAACTATTGCAATTATAATAAAAACCGTTACTTGTGCTCTTTTGTCTCTCATTTCTTCCCTCCTGAAACTTTCTTTTTGATTAATTCGATAATCTCAGTATTAATATCTTTGTCAATGAGCGCTTTAAACTTTTCCCACAATTTCTCATCCTCTATCAGGAGTAAATATTTTTTCATAATAACCTCTAATTAATCCATCCTAAGAAAATCTCATATATAAATGTTTCTTATTAACTAACTTACTGAGTAAGTTAGTAAGTAAAAGATATTAATAATAATTAAAATAACAATTAAACAAAATATTTCTAATTCCTCTTAGCCCTAAAATAATTTATCGCTCCAAAAAGCATAAAGATCCCTCCTGCAAAGATTATCCATGAATCAAACTTGGAAACAACTTCTGGGATTGGATAAAACTGAAAAGGGACATTAATAAAATAAACCCCAAGAATCAAATAAATCACAAAGACAAAAGCATTCACCTTCTTCTTTTCATCTGGTTCTTCTCTCTTTCTCCCAAACATATTTAGTTAAATAAACAAACATATTTAAATATTCCTAAAGATAATTAACATCAAGGTCCCATAGTCCAGTGGCTAAGACGTGTCCTTGACTTGGACGAGATCCAGGTTCGATTCCTGGTGGGACCATTCCACTAACTTTAAAAACCAAAAAAATCTGTTTCTATCATGAAAATACCTAAGACAACCAACAGATTTTGTCCTTATTGTAATAAGAAAACTCCTCAGAAGATCAAAGCATTAGGAACAGGTTTTGCAAGAGGAACAATGACTCGAGGAGGAGGAAGAACAAGGGCCAGACTGAGAGGACTAGCAAGAGGCATTGGAAACTTAGGTAAGTGGGGTTCAAAACCAGCCCAAGCAAAGCACAAAAGAAAATCCAAAACAACTAAAAAACCAAACATAATGTACACATGTGGAGAATGTAAGAAATCCAAATACAGATCTTCAAAAAGAAATAAACGGACTAGCAAATTAATACAAGAATAAAATGGCAAAACCAACAAAAAAGAAAAAAAGGTTTTTCGACGTCGAAATGCCAATCCTTGGAAAAGAAACTCAATTAATAGGATATGAATTAAAGGATTTAGAAGGAAGATTCATCAAGTATGACTTGACAAGAACCTTAAGAGGTAAAAGTATGATTCTAAAATTAAAGGTAAAAATTGAAGATGATAAAGCGACTTCTACTCCAAAGGAAACAAAACTAATGCCTTCATTCTTGAGACGGATGATGAGAAAAGGGACTAACTATGTTGAGGATTCATTTTCAACAGAATGTAAGGATGCACAAGTCAGAATCAAACCATTTATGATCACAAGGAGAAAGGTCTCAAGAGCCGTAAGAAAAGCTCTGAGAGAAAAGGCTCGAGAGGAATTAACAAATTATGTGAAAGATAAAACAGCGGATGAACTATTCGACGATATCCTCAAAAACCAAATTCAAAAACCTCTAAGTCTAAAACTGAAAAAAGTTTACCCTCTTTCTCTTTGCGAGATAAGAGTGTTTAAGGTTGAAAAGGAATTGGAAGTGAAGAAAGAGGAAAAACCAAAAAAGGATTCTGATAAAATTAAGGAAGAAAAATGACAACATTCATTCTACATGGAGGATATCCTAACAAACCTTCTCAAAGTAATGATGATTTTTATTCTGAAATTGTAAAAAGGGTTCCAAATAATGGTAAAATATTATTCATTTACTTTGCTAGAAGCCAAGACCAATGGAAGAACCGTCTAGAAAAAGATATTAAAAACTTTAGAAAAACAAAAACTCAAAAGAATTTTGAATTTGAAGTCGCAAGTCCTGAAATAAATAAGTTAACAGACCAAATAACTTCTTCGGACTGTATTTATATTAGGGGAGGGAGAAACTATACTTTAAAAGACATATTAACAAAAGTAGATAATTTTGGGAAACTAATAGAAGGAAAAATAGTTATCGGTTCCTCTTTTGGAGCATATATCCTTTCAAAATATTTTTATGGTAAAAGTAAGGATAGGATTGTTGAGGGGCTTGGAATTCTTCCAATAAAAGTTCTCTGCCATTATGATTCTTCCAAGAAGAATCAACTTGAATTGCTGAGAGCTCATGGAGAGAATATTCCAATTAAAACGATTCCCGAAACAGAGTTCATTATAATAGAATAACAAACCTTTTAAATTAAGATTTCTTTATATTTACACTTCAGACGCTCTAAAAAATGAATCTTATTAATGAAATTTCTAGTGAATTGACTAAGAGAAATATTTTTCATAAGATAGAGAAAAACTTCATAAGGACTAGAAAAAGCAAAATAAAGGTCCCAATAATAACTAATGACATCGCTTATCTCTTAGGAGTAATTAGAGGGGACGGATCATTATGCCAATCCAAAAGGAAAAAAGGAGGTTATCATTATATATTTAGAATCTATTCTGGAGAAGAGAAGTACCTAAATTATCTTAATAAACTATTCAAAGATTTATTTTTGATAGAAGGAAAAATAATAAAAGATAAAAGAAAACAAAATGCTTATCATTTAGTAATCAAAAACGTGATTATCTTCTTTTATTTCGTTAGTTTAGGAAGTGAAATTGGTAAAAAGAAATTTGGAAAGCTTCCTCAAATAGTTAAAGATAAACAAAGATATTTTAGACATTATCTTGCAGGACTTGTTGATACCGACGGAAGCACCTATAATAAAAGGATTCAATTAAAACAGAAAAGCAGACCCTTATTAAAAAACATTAGAGTTCTCGCGAATAGAATGGGTTTAAATTGTTCTGAACCAAAAGTAAATTATACTAATCAAAAACCTTACTACTATATCAGATTTGACAATAGATTGCCATTAAGATTGAAACAATCAAATTTTTAAACCAATAAAATTTAATCTTATTATGCCTGCGTAGCTCAGTGATAGAGCATTTGCCTTGTAAGCAAAGGGTCGGGGGTTTGAATCCCTCCGCAGGCTTTTTAAAATAATTAATTTCTCATATCAAGATGATATACTACAAAACCTGTACCTAAATTAACTCTATTCAAATAATTCAAAGAAACTTCTTCTGTTCCAAGATATTTAATAACTAAATTTTTAATATCTTTTGTACCTACTGCTCCCCCCATATCTCGAGAATGATTTTTTATTACTTTAATATCTCTTTTAAAATTTGATTTAAGAGCTTTCTCAAACATTTCTTCAAAAAAACCTTGAGAACTCCATGTAATTCCTTCGAGGCTATCTGATTTAACAATCAGCCAATCAACCGGATTATCCAAAGAAGTCAATTTCTCAGAAATACGTAAGTAAAGGGTCTCTAAAAATTTGGTAATATATTCCCCTTCTCCATCAGGACAATGAGAATGATCTATAACTGTATAAATATTTTGATCTTTTACCATCTTTTCTTAAGAATACTTCTTTTTTAAGAATTTATGTGATTAAAAAATAATCACTTCTTCTTCATCCTTTTCTTCTCTAACTTCTCTCTACTTTTCAAAAAACTCTTGAAAAACCAAAACTCAGACAAAAGATTTGGTATTGCCCAAAGAACCGAAATAAACCCCATCAAAAAAATATAGATATAATAATCAGATATATCATCTGTTAAAAGAGGGTTACCTGTAATTGAAAAATAGATTAAGGAAATCCCTGCATAAATCAACACAACTGCCAGGAACTTCTCAAGAATTTCAGCAGGCTCGCTAATAAACTTTCTCTCAAGGATTAGTACAAATAAGTAATACAGCAAAAACGTCGATATCACAACAAGATACGCTATTCCTTCCATATTTGGTTAAAGAGAAATGTGTTTTTAAGATTTTAGTTACCCAACGTATTAAATTCTTTTCTATTAATTATTCTTCCCAATCCTCGCGTCAGCAAGAACAATATTCCCCAGAACTACTCTTTCTTCTCTTCCTTCTTTTTCTTAGCCCTTAATTCCATCAATTCTTTCTCATCATCAATTAATCTTTGTTTCACTACTTTAACTTTCTCATCCTTCTCTTCCTTCAACTTCTCGACCTTATCAGTCATTTTTTCTAATTCCTCTTCAGCTTCCTCCAAAGTCTCTTCCTCAGCACTCTCTGCAACATCTTCCTTCAAATCCTTTAAGCCCTTCTCTAATTTATGTTTATGTTTCTTAAAAACAAAAAACAAAATCCCAAAGATTAAAATCACTCCAATCCCATAATAAATATTTTTCATAGAAAAAGACCCCTCCCTCTCAGAAAATACAAAACCTACCTTCCTCAAAAAACCTTCTGAGCTTTCATTTGAGGCATTTTGTTCAGCAATATTCTCAGCCCCATTAACATCATCGTTAGTTAATTCACCTGTCTGATTCTCAGTCGCATTTAAGTCGGTTTGATTTTCCACTAATGGCTCAATCTCTTCAAGAACAATCTCTTGGTAATCTTTATCAATTTCAACAACTCCAGGAATAAAAGTTAGTACAACCTTTTTACCAGCAGTAATATTCTCGAATCTTTCACTAAGAACTACATCACTCCCCTTCATCAAAAAAACAGATAAAATAAAAGTCTCTACATCATCTGAAAACACATAAGAAAACTCACCTGTCTCTCCAGAATTATTAGTCATAGCTAGAAAAGAAATTGGAGGAGGAGTTGGATTCAAAAATTGGAGGTTTAAAGTATGATTGGATAAAGTATTGATTTTTATTTCAGTATCAATTGCACTTACGAAACTAACCAATAACAAACAAACAACTAAACTCAACACAATGCCTCTTTTCATGGAGTAATTAAAATTTTATAATTTATAAATATTACTCTTCTACAAAATATCTTTTATAATCTCTTCAAAACATTTATAAGAAATAATTCTATAGATAATCATGGCAAAATTTAGCAAAGATCAATGGATTGGTTTGATTCTGATTATTGCTGCGATTCTTATCTGGGTTCCTTTAGGCCCTCTTAGATTTCTTGGACAACTAGGTCCAATCGCAGTAGTTTTGATTGGAATCTATCAACTATTTAGATAAACAAAAAGGGTTACTTCAATTTAACAGCAGTACCGTAAGCCAGCATTTCTGAAGCTCCTTGCATTATGCGAAGCGACTGTGTCGGCGAGCGTCCAACGAAGTTGGGAATATAATAAACTATGCAAATGACTGTGTCGATTTGCGTCCGACAACGTCGGTGCAAGGTTATTTGAGTTTCACGGCTGTCCCATACGCCAACATCTCGCTAGCACCTTGCATTACCATTGAAGTCATAAATCTCACATTGATAATAGCATCCGCCTTTAAATCAATCGCCTCATTAGCCATTCGATTAAACGCCTCATCTCTTGCATTCTTTGTCATCTCTGTATAAGTTTTTATCTCACCACCGACGATGTTTTTGAACCCAGCACCAATGTCTCTTCCAATATTTCTCGCCCGAACAGTACTTCCTTTAACAACTCCCAAAATCTCAGCAACCTTTTTTCCTGGAATTTCTTCACTTGTTGTAATAATTATTTCACTCATTTTTACCCCCTTTTGACTTTTTTATTTTTTCAATATCATCCTCTTTCTTATTAAAGAAAACAAATATCCCAAGAATCAAAATCGGTAACCCATAAATCAAAATAAATAAACCTACAAAAAAAGAAAGTATTGTCAAAAACACTCCTAAAATAATCATCGCCATCCCAGTTATGGTTCTGCTAGTTATATTACCATTACTCATAAAAAATTAAACCCATTTTAATTAATAAAGTTATCCCTCAACAACCTCTGCCTTCCCCCCATCAATCAAAATCTTTGCAATCTCCTTAGGGATATTCGCAATTTGCCCTTTATCAAAACCTCCCATCTTATTCCCATCCAAATCTACAAACTCTTCGACAGGATTATTAAAAACAACCAACTCATTCTTTGATTCCTCCTCTTTCTTTCCATTCAAAGTCTCATTAAGACTCTTATCAGAAACATCTATCGACTTCATCAATTCCTCAAACAACGACTTCTCAAACGCAAACATATTATCAAAATCTTGTTTAGAAATCCCTGTCTCAGCAGCAATCAAAATCAGATTCAAAAGCTTCTTCCTCCTTATCCTCATTAACTCCCTAAACAAAATCCCTGCATTCTCAAGCTGTTTCTTTGTCTTCACAACAACATCTGAAAAATCATCGTCCTCCTTCGACGCTATCTCCTTCTTCTCCTTAAGATACTTCGCAACCTTAACAACAAAATTCTTAGCAATCGGCTGCAACTGCTCAGAATACCTCTCCTTCCTAGCAGCTTCGTATATGTCTTTGTAAGTTATCATCTTATCCCTCCCGAAGCTGCGCCGTGGTATCCATCGGAGGCAATGAAAAGATGCCACCGTTCAGTGTTTAGAGGAAGTTCAAAAGAAACCAACGGGTTTCTTTTAGCAGCTTCGTATATGTCTTTGTAAGTTATCATTTTTTCAAATAATTAGGAATTTCAAATTTACTAAATTCTGGAAAAAGATTTTTTCCATGAACCAATCTTGAAAAACATTCTGCAGTTAACTTTGCATCCTCAAGAGCATTGTGATGTCCTCTTTCATCTTTTAACCCACAGAATTGAAGCGTATTTCTAAGCCCCATATCATTATTCCCCCCTTTTAGAAGAAATTTTTTATTTAACCCAAAAAATTTTATTTGTGCAATTGTATGCAAATCAAATGCCCTATGATGATTTGGTGGGGAAAAAGGGTCTTTCTTAAAATACTTCATAGTCTTAACCTTAATAAATGCCTGATCAAATTGGGGATTATGACAAAGCAAATCTCTATTCTGTATTGAATCACACCAATTTAAAAAATTCCCGATTAGTTCTTTTTGGGATTGCTTATTTTTATCTCTCAATTCTTCTTCAGTCTTACCAATAATCAGTAATGCACGCTCGTTCACAGTATCTCCCTCATCAATTCTTACCTCTTCTAAAAAATAATTTTCCGGGTTTTCAATATCAATCGCTCCTATCTGCCAAATTCCATTCTCAACATAATCTCCTCCACTCGTTTCAATATCTAATACTATCATACAAATAACAAACATCATCGATTTTTAATGATTGCTATGCTACAAAATGTATAAAGAACTACCTCGCAAACCCAACCTTTTTCAATAATTCATTTCCATTCATTCCTCCCAAAGTCCCCTTTCTAGCTTCCTTCTCATTGAATTCCTTCTCCTTAGGAATTGAATCATTATAAAATAAAACTGGAACAGGGTCTGCCGAATGAAATTTCAAATTACATGGGGTTGAATGATCTGCTGTCACAACTACTTTAATCTTCTTCGACGGCGCAAACTTCCTCAAGAACTTAAAAAAAGTCTTATCAATATACTCGAGCATCAGCTTCTTCTCAATCGGCTTATTATCATGTCCAGGCAAATCTGTCTCCTTAATATGCACATAAGCATAATCAAATTTCTTACGGTTCTTCTTCAGAATCTTCGCATTAAACCTACATGACTTCTTCAATCCCTTCCACAAATTCTCATAAGCATCAAGTTTCTTCAATTTAGGATAATCAAATGAAAACACTGTCATCCCACTAACTCTAGAAAAACCAATCTCAAGAGGCATATAGCTTGGCGAAACCCATTTATTGTACCTCTTCAATTTTGGAGGTTCAATCCCAGCACCCCGAATAAGAATATAATTCGCAGGCATCAACCCTCTTCTCTTCCTTTCTTCATTGACAGGATGTTTATCAAGAACCCGATAGGCTTTCTCAAGAAATTCATTTACAATGTTAACAGTATATTGTGTATTCTCATCATCATCTAAAGGTTTGCAAAATTTAATTTTAGTGGCCGCCTTTAATTTACCCTGTGAATAAGTAAGATCATTGCCCAAAAGGTCCTCTGAAAACCCTCCTCTGAAAACCAACACTCCTCTATGCTGAATCGTCGGCTCAAAATCAAACTTAACTGGAAGTTTTATTTTATTCAAAGCTTTTCCCAAAATCCCCGCCTCATCCTTTGTCAATGTCCTTCCTGCCCTTCGATCAATAATATTTCCTTTCTCCAAAGAATCAACAGTTGCAAAATTAGTTCTAAATGCCAAATCCCCTCTTGTCAACTTCAAATCAGTTCCTCTTGCCTCCAACTGGCCACGTGTACTAGAAATCAATTTATTTCCAAAGATAGAAATAATCGCCTCGTCTGATTCAGGCACAAAACCAGGTTTAACAGGATACATATAACCCATTTCTCCTCGGGTAGCAAGAAAATCCAAGTTCGGCATCTCTGCAGCTTCAAGCGGAGTCTTTCCATCAAGAAGCTTATGAGGGCGGTCTCCCATCCCATCAATTATCACCAATATTCCTTTCATTCAAAATAACCTCCATGCCTTTTTTGGATGAATGAAAATCTCTGATTTACTTTCATGAAAAAACAAAACACCTGTTCTTTAAATAAATTTGGATGATAGAATAAGAAACTATTATAAATCTCTCCCAATTAACTTAATCATGTTTGGAAGATTAAAGGATAAACTAAAGAGTTGGACAAAAAAGGTTTCTGAGAAGATTGTAGAGAAAGCTCCGGCAGAGCCAGTTGAAACCGGAATTAAAGAAAAACCTATAATAGTGGCAAAACCCAAGCGAGATCGTGAGGCTAAATTAACAACCGCACCGAAAGGGCGGGAGGGAGGGGATATCCGAACGACCTCGCGAGAAAAAGACGAGCCAATCCCAAAAGAAGAATCCCTCGAACCTGGAAAAGAAGGATTCTTCAAGAAAATTACCTCAAAAATACAAAAAGTCAAAATCTCAGATAAAGAATTTGAAGTTTACTCTGAAGAACTTGAAATGCTTCTCCTCGAGAACAATGTTGCACTTGAAGTTGCTGAAAAGATGATTAAGGAATTAAAAGAGAAAATCGTCGGTAAAGAATTACTAAAGAAAGAGGTTGAAGATGAAATCAAGGATTCGTTCAAGGACATTATTAGGAATATCTTGATTGACCCTTTTGACATTGTGGAGAAGATTCAAGATAAATCATTAGACCAGTCAAAAGAACCTTATGTAATATTATTCTGTGGAATAAATGGAACAGGCAAAACAACAACGGTTGCAAAAATCGCTCAGCAGCTTAAAGACAAAAACATCTCCTGCGTAATAGCAGCAGCAGATACTTTCAGGGCAGCTTCAATAGAACAGATAAAAAAACACGGTGACAAGTTAGGCATCAAGGTAATCGCTAATGAATATGGTTCTGACCCTGCATCCGTGGGATTCGATGCAGTAAAATACGCAAAGAAGAACCTAATCAACTGCGTCCTAATCGACACTGCAGGAAGAATGCACACTTCAAAGAATCTTCTAAAAGAAATCGAAAAGATTGCAAGAATCAATAAACCAGATACAAAAATCTTTGTCGGCGAATCAATCACAGGAAACGACGCAATCGAACAAGTCAAAAACTTCAACTGGGAAATCGGAATCGACGGAATCGTCCTAACAAAAGCAGATATCGATGATAAAGGCGGCACAGCTTTATCAGTGGGTTATGTCACAAAGAAACCAATACTATATCTTGGGACAGGCCAAGAATACGACGCCATAGAAGTCTTCGACAAGAATAAGTTTATTGAGAAGTTGGGACTATAAGCCCCCACCCAAAACTTAATAATCTCACCTTCTTTCCCTAATTTATGTTAAATAAATTTATGCGATTTCCGCGGAGGCAATTAGAAATCGCCCTTCAGTGCTTAGAAAAAAGAGCGCGAGAAAACAGGGGTTGTCTCGCATGCTAGAAAAACTAGGAGAAGTCCTTAGAAAAGCTACAGATAAAGTAGCAAATGCTATCTTTCTTGACAAGAACCTTGTTGACAGCATTATAAGGGATCTACAAAGGGCGCTGATTGAAGCAGATGTTAATGTGACTTTGGTGAAACAGCTTTCTGACAAGATCAAGAAAGCGGCGCTTGATGAAAGAATCAAAGAGATTGACAAAAAAGAGCACATAATCAAATTGCTACATGACGAACTTGTTAAGATTCTTGGAGAACATAAACAACTAAAGCCCCAAACAAAGCAGAACAGAATTATGCTCTTGGGGTTATATGGTGCGGGTAAAACCACTACTATTGCAAAACTAGGAAACTATTATGCAAAGCGAGGAAAGAAGGTTGCTTTGGTTGGATTAGATGTTCACAGGCCTGCAGCAAAAGAGCAACTTAAACAACTTGCAGAGAAAAACAAATTAAACTATTTTATCGACGAGGAAGAAAACGACCCAATTAAAACTTGGAAAAAGTTCAAGCCAAAATTAAAAGAATACAATTTGATTCTGGTTGACACTGCAGGACGGCACAATTTAGATAAAGAATTAGTCGCAGAAATCTCTGCATTAAATAAGCAGATAAAACCGACCGAATCAATTCTTGTTATGCCTTCAGATATTGGCCAGGCTGCAAAATCACAAGCAGATGATTTCAAAAAGATGCTCCAGATCACAGGAGTTATAATCACAAGAATGGACTCGTCTGCAAAAGGTGGCGGAGCATTAACAGCCTGCGCAGAAACAAAAGCACCTGTCTACTTCATTACTAACGGTGAAAAGATAAATGATATTGAAGAATTCAACCCTGAAGCTTTCTTAGCACGTCTTCTTGGAATGGGTGACTTGAAATCATTGATAGAAAAAATAAAATCAGTTACAGACGAAAAGAAGCAAGCAAAGATTCAGAAGAGCCTTGAAGAAGGCAAGCTAACTCTAACAGATGTTGTTGAACAAGTTAAGTCAATGGGCTCTCTCGGAGGTTTTGATAAAATTAAAGGTATGATTCCAGGTTTAGGAAAAGCAAAGATTCCAGAAGGCTTGATGGAAACTCAACAAGGAAAGATTGCAAAATGGGAACACATAATCAAATCAATGACTTCTGAAGAAAGAGACAATCCAGAAATCCTAAAGGACAAAAAAACAGGAACATCAAGAATCAATAGAATCGCGCAAGGAGCAGGAGTCAACAATTCTGAAATCCGCTCTCTACTTAAGCAATACGACATGCTCAACGACATGATTAAATCTTCAAGCAGCTTCGACCCTTCCAAAGGAATCAACCAAAAACAAATGATGAAACTCGCAAAGAAGTTTGGTAAAGGAAAGAAGTTGAGGTTTTAAGATGGGAAGATTATTTTTATCTGGAGGGGGAAACGAAAAACAAACCCAAGTTCTAGACGAGATATTCATAAAAGACATCAATAAGATTCTTTACATCCCAATTGCATGGAATGATACAGTATATGATGACTGTGTTAAATGGTTTAAAAAAATGCTTGCTCTTCACAAAAAAGAAACCAAAGTTGATGTATTAACAGAGCTAAATAAAAACATAAATTTAAACGATTATGATGCAGTATATATTGGGGGAGGAAACACCTTCAAATTACTAAATGCAATAAAAATAAATAACTTTGATAAAAAACTGGTAGATTATTATAATTCTCATGGAACAATTTATGGAGGTTCAGCAGGAGCAATTATCTTTGGATATGATATTTATCTTGCCTTACTATGCAAAGATAAAGATGTAAACAAAATTGGGTTAAAAAATTTATCTGGGATCAATCTGGTAAACGGCTATGATATTCAATGTCATTTTGAAGAAAACCAGGTACAAGAACATCAAAAATATATTAAAAAATCAGGGAGAAACATTGTAGCAATCCCAGAAGAATCAGCACTTATGATTGATAATGGTAAACTAACTGTAATTGGAACTAAACCAATAACTGTAATTTCTAAAAACAAATCAAAAAATTATTCTCCAAACCAAAAAGTAATAATCTAAAATGAAAACAATAGCTCAAGGAGCAGAAGCAATCATCTTCAAAGAAGGGAATAAAGTAACCAAAGACAGAATCAAAAAATCCTACAGAATCCCTGAGATTGATAATAAAATCCGTACTCGAAGAACAAAATCAGAAACCAAACTTCTAATCAAAGCCTCTCAAATTATTAACTGCCCAAAACCAATAATAGAAACTCAAGCCCACCAAATAAAAATGCCCTTCATCGACGGCAAAAAACTCTCAGAACACCTAGATAAATTCCCCCTCACCAAACAAAAACAAATATGCAAACAAATCGGAGAATCAATCGCTAAACTCCACGACAACAATATAATCCACGGAGACCTCACAACAAGCAATATGATTTACGTCCCAACCAAGAGTTCCCTATTTAAAAAAGGGGGTGATGAAAACCTATCAATTAAAACTAAAACCCCAAGTACAAAAAAATCCTTTCCTCTTAACAAATCTCAAGCGAAGAAATCTGGCAAAGCCGATTTCGAAGCAATCAATCCGCGAGACAACGGCGAGCGCATTTTCTTCATAGACTTTGGATTAGGTTTCATAAGCCAAAGATACGAGGATAAAGCAGTTGATCTACATCTCCTTAAACAAGCTCTTGAAGCAAAACATTTCAAACATTGGGAAGTTCTCTTCAAAGTAATAATCAAGAGATACAAAAATTCAAAAGATGCTGATAAAATTCTAAAACAGTTGGAGAAGGTTGAGAAGAGAGGGAGATATAAAAAATAAATTATTTTAGATTAATTGTGGCCTTGATTCCATAGGTTGAAATATCTTCAATTGCAGGACTATCATTTAAAGATTTTTGAGCTTCAATAAAAGGTGCTATACAAATTCCTTTATAATTAATTGGAAATTCGGCTTTAACTACTGCATGACTTAATCCACTATTTTCATCCCCTATCCAGTATCCTCTATTATACGCAACTCTTCCAGATAATTCTGCTCCTAATTCTAATTTTCCTAATCTAACTGGATCAGAAGAATAACTTCCTGAAAGTTGAAAATAAGTTCCTTCTCCTTTATCAAAATCATGTGCTATTGTTAGTGTGGGATTTAATGGCAGAGAATTTGCACTAATTCCTCCAAAAAATTCTTGAGATTTCTCAAACCAGTCTGTAGGAGAGTAATAAAGTCCGTAACCTCCAAAAGCAGAAAAAGATTTTCCAAGAGGCATAGTTCCAACAATAAGACCATCTGTTTCATTTATCTCTTCCTGATCAGTACTATAATTAACAAAATTCTGTAAACTTAAGCTATCAAGAGGCCTTATCTTATCGCCAAGATAAGTGAGGGTTGTAGTATTTTGGGCTACAGGTTTTTTATCATATGTTAATCCATAAAAAACATAATTATTCAACCAACTAAAATCTGTGCTTAATGCAAAATCACCTAAAATCTGGCTTTGTTCTTGAACAGAGGATAAAGACTCGTCTTTATGTCCAAATTCTTCTGCTCTAACATTACCAGACACAGCATTCGCGAAGATTATTGTTGCTGCAACTAGATTTGCCAACTTTGAAATTTTTTTGAATCTCATTTTTATTTTTCCTTATTGTTATCACTAAAGAAACGTATCACTATTTAAATACTAGTTGTCGGATTTACGACAGCAACCTTT
This sequence comes from Candidatus Pacearchaeota archaeon, assembly GCA_018221285.1. Classification (GTDB taxonomy): domain Archaea; phylum Nanobdellota; class Nanobdellia; order Pacearchaeales; family GW2011-AR1; genus JAHKAF01. The sequence continues at coordinate 16,856 of JAAOYJ010000003.1, forward strand.
ATAAAATCTTTTTCGTTGTAAAGATATGAAAATCTACGAGACACTAGAAGAAACAGGGCTCAAAAAAGGGGAAATAAAAGTTTATCTTGCTTTATTAAAATTAGGCTCCTCTCCGATTAGTAAATTAAAAGAGAGCACTGGTTTACATAGGACCACAATATATGATTTTGTTGAAAAGCTATTAAACAGAGCCTTAGTGAGTTATAACACCCAGAAAGGAGTTCGTTATTACAAAGCTACAGAACCAAGAAGACTTTTAGAAGAATTGAAGGAAAAAGAAGAAAAAATAAAGGCAATTCTTCCAGAAATTGAAAAAATAACAAAAGATTCTCCTAAAGACATAAGTGTAGAAACATATAGGGGAAGAGAGGGAAATATAATTCTAATGAATGATATTCTAGAAACAGGAGGAGAATATCTTGTATTAAGTGCTGAAGAGCAGAGATTTGAAGAGATATTTTCAATTCATATTGCCCAACATTTTAAAAAAGAAAAGATGTTAGGGATTACTTCACGTGCCCTAACAAGAGAGGATACTGATTTTTATTTTAAAGCGCCAACCACAACATATAGATTCCTTCCTAAGAATTTCTTTGGACCTACAGCAATTGCAATATATGGGGACAAAGTGGGCTTTTTTATCTGGGAACCCCTTTCAACAATCATTATAAAAAATAAAGAATTAGCAGAAGGCTATAAGAAGCATTTTGAATTATTATGGAAAACAGCAAAGAAAAAACCTCTCTCTAAGAAAAAATAATTCTATTCAAATCCAAATTAAAAAAATATGTTCTTATCCCACGTATGAATAACAAACATATCTCGAATAGCCCCACCAGGATTCGAACCTGGGTCCCAGGCTTTCTTCTTTCTCTCCTGAAAAAGGAGGAAATGAAAAGTGCAAAGCACTTTACTTTTCAAAGGCCTGTATACTTGACCACTGTACTATGGGGCTGATACAAAGAAAACCATAACTTCATTTATAAAATTTGCTCACTCGTAAAACTCGCTCGATTGATATAAGTAATTAACAAAAATAACTAAATAGTTACCCAACATATTATGCGAAGCTATCCTATTAACAACTTCTTTCTAACCAAAAACACTCTCTCGTTTGACTGACTGCGTTCGAGGCAAGCGAATGGAAGTTTTCATCCAAAAACACTTTTGTAAAAAATCATTCGATTAATATCCTGCTTCTTAGGGTTAATCCACCTAAAAAATCTCTTCAAACTCGGATATTGATATTTCCTTCCAACCAATGTTGCTGCTAATCTTCTATATTCCTTACTTGCTTCTGAATTTGGTTTATGAGTTGTCGAAGGAGTAAACTCAGACAATGCCTTTAGAATATTAATGTCATGAGGGATAACCGCCATCACAGGAATCCCTGTTGTATTTTCAATATCATCAACAGACAATTCAAAATTCTTATTATGAACTTTATTCAAAATCAATCCATCAATAGGAGTCCCTCTTTGCTTTGCTAATTTCATAGCCTTAATTGTTGTGCTAAGTGTCGGATGGTCTGGAGTCGAAACAACAAAAATACTGTCAGAGGCCAACATTGTAGCAAGAGTCTCCTCATTCAAGGCAGGTGAAGAATCAATAAGCGTGAAATCATATTTCTTCTTAAGGAACTTAATCTTATCTCTCAACTTCAAGGGATTAATTTGATTATTATTAAAAATAGATGCTGGAATCACGTCGACGTTTCCAATATTATATACTGCTTCTCGAGCATGAGATTTGCCCATCAAAACATGGTGGAGTGTTTTCTCAGGATCTATGATATTTAGATGCAACCCTAAATTCGGTGCTGAAAGATTACCGTCGACCAATAGGACACTTTTACCTAAATCAGCTATCGCAGCCCCCAAAGCAACAACAGTTGAAGTCTTACCAACACCCCCTTTAAGGGATACAACTCCGATTGTCTTTCCCATAATTTAACCAAGAGAAATTAGTTTAAATAGATTTCAGTTAACTAAATAATAGATACTCAGCAGACTTTAAAAATCATTTCTTATTAAAAATCTCAACAATATAAGCCAAATAATTATACAAAATTTCAGTTATAGAATAAAGTATTCCTTCCAAAAAAGTTTTCTGCCCATGCTTTGACTCATCCAAAAGTAATTTATTCAAACCCTTAAAATCATTCTTCTGCAAGAGTTTAACATAATTAATAATATAATATTCAACAGATTTTGCCAACTTAACATCTTTCTTAATCTTTTTGGCAATCTCTCCCATCAAATCACTAACAATATCAAAAGAAGAACAAATCAAGAACAAAGCATGCCCTTCAGCATCCTGCTTATACTTATTTAAAAAACGAACAGCATAAAGATTATTATAATCCATCAAAGATTCCTCTGCTAAAGATGTCTCCAACTTAATTTTTCCCTCTGCTAACTGAACCAATGTCTTTGCCTGCTCTTCTAAAATAAAAACAGTCTTCATAATAATATTTCTAATATTATCGTCCGCAGAATTAACAATAGATTTCAAAACACAATAATCCTTCTTATAATCTTCAATAACCATTCCCATAAGACCTTGGGAAATCTCACGAATCAATGGAAGATTATCATGATTAATTCTAATTTCATCGTAACCCTGAATATACTTAGACTCAATTTTAAGCATTGCTTCAAGACGAGTATTTCCTGAAACATTCACTTCAATAGATTCTGATTTAGCTTTTAACTTAGACGAAACCACTAACTTATCTCCTTCTTCCACTATCTGAACTGCATCCTTCGGACTTAAATCATGTTTTCTAATCCAAGAAATCGGCAAAGCCACAGTATAAGCCTGCTTTCCCTGTAAAATCAATTTTCTTTCCATTTTAATGATTTATATTATTTATATAAATTATATAAAGAGGATATATAAATCTTTCTAATTATATAATATCGCCTTATATTCATAGAAATGTAAGGAGGAAAAATAAAATGGACACAAAATACAGAAAGGGAAGAAAGCATCGTGATTTAGATGGCATTGGATTAGAAAGCATAAAAACACATATAGAACACATATATGATCGTGCCGTAAATCTAGATATAAAATTAACCAGCGTATACCAGAATCTCGACCATATAACTGAAATATTAAGTGAAAGAAATAGTGAAATAATTTGGCCAATTCTCAAGTTTATGGCAAAAGGCACAACCATTCTAACTGCTTTAGCAATACTTGGCTATAGTTCCCAAGAAAATATGTCAAGAGAAAAAGATATCTACCATTCAGCCCTAGCAATCCATGCAGACGTCAACAAAGATAACATAGTATCAAAACTCGAAGAAAAAACTTTTAAAACTAATCTCTTAAAAGGTAAAAATGCCGTATTCGTAAAAGACTTGCCTTTCTACAAAACAGGGGAACAAGTTGATGAAAATACTGTTAAAGAATGGATTCAAAATTATGGGAACTCTAAATAAACCTATTTTTATTTTACTTTTTTATTTCCCAAACTATTTTAAATCTAATTCCACTATTATCAAAATGATAAAAGAAAGATTAAACATTCTAAACAAAATCGATGAGCTCTCAAAGGACATCTCAAAAACCGAGCTAATCTTAGATGAAACCTCCAAAATCTTAGCATTAGAAATCAACCCAAATCAAAAAGAAACAATTCTAATGACTGCGGGATGCCATGGAAATGAGCCAGCCCCAGTTTATGCTATGGGAAAATTCCTAGAAGAGAAAAACTTTCCAAAAGATAAAAGAATCATCTTAATTCCGTGCATAAACCCAATAGGATTTGTTTCAGATTCAGAATTTACTCCTGAAAAAATAAATGTGAATAGAGACTTCAAGGAAAATTCAAACTCTAAAGAGGCAAACTTCTTAAGAAAGATTGTCAAAAAATACAATCCTGAATTCGTAGTAAACCTACACGAAGATCCAGATGAAACGGATTTTTATATTTGGGTTGAGGACAATGCTTACAAGAGTAAAGCAGAAAAGCTAATTGCAGAATTAAATGTGTCTTATTTTAAAGATAAAGATATTCATGGGAATCAGGTAAAAGATGGTATAATCCTAGACTCAAAAGAGCATGATTCTTTTGAAGATTATTTAATAAAGAACCATATTCCTACTTTTTGCACAGAAACTCCTGGAGAATGGAGTATAGAAAAAAGAATAAAGGTTAATTTGGATATTCTTAATAAAATTGTTAACGAAGTAAGTAAGTAATCTCTTTAACCCCCAATAACTCCTCCCAAGTACACAGCAAACTTTAAAAATCAATTTCTCAATCATATAAGATGGTAAAGAAAAAAGTAGAGAAAACTGAAGAAAAACCCAAAAAAGTAAAAAAGCTTTCAGAGGCTGAATTCGAAAAGAAAGTTATAGACTTGGCTAAAAAGGGTCTAACAAGCGAGAAAATTGGAGAAGAACTAAGACAGCAAGGAATTCATCCTAAAAATTATGATAAAAAAATATCAAAGATACTAAAAGAAAAAGATGTTTATATTAACCCTGATTTAAAGAACGTCGAAGGAAAATTGGAACGGGTTAAAAAACACTTTGAAAAAAACAAACAAGATAAAAGAGCGAAGAGAGAGAAGGACAGGATATTTGCGCAAGTAAGAAAATTAAAGAAGTATCACAAAATTCCAGTCAAATAGTTGCTTTTGTCTTATAGGGGATTAAATGAAAAAAGAGGAAATTTCTTTAGAAGCGAAAATTAAATATGTTGCAGAAAGATTTGTAGAAGAAATCCAAGACAAAGAAATACAAGTGATAAGCCACTTTGATACAGACGGCATAACTTCTGCTGCAATAATGATAAAAGCCTTGAAAAAACTTGATAAAAAATTCTCAGTTAAAATTATGAAAAGTTTAGAAAAAGAATTCATCGAAACTTTGGATAAAGACAAACTAACAATCTTTTTGGACTTGGCATCAAGCAGCCTGGAGATTATTGAAAAGCATTTTACAAAAGAGGTCTTCGTAATTGACCACCACGAAATTATTCAAGAAGTTCCAGAAAGAATAAACATAATAAACCCCCAACTTCATAGTAAACAAAAGATAAGTAGCTCATGTCTTACTTACTTATTCTGCAAACAATTGGATCCTGAAAACAAAGATCTAGCAAAGCTAGCAATCCTAGGGATGATTGGGGATATGTTTGGTGATGAAATCGATAAATTAGATAACGGAATTCTAGAAGACGGAGATATAAAAAGAAAAAGAGGTTTGCTTATTTATCCGTCGACAAGACCTCTAAATCGAACCCTTGAATTTTGTTCCAACCCATATATCCCTGGAGTCACAGGAGACATTAAAGGAGTCTTAGAATTATTACGAGAAGTTAATCTAGCCCCACCAAAAGGAGGGAAATATAAAAGCCTAATGGAATTGGACGAAGAAGAAATGGAAAGATTAGTCACAGGAATAATGTTGAGAAACCCCAGAACAACAAATAGAGAAATGCTCGGAGATATATTTCTAATAAAATTATTCAATAAGCTAGAAGATGCAAGAGAATTAAGTGCAATGGTAAACGCTTGTTCAAGATTAGGGGAGAGCGGAACTGCTATCCAACTTTGTATGGAGATTCCAAAAGCAAAGAAAAAAGCACAGACGATCCACGCACGATACAGACAATTTATTATTTCAGGCTTAAAATTTGTTGAAGAAACAGAAAAAATTCAAGGCAAGGATTTCATAATAATCAATGCCAAAGATAACATAAAAGATACCATGGCTGGCACAATCGCAAGCATACTTTCAAAATCATCTCTTTATGAAGAAGGAACAATCATAATTAATATGGCTTATTACGACGACAAAATAAAAGTTTCGGGGAGGATGGTCGGAGAAAACGGAAGAAGCGTCAGAGAAATCTTAGCAAAAGTAGTAGACGAAATCGGAGGAGAAGTCGGAGGACATCGTTTCGCAGCTGGCGCAATAATCTCTCGAACAAAAGAACAAGAATTTATTGATTTACTAAAAAAGAATTTGGAGTTGGAGATTGTTAAAATATAACCCAAAACTCTTAAAAACCACTTACTTATTCTAATTATATGGAACTTGAAGTAGGAGACATATTATTATGTACTGTTGAAAGGATAGCAGGGACAATGGTCTTTGTAAGAATAGATGATACAGGACAGCAAGGGAGTATTATTTTAAGTGAGATTGCTCCAGGAAGAATAAGGAATTTAAGAGACTATGTTGTACCAAAGAAAAAGATCATTTGTAAGATTCTAAGAATATCGCCGAATGGAAATATAGATTTATCTTTGAGAAGGGTTACAAAAAAAGAGCAACAAGAGATAAGAGATTCAAACAAACAAGAAAAAAGTTCTAAAAGTATTTTAAAAAGTGTCTTAGGAGATAAATCAAAAGATGTTGTTAATGAAATATTGGAACAAGACAAAGTAAGTAATTTTCTTCAAGAAGCAAAAGAAAATTCTAAAAATTTAGAAAAGATCGTAGGCAAGGATGATGCAAAAAAAATTTTAGATATCCTAAACACTCAAAAACAAAAGAAGGCGGTTGTTAAAAAAACAATTTCTTTGACAACAAGCAAACCCAATGGACTTGAATTAATTAAGAAAATTTTAGGAAAGATAAAGGAAGCAGAAATCAGATACATCTCTGCAGGAAAATACTCTGTTAAAACAGAAGCTTCAGACATAAAAACTGCAGATAACATGTTAAAAGAAGTTTTATCCAAGATTGAAAAAACTGCGAAAAAAGAACACGTCGAATTTGGAATCAAGTGATTCTTTAGTTATAACACGTCAACAAAAAGCTTAAATACTTACAAAAAGGCAAAGAATTATGGACAAAGAAAACTTTAATGTTATCATTCTAGGAATAATCTTCAATCCCAAAGAAAAGAAAATCTTGATCGGAAAAAGGGAAAATGGTTCTGAAGGAAGTTGGGAATTCCCAGGCGGAAAAGCAATCCACAGAGAGGATGTTGACAAAACTCTAAAAAGACATTCTAAAGCCAAAACAGGTTATGTTGTAAAAAACCTTGGAACTTTCTTTTCAGAAAACTCTTCTGAAAAAGACGATTTAATATTAATTTATTTTCTGACAGAAGTATTTGAAGGTGAAGAAAAACCAGGTGATGATTTTGTCGAACTAAAATGGATTCATCCAAAAGAGTTAGGAGATTATTTGACAACTTCAGCCCACAAAAAACTAAAAGAATATTTAACAGATTTAGTTTAATTCTGAATTGCTCATTCTCTTCGAGAATTCGGGATAAAAAGTAGCTAACTAAAAAATAACAATTTAAGAGTTACTCAATTGTGTTATGCGAAGTTAATCTATTAACTACTCCGCGCGTCAGCGCGTACGGGAGGGTGGGAGGGACAAAGTTGAGCAGGTAAATTTTTATATTGTTCTTTTCTTTGAATTTCATGAAACTAAAAAAATGGAAATTGCCTATTCAGATAATACTCCTTCTCACAATATTGATGTTATGGGCAAGTGCAAGTTGGGATATAATATACCTTACCCTAAATGGAAAAGTAAATAAAATAATTATGGGCATTATCCATATTGTCTTAATCTTTATTATTATAGAAATTTTACTTAGAAAAACAGAACCTGGAATGTACATTGATAATAAAATTTTCAAAAGAAACGGAAACTAAAGATGCCAAAAAAACTCAAAAAGTGTAAGGACTGCAAAACATATACTCTAAAAGACATTTGTAAAAAATGCGAATCTCAGACAACGAATGCCCATTATAAATTTGTTAGAATTCGGGATGTTCAGAAATCAAAATGACTTTTCTGGAACAATAATTAATTTAAAGTATTAATGTTAGATAATAAAATGGTCACAGAATACACAGGAACAATTCACTGGATTTATGGGGAGAAGAAATGGCATGAAAAAAAAGGAAACTATAAAATTCATGGACACAAAGATGAAGAAATAAAATTTTTTGCAGAATCAGATAAAGAAGCATTAAAAACAGTACTAGGAAGGGCAAGAGAAAAAATTAATAATTCTAAACTACCAGGGAGACCAATATTCGGAACAATCGAACTTTTTTTGAAAAAATTAGAATCTGCAAAGAGAGAGGTTTCATTAGAAAACATTAAAACTGACATGTCAAAACCTGTCTTCAATTAAAATAAAGTCTCCTGCCCATCTCCAACCTGTGCAACACCATATTCTCCATCAAATCCTGGCTTAACAGTTACGTTCCCTTTTCTATTCTTCAGAATCAAAGCAATCAATTTACAGTCGACATCTGCCTTAACAAAATCATCTCTTGAAACATCCAACAAAATATTAAACTCATTGCCAAACTCCCTAATCAAATTATTATAGACATCCCAAACTTTCTTACTCTGCATACCAAAACCTAAATTCAATGTAATTAATTCATGCAACGGAAGAAGTGTATAAAAAGGTTTTTTGATCTGATGATTGCTCTCTTCGTTTGTAAGTTCTTCAACCCGATATTCGACACCAATAACTAATGGCTTTCCACACTTCGGACAATTTCCATCTAACTCTCTTGTCTTCTTAGGATCACAAGAAAAATCGCAATTCCTATGCCCATCCCAATGATACTTGCCATAAGCAGGGTCAGTCTCAATCGTTGCTATAAAATCATTTTCACGAATCTGCCTAATTACTTCTTTATACGAATCACATTTTTGAAAAATAGTTGCCTCTCTTCCCATTCTAAAAGGCCAAAAACTATGCGCATCTGAAAAACTAACAATAGACTTATTCTCCAAATCCTTTATCTTCCAATTCATTTCAGGGTCAGACGACATCCCAGTTTCAATCGCATGCACATTATCAAACTGATCTCCAAAAGCCTCTTTCATAGAATCAAAACCAGATTTACTCCCAAACAAACTAAACCATGGGGTCCAAATATGCGCAGGAATAACTTCAATCTCTTTCGAAATCTTCATCATATCCTCAACAAATTCTCCAGCAGGAATTTTAAAAATCGGCCGACCATCATAATCCCGACGACCTTTTGTATCCAAATATCCATTAATCTTTTCAGCAACCTCAATCGACGGAACCAAAATAACTAAATGCATTCTTCTTCCTCTTCCTTGTGTATAAATCAAACTTATCTCTCCAGAAATTATAAATGGGAAATCATCAAGATAGTAAAATCCTTTTCCCCTATCCTCCAACTTCTCTTTAATCTCCTCGATCCAAACTGGATGTGTAAAATCTCCAGTCCCCAAAAGATGCAATCCTTTGATCTTCGCCCATTTCACTAAATTCTCAAAAGTAATATTCCGACTACACGCCTGAGAAAACCGTGAGTGAATATGCAAATCGCTAATCATCCAATTTTCTTTTTGAATCATTCTATTAATTAAAAAACACATTTTATAAATCTTAACAATTAGTTATCTTTATGCTTAAAAAATTCAAACACTATTTTCTCAACCTAATTTTAATTTGGCTTGCAATATTATTCTACAAAACAAATGACTACTATCTTAACTTCCTAAGAAGTGAAACTCAAACGATAATATTATTCCTTGCTTTAATATATACTATTTTTGGATTTCTATATTATCTCTTAACACCATCGAGAAAAACAAAAAAATCAGTGGCAACTTCAATTTTATTTATGTTAGTAAAAATCTTCTTCCTTCCTTTAATGCTAAACTTCACACTCAATAACCTCGGAGCATTCAAACATCAATTCGCATCTCTCACAATTAATTCCTTTCTAACAATCAACAGTTTCAACACAATCTTATTCCCCTTTCTTCTAACAACAATTTTCTTAATCGACACTTTATGGTTCTCGTTTGGCTACGCATTTGAAGCAGGTTTCCTAAAAAACACAATCCGCTCAGTAGAACCAACAATCCTCGGATGGGCAGTCGCACTAATCTGCTACCCTCCTTTCAATTCCTTTGCTGTAAAATACATTGATTGGTACGCGAATGACACAGTCTTCTTTTTCAACAACCCCATAACTTTCGCCATAAGAATAATAATTATCTTATCACTAATAGTTTATGTCAGTGCAACACTTGCTCTTGGAACAAAATGCTCTAACCTAACAAACCGAGGAATTGTCTCCAGAGGACCTTACGCAATCATACGTCATCCAGCATACATCTCAAAAAACCTCGCATGGTGGCTTACAATCATCCCAATAGCATCTCCATTCGCAATCCTAAGCATGGGAGCATGGTCTTTCATATACCATCTAAGAACAATCACTGAAGAACGCCACCTCTCAAAAGACCCTGATTACATAGAATACAAAAAGAAAGTAAAATATAGATATATCCCAGGAATTTATTGAGAGATAATAATTTTATTTTGTATAAGTTTTGCTTCTTTTCTTCACAATAACCACACCAACAATCACTGCCAAAATAATCGCTAGCAAAATTATTCCTATTAGAACATACACTTTAGTTAAATTTTTTTCTGGTTCTGGCTCTGGTTCTGGCGCTGGTTCAGGTTCTGGAGGAGTTACATCTTCAGCAGTACTTTCAACAACTACCTCTTCTGGAATAAGTTCATTCAAATATTTGATTGTAAGATTTGCTTTTCCACTAACTATCTCATTCAACTTAACATAAATATCATAATAACCATCTTCATCAAAATCCATTTTGACATCTTCTCCTCCTTCTAAATTAACTTGAACAGGATCGCTTGCAATTTCTATTTTTGCAGAAGTCTCTGTTAATTCTCTTACTCCAATAAAATGTTCCTCATCATTAAATTTAATTTTAACTCTTTCTTTTACTCTCAAACCTCCTCCACTAAAACTAGATGTCTCAATTTTCTCAATCTCTTTAAACTCTTGTCCTGTTTGAGGAATTGTTTTTGAATAAGTGAATGTTGAAGTTGTTGCTCCCCCTCCTGAAGAACTACTAGAACTACTATCACTATCTTGACCTTGGAGAGTATAATAGACAGTTGTACCCGCAAAATTTCCAGCATAATCTGTAACACTACATGAATATGAAAATGTTCCTGAAAGAGCCGTCGACGGCGTTGAAGTTGCAGAGGTGAGAGCACCATTAATCCCAGAAACTGAATCAGAACCTCCACAAGTACATGTAACAACATCTCCTGTCACAGCCGTGGAAGGAGTGCATGAAGCAGAAGGTGTTGGCGCAGTTGTATCAACCCTCAAAGTTCTGTTTACAATTGACCAATTACCATTGCTAGCGGTATCATTACAATAAACTCCCCAAATATAAATTCCGTCTACAATTCCTGAAACAGTTATATTCCAAAAAGAATCATTTAAAATAGATGCATTGGTTTGATTTGCCTGCCATCCTGAAGACCAGTTTCCATAAAGAACTCCTTTACTAAGACTATAAACATCTACACATTTTAAATCAAAAACAACATCAGCACTTGAACTATTAGAATCATTCACAGGATTTGTGCCCATAGAAGCTGTTGGTGATGTAATGTCATATTTAATTGTGATATATTCAGATTTATTAACATTTCCTGCACTATCGTTTGCAGAAACAGTAATATTATATATTCCCCCTTCAGCTAATACTAAATCATTTAGAGTTGCATTCCAATAATCTCCTGCGAAGTTTGTTGCTTGCAGCCAAGAGACTTGCGTTCCATTTGAAACATTAAAGAAAACCGTACTTACACCAACAGTATCACTAATTGTAACATTTATCACTTGGGCTAAAGAGATATTAGCATTATTAGGAGGTGTATTAAATGCGGTTACGGCTGGCTCAGTTGTATCATTGACTTCAAAAGAAAGGTTAGATTCATAACTAGCAGTTACATTTGTTGTTCTAACCGTAATGTTATATGTTCCTGGAGCTGTACAAGTTGTGTTAAACCAGAAAAATTTCGACTCACTTGCATTAATAACATAACCAGTTGCATTTGTCCAACTTAGAATATTACTATTATTAAGAAAATCGTCTACAGCAGAAGAATTAACAGAACCAGCACTTGAACCATCAGTAGCTAAAACAAACGTACATGATGCCGCAGATGGTAAAGTAATATTAACTGAAGTTATATTAGCTGTTTGCAGTGTATCTGTATTATTAACAGTTATATTAAATAAATTGCTAACATCTTCATCAACTGAAAAAGAAGTTCCTCCAGATGATGTTGTAATGGTATGCGCTGCAAAAACAAAATACATTGACAAAATCACAATTGAAAATATAAATGTCCCAATAACTAAGATATCTCTTTTATCAACCATCTTTTTATTACTCTTCATCAGAGAAATCTCGTTTATAAAACTTTTCAACAACAAATTTTATAAACTCCTCAACAAAATAATACTATGGAAAAACAAAGGACATTGGTTTTGATCAAACCTGATGGAGTAGTTAGAAGTCTTATTGGAAAAATTATCATGCGTTTTGAAGATGCTGGTTTGAAAATTGTAGGGATGAAAATGGTCTGGATAAATGAAAAATTCGCAAGAAAACATTATCGAGCAGACTTGGATGAAAGATACAAAGAGGTTGAAGAAAAATATGGCAGAAATGTAAGAAATGAATTAGTAAGATATATTAAAGAAGGCCCAGTAATAGCATTTGTATTAGAAGGTATTGATGTAATAAAAGTCGTGAGAAAAATCACAGGATCAACTTACCCTAATGAATCTCCTTCAGGAACAATACGAGGAGATTTTGCACATATATCAAAAGATTTTGCAAACGCAAATAATGTAATGGTCAAAAACCTAATCCACGCATCAGAAGATCCTGAAGGCGCAAAGATAGAAATTGAATTATGGTTCTCTCCTGAAGAACTCCATTCTTACAAAACAGTTCATGATATTTTAATGTAATTACTTCAAACCTACTTGTTTCGCTAAATTATCTAATTGGGAACTAACATCAACTACTTCATCAGAATATTGTGAATTATCACTATAAAATAAATGGTCTGGAACTCTTTCATTATCTCCTGGGAAACGCTGCCCATAATCAGCCCTAAATTTTTCTGTTTTTAAAATATCTCTTAAAATTAACACCATCTTATTATTACTAACCCTCTTATTTATATAAACTTTTATGTGATTTAATAAGAACGAACATTCCACAACATATCAAAAAAAGCTTTTTCTGCTTTATCTCTTAAACCTTCAACAACACATTGCTTTCCAGCAATCCTCTCAAAATGTTTTCTAACTACTTTGGCAGGCACTCTATCAGGAGTTATATCTATATGTTCCATATCAACATTTTCTAATAAACGTTTTTTCTTTTCATCCCAAGCTTCCACAACAACAGGACCATTATATAAATAAGCTTGATAAGTAGTCATTAATTGTTTTTCTTCAGCAAAAGAGTAACATATAAATTTCTTAAATGGGGGAGAGCCATCAGTTGTACCTCTTCCATCAACAGCCCAAATTAAAGCAATCTCTGGAATTGCTGGAACGATATCTAATGAAACTTTATCATCAGGATAACCCCATTCAGAATTAATAGCTCTTAATAGCCTTTTATCAGAATCTTTATCATACTTTGTAAGAGCAAATCCCTGCACTTCTGTATCTCCATTAATTTTCCAATATGTCATCTTATTCATCAACAACCCCTGCATTGGTTATAAAAAATATTGTTTCATTATCTGGCAAATTTGGACTATCTATTAATTTAGCTACCCTTGAACCTTTCTTTCCTCGTCTAAGATAAATCCTATATGTTGAAGCATGTCCTACTATATGCCCTCCAATTGCTGTTGTCGGATCCCCAAACATCTGAGCAGGATTTGCCATCACCTGATTAGTAACATAAACAGCTATATTATGCGTCTCTGCCAACTTCATCATATCATGCATATATCTATTCAATTTCTGCTGCCTATCTGCTAACATTCCTCTTCCCGCATATTCTGCCCTGAAGTGCGCTGTCAGCGAATCAATAATTAACAACTTAATCGGCTCTCCTTCCTTGATCATCTCTCCAACTCTTTCCAAAAGCAAAACCTGATGGTCTGAATTAAACGCACGCGCAACAAAAATGTTCTTCAAAACTTTTTCAGGATTTGCCCCAATACCTTCGGCAATCTGCTTAATCCTTCCTGGTCTAAAGGTTCCCTCTGTATCTATGAAAACACACTTTCCATTTGCCCCGCCTTTATCCACAGGCAATTGTACATTAACAGCCAATGTCGAACCAACCTGTGTCTTTCCAGAACCATAGGCACCAAACGCCTCTGTAATCGACCGGCTCTCAACCCCTTTTCCCCCAAGAAGCTCATCGAAGTTTTTACTTCCAGTTGTAATATAAGAAACATTTGCTCTTTTTTTAGCATACTCAACACCATCTGTAAATCCCAAATCCAACATATTCCTCGCAGCCTGAATTGCTTTCCGCGCAACAGCAGCTCCAACACCTGCAGCATCACCAAGAACAGCAGGACTCATCACAGCCAAACTCATCATATCATAAATACCTGCAGCCTCTAACTTCGCTGCAACAGCAGGCCCAATACCAGGCAAATCAGTCAACTGCGGCTCTTTCTCTACTTCATCGTCCTTAGAAATTGCCTTCTTAATCTTCTCAACTTCTTTTTTCGAGGCCATCTTCTATTTACCTCTCCATAAAAGATGGTCACTTAAAATTTTTAATTTTGTTGTCATTTTTTAATCTTTAGTTTTAATTACTAAATTTAATAATTCTTCGCCAATTTTTCTATCTATTCCAAAAAAATGTTTTCCAGCTTCATGATACTTTGCCCTAGCCTTATTAAGAGATTGAATATCATCTCTAAGATTTTTTATTTCAAAAATATCAAGATGTTCATTTAAAAAATCCTTTACCTCAGAATAAGGAACCTTCCCATTTCGATAACTAATTACAATCTCTCTAGACTTTCTTATAATTTCCTTTTGTGCATCAAAATACATAACCTACCAAACCCCTTCCTATTTATAAGGATTTATAGAATCAAATATATATTAAAAAAGGGCACAATAGATTTTTAAACACGATAGAGATTGAAGTTTATGCAAAAAACATCAAATCTCTTGGATATTGGTCCCAGACCTCAACCAGCCTATTGGATTTCAAAAGATGTAAAGAAAAGGCTTCAAAATGGTTGGAATTATTTTGGGATGGATATTGGAATAGAAGATTTAGAAAGAGCGGCAAATGAAAACCCTGGTTATGCTCTTCAAGGAAATTTAATAAAACTCCCTATTAAAAATAATTGTGTTGATGAGATATGGTTAATGAATGTATTCGGAGGTTTTGTTAATCCTCCTAAAAAAAGAAATGGAAGCACAACCTATACAATAGGGTTTAATTTTGGGGAAATCCTTAAAGATTTAGGAAAAATTCTAAAAACAGGTGGAAAGATACTCATGGGAGAGTATTATCGCGGCCCTGACTTATCAAAATATGATTTCAGTGATACAGGCTTTGAAGCAGAAATATTTAATAATGGGGATGCTGAAAAATTTTTGGAAAGATATAGATTTAGTATGGCTCACAGTGAAACTATTAAAAAGTGGTCAGAAAACCCTGTATTCGTGGAATTAAGAAAAAAAGATAATTAATTCTTTTCAATTTCTTCTTCCTTTTTTCCTGTCACATCCTCAGGAATCCGATACTCTTCCCATCTTACTCTTTTCCCCTCAATCGCTTCCTTCAACTTCTTCTCACTAGAACTCAACTTCGACTTCCCACTCTTAACCTCAACAAAAACAACTTCATTAATATCTTTCTCATCCATTCCCTTAAAACAAATCAAATCAATCGGCTTTCCAAGAAACCTACACTCTGTTGGCAAATAAGGAAAGTCAGGAAGATAAGGAGCCAACTGCTCTGAGAACTGCCCTCCTAAAACCGCCCTCGATCTCATAATCGCATCCTTTCTCTGGCTTGGTATTTCAGCTTCCCATTCTTTATGTTTTCTGAAACTTCCAACACTAATCCCAACCCAAAAAGCAATAGCTAAACCAATCAAAAAAACTAACATTAAAATAACTGTTGCTGTTAAATCCATTTTAAGATAAAAAGAAATCAGTTAATAAAATTACTCTTCATCTAAAAAATTGCTAAAATCAGTAATCCTATACACATTAAAATAACAAATAAAACCATTACCCAGTACCACCATCTTTCTTCCAAAGGTTTTCTTTGTTCTCGAATTGGTTGTTTGAGAGGTTGAATTCCATTCATTTGTGAGGGTTGTTGAGTTTCATTCATCTTAAATCCCTACCGCGAAAAACCTCCACCAAGGCAATTCAGTTGACATTAATCTCCCATCTTCAACACTAATCTTTTGTACTATTTCGGCCTTTTTTGGAATAATAAAAAATAATCTTGTCTTTTTTGTTCCATAAACAGAGTAAACTGCAATTGTCTTATACTCTTCTATTTCAACTTTTTCAAGTTCATCTATTTTACTCGCTTTCATAATCGCATCTTTTGCAGTAATCTCTATCTTTTGCCTACCCATGCTTGTCATTAGATAAGCCCCCAATTCATCTTTAATTAAATCCAACGAGCTCTCAATATCAATAATGTCTCCATCTCCAAAATCAACTGAAAGCTTTCCATCTTCACTTCTTTTTACAGTTACCTCCTTTCCATTTAAGGTAAATGTTCCTTGGTCTGGAATCTCTTCTAACAAACCCCCTTCTTCCTGATTTTCAGTACAATCTTTAGATATTGAAGGTTTATTGATTATAGTCTCACAACTATTTTTATCCGTGCAGGTTCTTATTTGTGTCTCCCCCATACAAGGCCCCCAATTGATGCAATCCCAATCTTCTGAGCATTCTCCCACAACACAACTCTGAGAAGTGGAAGGTTTATCTTCAGTAGTTCCACAATCATTTTTATCTGTGCATGTTTTTGTTTTCAAATCATTTACGCAATCACTCCAAGAAGTGCAATCCCAATCTTCTTCACATTCTTCATCAGAATCTAAAGTGCACAAACCATCATCGCAGGTATAACCTCCAGGACATTCTGAATCTTGAACGCAAATGCAATGACACTTACTTGCTCCAGAAGAGGAATCATACCGAGCATTATTTGGACAAGTATAATCTTCATAACCTGCAAGATATCCATTTTCACAATACCAGTCTCTAACTGTATAATAAGCAGTCCCATCCCCATCTGTACAATAATCTACGGCAAATGTCGTGGGGCTCCCTGCATAAGTTATCCATCCACCAGTGGTATTACCCGGAACATAAAAATTTACGCCGCCATCAGAATCTTCACATTCGTAAATATTAGTCGTCTCATCATTCCCCGAAGGCTTTCTACATGCTCCTGTAGAACATCCATAAGCACAAGGAATTAAAACAGACTCACTTTGTCCTTCTTCTGAACAATATTTCTCCAAAAGATTATCTGCAATTGTCTCCCCTCCTTCACAAACATCGTTTGAAGCTAAAGCATACTCCCCTTGAACAACTCCCCCTTGAACAAATTCCTCAATTCCTCCATCAGAATCATTACATGCTACAGATGCTTCACAACCTTCAAAAACCATTTTATCATCCCCAGAAGTTTGGAGAAAATCAACAACCACATAATCGCACCCTTCACAAGGTTTATCAGAATATTCAACAGAATAAACTTGTCCAAAAACAATCAAATCCCCTTTCCCCTCTTCAATAACATACACTTGATACAAATCATCTTTATTCAAAGCGTCTCTAAAAACAATATCATCATCATGGGTATCAGTATCATTACTAAACTCATAAAATTCTAATATAATCCCTTCTTCAGGATCAGGCGTAGGTAAAACGACATAATCTCCATTGTATACATTATCCCCTTCTTTCAATCTCACCGGATTCTTCCATTCATACTCCTGTGCTATTTCTTGCAATTCATCTATCTTCTCAATTACTTCATTACTCAAATAACTACAACCATCTATTTCTACAGCATTTACAAAACTAACCAACAAAACAAACATCAACCCAAAAATCAAAAAACTCTTTCCCATATTATCTCCAACAAATCTTCATTTATTAATTTTCCTACTTAGCTTCCAATCCTGCAATCAATTCATCCAAATTAACTTCATTCGCATCATTAACTATAAACTCTGGATTGTTAAAGAATTTATTATTCCGAACATCGCCTGAAAAAACCATCTCTTTACCCAGAAGATCCTCTCTCTGACTAATCAGCATCTCTGCATTTTCCAATTCTGTTATCCCTAGTGACGGAAGTGCCTCGTGAAACAAAACAGAACGAATTGATTCTGTTCCATCGTCAATTACAATATTTATCAGTGCTCTTTTTTCAGCAGCTACTTTACCATGTTCAGCACATGAAAATCCCTCCCCTTCCTGAACAGCCTTCTTACTACATTCAGGACAAACATAAAAAAACCTCGGCTCAAAAGTCTGAACAATAAACGCCCGCACACTTGAACCATCTCCAATTCTAAAATCAACTATGCTCTTTTCCTTGACAATCTTCTCTGTCCTAACATTTTCCAAAACCTCGCTACTCAATTTCAACTCTGAAAAACTCCCCAAATGAATCTCATTGTCTCTCATACTTCCATTAGAAATCTCAACAACACTATCTGCCTTTATCTGTCCATCCTCAATTAATCCTATATGATTAGTATCCCACAGAACAACCTTCGTATTCGACGTATCATCTGCAATAAAAAAATTCGCAACCTTTCCTTCATCCCCCTTCTTTGTTGTAAAAGTTCTAACAGGAAACAAATTAATAACCTTCCCGACCACATTCACCTTCCTCATCCCAGAAAGCAACTCATTTATTTTCAACTTTTCATTATCAAAGGAAATCCCCAACTCAGCAGCAATCACCTGCGCAGCACCCTCCTTACTTATCAGCCCAGACAACTTCGCTCTCTTAGCCTCAACTCGCCTTTCCAACTCATCCTCTTCCAAACCTGCAGACTTAGCAATCTTCCCAAGTATCCTCTTATAATTTTGATCAGACATCTATTGAAAAAATCTTGATAGTTTAAAAGTATTGTTGTTCAAAAAACTTAAAAACCATCATCCTTACAATAATATATGGGAATCGCATTAATCAAAATAAAACTCATGCCAACAGCAGTAGATACAAATCTCGATGAGATAAAAGAAAAGGCAAAAGTCGCAATTGAAAGCAATAAAGGAAAACACCCCATGTTCGAAGAAGAACCAATTGCCTTCGGCCTAAAAGCAGTAATTGCAGGTTTTGAACTCGACGAAGAAGACGAACTAGATCCAATCGAAGAAGCCCTAAGAAAAATCGAAACAGTCAACTCTGCAGAAGTCGTGGATATGCGTAGGGCTTTTGGATGATTTATCTAAAATCAAATTCTTCTAAACTTTTATTAGATTTTCCTTCAGCAAGCTCCCTCATTACCTGATAACCTACCTCATGAGATTTAAGAAGCTCTTCCGAACTAAGAATTTTAGGGGGTTTTACAAATTGGCGCTTAATATCAACTCCTTCACCTTGTAACGCCATCATCTTCACGTCATCTGTCCCATCAACCAACCCATTATCAATATAAAATTCTTTTACATAATCCCTACCCATATCTAAAACACCAAAAATTACTTTATAAAAATTTAGATAGTTAAATATATTAATCCAATTTATCTAATTCTATTATGCTACCAGAAGAACAAGTTCCCCAAATTAAAAAACAACTTCTTGAACAATTAGATGCCACAAATCTTCCGAATAAAGAGGAAGTTAAAAAATCTGTTGAAGGAATGAATGCTGTTCAGTTAGAAGAGTTCTTAGTACAAAACAAACTAATAAAATCTCCAGAAGGAGAACCTCAATCCGCTCCACAAGGTTCTGCCCAACCTCAACAATGCATCTTCTGTTCAATTGTCTTCGGAGATGTTCCTTCACACAAAATCGACGAGAACAAAGACTCAATTGCCGTACTTGAATTAAATCCAATCTCAAAAGGCCATGTTATAATAATCCCAAAAGAACATCTTCCAGATAGCGGAAAACTTCCTTCAACAGCCTTCACACTTGCAAAGAAAATAGCCAAAAAACTAAAATCAAAACTAAAATCAAAGGACGTCGAGATTCATACTTCAAATATCTTCGGCCATGAGATAATAAATGTCATTCCAATGTATGAAGGGGAAACCCCAAATTCAGAAAGGCAACAAGCAAAACCAGAAGAACTTTCAAAACTTCAAAAACTTCTAGAAGTGAAAAAGAAAGCCCCAATATTAAAGAAACCTAAAAGGAAAAAGCTCAAAGATAAAAAGTTGTGGCTTCCTAAAAGAATCCCATAAAATTAGAAGTTCTCGCCTGCTTACAGGTTCTCGTGACCATTGGTTACACTCTTTTAGGTGCTACCAAAGAGGATACTTTAAATCCAAAAACCAAACTCCTAACAAAAGAACATAACTAATCAAGAAAACAGGCACAAACGGAATTCCCTGTCGTATAACAACTTGTTTTTTACTCTTCTGAATCAACCTAATATCGCCTTTGCTCAATCCTCCCCAACTTTTCTTAATCAATTTCTTTCCAACTTTAACATCCTCATAAAGCCAATCTCCTTCTGTTAACTTACTTGCATTAATCTTCTTTACCATACAAACCTCGTCAACTGATTTCGCAAAAAGATAAAAATAAGGTAATACAAAAAACAAAACTCCAAAATAAAAAGCAAAAGCCTCAACAAATCCAAGAGCCATCAAAACCAACCCAAAAGCCATTGGAAAATAAATTCGATTCTTATTCTTATTAAATTGTTTACCAAACTCTTTCTTAAATTTCTCAAAATTCCTCGCTGCCAACCAAATACTCCAAATCAACCCATAAAGCGCTCCTACAAAAAAGAATAACAGCAAGAACCAAAGAAAAATATTTAGATTCTCCAAAAAACTATAAGAGAATGGAAGCACTGCCCCCATTGCAATCATCAACTTAGCATCTCCTCCAGCAAACATCCGTCCATAATACAACAAATTCCCAATAACAAAAAATATTCCAAGCCCAATTAAACCTTGGTAAAAAAACACAAAGTCACCTCGAGAAAACAAACTATAAAAAAACCTAAACCCCAATGCAAAAATTATTAAAGAAAAATTAAGCCAGTTCGCAACTTCCCTACTTTTCAAATCTTGCATACTTGCAAACACAATCCAAACCAATGCAAGCACAATTAAAAATATCACCTCATACATAGTTTGGAAAAAAGACTATCATTTAATTACTTTTTCTTCTTCGGAGGAACCTTAGAAACATTCATGCTTCTTCCCCTCCCCCCTTTCTTATAAGGATATTTCTTTTTATCCCTTTTCTTATCTTTCCGTTTATTCCGCCTTTCAGTGTTTCCTTGTGCCATCTTATAAATCTCCTCCGAGCAACGTACGCGAGCATTAATAGCAAAGCCAAACTTGACGCGAGCGTGCTTGGGAGTTAGCCATAATTAAATTAAAGAATTATGTTTTAAATAATTTTGGAGTTATTGAGGGATTATACAGAAGTTTGTAACTCTACTAAGAACTGTGATATCTGTAACATCATAAAAAGCTCCTTCTTCTAAACCAGAACCCATATATTTTCTAAGGCATTTGCTATCGTATTCTTGCCAGATACATCCATCTCCTTTATCATTTTTTGCATCACAAGCAGATTTATCTCCATCAAAATCAGAACAATCTTTTTCTACAATACTTGGTGTGGGGCTTCCTCCAACCCCATTAATTTTTACTTCAGTACAATCTAATCTACATCCTAAGGAACAACTATCAACTCCATATTTATTAAACTCTTGAACAGATGATAACACAGCACAACTTGTTTTGATTTCGTTTCCTTTATCATCTTTTAAATCTCTCTCCATGGAACAAAAATCATAAATGCTATTTGTTGTGCAAGCAGTTGAACATGCTTTTGCAATTGTATCGACATTGTTTGATTTAAGAAATGGAAAAATCGTTCCCCAGCCCATTGAGAATCCTGCAATAAGAAGAACCAAAACAGCCACACCTAATACAATCATGATAATAGCATTAACACTCAACCCTTGACCTTTTTTATCACCTAACATAACAACTCTAAGATTATTTTGTTTATAAAAGTTTTTATTTCAAGGGAACTACATACTTAATAGAAACCAACTTCCCTTTCTTCTCAATAATCACATCATTATTCATTTTATCGAATGTTAAATCAAATATCTTATCTGCTGCCACACTATTGCCATCAAACTGTTGATAAAACTGAAACTTCTCTAAATCAGCATGTGCATCTTCAAACACCCCAACTTCAAAATCACTATCTGATTCAAATGGTTTCACAAAACTTAAAATCGCAAGTCCGCAAATCACCACAACCCCTATTACCAAAATAACTATTGGAATATCTCCTCGTTTATTCATTCGCTTCCCAAACATAATAAAACCTCCTTTCCATCATCTAAATCAATTTTAACATCAACATCACATCCAACCCCAAGCACCTCATTTTCTCCAGAAGGACCAAACTTCTCTTCAACCTCAATTTGAGAACTTCCTACATAATCTTTTTCATAATACTCAACTATTTTTTCACCAGATTCATTTAACTTTCCGCTTTCTTTCAATTTCTCATATACCTCACTTTCCATCAAATAATTAACCAAAGACTTTGTCGCAAGCAAATCAGCATCCCGATTCCACTTAAACTTCTTTGAATTTTTAATGCCAGTAATATCCAATGTTACAGCAAAAATAGAAATTGACAAAATCACAACGATAACTAACGTGGCAACTACCCATGTCATAGTCTCTCCGATTTGCCCTCGACGATTTTTCATTTTACCTTATTCACAACAACTTTAATTTCTACAACCTCTCCTCCTAAAATATACAACTTCCTATCAACACACTTTGGAAGCTTATCCCCTTTCTTATCACAAAACTCTTTCAGATTAACATTCCCTTTTTCAACATCAGGGTTACTAACTTTCACATAATATTCATCATTCTCTTCTCCAAAATTCAAATGGCATGCATCCATGAATGTCTCCTGTGATACATTCTTCAATGAATTCCCCTCTGTTATACAATCTGCAATTTGATTTATCATCGCACTTGCCTCTGCTCCCCGAATATCATAGGGCGTCCCATAAAAAACCGCTGCCATGTAAACTACTGCTGCAGCCACTATAAACAAAATCGCAAACCAATACACAGAAATTATCTTATCTGTTCCACGTTTATTCATTTGTAACCTACCACTTTAAATTTAAATTCATCTTTATCAGGATAAAAATAAAGCACATCCAAATCAACATCATTAAAAAATGCATAGGAATTCCCTCCTTCTTCATGAAGTTTGACTGTCACCACATTATCCCTAATATCAACAATCTTCTTACCAACCCAACCTTTCTTCTTAGCCTGCTCAATAGCCCCAGACATCTCAAGAGAAATTTCCATCTCTGGCTTAGCAGAATCAATCATCAATGCAATCTGTTTGGCATATTTCTCCTCTATAAACGAAACATCACTCATCCTAGAAAACAAAAACAAAATAAGAATCACAAGAAAAACCAAATTAAGAACAATGAAGATAATATTCTCTGTCAAGATGTTTGCCTTCTTACCTCTTTTAATCATAAATGTTAAAAAGAAAACGTGTTAATAAAATTATCTAAGCCTTAGTAATATCAAATACCTTACACTCTGTTTGGTTAGTTATCTCATTTGATTTAACAAAATAAGGATTAATATAATAGCCTTGCTTCATTCCAGTTACAATTGCATATTTCTCCTTTGTTGAAATAACTCCCCCAACAAGATCTAACTCTGTACGAGCTATTTTGGCTTCAACATAAGTCATATTAGGAGCATCATAAAGATAATCTAAATAAGTTTGCGTTTTATCTTTTTTAGTCTCAAGAAGATATTCATAAAATTCCTTATAAGTTATTTTATCTATTTCCATATCGTCGCCAAACTTAACTATTGAACAAACAGCACAATGATAATTATTCCACAGAGTACGTTCCTTATATTTATCTAAAACTCCTCCATAATTAACTTTCCCCTCCCCAAACATCCACCAACATTCTACCATCTCATCTGCGATCGCCTTCATTGTCCTATTCTTTATTTCTTCTTTTGTTCCTCCCAAATCAATTTCTACTTCTGCTGTGGGATTAATCCCTTGACAATCTCCTCCTCCAGAAATACACACATAATTTGTTCTGCAATCTATCTCTCCCCCAACAGAACTCCTACTCTTCAAAATAACAGAGTTGTGACAAATTTCTTTATTAGTTGTCTCTCCCAAATCCAATCTAAAAATTAAAAGAAGTATGACAGAAAAACTTACAATTAAAACAATCAATCCTACAATTTGCTGCGTTGTTAATTCTCCTTTATTATCCATCACATTACTCCCAGTTTTTTGAGTAAAACATAAATTCCTGCCAAGGCCACTCCAAAAAAGATAATCCATACTAAATACTTTATCAAAACATCAAGCCTCATTTTTTGATAGCACCTTCCCTTCAATTTTTAATTTTAATGGGTTTCCTTTTATTTCAATCCCATCTGTAATAACCTCTAAATTACTCTTTAAACAATAACCATGTTTGTCGCATTCTTCAATTTCGCCTTTTCTCCATTTTTCAGGACAAATACATAGACAATTCTCCCACCCAAGATTAGTGCAGGAATTTGGAAGATTTCCAAAAGACCATGAAGATATCTTCCACCCATAAGGATTATAAATGTCAACTTCTGTTACGCCTTCTTCATGTTTGGCAATCATATGAACCAAAGACGCTTTTGCGAATTCTAAATTTTTATTTGTACTATAGGAAAGATAAAGTGAAATTAAAAAATAAATAAGAACCCCTATTGCAATAAGCGCGATAACTAATTTCAAAGCTTCTTCAGCCAGCAAAAACCCTTTTCTCGATTTCATATTAACCCCAAAACCAATTTACCTGTTCCAATATTCTTAAAAAAATCTATAACATAATCTTTAAAGAAAAACCCAAGCCCTCCAACCACAACCACAACTACAAGAACTCCGAGGATAATTTTTATTAATTGAGATATTTGTAGTTCTGGCATGTTCAAACTCCTTTCCAAACTTCATATCGCAAGAGTTTGGATGCTTTAAATTTATTTATGAATTTCATTGCTATGATTTAAACAAACCTTTAATTTGATCAACTAGTGAAAATCCTTTATCCTTCAGCACAAAAATCGCAATCATTAAAATCACAAGAACTGCAACTGCAATCAAAATCCACGGAAGATATTCTGAAATAATACCTCTTTTATCCAACCTCTTTTTCATAATGTAAAATAAGAATCGGAATTAATAAATGTTGAGGTTATGCTCCCATCAAAGCCATAAACTCATCCGCTAACACTTCAATTTTATCCCATTCGTTTCCTGTAAAAGAATATAAACCATATCCTGGTTTAAATCGGGTATTTGGATAAATCCTTTTCACCCTTTGTTGCCTAATGTATTCAACAGTTACCTCTTCAGGCTTAACACCATCAATCTTAGCAATTTCATTTATAAAAAAAGTTTCTAAATCTTTTATGTTCGATCCTTTAGAACGTTTCATACAACTTTTAAAGAAACAGTATTTATTAACTTTATTCTTCTTCATTAACTACTACTTCCTCTCGAGCGAAGCGAGCCAATCCTAACCCCCCAATCCACCCAACACAATCGTACTCAAGATAAACAAAGATATTGTAGACAATAAGGCGGTTCCAATGTATAATAAAATCCCTCTCTTCAGATTCTTTCCTGTCTTGTTTGTCTTCTCAAGTTTGTCTTCTCCTGAATCTATTGCAACCAATGTTCCTGTCAATATAAAAATTATCTGAACCAAATAAATTCCAATTATTATTTGCAAGTAATATGGAGGAATCATTTTTACTAAATCAAATATCTTCATAATATCTCCCATTCCTCCCATCCCTGCAGCCCCTGCCTCTCCTAAACCAGAAATATTCAACTTCTTTAAAATAGCTGTAATCATTGCTGCCAAACCAACAACAATTCCTGAAAGTAGAGGAGCCAAGAAAGTCATATTGCTCTTCATATCAGACACAATCTCTGCAAGCATATCTCTCAACCTATTAGTTATCTTCTGTATATTCTTAACATACTCTGAAATACTCATCAAACTAATCGCTGCAATCTTCAACCCCTTCTTCGAAGACTCAATAAGAACCCTCATACTTGTAGCAATTAAATCAGAAGGATAATAAATAATCGCCCCACGATTCGGATCAAAAATCGCCTTCTCAACACCCATGCCCATCTGTCGAATATTATAATTAACTCTCTTAAAAAAATCCTGCGTCATCAAACCCTTCGACGATTCAGCAACCTTTGCAAAAATCAACTCAGGCGGAACACCGTTTCCCATACGATTCCCTAATTGAAACAATGAATTATTAAACTCATTCTCGAGCTTCCGCGTCTTCTCCCTTTCAAGAATCAATTCTTTAGTTTTATTCTTATATGCCATCGAGAAAAACAAAGCAATCCCAAAAGGAATACACATCCCAAAAATCAGTGCACCAATTCCAAAAGGTCCTGCCAAACCATTTCCTGCTTCCACAAACCCAAAAAACTGTTCATCCCCAAACATTCCCAAACCAAGTTCTGTAAAAGTATAATCTTGCTGCAAGCCAATCATTCCAGGAATAGGAGTATATTGAAACACCAAAGGCAGCAAACCAATTATAAAAAATGGGAGGCAAATCAAAAACGCACGAAAATAAGGTTTATTACTTACATACTTAGGGTAAAGAGGATTCCTTTCCAACAGAGTCGACTCCCCATAACCTCCTGGCCTCAAAATCATAATCTTATCTGTAAGATAAAAAACAAAAAACGGAACAACCAGGTTAAACAAAATCATAACATGAATCCATCTAATATAATCTCCAATCATCGCAGAAGCTAAAGGCAATAAAGCCAGCCCAAGAGTGGGAAGCACAACTCCAAGCATATAAACATTTGTCAGCGGGCTTCGAACATTATGCGTAAACTTCAACATCTTATCATAAACACCATCAAGAACAACCTGCAAACTCTTTTCTAAAATCAAAATTCTACGACTATTGTCCGGCTCAAACAAGCTACTCTCAATCAAATGAAAAGACTCTATAAACTCTGTAGAATAATCTCTCCAAACTTCAAGATAATTATCAAGGCTTTCCTTTATCGTCGAGAACTTACCAACTGAAACATCATAAAAAACTTTTCTAAAATCAAGCGAGAGAGGATATTGAAGATGCTCTGAAGCAAAAGCGATCGCTTTCTCAAGATTAGGAGTATGCCTCATATAGACTACAATATACAAAATAGCAGGAACCATCTGACTCGACGCTTTGAGTCTCCATTTATTCGCCAGCCGAGCAGGATATCCATTAACAAAATAAAATAAAAACAAAGCAAGAACAACCACTAAAAAGAAAAACAAAATTGGAAAAGCCCCAAAACTTCCTTTAATCAACGCAACTGCAACAGAAATCAACAATCCAATAACAAATACTCCAAGAAAAGTCATAACACTCAAGGTCAACGCCTGCCATGGTTCAATATCAAGATGCGCAACTTCAAGATGCCTCTGAATCTTATCCGCATCTTTTTTAGAAACCTTCAGCTTCACCAAACTTCCCAAACTCTTACACCATCTCTCAAACCTCGACAACTCTGGCGCCATCTCATCTCGAAACGTCCGATATTCCCTACTATAATTAACACTCTCAACAGGACTCGTCTTAATCTGGCTCTCAATCCGAGCCCCATGCTTATCAAGAATCTCTCTTACATTCTTTGGTGGCATTTTATCAACTCTTTTAGTTATTAATTAGAAGTAATGAAATATTGTTAATAAATGTTTGCGGGGAGAAAGCTAATTTGATGGCGAAGTTTTTTATATTCCTTAATATTAGTATTGTATGTTTAATGGAACAAAAATTGAAAAGAAAGTGGATATTGCAAACTTTTTGGAATTTCTCAAAGATTATAAAAAAGAACAAATTGAATGTACTCACCATACATTCTTCAGGTTAAGTGAAAAACAGAGGAAAATATTTACTTGTAAACAATTAAGAGAAATTATTACTACAAAAAGACCATTTTTAGTAGGTATTCAATATAATCAAAATTATGCAATATTTTACAAACATCAGAATAAAAACTTAAAGATAATAGTAAATTTTAATAATCGAAAGGTTAAAATAGTTACGTTCTATTTTATAGAAGAATGGCAAATACCAAAAATATAAAACCAAGAAATTTAGAAGCCAAAGGAGAAATGGGCTATGATTATGTAAATGATATTCTATTTTTTAAGGTGAAAAACAGAGAGTATGATTATTCTATAGAATTTCAAAACATGGTGATAGATATTGACGCTGAGAAATTTGTAGTTGGAATACAGATCTTTGAAGCATCCAAATTTCTGAGAATGTCCAAGATAAATTTAAGGGAAATTCCTAAATGGCAATTTAAGGCAAAAATTGAAGGAAATGTTATAGAACTTCGCCTTAATTATGAATTACAAATAAGAAATAAGATTTATGAAAAAAGCCCAATAATAATTCAGGAAAACAAATCAGGTCTTCCAAGCTCTCAAATGGTCACAACGATTTAGAATTTTTTGGAAGAATCATTTAAATCTCTTAAATTCTTATCCTAATACTCTATAGAACAAAAGTATTCTAAAGAAGTAACAAGTGGTTTGGGATTAAAGATTGTCAGTTAAAATTTTAAAGATGCAAATATTTGAAAATAGATGAAAATCTTATTAAAAAAATATTTTGGATATGATAATTTCAGACCAATGCAAGAAGAGATTATAAATAAGGTTCTCCAAAAGAAAGATACATTTGTTCTTATGCCAACGGGGGGAGGAAAATCTCTTTGTTATCAACTTCCTGCACTAAAATTTGAGGGAATTACCATTGTAATCTCTCCCCTTATTTCTCTTATGAAAGACCAAGTAGATAATCTAAAAGCAAATGGAATTAGCGCCGAATATATTAATTCATCACTCTCATTTGAAGAGATTATTGAAATTCAGAGAAAAATCAGAGAAAAAGAAACACAAATCCTCTACATCGCTCCTGAAAGATTAGCATCAGAAGAATTTAAATCATTTTTAACAGCATTACAAATAAGTTTAATTGCTATTGATGAAGCCCATTGCATTTCTGAATGGGGGCATGATTTCCGACAAGAATACAGAAATTTAAAATTCCTAAAAATAGCTTTTCCAAGAGTCCCAATAATTGCTCTGACAGCAACAGCTACAGAAAAAGTAAAAGAAGATATCTTAAAACAATTATCTCTAAAAGAGCCACAAGTATTTGTCTCAAGTTTTGACAGAAAAAACCTTAACTTAATTGTTATTGAAAAAAAGAGGGCTCTTAATAAAATTCTAGCAATATTAAAAAAATATAAAAAAGAGTCAGTAATTATTTACTGCTTTTCCCGTAAAGATTCTGAAAACATTGCCCAAAGATTAAGAGAAAATGGATTTAATGCTCTTCCTTATCATGCAGGACTTAACAATGAAATAAGAAAACATAATCAAGAATTATTTATTAAAGATGAAGTAAACATAATCGTGGCGACAATTGCATTCGGCATGGGGATTGACAAACCAGATGTTAGGTTAATAATACACCACACATTTCCAAAAACACTTGAAGGTTATTATCAAGAAATTGGGAGGGCCGGACGTGATGGGATTCCAAGCGATTGTATTCTATTCTATTCCTGGGGGGACAAAAGAAAACACGAATTTTTTATTAATCAACTTACAGATGAATTTACTCAAGAGAAAGAAAGAGTTAAATTAAGAAAAGTAATGAATTATTGTGAATGTGTTTCTTGTAGAAGAAAGCATGTACTAAGATACTTTGGTGAAAATTTTCCAAGAGATAATTGTAATGGTTGCGATATTTGTTTGGAATTTCCTGAAATAAAAGAAAGTGTTCTAAAAGATAAAGTAAGACTCAAAAAAGAAAGGAAAATATTAGATTACAACAAAAATCTATTTGAAAAATTACGAACCTTAAGGAAGCAAATTGCTAATGAAAGGAATGTTCCTCCTTTTGTTATATTTGGTGATTTTTCTTTACAGGAAATGGCATATTATCTCCCCAACAATAAAGAAGGATTATTAGAGATTAACGGTGTTGGAGAACATAAATTAAAAGATTTTGGATATTTATTCTTAGAGGCCATCAATGAATACCTCAAAGAAAACAATCTTGATTCTGTGACAATTCCTCAAAAGGATGAAACAAAGGTTGATTCAAAAACAGATTATCATAAACGATTAGAAGAAATCAAAGAAAAGTTCCCAAATGCGTATGAGCCATGGGAAGAAGAGGAAGATAATAAACTAAAAGATTTATATTCTAAAAATATTCTTATTGATGAAATTGCACAAATTCTAAAAAGACAACCAAGTGCGATTCGATCTCGGTTGAAGAAAGTTGGGCTTTTGGAGTAGATTGGTTTGGCCCATTATTCTTCATTTCAAACCCCCTCTCCATTCAACCATACGACAAATGACTATGTCATTTGAAGATGGATTAAATTCTTAATTTCTTAATCTCCTGATTCAACCATTTCTGCCATTCTGGGAAAACTCTTTCCCCTAAAGGAAGTCCAATCTCTTGATGAATCTCGTCAGAAATCTTATGGAACATATGATTCGATAGAGTGTTGAACTTTGATTCAAGAATATCTGCGTTTCCTGTTTTCTCCGCAACTTCTACAATCTCTTTCTTCATCTTTGCCCTCAATAAAATATTATCATAAACAGCATCCCAGTTTCCAGCCCAGCCCTTTACATTCGACGCAATACTCTTAATTATCTCACTATCACCATTAATCAAATCCTCTGTAGGCTCAAGCTCATCCTTCTCAACATTATACTTCATCAAATCAACAAACCCCTTCTCCTCCATAGGATCTTTAGTCCAATGCTTCCTAACCTCTGTAATCTGTAGAACTCTTCTCCATGAATGCATTCCATCAGGGGACTTTATCGGATTACAAACAGTAATTATATCTGTTGCCTTGAAACTCGTAGCAGGAACTCCCAAGTCATTCACAACCCTATCAAAAACCCCGTAAGGAGACGCGCCATGGATAGTACCCGCAACAACATTCGCCAGCGCACCAACCCTCATCGCCTCATAAAGCGCCTTCGCCTCAACACTTCTAACCTCTCCCATAATCAGACAACTATCTCCCAACCTCAAACTTGTCCTAATCCCATCATCTGCAGAAACTTCTGTCGTTGTCTTCAATAAAGCAGACCGAACCTTCATCCTCAAAATATCATACTTCAACTTTCTCAAAGATTCAACAGGCAACTCCAAAGAATCCTCTATCACAATCACCCTATGTTTAGGAATAATTTCTAACATCAAACTCCCAAGCAGAGAAGTCTTACCAGAACTCCTTGTCCCAGCAACCAAAAGCGTCCTTGAACCATCAATCATAAAACTGAGCAAACCAGCACCAAAAGGATTAAGCATTTTATTTTTTATAAACAACGGCAATGTCCATGGAGCTTCTCTATGTCTTCTGATAGCATAAGCCAACCCGTCAGGAGACAACGGCTTTTGAATGATCGCGATCCTCGCCCGAATCTTTCCAATCTCCAACTGAGTATCCAAAATCGGATTCGCCTCATCCAAGGGCCTCCCAGAAATCATTCTAAACTTCGCAGCCCATGAATCAACATCCTCCTGACTCGGCAAAATATTCGTCGAACATTCATCATACTCCTGATGCCTCAAAAAAATATTCGTCTGCGGAATCGGCGCATTCAAAACAATGTCCTGCAAATTCCTATCTTGAAGTAAAACTTCAATAAGCCCAAAACCAATCGTGTGCCTAACAAGAATCGTCGACAATTTATTCAAATCAGTATAACTCAACTTAATCCCTTTATTCTGCGCAAGGTCCTGCAACAAATCCTTTGCAATATTAAAGAAAACCTGTCGCGTCCTCTCTGTATCTGTAAACTCTTCTGCCTTGGGCTGGTGCTCAATCAAAACCCCTCGCGCCAGATTCAAAAGCAAATTCTGCTCTTCACTTAAAGTATTCTCAGGAGGGATCAGATGGTATATCAACTTCGCCTCATCCTTTTTCCTAAGAATATTCACAAGTGAAACATCAAAGTCCTCCCCAATTTCATACTGATCAACAATCTCTGCATCACTCGGCAAATCCGAAACAAGCCGAGTAAAAGTAAAATTAGGAATCACGTCTGGTTTGAAGATCTTATGATAAATCTCTCTATCCCCTCTTTTATAATTATCAAGCGAGGGAATCGCAGACCGTATCATCCGCGTCTTCTCCAACAACAAAAAAATCCTCTCCAACAAATTAAGATAATTCTGCTGGTCTGTCTTATATTGAATTGGCGCCTTCTCCAAAAAAATCCTCGCATTAATAATCAACTTCTTCAACTCTGCATAAGCTGCAATAGGATCCTGCTTTAACCAGAAAAGAAAAGAAAAAACCTCATTATATCTTGGTGTAAAAAACTGCGCCTGATTCGTAATAAGATTCTTCTGAGACAAAATACTCTCATGCTTAACAAGATAAACATAAAGCTGCGCAATCTCCAAAAGAGCAGATGTCTCCTCAAAATCATAATTATAATTTTTCTGTTGAACAAGAATCACTCTCGAAACATTCTGGTTCTCCACTAAAAAATCAACCACCTTTTCCATAACTTTCGGATAATCAGAAATACTCGGAACATAAGGCGCCCCAATATAATTAATATAAAGTATGTCCTCTCCTCCTTCTCTCTGAACTTCAGACGAATATAACTTAGCCCCTTTTTGAAATTGCATGGATAAGGAAAGAAGTTTAAGTTTTTAATTTTTTGTATAAACAAAAACAAATTTAAACCCTCTTAACTTAAATCTTGTATGGAGAGTGAAGAGGCTGAATATGGTGGACCCATGATGGGTGATGCCAGTATGAAAATAAGAGATCTTGAAGAAAAGCAGAGGATTCTCAAAGACCGACTTCTTTTAATAGGCCAAAATCTTATAGAAACTAAAGAAAAAACAAATAGTGATATTTTAGAAATTAAAAAAAATATAGAAATAATCAATCAAAATATGGAGAGGTTAATCGCATTTTTGGAAACTGCTTCAAGCGAATTTCCAAAGTTTGCAAAAAAAGAAGATTTGGAAATCCTGTCAAAACAGGCAAAAATGTTTCAACCTCTAAAATTAAAATAAAATGGGAACATTGGAACAAGTAACACAATTGAAAGCACAAGGAAGTTCTGACGAGGACATAATCAATAAATTGCAACAACAAGGAGTTTCTCCAAAAGAGATAAATGATGCTCTTGGCCAATCTCAAATTAAAAGTGCAGTTTCTGATTCAGCAACCCCAGAAGGAATGGAACCTTCTGTAATGCAACAAGGAAGCGGAGCCCCACAAATACAAGAAATGTCAGGCCAAGACCTATATACTCCCCAACCCATGCAAGCAGCGCCTCCACAACAAGGGTATGCCGCCCCTCAACAAGAATATTATCAGGAAGGCGGAGGCTATGGTGCAGAATATGCTCCAGAAGGAATTGACACAGGAACCATGATTGAAATTGCTGAACAAGTTTTTTCAGAAAAAATCAAGAAACTCCATAAACAAGTCGGAGAGATTAACGAATTCAAAACTTTGGCCCAAACAAAATTAGATAATTTATCTGAAAGAGTAAAAAAGATAGAGACAACAATGGACAAGCTTCAAATTGCAATTCTTGATAAAGTTGGATCTTATGGGAAAAACTTAGAAGGAATAAAAAAAGAAATGTCAATGATGCAAGATTCTTTTGGGAAGATGGTTAAACATTCAACACGACATGTTGCCCATCCTGTAAAACACATAACTACATCTACTCCAGAAAAAACTATTTCTAAAAAGAAAGTTGCTAAGAAAAAATAATTAAATGTTTAAGATTCTCCCCTAAGTGCTCTTGCTAAAGGAGATTTATCTGGTGAAGTTGATATGCTTCCAGAACCAACAATAATCGCAAGTGCAAGAAGAATTACAACAACACCTGCAATCATTGGCCAATTATTACTCCACCACCCTGCAGAAGACCACCCAACTACTCCCGCAGTTTGAACCAATATTACTACTACCACTATTGCCGAGATTCCCATCAAAGTATAAGTTATACCTTTAGAATCAGGGTCTGCGAATAAACCTACCACAATCAAAATAATTAAAATAATCGCCAAACCAACTCCCAACCTAGGAAAAACTTCTGAAAAAAATTGCGGAACAATATCAAATTGTAATGCCATCAGACCAACCACAAAAGCAATTATTCCACTTATAGATTTATTATCATCAAAGATTTTTGTTCTTTGTAAAATCCCAAAAATTATTGAAAAAATTAACAAGAACGGGAGAAGGTAACTAAAGAACCCATATTGTTCCCAATAATTTAGCATAGTTCCAATTGCTCCATCTCCAGCATAAGAACCATAAGAAGCTAACATTAACTTGCCAATCATATAAGAATTTATGAAATAAGATTTAAATATGTTTCTAAAAAACTAATCTCCCCCACCACGAAGAACCAAGGCCAATGCTGCAGCAACCACTACAATAAATGCCGCATTCGTCCAAAAAGTTCCACTCCAACTTTGTTGAAATAATAATGATATTAAGGCGTTATCTATTCCCGCAGAATAAACTAATGCGATGATAACTGCCACAACAATAACAATCCCTGCAACCCATTTGGCCCAATTCGCACTTAAAATGTCACTCCCCATACTTTTCCCTGAAACAAATCCCCAAAGCAATAATCCTACGAACATTACAATAAGAGCAACTGTCAGAAACAAAACCATATTACTAACAATTTCTTTAGGTTGTAAAACACTAATGAAAATAAAACCAATAACAAACGCAACAAGGGAATCAACCTGTTGGTTCTCTCCAAGAATTTTTGTTTTTCGAAGGATAGCAAAAACAATCGTCCAAATTAATATAAATGGTAAAACAAATTGTGTTACAATCCAATGTTGAAATATTGTTTCTCCTGCCATGTATATATTACCTCTTTTTAATTTTTAAATCTTACTAAATCAAATCTTCAGGAAGATCTTCCATCTCAGATTCCTGACTTGGTAAAGCAGATTTGTTTATTATAAAAACATCACTAATAGCCTTAACAAACTGGTGTGGGATTATGACTCCTCTTGCTCCTCCAATCAAAGAAATAACACTTCCTCCAACTTTAATCCTCCAACCTTCAATTTTATTTTCTTGGAGGTTCGCCTCTTCGACTTCTCCGAAAAAATCTCCTGAATCAGTATAAACCTTGGTTCCAATAACCTCTGATACCTTTTTTATTCTCATGATAAAATTCAATCAATCTTCTTTAAATAGTTTTCCTTTGTCGAATGGATATTTTGGAGTATATAGCTAATCTGATTAAAGGATTAGTGTATAAATGAAATCAATAACAAATAACTTTATAAAAAATCATTCACTTCCCAATACATGCTAAATAAAACAGAAATCATTGCCATACTCCTTTCTACACTTGTCCTCGGATTTGTTATAAGTCTCATATCATCCCTAAACGCATTTTTTACAATCTCTCTAACAGTTTTTATTATTATCATGATAAATATAATCTCAAAAAAAGTTATGAGTTATTATTTTGATTCTGAAACAGAAGTAAGCTTATGGAGCATCAAAAGATCTGGGCTTTCCTATTTCTTCGGCGCAATTATCCCTTTTGCAAGCCCACATCCTTCAAAAAAATTCAAGAAGCCATTTCCTTCAGGATTATTTTTCCCAATAATTACAACTGCGTTTTCATTTGGATACATAAACTGGATGTCTACACTTGTATTCGATGTGAAAGCAAAAACCTACAAAGCAGCAAAAAGACACGGACTATACACATTCTCAGAAATGGCTGAAAATCAAATCGGATTAATCGCAGCAGCAGGGATCGTTGCTAATTTAGCATTTGCAATAGTAGGTTACTTAATAGGGTACAACGACTTCTCACGCCTAAGCATCTACTACGCCCTCTATAACATGATTCCAATCTCTGATCTCGACGGAAACAAGATATACTTCGGTAGCTCGACTTTTGTTGGATTTCCTTTAATGTGGGGTACGCTCGCACTAATCACCCTCATCGGAGTTGGCTATGCATTATTTTTAATATAACTACATTATAATAAAACATTTAAACATACTTCTCCAATAACTATCATGAATAAATTAGATTGGTTTGAAACAAAAAAAGCAACAACATCATTTGCTTTAGTTGCATTGGCTGGAGGATTTATATTCTTAAATCGCGGAATCACTGGAAACGTAATCCTCGACAGCAAATACTCATTTAATATGCTCTCAATAATAGGCCTTCTACTAATTGTATGTGCAGTTGTATTAGGAGCCCATACTATTTGGAAGAAATAAATTAGAATCGTTCTCAAAAAAAAAACCACCTTAATTATATTTAAAAATTAATTAAAGTGCGAGGCAGCCAATCTCTGTGGTAATTTCACTTCTAAAATTTTCCTCAAGACCATAAACCAAAGATAATCTTTCGCATCTTTTTTCTGTTACGAATTGCGCCCCGTCCCCTAAGACACAACAACCTTTTTTACAATAAGAAACACTGCAGCCAACATCTTCTGTCCAAACCCCATTATCATCTTCACAAATATTCTTTGGAGCACTTTTAATACAATCCCCTTCATTATTATCATAACAACAACCAAGTTCTAGATAAGAACCAATATTAGTTCTCGTCGATAAATATACTTCAGCATAAACCTGCTCACCAGGATAACTAATTTCAGCACCATATTGGTCTGAATCACTTTTATCTGTTGTTACAATTGTGCCCCAGTAATCAACATCTTTGTAAAGATCATCATTACTTTCAACCTGAATATTATCGAATACATTATCCTCTCTCCATGTTGTTTCAACATCCTTAACTCCAACCCCGTCAATAGAATTCCCTTCTCCTTCCATTTTAACAATTAATGCCTCATAATTTCCCCTATCATCCTGCTCTTCAAATATAACCATTGCTGGAAGTTCAATCGCCAAGCCAGAAACATCAAGAAGATATATTCTTGTCGGATTGT
Source organism: Candidatus Pacearchaeota archaeon (assembly GCA_018221285.1). Taxonomy (GTDB): domain Archaea; phylum Nanobdellota; class Nanobdellia; order Pacearchaeales; family GW2011-AR1; genus JAHKAF01. Next base: position 53,995 of record JAAOYJ010000003.1, read on the forward strand.
TCTCTCCACCATTCATGATACTATATCTTAAGGGCCCAACATTTGCAGTTACAGAAACACCACTTGCAGGCGAAGGAATCGGTACATCCATATACCCACCCCCATCAGGGAATTTCAATGTGGCCAAATCATTTCCATTGTCATCCCAATTAACTAAATCTATTGTTAGGGGTTCATAAAAAGCTACTCTTGCTCCTTTAGATGTCTGTATTGAGGGATAGATTATTGCTTCCCCCACACCACTATCCGGATAATCTAAAGTAACATAATCACACCCTTCACAAGATTCATCATGGTATCTAACATTATACACTTTTCCTCCAACAACCATCTCACCAAAACCTTCTTTATTAACCCCTCCAGTAATAACTTCGTATGTATCTTCTTTATTGAAAACATCTCTAAACACTATGTCATCGTCGGTACTATCAGAATCATTACTAAACTGATAAAATTCAAGTAAGAAACCTTCGTCCTCATTACCTACTACAACATATTGAGATACGTTAATCTTTTCTCCTTCAATTACATGAATTATGTCGTCTATTCTTCCATCCGCAAGTCTTGCAGGCGTTGCATCAGCATTATACCATGTTATGCTTTCTAAATCGCCAGTATGAGTAGTCATTTCAAGCGTGGCCGTATTATCTCCTGAAGAATCAATCTTAATCAATTCCCGATTATTATTATAATAAACTGATGAAAAATCTATTCCAAAAGTCCCAAAAACAGGGTCCACAAATGCTTCTCCGACAAGAATAACATCAACATCAGAATCTTCTGCAACAACATCAATATAAAACCCTGTTAAACTATCTACTCCTCCATTAAACCGAACTAATGTCCCATCAATACTATCTTCATCAGAACCAATTTTTACCTTATTTCCATTTTGAAGAAGTATTTTGTTTGCCCCAACAGTAATCTCTGCAGTTAATCTGTTTGTAGCAGTATCTTCATCTGCCCAATTAACAGCAATTTCAATTCCTTGGACATTTTCATAAGAACCTTCACTAATCTCTTTGCTTTGGGATGCTCCAATACTATTAGTAACCTTAATAATTGCAGAGGTATCTGAAGATCCTAGGATTTCAATAGTATATGAAATACTATTAATAATGACCGTTTTTGAAGCAGGGTCTGTACCTCCAACAGATAACTTTACTGTTTCAAAAGATTCATACAAGTAAAGTTTTGAACTTGTAGTTCCGGCCCCAACAGCATATTCTTTACCGAAGAGGGTTATTGGATTCCCAATCAAATCAAAACTTGTAAAATCTGTTGCCCTATCAAATGTAATCTGGGACGTATAAACAGGTTCACTTACAAAGGTACTCATTGCGATTGTAAATGCAGGATCATCATCCGAAGTAGGTGCTTGAGCATAAACAAACTCTGCCCCAGAACCAATATTTATTGTCTGAATATAATCAACATACTGGCCATCCAATTCAATATTCTCTCCATCTTTCAACAAACTAGGCAAGTCATTATCTGTTAAAGTTTGTCTAACATTATTAATAGAATCTCCTAAATAAATCTTAGATGAAGAAGTAAACAATCCAAAAGACTCTCCTTCGGAAGAAACAAGAACTTCTATTGCCAAACTTAATTCCTCTTGAGCTCCACTCCCATAAATCATCGTACAAATAGCATCATCTCTTGCACAATAAAGAGCTACTTGAAAATCATAGATTCCTGCTTCTTCTGGATAATTTCCTTCTATACGCCATCTCCCCTCTCCAATATATTCAGCATTACCTCCAAATACTGTAGGCTCACCAGGAATTCTTGAAGAAATATAAACTTGAACATTAAATCCTTCAGAAGGTTCAGGATAAGTTCCATCTGATTCAGAAGTCTCTATCTCAACCATAAATTCTTCGCCAGCATTTATAATTCCACCAAAATTATCTAAATCAACAATTTCAAAAGATCTCTCATCATCATCTCCTAAAAATTTGAACAAACATTCATTATAACCCTCATCACTAAAGGGATTAAAAACTTTACACAAAAACTGGAAAAGATTCCTCCTAAACGCACTTGTCTCATCTAAAACATTCTTAATCTCAATACATTCCCCACTTGAACAAACATTGCTCTCACACTCATAATTGTTCTGGCATGTTGCCGAATTCCCTCGAGAGTCTGCTTTTTTTTGCTCTTCTAACTCTCCATTAATCTCACAATACATATCCAACAAAGCATTACCTCCAGTTTCATCTTCTCTAAGCTGCACTCTAAATCCATAGGGAATGCACGCCCCATCAAACTCGCACCCACTACACTCTCCAGGATTACAGCTCACTTCTTCATCATAATCCCCAGAATTACAATCAACATCTTGGCATTCTTTTATTTGTATCCCGCTACTCGGACAAATATCAGGTTCTACCTGACACAAATATCTTGGAGTGCAAATACTATTATCTACACATCTTCCATATTCACAAACCTTTCCTTCTAAGGAACAATCATAATTCTCTACTTGAGTAATATCTCCTTCACAATAATATTCTCCAACAACATTTACCTTAGCACCGTCTCCACAAAAATCTTTTTTTATCCCTCCTCCGCCCGAACTACTACTCCCTGAACTTGAAGAATAAGTAGAACTAGAATAAAAAGAACAAGAACCAGCCTCATAATAATTCAATCCATCAGGAAAAGCACTAGTTACATCACTATCATTACAAGATCTTATTGTTGTTTGGTTACAATCAATAGTGCATCTATCTGCCTCATGTGCTTCACAAATCCCATTTCCACATGAATTTTCTGTACAACATTGAGCACTAGTAGGATCTACACTACAACTTAAATCAACTTCATTTCCAGGAGCACAAACGTCAGGATGAACACAAACATTTCCTGAACTTTGACAAAGATTAGTTGCATTTGAAATTACACACTTCCCCCCATCACAAACCTTTCCTTCAGTTGAACAATCATAAGGATAACTTCCTGAAACCCTCGCATCATCTTCACATTTGAACTCAAATAATTGATTAGTATTTACACAAATATCTGTAGTACTAGTCCCCTCAAAATTAATAACGTCTCCTTTAACGTCATAATTCAATCCACCATCACTATCATTACACCATTCTTCTGCAGAAGGACCATACAACTCCTGAACTTCTTGTGCACTTAATGCCTTATTATAAACTCTTAAATCATCTATTCTTCCATTAAAAAAGTATTTTGACTGAAAAGGCTCTCTTCCAATAGCAGAGGATCCAGTAGTAGGAGCCAAGGATTTACTTGTACCCATGGCCCTATCTAATTCTCCATTAACATAAGTTTTGATAGAATTTGATGACTTATCATAAACTCCAACAACATGGTACCAGTTATTAGTCTGCAAGGATGTTCCTCCAGACACCCACCTAATTAAACCAATATTATTGTTTTCGTCTCTTATCTCAAACTCTAATTTATTATTTGTGAACATACCCAACTTAAATCCTCCGGCTCTTCCATCCTGTGTTCCAAATATTTTTTGATCTTTTCCACCAGAAGTTAAGTAAATCCATGCTGCAACAGTAACTCCATCAACCAATTCATTTAACGAAGGATCCACTGCAATCCCAACAAATCCATTACCATTAAAATTCATTCCATTACCAAATTTACCATCGACAAATGTTGCACCATAAATATCTCCATCATTACTCCCGGCAGAATCTTTCACATTCCCTTCAAATTCATAATGGGCAACCAAATTATCCTCTGCAACAACCCCACTAACCAATAAAATAAACATCAACCCGAATATCAAAAAACTTCTTCTCATATTATTAGGAACAAAAGTCCATTTAAATAAATTTCTACACAAACCTATTTATAGCCATTCTCTTTTTCCAAATCATGCCTGATAAATTTCTACAAAATATAAAACCAAGAGAATATCAACAAAAGATTTTCGAAAGTTGTATTAAAAATAACTGCTTGGTTGTGCTTCCAACAGGATTAGGTAAAACATTAATCGCATTAATGCTAACCATCGAAAGAATGAAACAACATCTTGGAGAAAAAGTCGTTATGTTAGCTCCTACAAAACCCTTGGCAGAACAACACCTAAACTATTTTAAAAAATATCTTCCTGAACTCTTCGCTGACATGCAGTTATTCACTGGTATGGTCAAGGCAGAAAAGCGGCAAGAGATCTGGAAAACCGCTGACATAATTTTCTCAACTCCGCAGTGCGTTGCAAATGACCTCAAAAAGAATCTCTACTCTCTAGAAAATGTCTGCCTATTAATAGAAGATGAAGCGCACAGATGCGTTAAAAATTATGATTATAATTTCATAGCAAAAAAATACCAATCACAGGCCGCCAATCCAAGAATATTAGGGCTTACAGCCTCTCCAGGAAGTGATGAAAAAAGAATCAAACAAATTTGTAGAAACCTTTTCATAAAAGATGTTGAATTGAGGACAAGGGAAAGCGACGACGTGAAAGACTATCTCCAAGAGTTAGAATTCGAAAAAATCGTTGTAGACTTTCCTCCAGAATTTGAAGAGATACGACAAGTACTCAAAAAATTATTCGATGGCTATGTTGAAGAATTAAAACGTAGAAGAGTTCTCTACACTTACCCTTCTAAAACCGGATTAATACTTCTTCAAAAAAAGATGGGCGCAACTCTTGCAAGAGGTGGAAAGAATTTCAATTATATGTTAGGTTTAAGTGCCTGCGCACAAGCTATTAAACTTCAACACGCGCTTGAACTTTTGGAAACCCAAACCCTAACAAGTTTTAACAAGTATCTAAAAAACTTATTTAACCAAGCAGCAAAAAAGCAAAGCAAAGGAGTTGTCAAACTTGTTGCAAAACCAGAATTCAATTTTATCTACACCTCTACAAACGAACTCCTTGCTAAAGAAGTTGAACATCCAAAACTTGAGAGGTTGATTGAAATAATAAAAGATGAAAAAAGGAAAAATGATAATGTTAAAATGATTGTTTTTACACAATTCAGAGATACAGCGACGACAATTCATAAAAAACTTAAAGAACTAAAAAATATAAAATCAAAGGTTTTTGTGGGGCAAGCAAAAAAAGCAGACACCGGGCTAAGCCAAAAAGAACAAAAGAAAATTCTACAGGAATTCTCAGACGGAGAAATCGACATAATCCTTTCAACTTCAATAGGAGAAGAAGGACTAGATATCCCAGAAGTAAATTCTGTAATCTTCTACGAGCCAATTCCATCAGCAATAAGATCTATTCAAAGAGCTGGAAGAACTGCAAGATTAATGAAAGGTAAACTCATAATTCTTATAACTAAAAAAACACGTGACGAAACATTTTTCTATGTCTCAAAAGCAAGAGAAAAAAGCATGCACAAAGCAATAGGTTCAATCAAGGATGAACTCACAAGAAATAATCTGTTGGAATTCCAGGATGAATTAAAATGAATGTATGGGGGATGAAAGACGTAGCATTATTTGATCCTTGGACATTCATCCACATTCTCGGAGGAATCGTATTGGGAACTATTTTATTTTCAATATTAAAAAATCATGAAAAAACAGATAGAATAAAGATAAGTATATTAGTTATTTTAATTATGGCATATTCCTGGGAAGCCACTGAAATGCTTATAGAAATTGGTTTTCTTGGAGAAACATTAAAACATTGGTTTTGGGGAGTTGAATATCTTCCTAATAGAATCATAATTGATCCTTTAGCAACTATGGGAGGATTTTTCTTATTCTTAAAAAAACCAAATTTAGGAAAGATTTCTTTATTTCTTTATCTAATATGGTGGATAGTACATATTTTTATATTCCCAAATGCAGTTTATCTACAACAAATAATTTAAAATGACTCTCCTACATGACATCTTCCAAAAGAAACAATCAAAACCCAAAAAAGATATTCCAAAACAAAAAATCATCGTCGACTATCGAGAGAAAAGCTGTTTAGTTCCATCAGAACTAGTCAGCCTCGGATTTGAAGTTGAATTTAAAGAACTAAAAGTTGGAGATTATATTGTCAAAGAAACTGCAATTGAAAGAAAAACTGTCTCCGATTTTATCTCATCCATGATAAACAAACGTCTTCTAAACCAACTTGAAGAACTTCAACAATATGAAAATCGATTATTAATCATCGAGGGAATTGCTGAACAAGATTTATACAATGATAACCAAAAAATGATTTCGCGAGACTATCTAATGTCTGTGCCGAAGGCGCTGACGGGTGGGAGGGCACGGGCCCCGAGCGAAAATGGCAATGGTGTAAACGCAAATGCAATAAGAGGTTTTCTATTATCAATACTTCTCAAACACAAAGTCCCAATCATATTCACAAAAGATTACAAAGATACTGCAAAGTTTATCTCAATACTTTCAAAAAAACAAGATAAAGAAGTTTCACTAAATGCGAAAAAGAAATCTCTAAATAAAAAAGAGCAACTCCAATTCATCATCGAAGGTTTTCCAGGAATCGGCCCAACAACTGCAAAAAAACTTTTAGAAGAATTCAAATCAATCAAAAACATAACCAACGCCTCCGAAGAAGATTTAACAAAAGTTCTTGGAAAAAAAGCAGAGATAATCAAAAGGTTAGTTGAAGAGAAATACTAACCTATATACTACAATATATACTTTACAACATATATATTAAATCAACTCAGACAAAATCTTAGCGCCCAAATTCACAGTTTTCCCACCTTCATCTTTATCAGGATTTATTTCAACAATATCTACCGCCTTCAAAGTTTTAATTTTATTTATCCTTTGAATCAAATAAATTAATTGCCTGCTAGATAATCCTCCTGAAACAGGATACCCTGTGGCCGGAGCAAAGGCCGGATCAACCACATCTATATCTATGGAAACATAGAGCTCTTTACCCAACGCAAACTCCATAATTGTATCACAAGTGTCCTGATAATTATTTTCAAACCTATTCAACGAAATCGTTCTAATTCCTTTTTCTTTTATAAAATTCAACTCTTCTTTCCATGAATTTCTTAAACCGACAATCAAAACATTTTTGGGAGGAAAACCATCTTCTATTAACTTGCTTAACCATTCCTCATGCGTCGGCTCTTTCATCGGTTTCATACAATCTGGATGAGCATCAAATACAATCAAACAAGGTTCTTTCCCTTTATTCTGAACACTATCAAAAAAAGCACGTGTCAAAGAATAACTAATAGAATGGTCTCCCCCCAAGAAAACCACGCGAGGCTTCTCCTCAAAAGCCTCAAACGCATTTTTATAAATTAATTTATTTGCTTCTTCAAGATTACTATTATCAACATGAATCTCTTCTAAATCCAATTTATCAACATCAATAATTTTTCCCCCCTCATTTGTATGGATTGTTCTAAGAACTTTCAAGAGCTCATTTCCTGCATTCTCACACCCAAGTGTTTTGCCTAAGCCATTGATGCATGGCACTTTTACTATAAACATTTTATCTTTCCCAGACCATTGTGTTGTTTTTCGTAAGAAAAACAATGCAGTGGAAATCTTTGATTTGCTCTAATCCCTGGAACCTTTATTACTTGCATAGAAAAAAGATAGGACATGGGTTTTTAAGATTAATCCTCTGGAACAAGAGCAAAAAAACTATACTTCTCTCCAACCTTCTTCGCCAACTCCTTAACATCTTCTAATTTAACAGCCTTAATATTTTTTTCAAACTCATAATACTCTTTAGCATCCCCATCAATTTCATGAAAGAGAAGCCTGACCATTTGATTCTGAGAATCTTCCATTCCGATCTTATATTGTCCAACCATCTGTTTCTTAATTTGATCCAATTCTTCTTCATCCAATCCATCTGCTACCTTTTCAAATTCCTTAAGGATTAGTTCTTTAACCTTTTCAACATTCTCCTTCATTGTCCCCACATAAACAAAATTATATCCAAAATCCTTAGTTATATCCGAACCTCCACTGACAGCATAGGCTAAATTCCTTTTTTCTCTTATTTCGGCGAACAACCTCGAAGACAATCCTTCTGCCATTAAAGGGCTAAGAATGCTCGCAGGATAAGATTTTTTATCTCCTGCCAAAGGAACATGATATGCAAAAACTAAATTCGCTTGGTCCAATCCTTTTCTCTTTTCTATTTTAGTTTCATTCTTTAAATCAAATTTTTGTGTAGGAACCAATCCTTTTTTATCTCCAAAATTCTTCTCCACAAATTTAACAACTTCTTCAAAATCCACATCACCAATAACACATAAAATCATATTATTCGGATGATAAATTTCTTCAAACTTTGCAACCATTTTTTTCCTATCAATAGCTTTCATTGTCTCATGAGTTCCTATTAAATCTACGCTTAAGGCTCCATCATAAAGTGCTTTTTGGATTTCATCAAAAACATGTATATTCGGCCTATCCCTCCTCATCTTAATCTCTTCAAAAATAACTTTTCTCTCTTTCTCTAATTCTTTCTCATCAAACAAGGGGTTTTTAATCATATCTCCCAAAACATCTAAAGCAACTCCTAATTGTTCTGAAGGCATTTTACACCAATAAGCAGTAATTAAATCACTTGTGAATCCATTTAAAACTCCTCCATTTTTCTCAATCTCTCCTGTAAGTTGTTTTGAATTTCTCGTCGGAGTTCCTTTGTAAAGCATATGCTCTATAAAATGAGAAATACCCTTCTCTTCCATGCTCTCATTAATCCCTCCTGCACGCACAGCAAACGCCACACTCACCACAGGAACATCTCTTTTCTCAAAAATAATTGTCATTCCATTACTAAGAACTTTTCTCTTAAAATCAAATTTCATAAACTAAAAGAATTATCTGAGTATATAAAATTAATTATCCAGAAAACAAAGAATACATTCCATATCCCACTGCAATAATTACCACTGCTACAATTAACCAAAACCACCATCTCTTATAGAATGGTTTCCCTTCAAGCGGAGATGTTGGCGGGCTTGCCGCAGGAGTAGCTACAGGTTGCACTGGTGTAGCAGCCGCAGGCGCTACAAGTGGTGCTGTGGGTTGAACTTGTTGTGCCATATCATTAACCTCCTTTAGTTACCTAACAAACAAACTCTCTTTTATAAATATTTATCTTTTACAGAAACAGATATATCGTTAGGTAAAATGACTGTGTCGATTTTGACTAGGTGGATGCTTGTCTGAAAGATAAGTATCTCTCACTACCCAATTCAAAATCATCCAACATATCAAAATTCTCCTCGATGAAATTAACAATCCAATTTCTCTTTACCTTGAACTTAGTTCTCTTAACCAAACTCCTCGTCGCAAAACTCACAACAACCAGATCAACAAGTGGAACAAGTTCTCTAAGCAACTCTTTAGAATAATTTCTCCTTAACATTTCCAATGAATCCAACGTCTTAAACAAAAATATGACTTTAGCTCCTTTTACTTGTTTAACATATTTCTTAATTTTAACAATTTCAAATAAACTCTCATGAATAGCTTTACCATTAATCTTTTCTTGTTTGAAATGATAATTCATCAGATCAACTAACTGCTTCATAGCTTCAATACCAATATAAGAAAAATTCTTTACAACATTTCCAAGATACTTATAACTAAATCCATTAACACCCGCACCTAAATCAAAAATAGTAACACTTTTCTTAAAATCCTTAAGCAACTTACTATAAAGTTCTTCATAATAAGGAAGTCTCTCCTTCGTCGACAAATGCTTCTTCAAAATCCATTCGTTCGAATTAAATTTTGGATTTAACTTCGGACGACGTAAAATCCTTTTAGATTTTGCATCTTCATCCCTATCTTTGATATTCAAAATCTTCTGACTTGTAAAAACACTAAAAACCTTTCTCAACAAATCACGAGTTAACTTAACTTTCTCTTCATCGCCATATTGATCTTTATCAAACTTTTCAAAAGCCAATTCAACATCTTTCTTAGGCAACTGAGAGAATTCTTTCTTTTGAGTTATCTTTTGGAAGAGTTCGGCATGATTCATGATTTAGAAAAATGGAAAGGGCTTTTAAGATATTCTATTAAACAAAAGAACTTTCAATAGTATCCTTTAGTCTTCTTAATAAAAATCTTTCAGGATTATCAACTAATCTCTCTTCACAAACTATTGATTTTAACTCATCCAAAATATCTTCCGTGAGGTCATTCTTATAAGCCTTCAATGAAGCTTCTTTAAACCAACGATAATGGACACTATCACTCTCAATTCCATGCATAATTGCTAAATCCAGATCTAAAATTGGGAGCCTTGCCATATAAGCTAAATAATCTTTACCATCTTTCTTAAAATTAATCGGATCCCATATGCTAAACCCTTCCCTGGTTTTAATATCTAGATAGTCTAATACATTCATTATCTAAAGCATCATAACTATTTTAAAAACATTTATAGCATACAAAGCATATATTAAAAACATGGCATCAACAAATCAATCCCCTGCATACCTAAGAGCACACGGAGAATATCTAAACGCAGAAACAACAGAGCAGAAAATCCGTTGTCTTAAGAAAATGCTTTCTCTCTCTCCAAAACACAAGGGTGCAGAAAACATGAATGCTCAACTGAAACGAAGGCTTGCAAAACTTAAGTATACAAAAATAAAAGAAGACAAATCTGGCAAGTCGTCTTTCAAAGGAATCAAAAAAGAAGAGATGCAAGCAGTTATAGTCGGTAATACAAATGTTGGAAAATCTTCCCTACTTTCTGCAATGACCAACGCACAACCAAAAATCTCTGAGCACAAATTCACAACAACACAACCAATTATCGGAATGACCCCCTTCTCTGGAACACACATTCAACTAATTGAAAATCCCGCAATAGAATCTGAATATTACGATAGAGGTTTAACAAACACTGCAGACGTAATTCTAATCCTCGTTAACACCATCGAACAAATTGCAGAGATTGAAAAAGCTCTCGGCAAGTCCTATGGTAAAAGGATTATCGTCTTCAACAACAAAGACAAGTTAGATGAAAGAAAAGTAAAAGAAACATTAAAGAGTAAGAAATACAATTTCATCATTTTATCAAAAGATAATTTGGAGGAACTAAAAGAAAAAATATTCAAAGGCTTTGGCAAGATTCGTGTTTTCACAAAAGAACCTCATAAAGGAAAAACTACTCGGCCAATGATTCTAAAGCCCAATTCAACTGTTGAGGATATTGCTGAAAAAATACTTAAAGGATTTTCAAAGAAAGTCAAAACCTCAAAAATCTGGGGCCCCTCTTCAAAATTCTCTGGGCAACAAGTTGGAATGAAACATAAGTTAAAGGATTTGGATGTTGTTGAGTTTAAGACTGGGTGAAAGTATATTTCTCGTCGCAATAATTGATTTAAAGGAAGATGAATTCCTCCTATGATGAATAAAAAAGAAATATTTAAGATAATTAGCTCTTCAATCTTGCCTTTTGTATTAGTTATCTTAGGAGGTTTAATACTCGAAGAGAAAAAGATTATAGGAATAATCTCCATACTTACAGGGTTTCTATTTCTATATTTTACTTATTACGTTCACTTAATAAAAATTAATGAAGATAAAATAAATGAATTAGAAAAATCAATAAAGGCAAAAGAGGAAATATTAAATACTTTAAAAGAAATAGTTATATTAAAGAAGGTTGGTAAAATAAAATGAATAAACGGGCAAATTTTTCAAGTTCTGATATGTTAGAAATAATAAAAATAATAATCATTGGAATCATAGGATACATCATAATCAAAGCACTTTTAGGAGTTGCTTAATTAAATAAATTCAAATAATAATTGAAAGGAGGTTAAAAATATGAAAAAATTAAGTCAAATTGCAATGACTGGTGGAAGGATAATTGCCAAAACAGCTATTGTTTATGGATTAATTATTACTCCTTACGCTGTTTCTGACACTTATGCAGGATGGAGGGGGACTGGTTCTTCTGGAACAGAAAGCTATCACGACAAAAAACAAAGAAAACAGCCTAGCAAAAGATTCAGAAAATTTCAAAGACACGTACAAGAGAATCCTCTAACAGTTATTAAACCAATGATAAATATAGGAGATCCAACAGGAGTAACGAATAAACTTCTAGATGCTTGGGATAAAGGAAAATTTAAAGGACGAATGCCACAAATGTTGAGAAAGGGGAGAAGAAAACAATAATCACTTCCAACCTTTCCGAATCGGCGCAATAATCTTCTCAAGATAATCAGCAACTGCTTTCTTTAAATCAGAAGGATGCAATTTTCCTAGCTTTATCCAGCAACCACAGTATTCCTCAACCCTAAATTTTTCGCAAGCCCTTTAATCTCGACAGGAACCATTTCTCCTTTATTAATTTTATATCCTTCTCGAAAATAATGCTCTAATACAAATTCCTTTTCTTCACGCGACAACCTTTCATACTCTTGGGGTGAAATTTCTTTATACATTTTATCTCGTTATCTTCAAATCCTTAACAACATTATAGAGTTCTCTAGCTTTCTTATTTTTATCAAAGTATTTTCTTGTTGGAGAGATTAATTTATCTAACTCTGCTGCACAGCTATTCTTCAAATCAAGAGGGTGTAATTTTTTCTGTATAAAAGATTTTTCCATTTCATTATAATTCTCAAAAGAAACATCTCCTCCAAATTTTTTGCTTCTTTCAATATTTACTGATTTAGTGTTTTTGAAAATTATGTATCTAAAATATTCCAGAAGAGGATTTCCTTCTACTTGTCCTTCAGGACAAAAAGCTTTGCTTAATTTATCTTTCAATTCTTTTGTTGTGTCATGCATATAGATACAGGTCCTAGGATCTGACTTAGACATTTTAGAAGCCATCAGAGTTTCTTCAGTACTTGCTTTTTTCTGCAAACCCTGTAACCCTAAAAGTATATGATGGTGGACCGCAACTGGTTTTTTCCATTTTAATTTATCTGCGACATCTCTCGCAAGCATATTTGCTCTTCTCTGATCCATCCCCAATTGGCAGATACCAATATTCATATGAAATATATCTGCAACCTGCATACTTGGATAAAACAATTGTGCTGTAGTTATACTCTCTGTAGAACTTCTTCCTGCAATAGTTAATGATTTTCTAGTCCGATTAAAGCTAGTCTCTCTTGCTATTCTCAAAACCTTATCCCAATAAGAAAGGTCGTTCATAATTTCACTCGCCCATACTATCTCAACCTTTTTCAAATCAACTCCACAAGATTTCCAAACTTCAATAAAATACTTTCCCGCAGTCTGAATATTGTCCAAATCTCCTCCTAACTTATTATTAATAAATCCAAAATAATCTGCCATATATAATTTAAACTTAACTCCTGCCTTAATCATATTCCGAAGGTTGGTTGCTCTCAATAATCCAAAATGGATGGGTGCAACCCCTGAAGGTTCAAAACCATCATAAGCTACAGGATTCTTATTTATCTCAAACATATTTCGAAGCTCATTTTCAGTAACTATCTCCTCTGCAAAATCCTTAATCAATTCGACCTTCTTTTTAACATCCATATTCAAATAATCATTATATATTTTATAAATCTATTCCAAAGAAAAAAGAATTATCTATTATAATAATCTAAAAAAGCATTCCCAGTTATCTCTGCCCCTTCACTTGAACTTGATTCCGAAGTTTCTGTTGTTGTCTCAACCACATTATCAGAACTCCCTCCATCAGAAGTCCCATCAGTTTCTACAACATTATTTTCTGTTCCTCCAGAATCACCTTCTGTATTTTCTACAACATTATTATCATAATCTTCCTCATAATGTTCTGGTTCCTTATCTTCATAAAAACATTCACACCTTGTTCCACCATCTACACAATCTGTTCTTGAAGCTCCAGGACAATCATCACTACACCCATCTTTACATTCACTCTCATCGTAAAATCCTTTCTCGGGGCCCCCATAATATTGTCCAGGTTCTCCACACAGACAATCTCCTCCTTCAAAAGTCCAAGGTCTTCCTTGATTCTCACAATTTTGAATACACGCCTTTTCCATCACTCTCCAATCTCCTTCTTGCTCTCTTCTCATCTCCCCTTCTTCCATCTTCCTCCTCTTCTGCTCAGGCCACTCTTCCCTCATAAAAATTTCACAATCAGGAGGCCAGTGTATTCTATTCTCCTTACATTGCCATGTTATCTCTCCTTGACCTTCTCCAGGCCCAGGACCATAATGGTCATCAAATTCATTTCCTTTATTATCATAACAATCTAATCTTTCCATAGAGTCTTCAATACTCATACAATCAGGACCTCTTCCTTGTCCAGAGAGTTCATACTTTCCAGGCCCTCCCCATGCATCAATAATCATTTTTCTACATTGTCTTCCATCTAGGCCTTTACATTGTTTAGGTGTTCCTACATTTTCCATTATCCATTCTATGCATTCTTCATTAGAGAATTCAGCCGCATTACATTGGGAAGGCCTATCTTCTTTTCTTCCACTAGGGCCTCTAAAACTATCCATAAACCTCTTACATTCATCAGGGTCTGTTATTCCTTTTTTAGCGCATTGCGGAGCATGTTGCTCCATCATTATTTCATCACAAGCTCTTTCAAAAACTCTCTTATCAACCTCTCCTTCTTCTGCAAGTTTTACTAATGTTGCCCTACATTCTAAAGGAGCATTATTTTTAACCATCACAACCGCGCATTTATTACGTGTTGTAGCTCCTACCTCAACACATTCCCTTGGCATATGCATATCATATTGAGCCCCATCCATATCATCTTCTAAATCTTCCCAAATTGGTTGTAGCCAATCAGGCAATTCAGGCATCTTTAAATTTTCTAAATCATCACAAGCTGTTTCATCTCCTTCAACATCACAAGCAGTAGCTAACGGAGCCGCCTTAGAACAAGCAATTGAAAAATCATAAAAAGGAATCGCTTCACAATTACAATCTTGCCCAGAAGTCTTAAAACATTTTTTCATAATATTTACAAATTCCCTAGCTGTTTTTTCTTGCCCTGCACTTAAATCCTTATGAAGTTTTTTTTGCCATTGAGGAGCGTCTTCTCCTGCCCTACACATTTTATCATATTCCATTGGATCTAATTCAGCTAATTGTTCACATAAAGCTTTAATCTTGCTAGAAATTTCAGCAGCAGTAGCAATTGAATGTTCTTTACTCATAACTTCCCTAACAAATTTTCCTCTTTCTCCTTCAGGAAGTTTATCTCTAATATCTTTCATAGTCGCTCTAATTGCAGCAGCACTTCTTTTTGCTTCTTCTTTTCTTTCAGGATCTATTTCATGCTCAAGTTCTTCTGCTAATTTCATATAGTCTTCCAAAGCAACTTTAGCACCTTCGATATCTCCTGCTTCAACCATTGCTTTAATTTCTGCAATTCTCTCTTCCTTAACATCTAATTGATCACCAAATTTATCAAAAAATTTATCTATAAAATAAAAAGTATCTCCAGGGGTAGTTCCAGCTTCTTGTTTAAGTTCCTCGCCTTTATATTCTTCAAAAAACTCATCACCTTCATACCTACAACCTTCCCAAAAAACTACTGTAGGGCAAACCTCTCCACTTGTGCCCCCCAGGGTATCACAATCAGGGCCTCTAAAAATACTTTCGCAAGCATCTATTAATTCACATTGGTCTTGAGCCATATCCTCACATCTATAATCTTTATCCTCATCAAAATCATCACTTATGCCCGCAAGAGTATCAAAACCTTTAACAATACATTTGCCATTTTCAACACCACACATCGGTTTTCCGTTAGTCGGAGGTTGACACATCATTGCTGCAACTTTCTCTGCAGGAAAACATCCATCCCCACAATCTAAACATTTCAAATCTTCTTTCCTTTTCTCTTCAAAACCATAAAGTTCTTTACACTCAATAATACAAGGGCTTCTATCCACCTCTTCTGCGATATTCGCCTTACATTTAGTTACGCAATTATCCAAATCCATTGTCCTCTTACTAATAGTCTCAGCATTTGGAGCAGGAACAAGAGGCATAGATAAAAAACTAATTAAAAATACACAAACTAGTAAAAATTCCCAACCCCTTTTCATTACTCAATTAGGATAACTAAGTTTATAAAATTATTTATTAAATGTTTCTCAAATATGATTATTGTTCTCTTTTGTCCAAACAATTTCGCGAGACTAACTATTGTCTGCGCCGAAGGCGCTGACGGGCGGGAGGGTAAGGGATTCGGGCGAAATTGTAAAAATCCTCCAATTTACTAATACATACATAGTAAGTAACGTTTATAAGGAGAATTACATAAATAGTAAGTAATGGGAAGGACTCGATTAGCCAAAGCTACAGCCGTAGAACTATCAAGGATAATACATGAAGCAAAACAAAGGAAAGACGTTCTTGTTAGGTATTTGGAGAGATTGAACAAGCATCATTCTGAAGGGAAAATTTCTTATGATAGATATGTTGAGATACTCCACAAACATACAGATGGCAGAACCATTTCTGAATGGATTGAACACTATGAAGACTACATAAGAGACTTTGAAAAAAAATTAAGAAAAGAAAAGAAAACTACCCTCATAAAACAATTAACATTAGGGTTATTTTTTATTTCTTTGATTTTTATTATTCTCAACTTAAACCTAGATATTACCCCTAAATTTGTGGGGTTCACAATCCAAGAGCAAGAATTTTCACAAAACTTAGATTTAACCTTTGAAGAATCCGCCGAGTATGAATGGCAATTAGAAAACTTAGGGGAATTAACTTCAGTTAAATTATCAGGAATTATTGAAGGAGAAGGTAAAGTAAAAATTTACCTCGACGATTTACTAATTATTGATAGTTCAAAAATCAAAAAATCAAAGATAACTGGCGAAGTAATTAGTGATGATGAATCCAAACCAGTTGAATCATATTCAGAAGAAGTAAACGAGGCTCTTGAAGAAGATTCGAGTCCTTCCCAGGAGCCTCCACCTTCTGAAACAAATGAAATTATTGAAGAAGATAGCACAGAAAATATTAATCAAACCGAAGAGGAAGAAGAAATTATTGGAACACCTTCACAAAATGAATCATATTCAGAAACAGAAGAGGAGGTCATTGAAGAAGATTCGAGTCCTTCCCCAGATCAAGGTGACATCCTTGATCGCCCAAGCGATGAGCTTGGTGAAGAGGAGTCTCTACCTTCTGAAACCAAGAAAGAAAAAATAACAACAAGAACATTCAAAGATTCTTGCGAAGAAACTTGTGAATTAAACAACCTGAACAAAACTTCATACACTCTAAAAATAGAAATCTCAAATGCAAAATTAAAAATCAGCGATATAAAATATACCATCCTTGGACAAATCCCTGCTGAAACCTCTGAAGAGAATATAACAGAACCAACCCCTAAAGAAAACGTCACAGAGATTCCTCTTCCTGAAAACGTCACAGAAAGAAACATAACTACCTCTAAAACCAATGTCTCCACATTACAATACAAAGCAATAATCAACAAACCTACTAAATGGATTAAAACAATTAAGCGTAAGGAATCAGATCAACCCAACATCTCAATAGAACTTCCAAAAGAAGCTGAGAACATTTCAGTAAAAACTGGTGACGAAGTTCAACAAGCATTAGACGAACTCGAAGAATTCGATGAAACAATTGAACAAACTGACAGACAAAATTTTCTTTCAGGATCAATCACTGGAAATGTTGCTCTCGACATTAAACAAGAAAGGAGCATATTAACAAAACTATGGAACTGGCTAAAAAGCTTTACGATCACAGGGAATGTTATTGGAGAGCAAGAATTGCAAAACGACATTACAGAAACTATTGACAAAAAAATAATTGATTTGGAAGAAATCATCAACCAAACTCAAACAACAGAGATCGCAGTCGAGTATTACACAGGGGGCCCAACAGCTATAGAGGAAAACATCAGCAACGGTAAAAGAGTTATTGTTTCAGGAGATGATGAATTAAATTACACCGAGGTGCTAGCTTTCACAGAGATAGAAGAAAAATTTGAAGTGGGGCAAGAATCGAAAATTAAGGTTTATTGGAGAGAAGAAAACACATACATAAATTTCACAGCATATGATACCGACGACAACAACAAAATAGATTATGTAGAATGGATTGCTCCACATTTGAGCAACCAAACATTTGATATAATTATTGAGATTATTAAAGCCGAGCATTTAGACAAAGACAAAGAATTTATCTCGGACATCTACAACGAAACATACCAATTAGATGATACTTGGAGTGAAGAAATTTCAAACAAACAGTATGTGAGAATAACTTTTGAGGTTCCACTAGACTCTTCAAGAGATATCACAATCTATCCAAGAATTACTAAAGGAAACCCAACAATAGAAGTTTATGAGGTTAATGGGACAGAACTAATCGCTGAATTCACAGATATCTTTTCAAATGAATACAATGAAGTTTTATTGACAAATCTAAATGGAACGCAAGATGTTTTTGATTTGAAAATTGTCGGAGGAAGTGTGGAGTTTGACCATATTGTTGATCCGGATGAATGGTCTGATACAGATTGGCCCTATCGAAAACAAATAAATGTTTCAAACACTTATGGAGAAGATCTAATAGAATATCAAATAGAATTAATAATTGATACGGCAGCCCTTATTACTGCAGGAAAGCTGAATTCTAATTGTAGTGATTTGAGATTCACTAATGCATCTGGAGGATTAATTTCCCATTATGTGGATGAAAATACTCGTATAGATTGTAATGAGAACGATACTCTAATTTGGATACAAACAGACGTCTTAGTAAATAATGCCAACACGTCTTTTTACATGTATTACGGAAACTCTGGAGCGAGTTCGACTAGTAATGAGTTGGATGTTTTCAATTATACTACACCTACTCCTGTAATGGTGCCTGTAGGTACAAATAATGATGATGCAATAGAAGTAGTGAGTTATGCAGATGGAAACACAATTGAAATGGGGGGATATTCTAATACACTTAGTGAAGGGGAAGTTGATACCGGTGTAGGTAGTCACTCTCAAAATACCTTATTAAATGTAACCCAACCCGTTGCAGCAATTTCTGATAGTACAGGAGATGCATTAGTGCCATTAAGCTTTGCTGGAACATTATTCTTACAGTATGGTGACAGAGCAGCAGGCACTACCACTTATGCCGCATATTCATTTGAAGATAATAACAAGGTTGCCGTACATACTGGGGGGTGGACTGAAGCAAGTAGTGTAATTGTGAACAAAGGTTCTGTTGGAACATTAACAACTACTACTAGTGATGCCTTTATGATTAATTCAACTTATCCTGTAGTGATATTTAGACAAGAAGGAGGAAATGATAATATGGTATTTTATCCTGCTCAAACAGAATATTATGGCTGGGGAGGTAGGCGTATATATATGACAGCCTTAGAAGCTGATACTGGCATTACTTGTTATGACAGTCAAAACACCATGCCAGTAAGTATAAATATTGGTGCTGGTGGTCAGGGATCCTACACTAGTTGGGGTAGGGATAGTGCTGGAGAAGCGGCCTTCTGTAATAGTACTAAGATCTTTGGTGTTAACCAAGAAGCAGATGCAGATGGTAATGAGCAGACAGAATTCATAAATGAAAAAGAACTTGATAGAATCCACTTTTTACCTCAAGCTACAGGGACTAGTACAGATTTTTATGTATCTGTTATAGCTCCCACCCCAAGTACTAATTGTACTGTGACTCGTTCTGGAGCATTTGTTACAGATGCTGTTAGTGCAGCTTATACTTTTCCAAACCCTAACTTAATCTCGTTTACTTCTGGTTTGCAGGCAGGAGATAAAATAGATTGTAGTGCACCGGTTACAATAGCTTATGATGATGTTGATGATGCTGGTGACGAGCATAATCTTTTCGGAATGAAAGCAAATAGGCGGTTTGTTTACCCAACACCGACTTACACAATTGCAGCAGAAGAAGAACCTCCAGCAGAAGACACAACCTACCCTCAATTCTCAAATTACTGGGACAACAACGCAACACTAGAAGAAAGTGGAACTGGTTTATTCAATGTAACAGTACTGAATACTAACGGAACTGTCTTGTTAGAAATTAACGGAACAAACATCACAGCAACAAATTATGCGGGAGACAATTATAATGCAAGCCATGCTTTTACAACTAACGACACTTATCCTTACAAATGGCATTCATGGGGAAACGGTACAGATGAAAACTATAATATTTCTGTGACCAGAAGCTATACTGTTAATGGGACTGTCCCTGACACAACTTATCCTTCAGTTACAATAATCTCTCCAACCGCTCAGAATTATGCGACAATATCAATAATATTCAATATAACAGCAACAGACGAAACTGGAATGGATACTTGTCTTTACTCCTTAGATGCAGGGGCAACCAATACAACAATGGGCAATTCATCAGCGACGTCATTCAATGCAACAAACTCCTCAATGGCTCAAGGCCTACATACAGTTAATTTCTATTGTAATGATACTTCAAATAATATAAACGACACAGAAAATGTGACTTTCCTTATTGATTCAATTTATCCATCATGGGAGAACAACAAAACAAATCTAACAACAACTACTACTCAAGGATCTTCAATTTATTTTAATATGACCTTAAACGAAACCAATCCAGCGAACTATACATTCAGCTGGTACAATGGAACAGCATGGGAGAACACAACAGGAAGCTACACTGATGGGGAGGAAGTTGAAGTGATTAAAACAATTAATATCAATGGGGGGCAGATTAATTGGACTTGGTATTTCAATGATACTTCTGGAAATTCAAATCAAACAGATGTGTGGAGTATGACATTAGTGACTGTAGACACAACACCTCCTCAAATTCAATTCGAAGATCCAACAAGAGCAGACGGAAACACAACAGCAGACACTTCAATTGAAATCAATGTCTCAATTACAGAATCTAATCTCGGCGAAGTAGTCTACAATTGGAACGGAACAAACTTCACATTAATGAATAATAACTTAGTTCTCTTCATGAACTTTGATAATGTATCTGCTCTTGGAGAAAATGATACCTTAGTTGTTGATGCAAGCGCTTATGAAAACAATGGAATAGTAAACGGTGCTGTTGTAAACACAACTGGCAAATATAATGGCTGTTATTCTTTTAACGAAAACGATGCAATCAACGTAGGAAGTGATTCAAGTCTAGACATCACAAACGAAATCACAATTAGTGTCTGGATTAACTCTTTATCTCAAAATCAAGTAGCTGGAAATGTCAAAAGCTATGCAAAAATAGACAGCACTGACCTAGCCGGAGAGTTGGAGGCTTCAGATCATCTTGGTGTTGGTGTAGCAAATATTGGTGATTTGGATGATGATGGAATAGTGGATATTGTTATTACAGCTAATCTAGATGATGATGGGGGCGACAAAAATGGGGCAGCATATATTGTATTTATGAATATAGATGGAACTGTAAAGGATTATCAAAAAATAAGTGAGACCTACGGAGGATTTACAGGAGATCTAGCAGGAGGTCGGGCTGGTTATGGTGTTGCAGGTATTGGAGATTTAGACGAGGATGGTGTAGAAGATATTGCAGTTGGAGCTTTTGCAGATACTTCTCTTACAGGAGCTGTTTGGGTGCTATTTCTAAATACAAATGGAACGGTGAAATCTTATAATAAAATTGATGATGCAAGTGTAGGTGGAGAGTTGGACGTAGGAGATATATTTGGTGGAGGTGTCATATATCTTGGAGATTTGGATGGGGATGGTGTGGGAGATATTGCTGTTGGAACTTTAAAAGATCATGATGGAGGCTCTGATAGAGGGGCTGTTTATATACTTTTCATGGATACGGATGGAACTGTAAAAGATTATCAAAAAATAAGTGATACCCGAGGAAATTTTACAGGAGGCTTAACTGACTTAGATGAGTTTGGTAGTGGGGGAAATAGTATTGGAGACTTGAATAATGATGGTGTAGAAGATATCGCAATCGGGGCTAGGAAAGCTGACGATGGAGGAGCTAGTGCAGGAGAGGTTTGGGTACTATTTATGGATACAGACGGAACTGTCAAGTCTGAAGCTAAAATTAATGATACAAGTGTGGGAGGGGGGTTGGACGCAGGTGATCAATTTGGTAATAGAGTAGGAGGTATTGGAGATTTGGATGGGGATGGTATAGAAGATATTATTGTTGGGGCTAGTTTCGGTGATGATGTGAAAGATGATGCTGGAGAGATTTGGGTATTATTTCTGGATACAGACGGAAGTGTGAAATCATTTTCTAAGATAAATGATACTAGTATGGGGGGAGGACTAGATACAGGGGGTTTGTTTGGAACATCAGTCGCAAATATAGGAGATTTAGATGGGGATGGGGTAACAGATTTTATTGCTGGAGCCATGAAAGATGATACAGGATTCACTCAAGCGGGAGCCGCTTGGATAGTTTTTTTGGAGGATGGTTTCGCATCCATCCTAAATAAACAAAATGCGTATGAAATTCGAGCAAACGAAACTGCTGTAAAAGGAATGACTAATGGAAGTTCTATAATCGCCCAAATTAATGCAGGGTGGAACCACGTTGTGCTCACGTCCAATAGTACAAACAAATCACTCTATGTTAACGGGGTTTTATCTTCTACAGGACCAAGTGGTGCAATCGCTTCAAACACATACGACCTTCTTATCGGAAATGACTACAACGGAAGCATAGATGAATTAATGATTTACAACACTTCGCTAAACTCCGCCGAAGCCTATCAATTATATATTTCCAATCTAAAAAAATACGACACTGACAAATGGACTTTATATGTTAACCAATCTAAGAACGCGACAACTGGTTTAGAAAATGGGAAATATACTTATCAGACATTTGTAGCAGATACTTCAAGTAATTGGAATCAAACAGAAGAGAGGACAGTTACAATAGGTGATGGAGCAGCAGGAGACACAGCCCCACAAATAACTTCTGTATTCAACGACTCAATGACTGATGTATCAAGCGGACCAAATGAAGGACCTTCTCCAACTTATGTAATTATTAATTTCACGGCTTATGATGCAAACGGAGCCTCAGACTTAAATGACAGCACAGCGAGAATAAACTTTACAAGAACAGGGGAAACAACAAGAGAAAACTTAAGTTGTTCGAGATACGCAACAGGAGGAAATTATGCAAACTATACTTGTAATGTAACAATGTGGTGGTTCGACGGTGCAGGGATTTGGAACATCACAGCCCACATTAAAGACAACCAAAGCAACTCAGCCACAAATGCGTCCCAAACTTTCTCTGTTGGTTCAAGGACAGCATTTGTCATGGGCCCGTCTTCCTTAACTTGGGCTGGACTAAGCCCTGGAGCAACAAACCAAACTTCAAACAATGATCCTCTTACTCTAAACAATACAGGAAATGATATTATCACTGCTTCCAATATAGAAATTAATGCTACAAATCTCCTCGGTGAAGAAAACAGCAGTTATGGTTTATGGGCTGGGAATTTTTCAGTTAGTTATACAGACGCTGGCGCTTGTGCAGGAACCGCCATGAGCTCTTCAGAATACACAAACATAACTGCTGCAAATCTAACAATAGGAAACTACACAGTCGGGGACGGAACAGCACAGGAAGAATTATATTTTTGTATAAAGGTTATCGGAAGCGAACTTACAGACCAAGCTTACTCAACATCTGGACAAGGAGCATGGACAATAAGAATCTTACTCGTTGCTTTAACCACAAGAAGAAGAAAGAAAACTAAACACAAAAACCAAACAGAGCTTTTCATCCCTTCAACAATCTTCACAAAAGAACTTGGAGCCTTGGAAGCAATCAGCAAATATATGAAAGAAAATTTGGAAATGAGTTATCATGAAATTGGTGAATTGTTGGAAAGGGATGAAAGAACTATCTGGACATCATATAACAAAGCTGTTGAGAAACAAAAAGCAAAATTAAAGGTAAAGGATACAGAGTTCTTCCTACCAATCTCAATCTTTAGTGATAAACTAACAATCCTCGAGGCTGTTATTGTTTATCTAAAACAAAAAGGTTTAAGGTATGCTGAGATTGCCGAACTAGTTGATAGAGACCAAAGAAATGTTTGGGCAACTTATTCTAAGGCAAAGACAAAACTAGAAGAAAAAGAGATTACAAAAGTAGTTGAAATAAAATTAGAGATAAAGATTCCTCAAACAATCTTCTCCAAACAACTTGGAGCATTGGAAGCGATTAGTAAATATATGAAGGAAAACTTGGAAATGAGTTATCATGAAATTGGTGAATTACTAAAAAGAGATGAAAGAACAATCTGGACTTCATATAACAAAGCTATTGAAAAACAAAAAGCAAAGATAAAAATTAAGGATGTTGAGGTTTTCCTTCCAATCTCAATCTTCAACAAAGAGCTAACAGTTCTAGAAGCAGTTGTGGTTTATCTAAAACAAGCAGGATTGAAATACAGTAAAATAGCTGAGCTAGTTGATAGAGATCAGAGAAATGTTTGGGCAACTTATTCAAAAGCTAAAGAAAAGGCAATTACATAAAAATTTATATATCACAATCTATTATTTACACTATTAAAATGAGAGAAGATATTAATAAAAAAAGGCGAATGATCTTGATCCTATTCATTTCAATATTTCTTTTATTATCTATTTCTACTATTTCCGCAGGATGGTTAAAAGACATTAAAAATAAAATAACTGGTGAGGCAACTCAAACAGTGGGGATAAACATTACAGTAGGGGGTCCTCAAATAACTGCAGTATTCAACGACTCAATCACAGATGTATCAAGCGGACCAAACGAAGCTCCTTCCCAAACTGATGTAATTATAAATTTCACAGCTTACACTGCTGCAGGAGCAACTAATCTGAACGATAGCACTGCCTTGATAAATTTCACAAGAACAGGGGAAACTACAAGACAAGACACTAGTTGTTCGAGATACGCGTCATCAGGGGATTATGCAAACTATACTTGTAATGTGACAATGTGGTGGTTCGACGGAGCAGGAGTTTGGAACATCACAGCTTACATAGCAGATAACCAATCAAATTCTGCTACAAATGCCTCCCAAACTTTTTCTGTTGGTTCAAGGACAGCGTTTGTCATGTCGCCTTCTGCTTTAACTTGGGCTGGATTAAGCCCAGGCTCAACAAATCAAACTTCAAACAATGATCCACTTTTACTAAATAATACAGGAAATGATGTTATTGATGCTGGAAGTATTGAAATAAATGCTTCAAATCTAAGGGGTGAAACCACATCCACAGAAGCATTATGGGCTGGAAATTTTTCAGTTAGTTCTACTACAGGAGGCATATGTAGTGGGGCCGCATGTACAGAATGTGGAGGAAATGCAATGAATAGAAGTAATGATGTAGGAATAAGTGTTGCAAATTTAACTAAAGGGAACTACACTCTTGCAGATGGAACAGCACAGGAAGGCTTATATTTCTGTTTAACATTAGTTGGATCAGAACTTTCAACCCAAGCATACTCAACTGCAAATGAAACAGAATGGTCTTGGATTATACAAACATCATAAAATGAAAAATAAATATCTTATACAAACAGGAATAATAATCACAATATTAATCTTATTCATAAGTTGCATATCTGCATTTGGAATTGGTTCTGCTTACTACAAAGAAAACCCATTAAAACTTTCTGCAGGAGAAACAAAAGACGTCAAGTTTAATTTGCAAAACATGGCTGGAAGCGAAGGCATCATAGCCAAAGCAAGTATAAGTCAAGGTGCTGAAATAATGGGATTAATTGATCCACAAGAAACATATTCAATCCCCCTCGGAGGCTCATTAGATGTAATGGCAAGTGTAAGTATCCCGACAAATGCAAAAAGCGGGGACACCTATCCTGTAAAAATCACTTTCACTACTGTGACAGAAAGTGATTCTGGAGTATTTGGATTCGGCGGAAGTGTTGGAAGAGAATTCGACGTCATTGTTATTCCAACTACAGAGGAAAGTGCAAGATTGGCTGCACAAAAAAACATTCCATGGAATTACATCATCATTGGCCTAATTGCCCTAATAATCTTAATAACCTACATTATCTGGAAAAAAAGGGATTCAAAAAAGAATTAATTTAAATTACATTCATGATTATGAAAAAGAGGATTTACTTCATATTATTACTCATGTTCTTCCTGGGTATGAATCTGACTGCAATAGATAGTGCTATCACTGGAGAAACTATAACAGGTGAAACAGTTACAGGAGAAGCCACTCAAGCAGTTGGAATAAGCGTTTTCGTGACCGCATATCTTCCTTTACTAAACATTATCACCCCAACAACCAACATCTATCTAACAAACGAATCTATTTTTCTAAACTACACTGTAAAAAACCAGGAGACTGTTTGGTACAACATTGATAATTCAGCGAATATAACAATCACTTCTTCAATTTATTTTAATACTTCTCAAGGAACCCATACACTCTACTTATATGCAAATAGCAGTTTCGGGAACATCACCGCAACAAATACAATCTTCACTGTTAATTCTACTAAATTCATTATTATCGACGATGAATATGAAACAGGACAGGATAATGGAGAGGATCAAGGACAAATGAATAGAAACCAAAAGAAAGGTGAATCAACAGATTTTCTAAATTATTCATACGAAGCATTACAAGAATTAGAAAATATTGTGCTTGACCAACCAAACTTCGGAAAAATTCAGTTTAATGAAGCAATTAATCTAACTGATGACTTAGACACCACAGACAATACTCTTGACTTAAATAGTAATACAGAGATTTCATCAAACCTTATTGAGATTGATACTGTTGCACTTCCAAATTTCAACAAACCAGCCACATTAAGCTTATACAATTTAACATTTTCAAATCCAAGAATCTTGAAAGACAGTGTTGTGTGCCCATCAAATGTATGTGTTGAAGAAAGCTATTCTGGAGGAACATTAGTATTTACTGTAACTTCTTTCTCAACTTATTCTACTGAAGAAACTCCTGCAGGAGGTTCCACATCTTCTTCAAGCAGCGGGGGCGGCGGAGGTGGAGCAGCAGTATCAAATTTCTCAATTGACAAAGACCTAATCAAAGTTTTAGTAACTCAAGGAGAAAGTAAAAGAGAAACAATCCTCTTAAAAAATACTCAAAACACTGCATTAACATTAAATATCAATTCGTCTCTAAAAGAATTCATGGCGATTAGCGAAGAATCATTCTCTCTAAAACCAGGGGAAGAGAAACTAATCAACTTAGATATCTTTGCAAAAGAAAGGGAAACCCCAGACAGTTATATTGGAAGAATTATTATCAAAGATTTAAATAAAAAAATCGTCAGAGTCATTAATGTGATAATTGAGATTAGAGAAAAAGAACCTCTGTTTGATTTGAATGTTGATCTTTACTCAAGAGAATTAGAACCATGGGATTATGCGAGGGCAAAAATTGGTGCTCTCAATGTCGGAGATTTGAAAAACATTGACATTCTACTTTATTACTCTATCCAAGATTTTCAAGGGAACACTCTAGCATTTAAGGAAGAAAGCATTGCTATAAAAAACAAACTCGATCTCTCTAAAAAATTAAGAATCCCTAGAAACGCGCCATTCGGTGCATATGTATTTTACACAAAAATTTCTTATGGAGATATCACTGCAACAGGAACTGACAGTTTTATGGTTGTTCAAAAAGAAGACGAATGGCCTAACCTAATTTTATTAGGTGCCACCCTCATTTTAATTGGGATATTAATCTTACTAATAAGAAGAAATAAAAAGAGAAAAGAACTCTAATAAAAATGGGATTCTTAAAAGAACTCTGGCTAACCCAAATACGAGACTCCACTCTTTCAAAAATTCTAATCGTGATTGTGGTGGCCCTACTAATATGGGTGATATATTACATTGTCAAAGAACTTGTCCTCTTCTTTATGAAAAAAGAAAAAGATGATGAGTTAAAGGAAATTTCAAGAATTAAAAATAAACAAAAGGATTTAGTTAAAAAATTAGAAGAAGAGAAATGCCACATTAATAATAAACTCTGTAAGTTAAAAGAACAGGTGCCTCAAGAAAAAATCAAAATACCAAGAAAGGCTATGAAAAGATTAGCACATGAAAAAAAGCATCTTGAGGATAAATTGAACAAACTAAAAGAAACTTCACGAGTTAAGGATAAACACAAAAAGTTAATTGAAAAATTAGAGAAAGAAAGATGCCATATTGACCACAAGCTTGGCAAGTTGAAAGAAATGCAAACATGACTTCTTAACAACTATATTTTTAATCTACCCCTTCTTTCTCATTTATGTTCCCACAACTAATTATCTTCACTCTTCTCGGAATTCTCGCAGGAACTTTCACAGGTTTAATTCCTGGAATTCATATAAACCTTATCGGAGCTTTCCTTATCTCGATCTCAGCGACGCTTCTAACTTCAACAGAACCAACTAATCTTGTTGTGTTTATCGTTGCCATGGCAATCACACATACTTTCCTAGATTTCATTCCTTCAATCTTTCTTGGCTGTCCAGATACAGATACAGAACTTGCAGTCCTACCTGGACATGAACTTCTGAAAAAAGGGTATGGTTATGAGGCAATCATTCTGACCTGCTACGGAAGTCTTGCTGCAGTTTTCATTTTAATGGCAATAACACTTCCATCGATTTGGATAATTTCTAAAACATATGAACTCATAAGTGTCTCAATTCCTTATCTTCTAATAATAATCTCTGTTATACTAATTCTGCTTGAAAGAAAAAAGCTTCCCTCATTATGGGTTTTTCTTCTCACAGGTTTTCTTGGTTGGTGTGTCCTTAATTACGAACCTTTAGCAGAACCTCTCTTCCCATTACTGACAGGTTTATTCGGTGGCTCAATGTTAATAATAAGTATTAGAAATAAAATTCAAATTCCAAAACAAAAAATCACAAGACCAAGAGTAAAAATCCTCAAGCCTCTTATAGGCGCCCTGCTTGCTGCACCTCTTTGCAGTTTTTTGCCTGGACTCGGAAGCGGCCAAGCAGCAATAATCGGAAACACAATTTCACGAACAGACAGAAAAGGTTTCCTCGTCCTGCTCGGAGCAACAAATACATTGGTCATGGGTTTCTCATTCATCTCTCTTTACATTATTTCAAAAACTAGAACTGGCGCAGCAGTTGCAATCCAAAAAATAATTACAGAACTCTCTCCAGAACTACTTCTTCTAATTCTCATCGTCACCCTAATAACAGGAATCATTTCATTCTTCCTAACAATCCAACTAGCAAAACTCCTCTCCCAAAAAATCGCAAACTTCAACTACACTCTCATCTCAATCTCAACCCTTTTCATATTAATGATAATCGTGTTTCTAATCTCAGGCCTAACAGGGCTCGCTGTCCTCGCCGCTTCAACATTCACAGGAATCTACTGCATCTCTCTAAAAGTCCGAAGAACCAACATGATGGGTTGTTTATTGATTCCAACTATTTTGTTGTATCTTCTTTAGAATATAAATTATTAAAAAATCTCATCATTCAAAAATAGAATGAAAAAAGCATCTAAATTAAAAGTGGTTTTACATTCTATTGACGATATCTTTATTCCTGGGGGAAGCAAAAGAAAGTTCAATAGGTCAACTCACGCAACAGAAGATGATAGAAATTATGGGCGCTCTCATGCAAACATGAAAGATACAGCTAAGCTAGTAATTTATCCTATAATCATAGGAAGCCTTATTTCTTACTTTTACTGAAGATTCCATAACCTTACCTAAAACAAAGTAATTAACATAAAACCAGATTAACAGTTTCTCAACATATAACGCGAAGCTATTCTCTTAACAACCAATATCAATCACGAGCATCGCGAGTCTATTTCTAAAATTATATAAACCTCCATACCCTCCTTAAAATATGCCAAGCCTCGAAGCAATAATATGGTACTTATTTCTACTTGACAGTATCGGCGCAAACATAACTGCATGGTTCTTCGGAGGATGGTTCAAAAAGAAAATGGGCAAAGGATTTTGGAAACATCTTCCTGTAACAAAAGGCTGGACTTTCATATATCTGGCTTTAGTTGTCTGGGTTGGCGTTGGATTGTGGCGGTTGGGGATAATTTGATTATCAATACTTAAATCTTCTTTCATAATTCTTGTGATCAAAGTATTCAATAATAATTCCTAGCAATTCTATTTCATTTGCTGCAACAGAATAAACAAGCCTCCATCCTTTGGGAAGTTGATACCAAAATAGATTATCAATTTGATATTTTTGAATATATTCTTTTGGGATTAATCTTTTAGAAATTTTATCCCCTGAAAAAACGTTCTGTTTTAGAGTTTCAATAGCTCTTCCGATTGCTTTTTTCAACCAATCATCTTCAGCCAGAGAATTAAATGCTTCCTCTAATTTATCGTCGGCAAAGATAACTCCCTCAACAGGTTTCTTAAACATAAAGACTAATATCTTTTCTTGTTTATAAATTTCTTAGCTAACTCTGGATTCCAGATGTAAATTATATGCCCTTCTTTATCGATCCCAATTCTATTAAAATCATAAAGATATTTAAGAATAACATTAAAAGTCCCCCACATGATTTTCTTTGGAAGACTATTGAATAACTCTGTTT
This sequence comes from Candidatus Pacearchaeota archaeon, assembly GCA_018221285.1. Lineage (GTDB taxonomy): Archaea > Nanobdellota > Nanobdellia > Pacearchaeales > GW2011-AR1 > JAHKAF01. The sequence goes on from JAAOYJ010000003.1 coordinate 84,521, forward strand.
TCTTGAATTCAGCACTATTATCTTTAATAAACTTCTCTACCATGATTACAGTTTCTAACCTCGGACTTCTAGTTATGATTTCTCCTAAATTAAACTTCATTTCTTTTTGTGCTGCCATTTTCAATAAGTTCCAATAATATCTATTTATCAGATGATAATATTATCAATTGATAATACTATTTAAATGTTTTGGGGTGTGGAGGGTGTGCTTTGAACCAAAAGATGTTCTTTCTATAGATGCTACACGAGGGGTTGGGGTGTTGAAAGTTTTGAAATAGTTCTTCTCCCAGGGGATGAGATGATGAAGATTTTGATTGGGTGGAGGGGGGTTTTGATAATCAAAAAGTTTTTATATACTAACACAATTGAGTATCTATGGCAAATTTTGTTTATATTGTAAAAACTGGGAGCATTAAATCTTTTTTTGAAAAAATTATAAGTTTAGGTGTTCCAGAAAAGATTACAACCAAATGGTTGGAATCAATTGGGTTAAAGAGTACTAATGATAGGGCAATTATTACTTTATTAAAAGCACTTAAGTTTATAGATAATTCTGGAACCCCTACTGACACATATAAACAATATAGAAATAGCTCTTTATCGAAAATAATAATGTCAAAAGCGATAAAAGAATACTATTCTTCTTTATTTAAGGTGTATCCAAATGCTAATGAAAAAGATATTGAGGCATTAAATAATTTTTTTAGATCGCATACGAATGTTGGTGAGAAGGCCTTAACCCTTATGACAGCCACTTTCAGAGCATTATGTGGGTTGGGAGATTTTAAGAGTGAGATTAAAATTCCTGAGACTATAAAAGAAGATGGAAAACTTGAAACAGATATAGAGGTTAATAATCAAGGTGGGATGCAGAAGAAAAATGTTACGATTAATCTAAATGTTCAATTAACACTCCCAGAAACAGAAAATGAAGAAATCTATAATAAACTTTTTAAGTCCATGAAACAGAATCTATTGGATGAGTGATGTAATTTTATTAAATATACTTAGCAAAAAATTTGAGAATTTTAAAAAAGAATCAAAAAAGATTTTATCTAAACAAGAAACATCTAAATCCCGAATAATTTCTCTTGATTCTAGCTATAAAAAATTATCTGAACTAAGTTTAAAACAAGATGAACTTTTAAGACAATCTTTAAGATGTGTTGAAGAGGAATTATTTAGGGCCGCGCATGTTATGTCTTGGGCATCCTTTATGGATTTCATAGAAGATAAAATAATGGAGAAGATAGGAAATCTAAAAAAAATAAGACCTAAATGGGGAATTAAGGATATTACTGATTTGAGAGAGAATGTTCCAGAGTATCAAATTATCTCTGTTTTGAAAGATCTAAATATATGTTCAAAAAACGAGGTTAAAGCTTTTCATGGATTATTAAATAAGCGAAATGAATGTGCGCATCCATCAGACTATTTTCCTGATTTGAATCAGAGTCTTGGTTATATTTCTGAAATAATTGGGAGAATAAAAAAGTTACAATAATCAAAACCGCTGCCCAAACTTTTCCCTTCCCATCTCTCTAACAACCAACACCAAACAAAACAATGTCCAAGCAACATAAAAGAATTCGTGTTTATCTAAATTGTAATTATTTATTAAAAATCTTATCTCGATGATATTCTAAATATTTTTCTCTGCCCTCTGAAGGAAGAGCGGGGTAATTTTTATTTGGAGAAATGCCTAATTTCGATAAAGTCATCCTTGACAACCAAGGAGAGATTAAGATTGACTTATCATTCCTAAAAGAAATATATCCTCTATCAAAAAGAAAATCAAACGTGGGAGTGAACATAAAACCATTTTTGGGATCTAATCTCTCTTCTTTTGTATCGCATTTTGCCCATGGTTTTATATGAGATGCTATTAGAATTCGGTCATCAGAGACCATTGTTATTGGGCAAAAAGGACATTGTTCAAGAAGGTTTCTTCTATATTCTCCCTGGCCTATTCTCGCCCTTACAATTGTCTTTTTTTCTTCCGCATCGAGGGTTACGTCTCCTTCTACTTCTTCTAACTCTTCTTTGATGGCCAAGGGATGTTCTTCCTCCCCAAAATAATCTACAAAGAGTTTCCAATAATATACTATTTCATCGTCAGAATTCTTAAGTTTAAGGACAGAAAAATAAGTTATATTCGGCAAAGATATTATTCTTATAAATTTATAGATTTCATCCTTTGAATTAATATAGGCTCTTGGACCTTTAAGGTGGTCTTGATAAGATATATTAAACTTAAGCATATATTCTTGTAACAATTCGAGTTTATCCGAATAATCTTTCCATTCATGTTCCATCTTTTCTTTATTTCTATATTGCTGTTCAGGATTTTCGTATTCTGTTTTTACTTCTTCGAGATATTTTTTTAAATCTGATTTTAAAACAAAGCATGTTCGTGTGAAATCATCAAAGAATTCAAAAAGTTCTTTCTTTGCATGACCAACATAAAATTTAGCTTCGCCATGTGCAGTACCGATTTTATTTTTCATTACCCAACAGTCAGGCACAGTCATTTTTTCTTTTGCGTCTAAAACCTCAAATTCATCCCCATTAATTTGTATTTTTTGATTATTCACTGACATGATTCTCTATCCCTATCGAATTTAATAAATTTATCAGTACATCTACAACAATAGCATTTCCTGCCTGTTTATATGATTGAGTATCACTTACAACTATTTTAAACCGATCGTCAAAACCCATTAATCTCAAACATTCTCTCGGAGTAAGTTTTCTTATCTTCCCTCCTTTTTTGATATAGTTATCAATTCCTGCCCGATGCATCTTCGCCATTGTTGCTAAAAGGGGTCTTGCAACCTTCAGATTAAATTTGGGTTTACTATAAAAATTTTTAGTTCCTGAAGAAGCAACATATTTTGCAACTTTCTCAGATAAGAAATATTTTTTATCTACCTTGCTTTTTGGGAATTCCATTATAAAATCTCCATGCCAATTAAATTGTTGGTTTCTTTTTTGACATAATGCTATTTCTCCATTGATCTGTGTCCACTTTTTTTTAAGATTCTTCTCTTTCGTGACAAATGCGCTCCCTTTTACCGGAAGAAAATATTTTGGATTAGGGTTATCTTCTAGTAAATCCTGCATAGTGAGTTTAAGTTTGACAGGCTCAGGAAATTTAAAATTTTTAATTGGTTTTCGGAACCCTACAACAAACATCCGCCCCCTATTTTGAGGGATTCCATAATCTTTTGAATTTAAAATTCCTACATGGAAATCATATCCTGTTGACTCAAATTCTTCTTTAAGTTTTTGCCACGTTTCACTTTTTCCATGATTCATAATCCCTCTAACATTTTCGTAAATGAAAACTTTTGGTTGAATTTCTTTGATAAGTCTAGCAAATTCGTAAATTAAAAGTCCTCTTGGGTCCTCAAGGCCTTTTCTTTTTCCAACCATCGAAAATGATTGGCATGGACTCCCTCCAACAAATAAATCCACCTTACCTTTATACTTTTTCCCGTCAACATCATGAATATCCTCGATCCACCTATCTTCAGAAATATCATAGTTTTCAAAATAACTTTGTTTGCAGAATTTATCGTTATCACATGCAAAAACAATTTTTGTAGGAATATTCATTCTTTTCAAAGCATATTCAATAGCCCCTATTCCACTAAAAACGGTTGCGACCCTTACTCTTCTATTTTTCTTTCTTTTATTTGAAGGAGTAGTAGCTCTCTTATTAGAACAGATTTTTGAACAAGTTATTGCTCTTTTAGTTCTACCTTTAGATATCTCTTTTCCACATTCAATACACACTCTTTTTTCATATTCCTCTTTTTTCATATTATCTATAACCTCTTTAAGATTTTAAGTTTATCTATCCATCCTAAAACCACTCCATCCAACATCTCTTTAATCCACCACCAATCATATAAAATCCCCCAACCCCGTTTGCTTCTCCAACTCTCTCCCAAAAATACTCTCGATATATCTTTTTACTAACTCTAGGTTCTGTTGCATGTAAGGAGAAAGATTATACTTCTTTGCCAATTCAATAGCAGGCTCGAGGTATTTCTTAATTCCGCCCTCATGTATTGTAAAAATTATCTTTCCATTACATCTAACACATGTCCCTTTCAAAGGTGGTCTCCTCATTATCTCATTACACGCAACACACCTAAAGCCTTGCATTGAAAACTGCCTCAAATTACCTCTCATATCTCTAATGAAGTGTCTTTCAATAATCAACCTCGCAGTATCAGCAGTGTCAGCAGACCTCAGCCTCTCAACAAGTTCCATCTGGTGCTTAACCTTCTCAGCCATTGTCGGAAAAATCTTATACGACGAACAAACAACTCCATCATTAAAATTCGATGTAGCATGTGTAAACCCAACCCCAACAAACGGATCCTTCCCTTCTTTCAAAATATCCTTACATATCTTAATCCCCTCCACCTTCGAAGAATGCTCTCTTTTCTCTGCTCTCTCATAAAGATTCAAAGGGTAATGGCCTTCTGGAACATATTCAAAATCAAGAATCTGGTCATCAACCTCTCCTGCATCAATCTTTGCATTCAAAACCAACGGAGCATCCTGTGTTCCCCCTCGATGACTCGGCAAAAACTTCCTTGAGAAATTCAACAATACATCTCCCAAAAGCATTATCGCAGCCTCGTCACCATCACATTGTGCACTAACAATCGAATTCCCAACAACCAGGTGATTTTCGGTATCAACATTTAAACAATAACTTTCCTTCTTTCCAATATCTTTAATAAAAACAATTGGATCATAGACAAAATTCTTATCATAATCAATTCTCATTCCTCTAAAACTTTTCTTAACAAGGTAATCAAAAATCTTTTTCTTTCTTAAGGATAAAAAACTTATCCCTTTAAAATTGTCGACAAAATCAGGACCAATAACTAATTTAGTTATTCTAAACTTTGAGATATCTCTTTTTTTCTTGATATAAAATTCTCTTAATTTCGGACCAGGTTGTTTTTCATATTCATATCTTTTAGCAAAAATTCCAAATCTCGCCAAACAAAATTCCAAATCATACAATAAACCCTCACTAACACTATCACAAGTTACCCTCCTATCTGATTTACTTACAGAACCATCTCCTTCAAAATAACCTCTTAAAACTGCAGATAATTTATTCAAAGGCAAATCTAAAAACATGCCAGGAATTCTTTTATCCTTTGCTTTACTCCCACATTCCAAAATTTTTGTGAAAAACAAATATAAAACCTTTGAAGAAAAAGTAACCCTATCTTTTTTATTTTCACTTGGTTTTAATCCAAAATGTTTTTTTATTATCTTAGCTATAAACTTCCTTAACAACTGATCTTCTGAAGAAATATAAACTTGATTCAAACCTTTTTTTCCGCCAACACTTCTTGCATATCCTTCGGCGATATATAATCCAATAACTTCTAAAAGCTCTTTTTCTAATTTAACAATTATTGGAACTTCCACAGTATCTCTCTTAGCCACAAGTTTACCTTTTCTAAAAACCTCTTTCCTTAATCTTTCGTTCAAATCCAAGACAAAACAAAGCGGATAACTATCTCTTAATTTATAATTCATAAATTGTTTTTTGGTAATCTTCAACTTATCAAGAATCATTTTATTTTCCCTATCACTTAATTTTAAAAGAATCTTACCAATCCCCCTTATCATTAATTTTTCATGCCTCAACAATTCAGCTAAATTAATATTCTTTAAGTCTCTCGATTTAATCTTAATTCTCCACGGTAAAGGTAATTTATCTCCTATCTTGAGTGAAGATGTACGTTTAATTTTTCCATCAACTAAAAACTTATGATTTTCTGTAACAATTATCTTTTTACCTAAAGCCGTCTTAATCTCAAACATAGAATTTTTTGAATGTTTAGTAAAATTATTTATTTTAATATTTTTTAACTCCTTATCAAACCCTATAGTTTCAAAACCTTTAACGTTCTTTTCTTTTGTTCCATAATCGTCTACTAATTTATTTGGTTTTAATCCTTCAACCAATTCGCCAATTTTTTCAATTTTCCATAAGCCATTTCTTTTTATTGGAAGATAAGTGTTATAATCAAAACAATCTCTCCGAATCGCCGCATGCATATACGGACTTGCATAAAGCCCCAACGCATTTGAAAAACCAATAAATCTACAAATCACCCCCGCACAATTATGGGGTGCCATACAAACACCTAACCTCCCAATCAAATCCTCTTTCTTCTTAAGATTATAAAACGGCTTCAGTCCATAAAACCTCACAAGCAAATCATCAACAAAATTCGCAATCTTCATAAAAACATCATCTGCCTTCTCATCAGGAGTCTCTGGCGAATTCGGCAACAAAATATCATGGGGCATCAACTCCAAAATCTGCTCATCATTAACCAAATCCTTTCCATACATATCCTTATCATAACCCAACTCCTTCAACTTCTCAATACTAACTGAAATCTCCTTCGGCTTAAAACTAACCAACGGCAACTCAGTCGCATCAAACCGAACAGTCCCGTCCTTGTTAACCTGCAACTCATGCTTCGCCCTCAAAATTCCTTTTCCAAGATTCTCAATCATCCTATCCTCTGACGAAGTTCCCCGAACACCTTTAATCAACAAAGGAATCTCCTCTTTCTTCAACCCCAATCTCTTTACAGCGTCATCAAAATAATGCCCAACCTCAACCTGCCGACTCTGATACGGCGTCCCCTCTCTCTCCTCATCTTCCTTAACCTTATCAAAAGACTTCTCCTTTGTCTTATAAAAATAATACATTCTCTCACACTTCTGATTACAAACCTCACACTTCGGATAAATCGTCTCCTTCTCACATTTCTTACAATGATAAAGTGGGAAAGGGCTCCTCACAAAACCAACATCACACGCAGCCTGCACACTCCTCAATCTCCCTCCTTCCTTTCCAACAGGAAACAAAACATTCGGGCTCCCAGTCAACTTCCGAACTTTTGCCTTCTCAGGCCTTCCCATCCGAGTCCCAATAAAATCACCTGCTTTATCCTTAATTTCAAACTTTGATAATTCATTAACAATCTTCAACACATCATCCCCTTCAAATTTCTTGCCCCTTAATTTCACAATTTGGGGTACACCAGGCGGTGTCGATTCAATCTCATCAACATTCTTAATTCCCAAATTAACCATCAAAGCCCTACTATCTTCCCCACCCATCACAACATTCTCAATTGTAACTTCATGTTCAATTCCCAACAATTCAAGCGCCCTCTTCCCAACTTCAAACTCTTCCTGTTCTGTCTTGTTATATGGAAAAACCAATTTCCCTTCAGAGATTCTTGAATGTTTTAACCATTCAACCAAGCCCAAAAACTGCTCTTTAGAAATCTCTGTCCAATAAAAAATAAAACTAGGGTGTAATGGAATGTTATACTTTTTTGATAGCCCAATTGCTTCATCCAAACTAACTTTATAAGAATCCCCTACTTCTCCGCCTGCCTTTTTTAATTCAAGTTCCCACCATTCCTCAACATAACCAGGTTTAAGCAAACTAGAATTCCTATTCAACACATCACTAAACGCAAACAAGATATCACCTAAATAAATTATCTCTTCAACGTTCTTGTAAATCTTCCTCGCCTCCTCTTTTGTGTGAATTTTTTTTACACTACCCGAAACTAGTTTCACAATCGGACCATCAATAGAGTCACACACCGTCGTTATAGTACCTTTAACAGGTTTTTCTGTTTTCAGTTGAGTTCCAATTGCAATAAAATCATCTGTTATCGCCATTGTCGCCGGATGAACACTTGCCGCACTAAATCCTGCAACCCTACTTCTCCCATATCTGAATCTAAACCCTCCTGAACGCGAAGGATGTCCAAACACAGGCCTTCCTGCAACCAAATCCTGAATATAAGTTGGAGAATCATCAACAGCACCCTTCTCCCTTTTCTCATGAAGCTCAAGATATTCTGGAATCCAATCAAACCCTGTCGCTTTAATGCCATCCTTCTTCGCTTTAGTCAATAATCTAAAACCTTTTGCTGCTTTCTGAGCCAAACCTTCTGAAAAACACAAACACATCCCCCCCCGAATATAATCTGTATCAACTCTCTCAAGATTCTTATAATTCGAAACCTCCAATTTCTCTGTCTTCTCTCCAGCAATCTGAATCGGAATATGCTTCGCTAAAAAAGCCATCTCCTCTTCTGTTGGAAGATACTGCAAATTAGTAATCCTGCCATGATAATCCATATTCTCTGTAACATATCTCTTAACCTCATCTTCATTAGGATCATACTTGGCATAACCAAACAATTCTCTCAAATAATCAATCAACATTAATGCCAAACAAGTAGCAGTTGTACCCGCGCTCCGAATAGGCCCGCTAAAATAAGCAATAAAATAATCCTTCCCTTCTCTTGTCTTACCTAATTTCAATTCAGTATAACCTTCAATCGGAGACGCAACAACCCCGAGAGTCGTATAAGCAAAACCAATCCTTATCCCCGCATCAATCGCCTGAACCAAACTCTCAAATTTACAAAACTTCTGCTTCGCGACTTCCTCAGCAATCACAAACACAATCGTCGGATCCATCTTCCCATATTTCCTCTCCAACTCAAGAATCCTCTTATCAACACCACAACCAACCAACTGCGGATAAATCGTCCCTATCAGCGCCACAACCTTCTCAGCCATGGTTTTCGCTAACGGAATCTCAACCCTGTCAACAGGATCAAGCCCCTTAGCCCTTGCCTCTTCCATGGCCTTGTAGACCTTTCTAACGTCCTTTTCCAAGTTTGTGAAGTATTGTTCAGTGTTCATCTCAATTCCTCCATCGTCCTCTTCATCTCCAACGCCCCAATATCCTGTGTATTTTTAGATTCAGATATCAGAGTCGGCGCCATCTTAAACTCTTTAATCAAATTAGCAAAAGATTCAAATCTCGGAAAAACATTCTCCTCTGTAACAGCCCTATGAACTCTCTCCCCTTTTTCTGTGAATTCAATCGGATAAAAATGGCAATGCAAATCCTTCAGCGACTTCTTTCCCAACCTCTTTTCAATCTCAACTAAAACCTTTCTAAAATCATCCTCTTCCATCAAACTTCCCTGCCCTCTTGCATGAAGATGCGCAAAATCAATACAAGGCTCGCATTCAGTATTTTCACAAATCTCCAAAACCTCATTCAAATCCCCTGATTGTGAAATCTTCCCTGTTGTCTCCGGACAAATCACAACCGACTTCGGCTTCTCCTTTTCAACTTCCTTTAAACCTTCAATAATCTTTTTTATGTCTCTTCCAAAACCTGGATGAAATACAACCTTCTTAGCCCCCATCAAATCTGCCAAACGAGTAGTCTTAATCAACTCCTTTATTGAATTCTCAATCACCTTTTCTTTCTTACTATTCAAAACAACATAATAAGGACCATGAATAGATAACGAAACTCCAAACTTCCTCGCTCTCTTCCCAAATTCAATTGCGTCATCCTCCTTCATCCGAGCACCATAAGTCATCTGCCTTTCCTGAGCATTCAACCCCAGCTTCGCACTCCATTCTATAACTCCCAACCTATCCTTTCCGAACTCTGACTTAAAAAAATTCAAAGGATTTCCCGACGCTCCAAATTTTATTTTATTGAAGTTCATTCCCCTTCCCTCTCAAAATCCAAAACCTTAACAGCCCTCGTTTTCAAATTGAACATTGGAACCTTGCAATGATCTGGAGTATTCCCAAACTTCTCTTGATAAGGAGTCATAGATTCCCAACAAGATGTTGAAATCATCAAAATATTATTATAATAAGAAACAGAACTCTTGTGTGTGTGGCCTGAAACGAAAATGTCTGGGATTGTTCTTATGAGGTGCGCGTCTTTCTCTAAAGGATAATATTGTGCAGATGCGTGCGTCGGAGCCAAGTGCCTATTCTGTAACAGATATTTCATAATTAAATCGGGATGGTCGGCTACTTTCTTTTTTATCAAATGAGGAATTGCTTTAGCATAATGAAAAAACGAAAATCCATGATAAGATAAAATATCAAAACCATTAAAATCTTGCTTAGCCCCAATATTCACAGACGCAGGATTATTCGTCAGGATTACATTCTTCATATTGTAAAGTGGCCATGCATACTTTTCATCAAGAAATGGCTGCGGCTCCATAAGCCGAACACAATCATGATTCCCTGGAGAAATAATTATCTTCACATCTCTTCTAATCTTTCCAAACAAATTCGCAATACTCGAAAACTGCTCCTCAACATCTTTAATCTTCAAGTCCCTTTCTTGGCCAGGATAATTTCCAATACCCGTAACCAAATCCCCTGCAACAAACAAATATTTTATTTTATCAACCTCTGGCGTATTCGGAACCTTTCCATTAAGATAATCTATAAATCTCAAAAAACCATCTTCCAAAAACCTCTTACTTCCATAATGCAAATCTCCAATAAACAAAACATTCTCATCATATGGAGACTTCTTTCTCTCATAAAGTGTAGACTCTGGAAAAACGACATCATTCACAAAAAGAATCTCCCGATTCCCTGAACCTTTAAACCCAATCACAGAATCAAGCGCAATCTCCTCCGCCTTCTTGTAAATCTCCTCCTTATCCTTATTAACCAACACTCTTATCTTCCCTGTCAAATCCTCTATCTCAAACAAAATATTCTTATTCTTAGTTACTTTCTTATCAGAAACAATTCCAATCAAAGAAATCCCTTGCCTACTCCCAGAAATCTTATTTATTGAAACCAAATTATCAAGCTGCCCGTGCCCTTGTAAAAGATTTCTCATCTCTGAAAACCGATTCCTAAAATAGGTCACAAAATTCTTCACTTCAACTTTCTTATTCTGCTCAAAAACTGTTGGAACATACTTAACATTTGACAATTCCTCTTTTTTCTCAAAATTCTCTATCTTCGTTGAAACCTCTTTCGAAATCTCTATACTCAAACCCAATTTAATCTTTAACTTCTCCTGACTCTCCTTCGGCAAATCCAAAAGAATTCTATTCACCTGCTCATTATTTTGGCTAAAAATCCCTTTTGTGATAACACTCTGCTGCGTATGTTGCTTAATCTTCCCTATCATCAACTTTACAGATTCAACATCCTCAACACCACTAAACAAATCCAAAACCTCATTATCCACTAAAAGTCCCTTTTGCAAAAAAAACTTCAACAACTCCTTATTACCAATTTTATTCTTTTCCATTTAATTATAATTTAAAAAATCCTCGATAATTTTCTTAGCCTCTTTCACAAGATTGTCTGTTATCGCCAAATTTATCTCCCTCATCCTCCCATGCCTTCCTTTCGAAATAACTCTAACATTAATAATTCCCAACATATCAAACTCCTGAACAATATCCCCCACCCTTCTCTGAGTCAAAATATCTGTTTTATTCTCTTTACACAAATTCTGATAATAATTATAAACATCTCCTGTAAAAATCGGCTCATTCTTTCTCTCTTCAATCAACTTAATAATCGAATACAAAACCAACTGAAATTGCTTCGGCTCAGATTTAATAACATCTAAAATCTTATCCCTCTCAATTTTACTATTTGCCTCATCAATATGTTTCAACAAAATCCTCTTTGAACCACTCCTTTCTGCCAACTCTCCTGAAATCCTCAACAAATCCAACGCCCTTCTCGCATCTCCATGCTCCCGAGCAGCAAACGCAGCACACTTAGCAACCACACCTTCTTGCACAATACCGTCTACAAACGCCTCCTTAGACCTCTTATTCAAAATTTCCTGCAATTGCAACGCGTTATACGGTGGAAACACAATCTCCTCTTCTGAAAGCGAACTCCGAACCCTTGGATCAAGCTCGTCTAGAAAAGTCAAATTATTACTAATCCCAACCACACAAATCTGGGTCTTCGAAAGCTCAGAATTAAGCCTCGTCAAATTATATAAAAAATTATCTGAAATCTTCTTAACTGTCTGGTCAATCTCATCAAGAACCAAAACAATCAACTGTTTTTCAGAATCAATCAATTCAATAAACCTACTATAAACCGTCTGCGTCGGCAAACCAGTCGAAGGCACCTCTCCACCCAACTTCTTAATCAACTCTGCTAAAATTCTATATTCTGTATCTGAAACCTTCTTCAATTTACAATTCAAATACTCAATCCTTAACTCAAAATCAGATTCTTCTTTAACTCTCTTCAAAAGCGCCTCCCTAACATACTGTATCGAAAGCGTCTTCCCTGTCCCTGTCTTACCATAAAGAAACAAATTACTCGTTCTCTCACCTTTCAAAACCGGCGCAAGTATCGACGCCATCTGCTTTATCTGCTCATCCCGATGAATAATATCTTCTGGCTGATGATTCGACTGCAAAACAGCCTTATCTTTAAAAATACGATTCTTATTGAACGACTCAAATATATTATCAAGATCTTTTATCATTTTATTATTTAAAACTACTAGATACCCTCGATACCCAGACACGTTTGTTTCGTATGGAGATTTTTTGAATTTTGAAAACTCCAACGGTAAAAAATTAGTTTATTATATAAAAGATTATGACTACTAAAAAAGAGATACACCTAAATTTCCTATGGAGAATGATTTTTTTATTGAGAATGGTTTTTTATTGGGAAGTGTTCAGATTAGATTAAATTATTATTTATCTAAAATAAATTTATTATATCAAAATCCTATCTTATTATCTAATAATTTAAAATACATTATGATATTATTATTATAATAATAATTACTAACTTATATACTATATAATATAAATTTTTATATAATAAATAATAAAATAAAAAAACAAAATTTTCTTTTATAAATATTTCCATAAGAAATCATAGGGTGAGAGTATCTAAAGAAAAGATCCTTCTCTAAAAAATTATTATTAAAATAAACAAAATATACAAATTATTCAACCAATCTATATCCTCTAAAATCTATTTAATTTTACAGAAAAGTTTATAAATTATTCACAGCTCATCCTAGCATGCAGACAAATAAAAATCTCTTTAGTGGAATCTTAGGCAAGATGATTGTAACTAAAGAAGGTAAGAGATTGGGCTTTATCAAAGATGTAACTTTTGAGACAAGATCTGGGGAATTAATTAACCTCGTCGTAAAAGACCCAACATTATACACAAAAAACTTAAATTTAGAAAGGACAACCTCGAACGAACTACTTATCCCTCACAGCGCAATTATTGCGATCGGAGATTTCATTATTGTCTCGGAAGAGGATTTAATCTAAATTACAATTTTTAAAATGAAATTTATAGGATTTAATTTTAATAAAATAAATGTGGAAAAGACCTCTACAAATTTTGAAGATCTAAAAATAAAGACAAATATTGATGTTTCTGAGATAAAAAAAGTAAAATCTGATTTTCTTAAACAAAAAGATGAGTTAATCAACATTGATTTTACATATAATATTGATTATAATCCGAAAATAGCAAAAATCAAACTCTCAGGGAATGTTATACTTGCAGATAAACTTAAAACAATTAAGGAAATATTAAAAAAATGGGAAGATAAAAAGATGGAAGAAGATTTCAAAATAAATCTATTCAATATTATCTTAAGAAAATCAAACCTAAAAGCAATGCAATTAGAGGATGAATTGAATCTCCCACTTCATATTAATTTACCCTTTCTAAAAAAAGGCGATAATTAACAACCATTACTAAATTTCTAACTTCCCAAATCAATTAATCTATATATTAAAAGATATCAAACTTTTTATACTTCTGATGTTTTTATTTCAAATGGAATATGTAAAAGAAGCTTTCCAAAAAGTTAAAGGAGATATTAATACTTTAAATCTTGGATTGAATAATTTAAAAAAAGATCTATCAGATACAAAGGAGATGATAGTAGAAATTTGTGATATAATAAAAAAATTAGACAAAAGAACTAATAAAACCTTCTCTGAAAAGATTGAATTAACTTCGACAGACAGACAACAAATTCAGACAACTCCAACACATTCTTCGACACATAACACTTATTTAGAGCCCTTAAAACCCCAAAATTCACCTATTTCCACTGGAAATCAAGGGGTTCCAACAGACAGACAGACAGACAGACAGACAGACAGACAGACAGAAAATCTACGTGAAAATCCTCTTGAAGATGTCTTAGAAATTATAAATTCTCTTGATGATGTTAAAAAAGATATAAGGCTTAAATTTAAGAGGCTAACAAATCAAGAGCTCCTTATTTTTTCTACACTTTACCAATTAGAAGAAGAAACAGGCCACACAGATTATAAAACCATCTCCCATAACCTTGGTCTTTCTGAAAGCTCTATTAGAGATTATATAGGGAGATTGATCAAAAAAGGGATTCCTGTAGAAAAGAACAAAGTAAATAACAAACATATTCAACTATCAATTTCAAAAAATCTGAAGAAAATAACTACCTTACCAACTATATTAAAATTAATAGATCTATAAATAGTTAATCGGTATAAAGGTTAACTATCTTAATTACACTCTCTTTTTGAGTTTCAAAGAAAAATTTTACACTAAATCAACACTTCTTTTCGTTTTTACCCACTTTTTAAGTTATCAAATATAATTTTTTAAATTTAAACTCAAATTTAACTCTCACTTTTCAAATTTTGTAACCAAAATTTTGGTAAAAGATCACCTTTTTTTACGTTTTTTTGTCTGATTTACCCTCACTTTTGCTTTTTTTAGTATAATTTCTTTAATATCTTCAGGGATATACACCCTCTTTTTACCATTTTGCTCAATCACTTCTTTTATCAAATTTTCATTTTTTTGTTTCATAGAATTTATTTGTCCTCTGATAGTCGATTTTTCTTTACCTAATATCGCAGCAATATCATGGTAACTTAATTTCATATCCGTATTCAATAAGATCCATAATATTGCTCTTTCAGTTATTGAAAATTGATCAAAATTTGGTGTTTGGACAGCCGTTTGGACAGCCGTTTGGACAGCATAAACAGCTGTTTGTTCTTTGGACAGCCGTTTGGTTTTGCCAGAAACCTTGGTTGGTTTTAATTCTCCCATAATTGAAACAACATTTTTAACCCCTTCAATCTCTTCTTTTATCGTCGATAAAATCTCTTTAACATCATTTAACTCCTTTTTTTGTATATTTTTTTCAGAGTCAAGGTGTTTAATCCAACCACTCACAGAAATGAAATCTTTTTTTACAGCTTCGAAACCCTTTTTTGTTTCTTCTTTTACTTGCTCAACCTCTTTTTTTCTAAAAAACCATCCAAACATGTTATAACTCTAACACAATAACTTTAAAAACTTTTTGTTCTCGTCGACAAAATTTATTTCTCCCCGACGGTAAAATTATTTTCAAATTATCAATAATCACCATTTTTCATAGAAAAATAAGGCTGTTTAAATAAAAAAACATACACAAACAGCCTGTCCAAACACCTTTAAACACCCAAACCAAATTTAAACAGCTGCCCAAAAAATAAAAATAAAAAGTCTTTTATCGTCGGTAAATAAACACAAACAAGCTGTTTGGACAACCAAACTACTCTTTCGACAGACAAAGAACTTAACTAAGCTCCCCTAAGTGCACAACCCTCACCAAAAGCAAAAATCAATGAAAAAATTCCACGCCCAAAATATTAATAAACTATTCTAACATTAAATTTTAAAATGAAAAAGAGGTTATATCATTTCTTCATTGGTGGAAGAAAGTTCAAACAAGAATTCAAGAAACAAGTAAGATTGCTTGTCACAATAACCCTTGGGTTCACAATCGCATTTACTTGGAGACAGACAACTTTTGATCTTTCCCAATCAGTAGTCCAATTCATTACCCATGTTCAAAGTTCAGAACTTTCAAGCATCCTAACATCAACTTTCATAACAATCCTCAGCATAATTCTAATTTACATCACCTCACACTTCTTAAAAGATAATTGGAATTAACACTTTAACTAAGCTAACCTAAGTGCACGCCCGCGCCCAAAAAATAAAATTAATGAAAACTTATGTGCAGAGCATCACAACAATCTTTAAATAACTTTAAATTATCCAAAAATATGGGAGAATATAATATAAGAAATTGTGGTAATTGTGATTTACATTATTCAAATAAATCTCCTCCTTGTAGTATTTCCCAATTTCAAGGAGAGTTTAATCCAGATTCCCAATGCGTGTTTGGTTTACAAGAAATTATTTTTTTATCAATGGCTCAAGAAATTGATTTTATAAGCGATTAAGTTTAATCAAGATTGCCCACACAAATTTCTTCAAAAATCCTTCTTATACACCATTTTCCCTCTATAATCCATGAACTTAGGGCACCCTAAAGGAACGTGAACAATAACATTTATAACCTAAGTGCACACTTTATACATAATAAAGAGGAAAATGGCAAAGATAAAAGCAATAATCTTCGATGTCTGTGGTGTTTTGGCTTTAGATAAACGCAAGGATGCTGCAAAATATAATCGTAGAGTGTTAGGAGTCCATGAGTATGTCGCAAAAAAATTAAAAATATCTTTAGACCAATATTTTGATTCAATTGATACAGATTATACAAAATCCATGGCAGGAGAGATCTCTGAAGAGAAAGTGGTTAAAGAAATTGCAGCTAATTTTAAAATAACTCCAAAAAAATTAAAGAAATTATATCTCGGCGCATACGAAAGCCATTTTAAACAAAATGAGCAATTGTTTAAAGAATTGTCTAAATTAGAAAAGCAAGGATATATTTTAGCAGTTTTATCAGACCAGTGGCATCTTTCCGAGGATCCTTTAATGCCTAAGAAACTTTACAAAAGGTTTGGTGTTTTGATTGTGTCTTGTGATGTTGGTTTAAGAAAACCAGACCCAAAAATTTACAAACTTGTATTAAAAAAACTCAAACTAAAACCATCTCAAACTGTTTTTGTAGATAACCAAGAATGGAACCTCAAACCTGCTAGAAAGTTAGGTATGAAAGCAATTCAATTCAAAAACAATAAGCAACTATTTCAAGATCTAAAAGAATTAGGAATTGAATAAAATGTCAAATAAACCGCTTGCAGCAATTTACATAAGAGTTTCAACAGAAGAGCAGGCAAGACAAGGAATCTCTTTGTCAGCACAAGAGGAAGCCCTAAAAAACTATGCTTCTGCGTTGGGTTATGATATATTTAAGATTTACAAAGATGAAGGAAAGTCTGGGAAGGATATTAAAGGAAGGCCAGAAATGCGGCAACTCCTTGAAGATGCCCAATCCCAGAAATTTCAAGCAATTTTCATTTACAAGCTTGATAGATTTTCCCGTTCATTAAAAGATTTAATAGAAACAATCGAAAAACTCAAAGAATTGGGAATAGATTTTGTTTCCCTTCAAGATAAAATCGAAACCACGTCGGCTAGTGGAAAGTTAATGTTCCACATCATCTCAGCATTTGCAGAATTTGAAAGAAACGTCACAGGAGAAAGAACTAAATTCGCAATGGATAAACAAGCAAGAGACGGAAATCACATCACAAGAGCCCCTTGGGGATATAAAATAGAAAATAAAAAACTCGTAGCCACAGAACATTCTTATCAGGTCCAAGAGCTTTTTCAAGAATTTCTAAATAAAAATATCAGTCTCACTAAATTGGCAAAGAAGTACGGCTTTTCTGTTAATGGTCTAAAGAAAATTCTAACAAACCAAACTTATCTAGGAAAAGTTAAATTTGATAAACAAACCCATCAAGGATCGCATCAAACATTAATCTCATCGACGTTGTTTAACCATGTCCAAAACAAGTTAGAAAAATTAGGTATAAAGAAATCTTAGTTATTTCTTAAACTTCCCAAAACTATCTCTTCGAACTCTGCCTTTTCTTCCTAGCCTTACTATCTCCGGGTTTGTAAGCTTCCTTTCTTCTGACGTCTGCAATCAACAAATTTCTATCATAACTCAAGAAAGCCTCAGTTAATTCTTTTGAGTTTGCAAATTCACTAATAGCTCTTGCCAACGCAAGTCTTGCAGCTTCAATCTGGCTTTTATCCCCCCCACCTTTAACATTAATCGAAACATCAAAATTTGTTTTTCCAAGAACTTTCTCTGTAATTCTTATTGGCTCTTCTATTTTAAGTCTATCAAACATTCCTAAACTCTTATAATCTTTTTTATTCACACTAATCTTCCCAGAACCCTCTGTAAGAATAGCTCTCGCAACCGCAGTTTTCCGTTTACCTGAAATAATTATTTTAATCATTTTATTTTGTTATGTCTTTTACTCGAATAAATTTACTCGTTTTTTCTTTTCCAGCAATAATCTTTTTACTTTCTTCGAACTCTTTCGGCACTCCTCCATAACACTTTATCTTTTTGAATGCTTCTCTCCCTCTTCCTGTTCTATGATCTGGCAGCATACCTCTAATAGTTCTTTTCACAATCATCTGACTTGGTCTACGATGTTTTGGCCCTTTCTGGCTACTTCCGATTCTACTCCTTCTCGCTTCAAACTTACCCTTAATATCTTTTTTATTCCCTGTTATAATCACTTGATCACAATTCAAAACAACTATCTCTTCTCCCTTAAGCGCTTCTTTAGCAACATAACTAGCCAATCTTCCTAAAACAGCATTTTTTCCATCTATGATTTTCATTATTTCAAAACCTTAACCCTTTTTCCATCAGGATTCTTTTTAATTTCATCCAGCATACTTGAAACCTTGCATTTTGATTTTAATAACTTATCCTTGGCCTTTTCAGAAAAACTTACCGCAACAACATTTATCTTCTTAGTAATCTCTCCTTGTGAAAGAACCTTTCCTGGAACAACAATAGTCTCACCCTCTTTAGACCCTTTATCAATATTCTCAAGATTCAAATCAATCTTTTTCCTTCGAGGTCCAGACAAAATCTCTGCAACATTAAACCATGCTTTATGTTTCTTCGCAGCAAAAATAGTTTTAACTAATTCTGGATTAGTTTTTCTTTCAGTTTGCTTTGATATTTTAACTTTTGATTTGGCCATTGTAATTTAACAAGAAGTATTAACTTCCCGCTAACGCACGATTACTCGCAGGTAAAAAATGAAGATAATTTAGGTATTTAAAGTTTGTCATGCGGAGTACAGGATTCGAACCTGCGTAAGCACTAAGCTAACGGATTTTGAGTCCGTCCCGTTTGACCGCTCCGGCAACTCCGCTTAATGTTACAATTAATTATCTGTATAAAAATGTTTAGAATTATTAGAGTTTAAGAATTAACATATTTTTTCATCGCTGGAAGAACTTTATGAAAGAGATAATTAATTCCCTGAGACATATCCATCTCAGTTATTCTTTCTTCGTCAGAAGGAGAAACATCCCCAAATTTAGAAAGAACCTCAAGCGTTGGAGCATAACCAATAATTTCAAAAGAACTTTTTTGTCCTGACAAGGGATACGAAAAAACCTTTGTCAGATCTTTCCTTGAAAAATCTGGCGAGAACCCTGACATAACCTCTTCCTCAATTAAATTTTCCGGAAGAATTTTCTCTTTTGTTCCAAGCATACGATGAACATCCTTTAATGTTACTTTTTTTTCCATACTTATTGGTTCCCGATTAAATGTCCCATTAACATGGTCCGAACTTTCTCCTGAAGACATATAAGTTGTTTTCATACTTGAAAATTGTGGGTGGTCAAGATAGAGACTATCTTTATGTCATTCAAATTCATAGAAATCATTCCAAACTCCATCAAACTTTCCATCCAACCATCTCATTGAAAAGTGAATTTTTTCAGATAAATATGCAAACGCTTCCCGTCTTTTTTGCATCTCTTTAAAATTTTCCGGAAGAAATTGCCTAGACCCAAATACATTTAAGTGGAGCCGTTTTAACAAGTTTGGATTTTTATAAATTGTTTCATCTTTTCCAATTTCCTTTATGTCTTTAGTAGAGGCCATCCCCAACGAAACTCTTGCAACTAAATTTTTTGATACGAAAGATGAAGCAGCGGTAGTAGGGTTTAATTCTATTATTTGTGGGGCCCCCTCTCTAAAATCAAAACCATAATCATTTCCATGCCTGTGATGCGTTTGCGCAGCAACATGGATATGCGATTTATCTAAATCAAGATTTTTCCTTACAGCTCTTAATGCGTCCTTAACTTCTAAAGGTAATTCGGCATCATAAATTACAGCTTCTCTTGGAGGAGAAAATCCAATCCTTGCACTAAACTCCCCCTCATCTCTTGTTGAAACTCCTATAATCATTTATACTAAATGTATGACTTCTTTAAAAGAATTCTTATATTTTAAAATATATATCCTACTACTACATCCCTTTACTAACATCCGCCAAATCCTTTCTCAAAGCATCAACAGACTTGCTGATCATGTCTTCTGTACTCAGTTGCCCAAAAGACTCAACAGTGATTGTAAGCTCTTTTGTAGGGGTTATCTTAATAGAATCCTTTCCTTGTTTCTCACAAACCTCCATACAAGCCTCACACATATCACATTTAGAAGTATCAACTGTCACAATCTTCCCATCCTTTGATTTCAAAATATTCTTGGGGCAAACCTCTACAACTTCTTTGGGACAATCTCCACCAATTTTTATATCAAAAACATTTCTATAGAACATCAATCCAGGGGAGAATTTAGAATGTTCGTCTCCTTTACCTGTCCTTGCTTTTGCAACAAGTTCTATCTCCTGCCCTTTTTCCAAAAAAGTTATTGGCGCATCTCCATAAACAACATTCACCTTTCCATCAAACTCTTTAGCATAAACAAGGCCTTCTTTTTTAACAATTAATTTGATGTCCGCAGTTGTTTTCTCCCCCGCAGCTTTACTTGTTTTAATCGGAAGCAAACCAATTCTGTGCGCAACTGTCTCATCATATAATGCAGAGTCATTCTTAGCTATCTCAACTTCGTCAACAGCCATAACAAGAACCTGGCTCAAATACCTTCGAATAGCATTCGCCAAACCTTCCTCAACTTCTGCTTGGAATATAACTTTCTCATCAGTTTTTTTGATTGTTTTCATTTTAATTCCTAATGTTTTTCATTTTTAAATTTATGCCTATGGTCTTCTACCTCTTCTTCCACCTTTCTTCTTTGGCCCTCCACGAGGCATTCTTGTAGTATCAAGTATATTCAAGATTTTATACCCTGCTCTTGATAGACTCTTGATTATTGCATTTGCTCCAGGCCCAGGCGCAGGATTACGAGTTTTAGCCCTAATTCTAAAATACAATGATCTAACTCCCAAGTCTTTTATGTTCTCATCAATTCTCTTTGCAATAAACATTGCGATCGTAGGATTAGCCTTTAACCTTCCGTGCTTTGTTGTCATTCCCCCAGTCACTTTTGTAATAGTCCTACCAGACATATCAGTAACATGAACAATTGTATTATTAAACGATGTATAAATATTCACAACAGCCTCAGATTCTTTCTTTTTCTTCTTAACTTTCGGAGTTTCCACCTTAACTTCGATACCTTTCTCTTCAAGAGTTTCTTTTTCTAATTTCACTTCAGTTTTAGGTTCTTTATCCACATCAGTTTTAGGTTCGTCTTTATTCTCTGTCATCTTCTTTCATTTCCTTCCTTTCTCTCTTCGTTAGGTTTATCTTCTTTTAATTCTTCCACTTCTTTAGGTTCTGCAACCTTTTTTACTACCTTCTTTTTTGCACCTTTTTTCAAACTAATTTTATCTTCCAATTCTACAGGAACAATATATGAAGGAATATTTACTACATTGCCATCAACCATAACTTTTTTGTGAGTAATCATTTGTCTTGCCCCCTTCGGTGTTGTAGCTAACTTTTTATCAACAAGAACTGTTTGAAGTCTTCTCTTCAAATAATCTTTTTTATCTAGTGCCAAAACATCTGCAATAGAATCCACTTTCATTCCAATTTTTTTCAATCTATCAAAAAGTGCATTCTGTTCTTCAGGTGACGCAGAAATCAACTTCTTAGCCTTTGTTCTCATAGACTTCACCTTTGCATCAGCCTTCCAAATCTCTTTCTTATTCTTCAAACCAAACTCTTTCTTTATTTCAGCTTCTTCATCAATTCGAACCTTATCAAAAGGCCTCTTCGGTCTTGAATATGTTTTATGTTTTCTCTTCATTTTACTTATTTCCTCCAACAGCTTTCTTACCCTTCTTTTTAATTCCGGCACCCTTTGGTTTATTTCTCCTAAAATTACTCTTTGTTCTTTGGCCCCTCATCGGAAGCCCACTCATATGTCTAAATCCTCTATAACTTTTAATTTTTTTCAACCTTTTAATATCAAACTCCTTTCTTAATTCCAAATCACTCTCAACCAAATGTTTATCCTCACCACTTTCAAAGTCCTGCTGCCTGTTAAGAATATAACTTGGCACTTTCGGATTCTTGATAAAGTCGGTTATTTTCTTAACCTCATCCTTGGTTAGAGAACCAATTTTTTTGTTCTTATCAATTTTTAATATCTTACAGGCGGCGTTAGATAATCCCCATGAAACCCCTTTAATCTTTGTCAGGCCCGCATAAATCTTCATACCCCCCTCTATATCTTTCGACGCTATTCTCACAATTCTTTCTTCAGCCTTTTGCTCTGGTTTTTTGATTTCTTGTTTAGCTTCCATTTTAGATCACAAATAAATTATTTCGCTCCATATTAGTTAATTCTTGGATTATCCTTTTTTCTACAGCTTTTTCCGCGTCAGGCAAATTTTGAACCCTCTTTTTCATATCTTCAAAAGATTCAAATTCTTTCTCAGCTCTCTGCTTCAAAATTTCTTGCATGTGCTTCTTCCCTAAACCTGGAAGTAATTCTATTTGATGAATCCTTTTGTTTATTGCCATAGCGTTATTAAAAAAGTTCACGAATCTCTTTTCATCTGCCTTAACAACTTCATTAACAAATGCTTTTAATTGTTCCTTAGCTGGTTCAGTCAATTTCTCTCTCTTCAATCTTCCAAGAATATAATATATCTTATCTCTGCTTCCTTCACCAATATATACTTTCTCACCAATCTCAAGCGTCTCTCCTCTACGAGGAACCAATTCCAAAAGAGTAAGATTAGATTGTCCAATAGCTTGGACTATCGGCATCATTTTCTTCTCCAACGGATATCCGTTTGGTAAATATTCTAAGACTATTGCATGTTCTTCTTTCATTTAAATTAACTTCCTGTATTTTTGAATGAGTGGAAATATCTGATTTGCTCTGGCCATTTTTCTTATTTGTATTGTTTAACTGTTTCAAGTATTTTTTTTGTTTCATCTTCGTCTAAACTAGTATCAATTAAAATTTTATTAAGTTCTTCTTGATCTTGTGGAAGAAGGTCAATTATTTTGACAATATGATTATCATCAATCTTTATCAAATCCAAATCTTTCAACTTTTGTCTTAATTCCTTAGCGCTTTTCGCTTCCAATTTTGTAAATTTCTTTATGAATGCCATAAGCTCTGCTTCACCTTCCTCGCTCTTCTTAAGGTATTCCATTGACTCTGCCATGCTCAACGGCTCTCTATTTTTTATCATTTTGTCTGCTCCTTCACTTGTTTTATTTTTTTTAAATGTATTGGCTCTATCAAAAATTCCTTTTCCTTGGTTTGGTCTTTAATCTTAACTAAAAAGGATTTTCCCCTCTTTTCTTCAACTACTCCTGTCCTTCCTTGAAGCCTCGAAGGAAAACTAGAAGCCACTGCAGGCTCATTTACAACAGCCACAGCATCACCTTTCTTCAATTTCTGAAAGTATCTACTAAACTGTAATTTCCCTCTAGTTCTAACTGGTTTTCTTTTTGCCATATCTAACCGAGAAATAGTTTATTTAAAAAGATTGTCTTTTCAAAATTTAATCTCTTAACACCTTTTAAGCCCCAACGGGTCCTCAACAATCTCACAAGTATTAGTCATATGGCATAAATCTCCATTGTCCCGTGCCTCTTCCATATTTCGGATTATTGTATCAAACATCTTTCTTCCGAAGACACCCACCCCACATCTCTCACAAAAATCAATTACACAACTACTCGCGACTTCAGTCCCACAATAAATACATTTCTTTGCCATTTTTACCTCTTTTTCTCAACAATATGTTTTAAGATGAAGTTTGTTTTTAAATATTTGTGTGGTTTTCAGGATAGTAAGTTTTAAAAACTAATACAAAGAAGTACTATTATGATAATTCCGATTAGATGTTTTTCATGTGGAAAGCCGATTGCACACTTGTGGGAAGAATATAAGAAACGGGTTGCAGACGGAGAGTCCTCAAAAAAAGTTTTAGATGAGCAAAATTTAGAAAGACCTTGTTGCAGAGCAATGTTCCTTGGCCAGGCAGACACAATCGAGTTGGTTGGGAAGTTCAAGAAATCATAATTTCCATCTACCAATATAATCACATTCTCGACAAGCCACAATTTTCACACCTTTCTTAACTCTTATTTTTGAATTACCATACGGAACCAAACATTTCTTACAAAACATTTTTCTTTTTTCTTTCAAAGGAATATTGTACTTCATTGCAAGCCGTTTAATTTTCTTTATTTCTTTAGGAGTTTTATCTTTGATGTTATTGAAGAATTCTTCAATTTGCTTCCTAGCTTCTGATTTGGATAGTTTTTTCATTTTATTTCTTTAAGAAGATTTTCTAATTGTTTTTTATATTTTATAACAAAAACTTTTTTTGCATATTCGTTAATATATTTCTTATGGGCTTGTAAAGTCATAAAATATTTTTTATCATGGAAATATTGTTTAACTTTCTTTAAGATATTCTTAGTTGTTTTCAGATTATGGTCTTTATACCTAGTCTTAGAAAACTTTCTTTTAAAATACCTAATTAAAATTCTTTGATAAAGAATCTTTTTTGGAATTTCTAAAAAGATAACTAAATCTGCTTTTTTGTAAAGGTCTAAAGCGTAATCTAACCAAACCCCTTCTGTAATCCATGTCTTTTTATTAGAGATATCTTTTACAATCTTCAATCTCTCTTTGACTGACCGAATTTTATCATATTTTCTTTTGTATTTAATTTCATCTAAGTCATAAGATTTTATATTTAATTTCTTAGATAATCTTCTAGCCAAAGTAGATTTTCCAGAACCATAAATTCCAACAATATGAATTTTTTTAATTTTCATCACTTAATGAAGAATAATTCTTTTATAAATTTCTATAAAGATTCATAAGGATTTTTAAGGAGCCCCTGTAGAAAGAATATCTGGAATATTGTGGCTTACATATTCTCTCCCTCTTAATGGGCCTGATAAAAGCTCTAGGCTAAGTGTGGGGAAATCATATAGTCCAGGTCCCAAATAACCACGGCTTTCTTTAAATGTTACTTCCTGATTAAGTAACGCGAGCTCATATGGGATTAATTCTAAATCATTGCCCAATTTTATTCTGGACCAATTAACTTCATGTTCCTTACCACTATCACATTTAATTGTAAAAGTAAGGTTAAGAAGATTTTCAATTTTAGTTACAGTTCCTTTGAGATTCTGTAAAATTTTATCTTTATTAGGCATATTTATTTCATCAACAAATAATATATAAACCTTTTGGTTATGTTATCACTTTTAAATTATAAAAAACTAAGTGAAGGGAAATTAAATCCTTCTGGCCCCACCATTTTCCATTTTCATTTTTTCTTGCTTTAAATCATGCTGAATCATTCTAGTAACTAATTCTTCAAATGTTACTTTTGGTTCCCAACCTAATTTTTCTTTTGCCTTACTCGAGTCCCCTAAAAGAAGGTCTACCTCTGTCGGTCTAAAATACCTTTTATCTATCTCTATAATTATTTTCCCAGTATTTTGATCTATTCCTTTTTCTTCTAACCCTTCCCCTTCCCATCTAATATCAAATCCAAGCTGTTTAGCAGAAACTTCAACAAATTTTCTTACACTATGTGTTTCTCCAGTAGCAATCACGTAATCGTCAGGTTTATCTTGCTGCAACATTAGCCACATTGATTTAACATAATCTTCTGCATGGCCCCAATCCCTTTTAGCTTCAAGATTACCTAATCGTAATTTTTGATCAATACCTAATTTTATCCTTACTAATCCACGAGTTATTTTTCTAGTTACAAATGTTTCCCCCCTTCTCTCAGATTCATGATTAAATAAAATCCCATTACAAGCAAAAATCCCATAAGCCTCTCTGTAATTTATAGTTACCCAATAAGCATAAAGTTTTGCAGCTGCGTAAGGGGAACGAGGATAAAAAGGAGTTTTCTCTGTTTGAGGAGTTTCTTGCACTTTCCCATAAAGTTCACTTGTAGAAGCCTGATAAAACTTTGTTTTCTTTTCCAACTTAAGAATCCTAATAGCCTCTAATAATCTCAAAGTTCCGAGAGCATCTGATTGCGCAGTATATTCTGGAGTTTCAAATGAAACTTGAACATGGCTTTGGGCGCCAAGATTATAAATTTCATCAGGTTGAACCTCTTGAATTATTCTAATGAGATTTGTGGCATCTGTTAAATCCCCATAATGTAATACAAAATTTCTATCATTTATGTAAGGGTCTTGATAAATACGATCTACCCTCTTTGTATTAAATGAGCTACTCCTCCTTTTTATCCCATGAACTTTATATCCTTTCTTAAGTAAGAATTCCGCGAGATAACTTCCATCCTGCCCAGTTATCCCTGTGATTAACGCTGTTTTGTTTTCCATGAGTTCTTTATAATTTTTTGATTAATAAATATTTGTAAGATAAAGAATATAAAACTAAAGAAAGACAGCTTGATGATTTTGCACCTTTTCGGGCACTACCGCCATCAACATAGGAAGCTTAACTTCTGTGTTCGGAAAGGGAACAGGTGTTTCCAACCCATTATGACTGTCTTCATAATTCAATCACCATTTCATTTTATAAACCTTTTGATTGAATTATGAAATGAGAAATCTTGATTTTGATTTTCAAAATTAGAGGATATTTTATGTTTATAAAACCTTTTATATTGGAAATTCCCAATAACACTATGCCCTCGTAGCTCAGTTGGATAGAGCGCTTCCCTCCTACGGAAAACTTTGTTTTACGTTTAAGGAACTTGTTTCCGAAGAAAGGAAGAAGTCGCAGGTTCGAATCCTGTCGAGGGCGTATGTTCCAGGATGAGAACTGGAGGTTTCGTTCGACGACGCTTCGGCGGACGACGGAGAGCAAAGCGACCCACGAATCCTGTCGAGGGCGTTTTTCAAACTATAAATGCATAACAATAAATTTTAAAACCTCTAATATCTTCCCAAAATTAAGCGCGGGTAGTTCAGTGGCAGAATCTTTGGCTTCCAACCAAATGACCTGGGTTCGAATCCCAGCTCGCGCATTCTAAAGTATGCTCGTTATTGATACATGAAGCAAGAGCATACTTTGCTGAGGAGTTGAACCCCAAACAGTTTAAATGAAATATTCAAATAGGAAAGTGCGCGAGAAAACTTCGTTGTCTCGCGTGAGAGTTCTAACCCGTCGCATCATTCTCAACAAACACTTTTAAAAGCAAATTTATTCTATTATCTTAATGACTGAAGAATCAAAATCAAGAAACTGGCACGACAAACATTACAAGCATTTGCTCTTAATTCCTGCAGCACTTTTGCTTTTCTCCTTAATTTATATTGGAATCTTCTATTCTACAACAGGAGATTTTATCTACAAAGATATCTCTTTGACAGGTGGAACTTCTGTAACAATCTACGAGAAAATAGATGGCGCTAAATTAAGCCAAGATTTGGCAGAAAAATTAGATGATGTAAACACCAGAGACATTTCAGACCTAGTGACAAGGGAGAAGAAAGCACTTATTATTGAAACTAAGTCAGATGGTGGAGAGACCAGACAGATTCTTGAAGAATATCTTGGCTACGAACTTAACGAAGAAAACAGCAGTTTTGAATTCACTGGCTCTGCATTAAGTGAGAGCTTCTTTAAACAACTTTTAATCGCAATCCTATTCGCGTTTATTTTCATGGCAATAGTTGTATTTATTATCTTTCGAACATTTGTACCCTCTACGGCAGTAATTATTTCTGCGTTTGCAGATATTGTAATGACTCTTGCATTAGTAAATCTCTTTGGAATTAAAATGTCAAGCGCAGGAATTGTAGCCTTCCTCATGCTTATTGGTTATTCTGTGGATACAGATATTCTTCTTACAACCAGAATTCTAAAGAGACACGAAGGAACCCTTAATCAAAAAATCCTCGGCGCCTTCAAAACAGGAATCACAATGACTCTCACCTCTCTTATGGCGGTACTATTCGCCCTCGTCGTTGTAAAATCATTCTCAGTCGTCCTAACACAAATTTTCACAGTTCTTGCAATCGGATTGGGTTTTGACATTCTTAACACCTGGGTAACTAATGTTTCAATACTTAAATGGTATGTTGAGGGTAAAAAATGAAAAAACTAACATGGAAAATATGGTTGCTGATAATTGTTCTAGCTTTGTCTTTATTATCTATTTTTGGGATGCCTCCAACATTCTTTCAAAAAGGGGTTTTAGTAGCAAGTGTGACCTCAAACTCAACAGCATTTGAACAAGGTCTAAAGCAAGGACAGATAATAATTGGAATCGATGGACAATCAATAACTAGTTTAGAGGATTTTTCAAACGTTTTAGAGGGAAAATATGATTCTAGGGAAAATATAAAAACAATCATTAATACCAAAGATTCAGAAATAATTTTATTTTCTAATCAAGCGCCAGAAATAATAGTGTCTGAAATTCCTAAGACAAACATCAAGACCGGTTTAGATCTTGCAGGAGGTGCAAGAGCATTGGTCCAGGCAGAAGGTAAGAAATTAACTTCATTAGAATTAACAGACTTAGTTGACATTACAAGTAACAGGCTTAACGAATTCGGGCTTACTGACTTGAGGGTTGTTCCAGTTTCAGACTTGGCAGGCAATAATTTTATGCTAATCGAAATTGCAGGCGCAACACCTGATGATTTAGAAAAATTAATTTCAGAACAAGGAAAGTTTGAAGCAAAGATTGGAAATGAAACAGTCTTTATAGGCGGCGAAAGAGATATCTCTTCTGTTGCAAGGTCTGGCCAAGAGTCAGGAATATATTCATGTGATGAAGGACAAGGTTCTCATTTTTGCAATTTCAGATTTACAATTTATCTAAGCGAAGATGCTGCGAAAAGGCACGCAGAGATCACAGACGAACTTGGAGTTAATGCAACACCTCAAGGAAATTATCTCGATCAGAAGCTGGATTTATTACTTGATGATAAACTTGTTAGTAGTCTTTTGATTAGTGAAGGGCTTAAAGGAAGAGTCACCACACAAATTTCTATCTCAGGTTCAGAGAGCGGAGCAACAAGGGATGAAGCAATCACTAACGCGGAACAAGAGATGAAACAATTACAAACAATACTAATCACAGGAAGCCTACCATTCAAATTAGAGATCGTCAAGCTAGATACCATCTCCCCTTTACTTGGTAAGGAATTCATAAAATCAATTTTCTTAGCAGGTTTTGCAGCACTTATCGCTGTATCCGTAGTTATTTTCTTTAGGTATAAAAAATTCAAATCTTCAATCGCATTATTATTCACAAGCATATCTGAAGTAATTATTATATTAGGGATAGCATCTCTTATTAGATGGAACCTTGATTTGCCAAGCATAGCAGGAATCCTTGCAACAATAGGTACTGGAATAGATCAGCAAATAATAATTTTGGACGAAGCAAGACAGTCAATGTCTTTAAGCATAAAACAGAGATTAAGGAGAGCCTTCTCAATAATCCTCGGAGCTTATTTCACCGCGGTCGTAGCTTTACTTCCTCTAATGTGGGCTGGAGCAGGCTTACTGAAAGGATTCGCAGTCACAACACTCATAGGAATCACAGCAGGAGTTTTAATCACAAGACCTGCCTTCACAGATATGGTAAGGATGATTGAAGAATAGAATGCTACCAAAATCACATATAATTCTCGGAGCAATTTTTTCAACAATCTTAATTTATTTTTTCAATTTTTCCTTAATTGCAGGAATAATAATCTTTTTGTCGTCGGTGTTCATAGATGTTGACCATTATTTATATTATGTTTACAAAAAAAAAGATTGGAGTTTGTGGAAGGCCTATAAATGGTGGATGCAAGGTAATAAAAAACTTATAGAATTAGATAGAAAGCAAAGGAACGAATTCGCTCACGGCTTTGCTTTTTTACATGGTTTTGAAATGTTGGCCATTTTGGCAGTTCTCGGAAAAATGATATCCATTTATTTTTATTATATTTTAATAGGCATTTCCTTCCATTTATTCTTAGACCTAATTCATCAAAGAACAATCCATGATCGGCTTGATAAGTATTCCATAATTTACGATTGGATTAAATATAAGAAAATGAGATTTTTGGAAGAGCTATTTTAATTTTTCCTCATCTTTACCGTTCTCGGAAGATACATTAATCCCAAGAAACTCCCCAAAACTTTTTTCCTCGAATGTTTAAAATCTGTCACACCTCTATAAAGCCATTCCAACCCTAATTTCCGAACAATTTTTGGCGCCTCTTTTTTCTTCCCTGTTATAAAATCTAATGCCGCTCCCACGTTAAATATACAATTAACATTAATTTTATGATATATCTCCGAGGCCAATATTTCCTGTTTTGGATTTCCTATCCCTACCCAAAGATAATTAATTCCATTTTCGTTTATCAAATTTGTTATTTTTTGAATTTCTTTTTTGGAGAATTTATTCCCTTTTATATAGGGAGGATTATAGTAAAAAACTTTGCCCGAATCTAAGTTGAATCTTTGAGAGATTTTTTTAATATCTTCATCATTAGCGCTATCAGAACCAAGAAAAAAATGTTTCTTCTTTTTCAATAACTTTTGATTTCCCATTAGAAATATTGTAAAGTCTGTCCCCCGAATTCTCTTAGCTCTAAAGATAAATGAAATAGTCGAACTATCAACCAATGTTAGGCTATTACCTCTTAGTTCCTCAAGAGCCTTTCTAAATCCCCCCACCTTCCTATATAAATAAACGCTATATAAATTTAGAAAGTTGAAAATGGTTTTCCTTCCAGGGTGGTTCAATATAAACTCTCTCAACTCTTCTTTATCTTTTGGTGTGAATGATAATCCTTTTTCCATAAACAATTTAATTAGTCACCGTTTATAAAAATAATGGGCTTAGTACTTATCAACTTTCCCGTTCAAGATTTTTATTTTTTCTTGTTCTAAATCAGATTGAACCATTCTTGTAACTAATTCATCAAATGTAACCTGGGGCCTCCACCCTAATTTTTCCCTTGCCTTGCTAGAATCTCCTAATAAAGTCTCTACTTCTGTGGGCCGAAAATAACGAGAATCTATTCCAATAATAACTTCACCCGTTTCCCTATCAACCCCTTTTTCTTCTAATCCTTCCCCTGTCCACTCCAAGTTAAATCCTAGTTTCCTAGCAACTTCTTCAACAAACTGCCTAACACTATAATTTTTCCCTGTGGCAATCACATAATCATCTGGCTCCTCTTGCTGTAACATTAACCACATAGATCTAACATAATCTTCTGCATGCCCCCAATCTCTTTTTGCTTCAAGATTCCCTAAAAATAAAGTTTTATCAACCCCTAATTTTATTCTTGTAAGCCCCCTAGTTATTTTTCTAGTCACGAATGTTTCACCCCTTCTCTCAGACTCATGATTAAATAAAATTCCATTACAAGCAAAAATCCCATAAGCTTCTCTATAGTTTTTAGTAATCCAATAAGCGTAAATTTTAGCTGCAGCGTAAGGAGAACGAGGGTTAAAGGGGGTTTTCTCTGTTTGAGGTGTTTCTAGCACCTCCCCATAAAGTTCACTAGTCGAAGCTTGATAAAATTTAGTTTTATTTTCTAACTTTAAAATTCTTATAGCCTCCAATATCCTTAATGTTCCGAGAGCATCTGATTGTGCAGTGTATTCAGGAGTTTCGAATGAGACTTGTACATGGCTTTGGGCCCCAAGATTATAAATCTCATCAGGCTGAACTTCTTGGATCATTCTAATGAGGTTTGTAGCATCAGTCAGATCTCCATAATGCAATATAAAATTTCTATGATTTATATAAGGCGCTTCGTAGATATGGTCAACACGCCCGGTATTAAAACTTGAAGACCTTCGTTTTATCCCATGCACTTCGTAACCTTTCTTTAACAAAAATTCCGCGAGATAACTTCCATCTTGTCCTGTAATCCCCGTTATCAGCGCTTTTTTACTTATCATAGATTATTCTATTAGTCTATACTTTAAAAAGATTTATGATATAAAAAGAAGATTTTAATTATTTGTTCCGCCCAATACTTTTAATTAATTTTATGTCCTCTTTTCCAACCCCTTTAATTAGGAACATTACTATGAAATAAATTAAAGCCCCAAGGAAAATTTCAATAAGTCCTGTAAGAATATTAATATCTACTTTCGAATTATATATTATTAAAAAAGCTGCCATTATCAAAGATGCTAAGACTGGTTTAATAATAAAAAATAAATTTACTCGTATTTTAACAAGCCGTTTAGAATATAAAATAAGAGATATATTTAATACCAATCTGCTTATAACTGTAGCTATTCCTGCACCAGTAATCGCGTATATTTGGTTGATATTTAATAGGGATTTGATAAGAACATAATTAAGGATAATGTTTAAAATAAGTGAAGCAAAATTTATTTTGAAAAGAATTTTTGTCTTTTCTTTTAATTGTAAGATTGGCAGATAAATAGATTCGAGAGGGAGTATCAAAATGAACAATGAAAATACATAGAAAGGCCATAATGCATTTAGGTATTCATTCCCATATAAAGTCAGTATAAAATATCTCCCCAAAATAACCGCTCCGAAAAAAGAAGGGATTATTATGATCGCTAAATATCTAAAAATTTTTTCAAGTCCAGATCCAAGAGTATTATCTGTTGCACGAGAGAAAATAGGAAGGAGTATGCTAGAAAAAGTAAAAAAACTTGCTATTGCAGCCACCAATCCAAAACCAACCCTATAAAAAGCCAGATACGCAGGTTCAACAAATCTCCCCAACATTAATGTGTCCACATAACCAAAAATTATAATTGATATTCCTGCAAGAGACATGTATTCCAAATAATTAAAAAGTTTCCTCCTCTCTATAGGAATTCGCTTACCAAAAATAAGTTTCCTATCTTTCCCAGCAAAAGTGATTATTAAGGGGATAAGAATAAACCCCAAAAAGGTTAAACCAATAAATAAGCTAGAAAGAATAATGTCTTTTGGAAGGAGATAAAGAATTATAATAACCACAATTATCTTTAGGGGTTCATAAATAGTTCCCACTAAAAAACTTTTACTCAGATTATTTGTACAAAGAAAGATAAGCCTAAAAAAATTACTTAAGGAAATTGCAAAAACATACAAAGAACCAAAAATAAGGGGAAAGAATATTATTGGCTTATTAAAAATTGAATTAGCAATTAATTTGGCGGATAAGATTAGGATAAGAGAGATGGATAATGTAAGAATAACCTTTGTTTTCAGAAGATATCTAAAATAGGATCTGGCCTTTATCTCATCCCCCTCCTCTCTAAGATTTTCAGAAACATATTTTACTGTAGTTTCAGATATCCCTATGTCTGTAAAAAAAATTGCTAAAGCCAATATTGTAAAAACAAGATTATAGAGTCCAAAAAGCTCTGGCAGCAGTATTCTTGCAAGAAGAATCATAAATATTATGCCAAATAATTTTCCAGTAACATTCGTTAAAAAATTATAAAAGAGATTATTAATCGCCTTCTGTTTTAAGTTTTCTCCCATTTTTCCTTTACATTTCTAAACTTTATATAACTTATTAAAGGAGGTTATGCCTTATGGAACAATATACTTATAAATAATTAAAGATATAGAATTGGATGAATCAAAAATATATTACCTTTTTAAAAAAATACCCAAGAATTTTCAGGATTGCTAAAGCCACCTATACATATGGATACTTAAAATTAAAAAGACTGGAAAAGATTCCTAAGAGGATTGCTTTCAAAATCACAAGGAATGAGGACATTGTTGAGAAGTTATTACTTGATTATCCAATGATTCTTTCAGGAATGGTCTCAGAGAATCATATAAGAGTTATTCTAACTAATCTAAAAAAGGTGTTAGATGAAAATGTTGAAGGAGACATAGTAGAATTAGGTTGTAATGTTGGAACAACCTCCTTATTTATTAGGAGATTCCTTAATTATTATAAATCCGAAAAGAGATTCCACGTTTATGATTCTTTTGAAGGGTTACCAGAGAAGGAGGCTAAAGATCAAAGCAATACCGAATATCAATTCAAAGAAGGGGAATGTAAAAAAGAGAAAGAAGAGATTATTAATAATTTTAAACGTGCAAAACTAAAATTGCCTGAAATCCATGTTGGATGGTTTGGAAAAATACCTGATGAAGAGTACCCTAGAAAAATAGCCTTCGCATTTTTTGACGGAGATTTTTATTCATCAATCCTCGATAGTTTTGATAAAGTTTACTCAAGGATGGCCCCTAATTCTAGAATAACAATCCATGATTACCAATCAAAATTTTTACCAGGGGTAGAGAAAGCCTGCGCAGAATTTTTGGAAGATAAGCCAGAAAAAGGAACAATAACAAATAACGATCACATAGGCATAATGATTAAAAAATAATTTAGAATGTTTCGAACATTTCTATAAAAAAAAGATTCGTTTTAAAAAAATCCTTGACAGGACCTTACGAAAGAATTTTTTCGAGTCCTTTAAATTAGCTTTTATTTCCTTTGGGTGTATCAAAGGGAATTTTAAATTATATGTCTTAACACAATAAAATCTATTATCTATAAAGTTTCCAGAAGTATGTGTTGAATCCTCCATAAAACCTATATTTTTTAAGAGATTTACTTTTGGTTTTATACACAGCCCGTTCTTTTTAAAATGTAAATATCCAAATGAATAATCCCACGCACTAACTTTTCCCAATAAAGCATTTCGGAACCCTCTTTTCGCCCAAATTCTTTCAACAGGATTTTTAAATATCTCCTTAAACTTACCTGTCTTTACATCATTTTGAAAGTCCTCCAATGTTTTATCTTGGGCAAACCATCTGTCTCTCCAAGTTGACCATCCCCAACACCCATAATACTTTGAAAAATAATATGATTCTGGAACATTTAATTTTTCTATGTGATTATACCCATTTATACTAAATATTTTTGGATTTTTCTCATACTTATTCAACATTTCTTCGGAAAATCTAAAAAAACTTTCATTTGGAACACAATCGTCTTCAAGGATTATCCCTTTTTTTACATTTTTAAAAAACCAATCTATCGCTGAAGAAACACCTTCTTTACACCCTAAATTTTTACTCAAAAATCTAGTTTTTACAACACATTTCCAATTTATATTATTTAAAATATATTTTCTTACAGCATCTGTTTTAATTTTTTCTTCTTTAGTTCTTGGACCGTCTGCTGCAATAAAGATCTTACTCGGTTTTACTTTTGATATCTCTTTGAGAGTCTTTTTTACAGTATCTAATCGATTAAACACCACGAATAAAACAGGAGTCTCAAGTTTGAATTTATCCATTTTCTTTAAAGTTATATACTATTTTTAAAGATTTATTTATTAATAGATTCTTCATAAATCCTTTCTAATTTCTTCATTCTCTTTTCAATAGAAAACTTGCCATATTCAATTTCTTTTCTGCAGTTTAGCCCCATCTTTTTCCGGAGATTTTTATCTTTTATCAGAATCTCCGTACTTTTCTCAAGTTTATCAATAGTTTTTTTAAGAGTATTGAGATTAGTTAAACCTTGCATCCCTTTTCTATCTGGCTCATTGATAACAAATCCTGTTTTTCCATCTTGCACAATTTCCCTCCTTGATTGCCCATCTACAGTAATAACTGGGATTCCAAAAGCTTGGGCCTCTATCATCGGAAATCCGTACGTATCATTATAAGAAGGGTAAAGGAATATGTCTGCCCGAGGGAATATCTCATTCATTATTTTTTCATAGGGAACTAGTGAATTAATAAATTCAATCTTTTTATTAGGAGAATATTTATCTAAAACTTCTTTAGGAATTTTAGACAAGACAAGGCCATAAACATTAGGAAACTTTTTGGTTAATCTATCCATGATTTCTACCGCATGTAAGCCTCCTTTAAAGTAAAATCTTCTACTAAAGAAAAATAAAGTAATTTTTTCATAATTTCTCTTAATTGCTTTTTGTGCCGGCATCGCGTAATGAAGAACCTCTATTTTTTCTTTTATTTTTGGAAATTTTTCTATAAGATCTTTTTTACCCCATTCTGTCCAAGATAAGATCTTTTTACAATAATCAGAGCCTAATATCTTTTCCACTTTCTTTTTACTTTCTAAACTAGGTTTAATATTCTGAGAGACCCACATTTGTTCGGGATACTCTAAATCACATATCCAAGGCCTTTTATTATACGACAAACAATGGGCACAGTGAATTAAATCGTATTCACTTTTACACCTTGTTAAGTGGGAATTAATCATAAATGGGAAAAAAATCTCCAGATATTTTTTGATATTTTGTTTTATAAAATTATTTATTTCGAATTTTCTATTATTAGTAATATTCCCTATGTGTTTAAGATTATTCAAATATTCCACATTTTTCGGAGCGTGCTCTAAAAGAGATTTATAATAATTTGAATCCCCATATCTCCATGGAAATTGCATATAAATTTTTATTTTTTTCATTCTCCAAAAATTTCCTTGAACCTTTTTAATATTTTTTTCTCATCCATATCTTTGTTAATTTTATTACCTTTAAGCCAAGGCTCTTTTAAAATTTTGGCATACTCTTTTTCATCACCATCTATCTCAATTATTCTTTCTATCAATTCTTTCGTATTTTTGAAATCATTTAAATCCAAAAAACTCTTTTTATTAAAATCTCTATTCACCAACGGATTTCCATAATAAATTGGGATGCTATTAACAACCATCGGTTGCACAAGTTTTTCGGTCGTATACCCTGGCGATGTAAAACTTTCGAATGCTATAGTAAACTTATAATTTTTGAGAAATCTAATTTTTTCTTTGGGCCAATTGAGAGAGCTTCTCGATTCAGAACTGTCTTTATGATCTCCAATTGGAGGCATATTGTTCATACATCTTCCAGGAGAATCAACTCTTTTATATTTATTAAGTATCTTAAAAAATTCATTCCGGGAGTTTAGGTCATTCGAATAGATGAAATTACAAAATTTTGTTTTTTCCCTCAAGATTTTTTTCATAGAAATATTTTTTTTAATGAGATTTTCTGAATAGCCAAGATAAAAATAGTAAGGGAGTCTTAAGTGTCTTGGATGCTTGAATTCTTCATCATAACAGAATGAAAAAGCCCAATCACATTTATTCATATCCGGTTTAACATTTTCCGAAGTATAAAAGATTTTGATGAAATCTCCTTTTGGAGGAATTATCTGTCTTGCTAACCTTTTTTTCCAATATTCAGAATTTTTAAGTTTTCCCCATAATTTTGAATTTTTTAATGTTGAAAATACTCTTGGAGAGATATTTTTCAACGCGGATGATTTTTTAGATTGTCCATAAAAACTTTCCCCAAAAACAGAGAAAAAAACATAATCGGGCTTATCACTGATTTTAATATTATAATGATTTTTTAAAAGATCTATGAAAAAGTTTTTTTTTGGATCAAAATCTGGCCAGAAATCCCTAAAATTTATCTTAATAGTTTTTTTCATTTTATAATTATGTAAATCTTATTTTTAAACTTTATAACTAAATCCCTTGGGAAAGGCCGTCCCTAACCCCTCTTAAAAAAGCTTTCAAATTCTCATAACGATTTTTATTTAATGAAATCTTTAGAATGTTTTTTGGAGTTTTATATAACATGAAATATAACAAAAACGGATAATAATAAAAACCACCATATTTTTTCTCAAACCAGATAGTGTTCCGATTTTCCAAATACCTTCTCAAACCACTTATCTTTTTTGAGGTTGCTGCTCCTTTGTGCCATATCCTCGAAGAAGGAATAATAAATGTTTTGAATCCAGCCTTTTTTATTCTAAAAGCAAGTTCAATTTCTTCCCCATACGCAAAAAATTTATCATTAAAACCTCCCATTTTCTCAAATAAATCCTTTTTTATTAGCCAACATACCCCCGAAGCATAATCAACTTGGAAATCGTTTTCTTTATGAATTCTCGTTCTTCTTCCACAACCCATCAATAGGTTAAATTTTCCAGGAGAATCAACAAAACTTAATCGCGCCTTATTATAATAATTATAAACAAGAGGGGCAACAACCCCTACATTATCGTTTTTCCCCATTTTTTCCATTAAAGGGTTTAAGAAATTTTTCTCAACAATTGTATCATTATTGAGCAAAAGAAGATAGTCTAACCCCTCTTTCCTTATTTTATTAAACAAGTAATTATTCCCC
This sequence comes from Candidatus Pacearchaeota archaeon, assembly GCA_018221285.1. Lineage (GTDB taxonomy): Archaea > Nanobdellota > Nanobdellia > Pacearchaeales > GW2011-AR1 > JAHKAF01. Next base: position 122,865 of record JAAOYJ010000003.1, read on the forward strand.
CCTGTAAATCCCTTATTTTCTTTTAAAGTTAATAAATTAAATTTAACTTTCTTTTTGAGTTCCCTTAATTTTTTTACTGAATCATCTCCCGAACCATTATCTAAAACCCATATCTCATAATTTTTGTAATTTATTTCTTTTATACTTTTTAAACATTCTATTGTGTCTTTTGATCCATTAAGATTAAGCAAGAGAATTCCTATCTTTGGATCTTTTATTAAAAATTTGTTTTCCATAGGATTAAATCATTTCTTTAGAGTGAGTTCTACATTATCCCCCTTGTTTATTAAATTAATGGGGAATGAGATTATATGGAAAATATATTTAATTGGTTTGCGATTTAGAATGTTTTTATTGAGATTCATATATCTTCTTCCCCCTCTATTAAGATAATAAATAAATGAAGGTACAAAAGCATTGACCCCTAGCGTCCTTGTTTTTCCTATTTTAAAATTATTTTTCTCTGCGTACCTTTTTAAATGTTCTAAATTGAAGCTAAAGAAATGTCTTGGGAGATCATAATGGACCCAAAATTTTCCAAAAAGATAGTTTGTAAAAGAGGACGTATTTGGAGTTTCTAAAATAAATGTCCCATCTTTTTTCAATATTCTATAGACTTCTTTTAAGGTTATCATAGGGTCTCTTACGTGCTCTAATACATGTCTCATTGTTATAACATCAAAATAATTTGAAGGATATTTTGCATCCAATAAATCTCCCTTATAAATTTTGAGTTTATTTTTTATAGCATATTTTCCATCAAAATCTCCAATTTCTACTCCAAAACAATCCATCCCGAATTCAGACATTGATTTCAAAAAAGTCCCTGAGCCACAACCAATATCTAGGATTTTACCCTTTTGAATTATTTTTGCGCCTCTTACAAATGATTTTAATGGGGAGAGTAATATTTTCATTAAAAGAGAACCTTTATCAGAATAAATTGTTTTATAAATTGTTTTTATAATTTTTTTATCATCTTTTCTCCCGAAGGAATAATAAAATTCAGAAGGGTAGTGTTTGAGAAGTTCCTCATCTTTTAGTTGTGAGGATAAAAAAACTAAACCGCAATTACGACATTTGTAGAGTGAGAATTCCCCAGAGATATTAAACATTCGATCTTTTGAATTAAATAGAAAATCATGGTCCTTCTTCCCACACAAATTACATTTCTCCATTTTCAAGTAGCATCTTTAATATTTAATAAACTTTGCGTGATTACCTATTAAGATAACTTGTAGAAGATGAATTAATAATTAGGTTTTATAAACTCTTGAAGGTTTATTTTAAAAATAAAATACTCTCATCAAAATGAAAAAGATATTATTTATTTCCCCTCTGCCACCACCCAATTACGGAAGTGCGGTTTCAAGTAAAATGTGTTTAGAAATTTTAAGGAAAGATCCCCTTTTTGAAGTTCATAATATAAAAATTAATTTTGCAGAAGAATTTTCTGACATAGGCAAGATTACTTTTTCAAAATTATGGGGGGTGCAAAGAATAAAAAATGAAATAAAGGACTATTTCAAAAAAGAAACACCTGATTTAGTATATATTGTTCCAGCAACCTATGGATTGGGACTAATACGAGAATATTTAATTGTAAACCAAATAAAAAGATTTTGGAATAAAAAAATAGTTTTTCATGTAAGAAGTAGAATAACCGAATCAAATAAAAACAATAAAATGCAACGCACTTTTTATAAAAAAATATTTCCTAACCAAAAAATAATTGTATTAGACGAATCATTAAAGAAAGATTTTAGCTGGCTAACCTCCAAAGAAAATATTTTCGTTTTACCGAATGCAATAAAAAATGAAATCTCTAACGAGGACGCGAAAAAAATAATTAAAGAGAGAAAGAAAAGGGATAGGTTTAATTTGTTGTTTTTATCCAATATGGAAGAATCAAAAGGGTGGTTTAAGTTGCTTAAAGCATGTAAATTGTTACACGAAAAAAAGATAGATTTTAAATGTAATTTTGTAGGTTCTTGGCCAAGTAAAAAAGAGAAATTAAAATTTGAGAAATATGTTTCGTCAAATAATTTAATAAATCACGTAAGATATTTGGGAAAAAAGGAAGCAAAAGAAAAAATAAAGATTTTTGAGCAATCAGATATTTTAGTATACCCCACTGAATTGGATACTTTCGGAAAAGTAATAATTGAGGCCATGATGGTTGGTCTGCCGGTTATAGCGAATGGAATTGCGGCAATACCTACAACCGTGCAAGACAAAAAAACAGGATTTATTCTAAATGAAAATTCTCCTGAAGAAATCGCAGAAAAAATAATTAAATTAAAAGACAAAAATTTAAGGAATAAAATGGGTCTTGAGGGCAGAAAAAGATTTTTAGAATATTATGAACAAGAAAGCTATGCGAAAAAATTCACCAAATTAATAAAAAATCTAATGTGATACAAGAATTATAGAATTTTTACAACCCAAATTTTTTTAAAGGAACTATTATGTAAGAGATTATGATATTGTATTTTGATAATTTAATTACAAACATCCCCTTAAATCCGGGAGTGTACACGAAACTAGATTCGGTTAGAGATTCTTGTAAGGCATACTCCAATAAAGATAGATATGACGTAACACTCTATACTTTGGCAAGTTATGCTGAAATTGATTGGGATGAAGTTGTTATTGTTTACGAATTTGGAGAAGATATGATTGAGAAAAAGGAAGAGTTTGAAAGATTTGTTAAGGATTTTTGGCCAAATGCACACATCTTTTACGGAAGAAGTGATAATCAGAAAAAATTTCAAAAAAGAATGAATTTCATAAATAAGCTGAATGGAGAATGGGTTTTTTATGCAGGAAATAATGATCATCCTTTTGTAGCTCCGAACAAAAAAATTTTAAATTCTTGTTTGGATAAAGCAAAACAATTGTCTAAAAAACACAAATTCATATCAGTTGTTTATTGTCATTTCTGGGAAGCTTATCATACCTCAAAAAAAGGGTCTGCCTATAGAGAGTATATGGCGCTTAAACCAAAAATCCTCGAAGAAACTCCTGAATACTTTGTGGATTTTTTTTATGAAATTTATGGAGACACAATTCAAATATTCAACAAAAAAATGATAAATTATATGGTCTTCTCTGAAGATTTAGGGGAAGGCAAATTTAGAAAAATTGAAGAAATGACATGGCATGATAAAATGAAAAGAAAGAGGGTGGATCAGATTGCAGTAGTTCCTAAAGAGGTTATTTGTGATCATTTTGATGGTTATGGCCACACCGTAAATTCGGCTTTTCCAGTTCCAGTCGAGTATTTCCCTCCACTCTTTATTCCAAAAGGATTTTTCGAGAATAACATAAAAATTCGCTATGGTTATAAGGATTACAAAGAAGGGTGGGTTAACATCAACCCCCTAATAGAAAAATATAGTTTTGAAGACGAAAAGGGAACAGATATGAAAATTTCAATTGATGAAATCCCTTTATTCTGGAAGAAAAGAATTTCAAAAATAGACATAAACCCAAATTTAAATAAGGAAGTTGTTGAAGAGAGGGTAAGGGCGATAAAAAAATTAATGAGAAATTCTCCAGAGCCGATAAAAAATCAAAGCTTTTTATTCCGTATTAAATTTAAAATTGTTGCTGGAAATTATGTACCTTATTTTATTAAAGCGAGCTTAAGAAAAAATAATCTCATTAAAAAATTTCGGAGAAATTTTTATATGGAGGTACATAAGAAATTTAAAAGTACGCTCTATCTACGTAAGGATTTAGTTATTAATAAGTCGTTTTAATCTTTTATGAAGAATAAAACCATAAAATCTCTACTTATAAAAAACACATTCTACATTAGGATTGGTGGAATTGGGCCAGAGTTACGAAGCAACAAGAATAATTCTCCCACTACAACCTAAATCTTTTTAAATAAGAATCCTAACTAAAACTTATGAAGGCCGCAAAAAACCCTTACTTTTTAGAAGATAAAACCATGTTAATCACTGGCTCATCCAGGGGAATCGGGGCTGCAACCGCAAGATTGGCAAAACAGTATGGTGCTGAAGTTATTCTTCATGGCAGAACAGAATCAGAGCCACTTAAATTATTGGCTAAAGAATTAGATTCAAAATATATTTTTTGTGATGCTGCTGATGAAAAAGCTGTTAAAAAAGCTGTAGGAAACTTAGAAGTGGAGGTGTTAGTAAATAATGCGGGAATAAATCCTTCCAAAACCTTTATGGATTTAACAGGAGAGGATTGGAAAAGAATATATGATGTTAATGTTTTTGGACCAGTATATTTTTCACAAGCAGTTATCCCTAGAATGTTAGAAAGAGGGCAAGGAAAAATAATAAATATTTCTTCTGCCAAAAGTCACAACCATGTTAGAGGTAAGCCAGCATACGCTTCTGCTAAGGCTGCTTTAAACAGACTTACTACAAGCATGGCTGAAGAATTTGCACCCCATATTTTAGTTAATGCTGTTGCGCCAGGGTTTGCTGACACAGAGATGGTTGAGAAAACACTTTCACCAGTAATTAGGGCCCAAATAGATAATATCCCTCTTAAAAGAATGGCCAGTGCAGATGAAATGGCTGAAACAGTGTTATTTTTAGCAAGCGATAAAGCTAATTACATTACAGGCCATGTTCTTTCTGTTGACGGAGGATTTAGTATTGTTAGCGGTTAAATAAAAATAGATAACTATTTTAAGAATAATTTTAGATACATATTATGATAAAACTTGTAATATTCGATTTAGATGATTGTTTACTTGATACCTGGGCCTCTTTTTCAATAACAATTAGGGCGGCAATTAATGCAATGGTTGATGCAGGATTGAAAATTCATTCTTTTGACGAAGCTGTGAATAGATTGGAAGAAATTAATAATAAATCCAAAAATTGTCCAGAGGCAATAACAAGATATCTAAATGAAATCGGTGCCGATGCTATAAAATATATGGAAGTTGGTAAAAGGGCAATTTATGATTTTAATTTTGATAATCGGATAAAGCCCAATTCTGGAGTTGTTGAAATGTTGGAAAAATTATATCCTTTGAATATTGATTTAGCGATTGTGACAAGAGGAGGGAAAGAAAGACAAATGAAAAGGATGGAAATAGCAGGAATAGATAAAACTAAATTCAAAATAATCTCTGCAGTCGCAAATTATGATAAAACAGAATCTTATCAAAGGATTATGGAAGAATTGGGCCATTCAGCCGAGAATACATTAGTTGTGGGGGATAGATATGAAACAGATTTAATTCCTGGAAAAAAATTAGGAACAAAAGTTGCTTGGGTTCCCAAAGGAAGGGGAAATATAAATCCTCCAAAAAAAGAAGATGTGGATTATGTAATCGAAGATTTTAGAGAAATTTTAGAGATAGTTGAAGATTAATAAATTTTATCAATCTCCTTGAGAACCTTCTCCATCAAAATAATTCTTTTGAGCATGTTCATACGAATTCGGGGTTCCAGTATCAAACCATGTAAATGTTTTTGATTTTAATCCAATTTCTTTTAATTTTTGAATTCCATTTGAAACCTGTATCTCTCCATCAATAACTTCTTTGTTCTCTTCTAAAGCATTCCAAAAAGATTCATAATCATAAACCCCAATCAACCCAATATAAGCATGTTTATTGGCTGTTTGGACCTTGTCATCTATCCTTATAACATCCCCCCCCTCAATTTTAGCAGAGCAAAACCTTGAAGTATCTTCGACTTCGGCAACACCTAACCAATTTGAATCTGGCTCAGGAATTTTCTCTCTGACTAATGTATCTCCTGCAATGTGTATAAAAGGACATTCTAAATGTGGTTTACAACAATAAAGAGAGTATCCTGGACCAGAACCTTCTCCTTGAAAAGGCTCCACTTCGACAAAAGTTAATTTTCTATTAGGGTATGAAGTTTCCAAGTATTTTATTAAAGATTCTTTTTTATATCCTACCGCAATTACAATCTCAACATCCTCAGGAAAGTATTCTATAATGTGACAGATTGTTGGCTTTCCTTGGATTGGAATTAAAACTTTATTGAGATGTTCGCTAAACCCTCCCATTCTACTTCCAACACCTGCAGCAAGAATCGCAACCTTATATCTCATATAATTGATTAACCCCCTTCTTTTAAAAACCTTCTCTTCCAATCAAGAATTGTTTTTCTTGAAACTTTTATATTATAATTTTGACTGATGTTATAAGTAATCTGGCTTAAACTGTAGCCTTTTTCAAATAACCTAAGAGCGGTTTTGATAACTAATGGAGGATGTCTAAATTTTTTAAAGCCATCATCAAGAGTAAAACGCCTACAACATTTTTTACATAAATAGATTTGTTTCAAGGTGGTTTTGTTTTTTCTCAATTGAATTGGCTTAAAATCCTTGCTTGAGCAATGTATACATTTGATTTTAATTTCATTATCAATGAGCATTAAGATACCACAAACTAAACTTATATAAAATTATCGATAATTAAACAGCAGATTTATATAGAATACATGATTTTACTTAAATTAAGGTGAAAAATGGAATTTAAGGCGTGTATTCTTGCTGCAGGAAAAAATGATAGATTAAAATTTGCTGAAGATTTCCCTGTTGCTATCCTCCCTATTGGAACTGCTTCTTCTATAACCAAAATAATTGAAAAATTCCCATTAAATATAGAGATTGTTATGGCGGTGGGTTATAAGAGCAGACTTATAAAAGATTTTATTAAAATTGCACATGCAAACAGAAAGATTACTTTTGTTGATATTGGGGATTATTCTACAGCAGGTTCAGGCCCTGGAAAGTCCCTTCTTTTATGTAAGGATCATTTAAAATGTCCTTTTATCTTTACGTCTGCAGATACAATTGTTTCTGGTCCTGTCCCAGAACCATCAAAAAATTGGTTAGGAGTATCACATGTTTCTGACACTACAAATTATTGTATGGCTGATGTTGAAAACAATTATGTAGTAAAGTTCCATGATAAAGTTCCAATGACAACTTTAATTCAAACATGTAAAAACTATAATACTATTCTTAATAACGCTTTTATTGGAATGGCAGGAATTTATGATTATAAGATTTTTTTGGATACTTTAGAAAGTAATCCTGATTTAATCGAAAAGGAATTACAGGTATCAAATGGATTGTCAGGATTAATCGAGAGAAAAATAGAAGTACTTCCTTTTTTTAATTGGTTTGATATAGGAACTGAAGCAGGGTATGGCTTAGCAAACCGTTTTTTCAATAAGAACCATATAATTGATAAACCAGACGAATTTATTTATTTTGAAAATGGAAAAGTAATTAAGTATTTTAGGAATCCAAAAATTATTCGTGAAAGAATTCTAAGGTCTCAAAAGCTTGAAGGGATTGTTCCACCTATAGTTGATATTACTGAAAATTTTTATTCTTATAATTTCATCAAAGGCAAGATTTTGCCCAAAATAAATGATGTTGCTGTTTTTAAGGAACTCCTAAACTCTTGCAAAGAAGTAATCTGGAGGGAAAAAAGTTTAGGCCAAGAAAAAGAAAAATTTAAAGAGCTGTGTAAAAAATTTTACAAAGACAAAACTCTTAAAAGGGTGGGGATGTTTTTTTCAAAGAGTGGGATAAAAGACAAGGAAGAAATTATCAATGGAGAAAAAACAATGAAAGTTGGAGAAATGCTTTCTTTAATTGATTGGGACAAACTCTCAGAAGGTATTCCAGTAAACTTTCATGGAGATTTTCAACCAGAAAATATTCTTATCTGTGATAAAGGATTTCAATTAATAGATTGGAGACATAACTTTGCAGGGAATATCGACTATGGAGATGTTTACTATGACTTTGCAAAATTACACCATGCTTTAATTGTTACCCATGAGGTGATTAGAAACAATCAATTTGAAATAAAGATTAATAATGATGTCATAAATTACGATTTTTTTATTAAAAGCAACTTAGCAGAATATAAAGAGATTTTTGAAAGGTTCATAGTCGAAAAAGGTTATGATCTTGATAAACTAAAAATCTTAAGTGCCCTGACTTTTTTAAATATTGCAGCACTCCATCACACTCCTTATGATAATTTTCTTTATTATCTTGGAAAACATAAGCTGTTTAATGAACTCGAGAACAATAATACTTATAAATTAAAAAGATGAAGAAACTATATTAAAATGACAACAAATCTGATAGACAAAACAGATAGATACATTTTTGAAAAAATAAAAAGAACGGAAAATTTTAGAGGAAAGAATGAAATGGCTTCTAAATTGTCAACAACTTTTGTTCATGAAGGGAATATTAATTTATATCTACAAGTAGCTGGTTCGGAGATTCATAAGAGAATTAAGACAGGAGATGGTTTTATAATCGCTCCAGGTACAACTTATCGTATTGATAGTTCTGGAGGGCTTGTGGCATACACTGTTTCATCCGAAGTTCAACCTGGTTCGCCCATAATTGAAATTATGGAAACTGGAAATAATCGGAAGGAAATTGAATTAGGGGGTTACAGAATCATAGAAGATCCAAAGAGAGTTGATAAACCATGGGGACATGAGTTGTGGATTTCTTGGTTTAGAGATCATCATGTTATGAAACAAATAGGGATGAAGCCTGAAAAACAATCTAGTCTCCAATTCCATAGAGAAAAACTTGAAACAAATTATTTACATGAAGGATCGGCCGAAGTAATTGATGGCTACAAGTTAGACTCTCAAGCCTCAGAAGAAGAGGTTCAAAAATCATCAAAAGGGGTTGATTTTAATAAATATAAACAAAGTATGGGCCCAGGAGATTTTTGGACATCTCATCCTGGAGTAGTCCATAGAGTTATTTCAGGACCTAAGGGATATTTGGCATATGAAGTTTCTACCTCAGAACTTGACGATGTTATAAGATTACAAGACGATTCTGGAAGAGGATCTGGAAGAATAAATTCTGAACATTTAAAGGAGGAAGAAAAATGAAGCGCGGTGAAACAAGAGATCTAGTTGAACTTTATCTTAATGAGCAGATAGAAGTGAATAAACAAATCTCTAGAGATAAAATTGTTAAGATTGCTGATTTGACATGGGAAACTTATTTAGGAAATGGAAGCGTCTTTGTTTTCGCAAATGGGGGTGGAGGAGCTTATGCAGGAAATCTTGCTTGCGATTTTGCGAACCATCCTTTTGTATCAGATGATAAATCTAGGCCAATGGACCTGGGTGTTAGAAGATTAAAAGCCTTTGATTTAACTACTTCTGCAGAAAATATGACCGGAATAATGAATGATCTTGGGCCAGATTATATTTTTTCTCAACAATTATTAAACGCAGGAGTTCGTCAAGGAGATTTAGTTTATGGGTTTTCTGGAAGTGGAAATTCTCCAAATGTATTGGAAGCATTTAAAGTAGCAAGGGAGAATGGGGCCAAAACGATTTCAATGACCAGGGGTGATGGGGGAAAAGTTAAGGCTTTATCAGATATTTGTCTAGTTGTTCCAGGAACTTCAAAATTCCCTGGGCAGATAGGAGGCAATGACAATAATATGCATTTTGAAGACGCATGTTCATATGTGACCCACATAGTCACGGGAATCCTGAGAAAAAGAGTGAATGATACATACGCACTAGAAAATGATAAATAAATACCTTGTTGAAAAATTATAAAATGAAAACATATCTCGAAAAACAAGCCAATGAAATAAGAAGAAGAACAATTACCTCAATATATGATGCTCAATCAGGACATCCAGGACCTTCTTTTTCTTGGGCAGATATTGCATCAACACTTTTTTTTGAAGTAATGAATCTTGATGGTCCAGAAAGAGATAGGTTTATTTTATCAAAAGGTCACGGAGTTCCCACACTCTATGCCGCACTTTCTTTAAGAGGAGACTTGCCTGAAGAATATCTTAGAACATTAAGAGAGATTGATAGTCCTTTACAAGGGCACCCAGTAAAAGGAACCTTAGATTTAGTAGACGCAACCACCGGATCCTTAGGACAGGGTTTATCTGTAGGTCTTGGATATGACTTAACGAATAAACTAAAAGGAAATGGCGCTAATGTTTATGTTGTTTTAGGAGATGGAGAATGTCAAGAAGGACAAGTTTGGGAGGCTGCAATGTCTGCATCAAAATTTGCAAGAGAAGGAAGATCATCAGGACTTATTGCCACAATTGATGCTAATGGATATCAATGTGAAAAGATCAGCGAAGTAATGCCTTCTTTAGAACCCCTTGGAGATAAATGGAGGAGTTTCGGGTGGGATGTGCAGGAAGTGGATGGGCACAATATTAACGCTCTTTTAGGAGCATATGAAAATGCCAAAAAGCAAAAATCAAAACCCTCAATGATTATTGCAAGAACAATAAAAGGTAAAGGATTTTCTTTAATGGAGCAAGAACCTCTGAATTGGCATTTTAGGGTTTTAACAGAAGGGGAACATGCCCAAGCAATGAAGGAGCTAGGAGGTTCAAATGTCTAAAATTGCTCAAAGAACTGCTTTTGGAGAATCACTTATCGAAGCGGGGGAAAAGTATAATGATCTCCTTGTTGTAGACGCAGACCTGGGGGGCGCCACAAAAGTTTCCACGTTCGCACAAAAGTTTCCTGAAAGATCTTTTAATGTGGGGATTGCAGAGCAAAATGGAATAAGTGTTGCTACGGGAATGGCCTTTAACGGGTATAGGCCTTTTATGGCGAGTTTTGGGGTTTTTTCTGCATCAAGATCAGACCAAATAAGAATCGCGGCTTATAGTGAAGCGCCAATAGTTATCGTTGGAACACACATAGGGCTCACAGGAAAAGATGGGGCCACCCATCAAGCACTAGAAGATATAGGCCTTTTATCTTCTCTTCCAAACATGAATATTTTCCAACCAACCGATTGTGTTGAAACAAGAGAAATTGTAAAGTATCTTGCTGGTGGAGAAGGAAGAGATATGTTAGCATATCTTAGATTATCAAGACATCCTCAAAGAGACGTTTTCGATGAAGATCATAAATTTATGTTTAACAAGGCCGCAACATTAAATTCTACTAAGAATCCACAAGGAGTTGTATTTACAACAGGAGATATTGCTTTGAAAGTATTGGATGCTACAACAGCCCTTTCTAAAAAAAATTATCCTCTTGATGTATTAAGTTTCTCAACATTAAAGCCGATTGATAAAGAGGCGATTATTAATTACGCTGAAAAAGGAATGCCAATAATAACTGTTGAGGAGCATAATCCCACGGGAGGATTAGGGTCAAGAGTCTGTGAGGTTGTTGCTGAAAGAGGGCTTCCATCAAAAGTCTTGCGTTTGGGAGTAGATGGTTTTGGGGGAAGCGGAGATCCTGCAGATTTATATAGAAAGTTTGGTCTTGACGCACAAGGAATTGCAGACTCTGTCGAGAATTTTATTTATGATTAATTTACCTTAAAATTCCCCAATATTCAAACCATTTGTAAAGCAAAAATAATCTAATCTTACAATTTTGATATACTATTGAGTTATTCTTAAATACCTCTTCATTATAAAATTCCAACCATTTTTTATCAATAATCTTATTTCTATACAAGACATCTAAACCTTTTTTTATCTCTTTCACATACTTTTTTTTATTAATCCATTCATCAATCGGAGGGCTAAATCCAGCCTTTTTTCTTTTTAATATTGTTTTTGGAAGCGTATCTTTTAATATTTCTTTCATTAATTTTTTTGTTTCAAACTTAGATGCCTTTAATTCAGCAGGAATTTTAAAAGAATATTCCATCAATCTATAATCTAAAAATGGCGATCTTACTTCTAATGAATTTGCCATTGAAGCCCGATCTGTTTTTAATAAATAGTTCTCAGACATAGTATTAAATTTTAAATCAAAAAGTCTAATGGCTTCACTTAAATTTCCTCCTGAATCTTTTAAGCAATCAATGAATCTAGGTTCAACGAATTTTTTATATTCTTTTGATTTATAGATATCCCCTCTTATTTCAGAATAAATCTTCTCTAAAGGAATTAAACTTAATCTGAGTCCTTCTTTCACATCCCTTAACTTATGTAAATTTACATTTTTCATTAATCTATAAAATATTAAACGAATTATTTTAGGAAACTTTCTCATAAAGGTGAGTTGAGAAGTTTTTTGATATTTTGGATACCCCCCAAATATCTCATCTCCTCCATCCCCACTTAATGAAACTTTTATTTTTTTAGAAGCATTTTTACAAAGTAAAAATGTTGGAAACATAGAATAATCTGCAAAAGGTTCATCATAGTAATAAAAAATATTCTTTAATTCTTCTTCAAATACTTTTTCATCAAAATAATCATGATTGTTTTTTAGTTTAAACAAATCATTGATAATCTTAATATATTTTGTTTCGTCATTCCCGTCCTTGAACCCAATGGAGTATGTTATAAGATCTTTTTTCACAAATTTATTCATCTCAGCCACTATTGCTGAACTGTCTAATCCGCCACTTAGGAAAGCCCCAACAGGAACATCTGAAATTAATCTCAATCTTATTGCATCCTCTATTAATCTCTTCCCCTCTTCAATTAACTCTTTTTTATTATAAATTGGGTTATATTTTGGCCATTCGTAATAATAAAACTTATCTATTTTTCTGCCCTTTAAATCAAAAATTAAATTTTGCCTCTGTTCTAATTTGTATACTTTTTGGTATATAGAGTATGGTGAAGGAATAAACCCTAGGGAAAGGTACAGATTAACTGCCTCTTTATTCAGATTTAATTTTAATCCATGTTTTAATATCCCTTTAATCTCCGAACTGAAAATAAATTTATTGTTGTCCCAAAAATAATAAAGGGGTTTTTTCCCGATTCTGTCTCTGCTTAAAAATAATATCTTTTTACTTAAATCAAAAATACAGAAGGCCCACATTCCATTGAATTTTTTTACACAGTCAAAACCCCATTCTAGATAACTTGCAAGAATAACCTCTGTATCTGATTTTGAATTGAATTTATATCCTAGAGAAACCAAGTCTTTTTTAATTTCCTGAAAATTATAAATCTCTCCATTAAAAACAATCGTCGCTTTTTTCCCTTTATGGGAATACTCCATTGGTTGGTGTCCTTTCTCTGATAAATCTAGAATCGCCAGTCGCCTGTGCCCCAGTGAAATCTTGTTTTTTGAATCATAAAATTCTCCCTCATCGTCAGGCCCCCTGTGTTTGAGAGAATCATTCATCCCACTTAGCACCTTCTTGTCAATGAAATTGAATCCGTTTATTCCACACATTTTTCCATATAGTTTACCATTTTTTTAATTGTTGTTTGCCATCCTACTTCCAACCTATTTTTCAAACAGCCCTCTTTTGTGTAAAAATCATATTTTTTAAGTATCTTCGCGGTTTCACTGTTTTTTTTATTATGGATAACTGGCACTCCACAAGCAATACTTTCATAAATTTTTAAAGGTATAGCACATGTTCTTTCAGGAGAGTCGTAGTCAAAGGCAATCGTTTTTTCACATAAATTTATCAATCCTGGAATTTCATTATGGTTTACATGCCCAAGAACAATGAATTTTTCTGGATAATTATCCTTTAATTCATCATAAATATATCTATGGTCCCCCTCCCCTGCTATCAAAAATTTATATTTTCCCATGTTCTTTATCATAAATTCTCTGACTTCAAACGGCGCTTCGTCGAGTCTTATGTTTCCCACATACCCTATAATTTTTTCCTTTTCATCCAACCCTAGTTTTTCTCTAAGTTTCTTTAATATCTTATCATTCTTTTTCATAGGGTAAAATTTATTCAAATCCGCACCATTAGGAAAAACCTTAATATCAAACTCTGGAAATTTCTTTGCAAGCCCTTTGGAGAGCGCAGTTTTTTTTTGTGATAACCTCAAAGAAAGAACCCCAATCCAATAATATATTTTATTTACCCAATAAGGTCTCTCACCAACCTCGCTCCCTAAAAAAGGCGAATCTCTTATATCAAAATGTTTAATAGGGATATTTTTATTGAAAATAAGTGGAATTCCATTAAAATAGTTAGAGCTTGTGGCAAAAAGATAATCTAAATCCCTGAATAATTTTCGTTTTAAAACAGTCTTAATTGAAAAAAAGTAGGATTTCCCTCTTATTTTTATTATTTCCAAATCAGGACTATCTATATTTTTTTTTGCATTCGTATCATTTGTTATCACTCTTACCTTATGCCCTCTTCTACAAAGTTCTTCAGCCAAAAAACTTACTCTTTTTGAGGCTGCATAATCTCCTGGATAAAATGCATTTGTAACAATTCCTATTTTCATTGAAGTCATTTTAATTTAAATTATTATTTTTTAGAAGGACATCGTCTCCGAAAATTTCTATAATCTTAAAGTTAGGTAATAATTGGCATATTTCATCAAGTGTTGGCTGCCCTTCATAAAGTTCATCATTTGAAAATTCTGTATAAAAGTATTTTGTTTTATTATTAAGTGTTTTAATCCCTCCTTTTATAAGTTCTCTTTCTGCTCCTTGAACATCTGCCCAGATAAAATCTATCCTTCCGATTTTGTTCTCTTTAGCCCATGTATCCAACCTTTTCGTTTTTACAATCATTTTTTTATCAAAAGTTATGTCTGGATTTAGTTTGAGATGATTTTTTGGTTTTTTAATGGAAGAAGACAAATTCCATCCTTTTTTAGGCCCTTTCCCATCACTAACATAAAAAGTGGTCTGTCCGTTTTTACTTGAAATAGCAATTTCAAACAACTCACATCTTTTATCTTTGACTCTTTTCTTAAATCTTTTAATTGCCCTTTCATCAGGCTCAAAACAAAATATTTTTATCCTTCTAAATTCGTCTAAAAATTCTTTTGTATCAACTCCGGTATTTGCTCCTATCTCAAGTATTACTGGATTATTCTTTTTAAGAAGATTTTTAATTTTCCTTTTTGTCAAAGCTTTTTTATCCTCGGGTTTAACAATTTTTTTAATCATTTTTCTTATCCCCCATGGAAGATAGAGATCAACCATTTCCTTAATATTTTCCTTATAAATTTTCATCAACTTAATTGATAAAACAGCATTATAAATCTTACCTTATGTTTTTGGTCTTACAGATAAGTGATTTAGTTTACCACACAAAATCACCAAGTCTTCCATTAACTTTATTAATATTTAATTTTTTAAGAGTTTATGAATAAATTTAATTTTTTAAATGATTCTTCCATAAGCGTTCTTTTTGAAAAAAATAATAAGAAAATTTTTGTTATTTTATTCTGTATTTTCTTTGCTTTGTTAATGTTCCAGATACTCACCGTCAAAAATCAGGGGCAAGATAGTTCATGGTATATAGCATTGGGGAAAAATCTTGCAGAACATGGGAGCTATTCTTTAGAAGGAAGATATTCCCATTCCCAATATCCTCCAGGTTTTCCTCTTTTGATCGCAGCATTTTACCCTTTTTTTAAGAATGCATTCATCTCCGGATTGTTCGTGGTGGCCTTATCATCCATTTTAATTTTGTATTTAACTTATATAATCGGAAATTCTGCCGATAGAAAAATTGGGATAATTGCCAGCTTTCTTTTGATTTTTAATACAGTCTTTTTAGCCCATTCCAATTTTGTTCTATCCCAAGTACCTTTCACATTTTTCTTCATTGCAGGGTTATATTTCTTCAATAAAGGGTTTGAAAATGAAAAATATTTTCTTTTATCAATGCCTCTTATAGCCATGTCCTGCTTGATAAGGTTTGAAGGCTATCTTCTTATTTTTCCAATGATTTATCTCTGCTTTAAAAATTGGAGCAAAACTAAGAAAGTAATTTTCAGAGATAAATTCTTAATAGGTTCTTTTTTGGGCTCATTATTTCTTCTTTGGTGGTTTATCAGAAATTATCTTGTCTTCGGAAGCTTTTTTCCTAATCCCTTTAGGGGTGGAGACTTTATTTCTTATGATTCTTGGATTAAAACAATATTTTTAGCAGACCCGATATTATTTATCCTATTTATCCTCGGAGGTTTATTCCTTCTAAAGAAAAGGGACGAGCCTCTTTTAATGGCATTTTTTATTTGGTTTCTGGGTTATTCTGTGCTTCATTCCTTTTGGACCAAATCTATAGCTTATGTCCCAATTATAGTCCCTATAATGGTATTAATTTCATCATATGGAATAATTAACTTCTTTGTAAAATTTAAATCCAGAAATAAATTGAAAATATTATCATTGATTCTCGTCCTTTATTTGATATTCCATTCTTTAATTTTCTTTGGAGTTCCATTATGGAAAGGTTCTCTTGAAATTAATCTCTGGGATCAAGATTTTATTCAAATGGAAGAACTTTCCAAATTTGCAAATACAAATCTTCCCTATGAAGGAAATTATTTAGTTCCTGATATCGCAGTTTATTCTTATTTGGATAAAAGTCATATCCTTTATTATAATGAAGGATTAAATAAAATTTTAAGCTCAGGAAATTTTGAAAACACATTCATAGTCGCAGATACCTATCATACTTGGATGACCCGCCCATTCCTTGCAGGAGAAAATGGTTCCATCTCTATGCCATTAGATGGAGGGAAAACTCTCGTTTTGAAAACAAATTTGATAAAAAAAGTAGATAAAAAAGAATATTATTCTATAATCCTGAATATTTCTGAGATTCAAATTAAATAATTCTAAAATCCACCACCCCTCATTAATAAAATAATTTCTTATTAGATAATTTTTTAAATAGATTTATTCTCTTGAATAGATGTCTCCTGCATTAGAAGTTACAACAAGAATTGGGTGCAAAAATATGTGTTCTTACTGCCCACAAAAGACCATTATAAAAAAATATTCAGATTCTGGAGGGGATTTTTTGATGAAATTTGAAACCTTCAAAAAATGTCTATCTAAAGTTCCAAAGAATGTTCAGATTGATTTTTCTGGGATGGCAGAACCGTGGCTTAATCCGGATTGCTCTGAAATGGTCCTTCACACCCATAAATCAGGGTACAATCTATCCATTTTTACTACTCTTGTTGGGATGGAAAAATCCGATTTAAAAAAAATAAAGGACATCCCTTTCCAACAATTTATTGTCCATCTTCCTGATGCAGAAGAAAAAACAAAAATTAAAGTTGACAAAAAATATCTTTCTGTTTTGGAATATCTTTGCGAAAATAAAGTAAAAAATTGCGAGTTTCATTTTTTTAGTACAATTGAGCCTCAGATAATAAGTGTCTTGAAAAACTATCGGCTTAAAATAAAAGACATAAGCTCTAATTTGGTTACAAGAGCAGGAAATCTAGGTTCTGGAAAACTGAAAAAGAAAAAGTCCATTTTTTGTAGTTCAGCTCCGAGAAATTTAAATCACAATGTTCTTCTTCCTAATGGGGATGTTATCCTTTGTTGCATGGATTATGGGCTTATACATAAGTTTGGGAATCTTCTAAAACAAGATTATGGATCATTGTTCAAAAGTAAGGAGCATTTAAGGATAAAGGAAGCTATGAAAAAAGGTGGAATTGGAACAATCTGTATGAATTGCGAAAAAGCTATTGAAAAAGGATCTATACCTCATTTAATCCATCTTTGCCACAATAATAAAATTCTTTCCAAATTTTCCAAAGTCGAATTTATAAAAAAGACCGCAAAGAAAATCCTTAAAAAAAATAATTCCAAGATATAGTCAAAAGAACTTTATTTTTCTCATAGCAAAAAAACACATTTTCAACAAAATCCAACCATGCCTAAATCTGCTTATATTAGTCTCCCCATATGTTCTTTCCTTATACCTGATTGGAACTTCAACAATCTTAAGATTCATCTTTGAAGCACCGAATATCAAATCAAAATCTCCAAAAGGATCAAACTCTCCAAAATATGCACGATTTCTCTTTAATTTTTCATAATCTTTTTTGTAGATTACTTTTGTCCCACATAAAGTATCCTTAAATCTTTGATCTAATAACCAAGTGAACATTAAACCAAAAAATTTATTTCCAATTTTGTTTAAAGTTCTCATAGCTTCTTTGTCCATAGGGTAAACTAATCTACACCCATTGATGAATTCTCCCTGGTCTGTTTTCATAGCATTGTAAAATTTGGCCAAATCCTTGGGAGGAACAGTCAAATCAGCGTCGAGAATCATAAGAATATCCCCTTTTGCAGCATCATACCCTTTTCTAACTGCGTCACCCTTTCCCTTCCCTCCTTGTTTCATATACCTTATTTTCCATTTATTACCATATTTTTTAGCAACCCTTTTTATTTCTTGATAGGTGTTGTCAGTTGAGCCTCCTTCAACAAAAATTACTTCCATATCACTTACAATCCTTGGCATTTCCTTTATCGCCCTTTCTATATTTCCTTCCTCATTTCTTGCAGGAATTATCACAGAACAAGTATACTCTTTTTTCTGCCTTAACTCTCGCGGCCGAGCAACAACATAATTAATTAGACATAGTTTTCTAATCAATGGAAGTTGTGATATGAACTTATTAAAAAAAGTAGAAATGAGAGGAATATATTCTGGGATTAAGATCCTCTGCCCTTTTTTAACTACCTGAAAATCTGCAAGCTCAAGCAAGTTTTCTACGTCATCTGCTCCAAGCCAATTCTGAAGAGGCATTTTCATCTTCAAACCTACTTTCTCCGCAAGTTTTAAAATAGGTTCCCACAAAGCATTATGAAATGTAATTATCACTCTTGTTTCAGGCTTACAATTTTTCCTTAGATTCTCAAAACTCTTTTGAACATCTTCAAGAAGATTGACCGTATCAATCATAAAAATAAAATCAACTTTTTTGTTCATTTTGAAATCCTCCGCGCTTCCTTTAATGAATTTTATTCCCCCCGGATTCTTAGAAGCAATTTCTACCATCTCCCTACTAATATCTATCCCATACCGTTCCTTATTTGGAAATCTTTTTAATGTATCTCCTGTTCCACACCCTATTTCAAGTATCGAACCTTCTTTTCCCAAAAGAAACCACAACAACCTCTCAATCTCATTATGGTAATATTTATCTCTTCTAAGCCATCTCCCCCTGTCCTTGGCATACTTGTCAAAGAATTTTTCTATTTTCTCTCTTCCCATTATTTTACTATAAGGAAAATTCCTAATATAATCAAGAAAATTCCCCCAATTTTTAATCCTGAAAAAGATTCCCCCAAGTAAAAGTGGGCAAAGATGCTAACCCAAATATATGTTGTCGCGAAAATAGGATATATGATTGAAATCTCTCCATGCTTCAAACTCCAAACAAACAAAACCGCAGATAAACCATACAAAAAGACTCCTACTATGAGCGGAATGTTTGTAAACCATAATATTGGGTTAAACGAGAAATTTTTTGAGGCAATCTTAAAAAAAATCTGTCCAGTAGCCCCTAATAATGCACAAAACAATACAATTAAGATTATTGTTAAATCAACTTTCATTTTGTAACCTCCAGTTCATCAAATTCTCCCCACCCTCCAGAGTATCTTGTGAATTCTTCATTTATTAAAATATCGTCTCTGTAATTTATTTCAAATATCTTAATTGGTCCATGAACTCCTTGATAAACTAAAAATTTTTCTACACCTGAGATAGCTCCCTGCCTTTTTAGGTCGCTTAAAATCGGATGGTCTTCTGAATGGCCTAATTTCACAGAGGGATATCTTTTATCTGGATCATTCAACAAGAATAATTGAACTACTAAACTGTCTATTGTTCTCGGCCCAAAATATAATGCTGCTCCCATTTGGTCCATCTGCATCCCCGCTCCTGAAGAATAAGCCCTTGGAATAATTTTTATCCCTGCATTAAGTCCTTTGCCAAAATCAACTTTTTCTCCTCCAACATAAGCATATCTCAAAGGAATCCTAACTTGTTTTCCTTCATAAACAAACGCTCCTTGAGGTTGTTTTAATAAAGAACCACCTGCCTTATTATTTTTTTCAATATCTAAAACCACTCCTACCATATAAGATTTATAGCTTGGAGAACCAAACTCATTAAAGATTGCTCCAGGAAGAAAGATCGTAGACCCATTTTCTTCATAAATAATATCATCCCCCACCCCAGAAGTTCCGCCATATATCCGAGTTTCTCCTTTAGAAGTTTCTTGTGTTTGTTTAGGATCTGAAACTAGAGTCGTTATCATTGACATTCTATCCCATTCAGGATTGCTCCCTATAGAACTATAGGCAGGGTATTTCCCAATATCTGTCTGATCAATTAATAAATAAGAAACATTATTAGATTTCATAAAACTCATAGCACTTTCTGGAATTGGGTTTGTTAAGATATATCTCCCAATTAAATGATCCCTAAATGTCCCTTCAAAATGCCCTCCGTCCGCAATCGTTGGCCTTTCTCCAAGATATTCAACCCAATATCCATAATCCCACCAGTGCGAAAATATAGCGTTTTCAGAGGTATTTTCTCTGGCCCATTCCATTGCATTTTGCCATTGCGCATTAGCAGAAGGCCCTGTGTATTTTCCTTGTTGTATAGAAGATTTTGCAGCACCCATGGAACCACTGGCTAAAGAAATCAATAAGATTCCAAGAACAATATAGGCCCCCCATTTCGCCAATTCTTCCTGACTTTCTTTAGCAAAGTCAAATAAATTTACCAAAGCATACCCTGACATAAAATATACAAACGGCGCAATAACAAAGAATAGTCTTATAGCCCCTCTACCAGAGATAAGCATAAAGATCATCCAGGATAGGATTAATATTAAATCACTTCTTAACTTTAATTTATCATTAAAATATAACCATAACAGATACGCTCCAAAAATTATAAAACTCCCAAAATAAATCAATTTGCTCAGAAAATTATCTCCATTAAGAAGAGATGAAGAAGAAATTCTGCTAAATATAACCCCTGAAACAAATAAAATCCACAATACAGAAAAGAAAATTTTGTGTTTCTTTTTTCTAATTCCTTTTGAGATATTAACTCCAAGGAAAATCATTCCAAAATAAAATGCCCAGAAAAAAGCCTTTCCAACTTGCCCAATCCATTCGTTTAAATAAGGCTGTTTGTTTTCAGCAACAGTAAGGCCTAATCTATCATTTCCAAAAGGGTCTAGGAATCTGGAGATTATCTCAAAAAATATCGAAAAGTTTCCTTTTACTATCGGCAAAAATAAAATAACTAACCCTCCTACGACCCCCATACTCAATAAAATCCGATATTTTTTTAATTTACTCTTTTTCAAAAGTAAAGCACCGTTTTTTATCAATGCATAATCAACAAGGATGAATCCAAGAACAAATAAACTAATGAGCCCGCTTGGGGTTAAAAAATGAGATTGTATTATGGATGAAAAAGAGAGTTTAAATAACATAGAAGAAAATATCGAAGATAAAATCCAAAAAACGTAGAACAATCCTAAACCATCTAACTTACTTGTTTGGGATTCTATGTCTTGTGTTTTAAGCAACCACATCACAAAAAAACTAAACGGAATAATCATAAAAATATATTTTGAGATTCCCCCCCAACTCACAATGGTTAATACTGTCAGAAATCCTACTATTAATGCCATCCCAACTGTCTTGGGTAGATAATTTTTCGATTCAGATTTTTTAACAAGATTTTTTAAACAATAAGAATATACAAGAAGTGTAAGAAGAAAAGAGAGCATTCCAATAGCCTCGTGGTCCGAAAACCCCGCCATTGTCCTATAGAGATAAGAAGGAGCAATTGCAAGAAAAAAGCTACTTAATAATGCAATTCTTTTAGAATCTGTCAGCGAATATATCAGAAAGAAAAATACGATAATACCTAATATAAAAAATATAACTGGAGAAAGAACATCAATATGTTGTAAACTATAATCTCCAAATATATTCGCGATTTTCCACATCATCACAATTGTTTGGGGTAATATTTCTGTTGCAAATCCAGCGCCCCCCTTTAAAATCCTCATACTATCAACTGCTGGCAACACACCTCCATTATCGACTATTGTTTCAGCGACTCTGAGGAAATAAAATGGGTCTAATGCAAGAGGGATATATTCTCCTGTTGTTTGGTCTTTAAGCAAATGTAAATTTTGAACCCTTATCCACGAACCAAAAATAATAATTGCTAATAAAAGAATCCCAACTAAAATCCATTGGCCCTTTTTACTCTTAAAGAAATTAAAGATGTTTTGGCCCTCTCCTTTATAGTATATTCTTTCTATTTCAATAGGTGCTCCTTCTCCTTTAATCTGAACAGAACCGCTCTCTCCGGTTACCTCAACACCTTCCTTATCCACACTTATGACTTTATCTCTATCATCAATTTTTATTGTATCTTCTCTATCCATTTTAATCCAAAAGCAGAATCATTTTAAAATCTTTAGTTTACAAAAGAATCAAAAGTCCTAATAGAATCACAACAATCTGAAACCAATTAATCAAATAAACAACCTCTTTTTCATGAACTTTCTTATCTTTCTTATATTTCTTTAATAAATCAATTGCAAGATGTTCCAGCCCATAAATCTTGTCGTAAGGTTTTTCTAAACTTCCATCATTGTTCACTTTAGCAAAACTTTCTTTATTTAAGCCGCCCCTTAATTTCAATCCAGTCTCAATTATATAAGGAATAAAAAAGAAGACAGCAATTTTTTCTATATTCCCTATTATTGCAATCATAGCAATCATCGAACCTACAGGGTAAGTTAAGGTGTCTCCTGGAAAAATCTTTGCAGGATATTTATTGAAGATGTAAAAAGCAAAAAGTGAAGCAACCATATAAAGTGCAATCAAGCTCAACCAAGTATTTCCTGTCACATAGGTCACAAACGCAAGTGCAGACAAGATTATTATTCCTTGGCTTGCTTCTAGCCCATTGTACCCTGCTAAGAAGTTGTATGTTGTTGTCGCGCCAACAATTCCTAATGGAATAAAGAACAAAGGATATAGTAGCCCGAATTCTATCCCCATCATTGTAGATTCTCCTGCATTAATTACCATCAAAGGTATGGCAGAGAATAAAATAAGAATAATTCGGTGCCTTTTCCTTAGCCCTCCTTTTCTCCATCCAAGAAAGTCATCTATGAGTCCCACCAATAAACTGATAAATAAAACACTCAACATAGCGAAAATAGAAGTTGTTATAACATCTGTTTTGAAATAGAATGTCTTTAATGCAACGTATAATAAGATTCCTACCACAGTTCCTAATAAGACAATTATTCCTCCAGAACCTGCAACATCAATCCCACCTGATTTATTCATATCTTTCCATACAAGCCCAATCTGTTCAGCTTTCTTTATCCAAAACGGAATCACAAAAAACGTGCAAAAGAAACTAACAACTATTGTGATTAGTAATATTGGTTCCATAAAATAAACTATCTCCCTATGCTTTTAAAACTTTTTCAATTAGACTTCTTCTAACAAATCTTCAGCACTCGGCTCTTTGATAACTCTAGGCTTTCTACAATAAGGACATTTTTTACCTGTCTGATTAGATTCAGATTTAAACTTAAAATTGCACTCTTGACATGTGTATCTAGCCATTTTATTATTAATTGAATAACAGTGGAGTAAAATATACTTCAACTATTGCAGCAACTAAGAGGATAATTATTGCAATAAAAAGTAATATGACAGTGTTTTCTACAACCCTCAGGAATTTTTTGTTTCTTATGCCGTTTCTCAGTGCTCCAACCCCGAATATCCCTCCTGCCAACGCAGTTATGAAATAAGCAACAATTTCAGGGAATCCATGGATCATATATCTTGTAACTCCCATTGGGATCCCACTTAGTTTATATCTGCTGAAGATCCCTATTGCAGCGGCAATCACACTTGCGTTCCAAACTAAGACAAATAGAGCTCCCGCCCCAAATATCAGCGAGAATATCAACGTGAATATCATAACATAAACATTGTTCTCAATTATTGATAATAGCCTCCCTTCTTTAGACGCTGCTCCTGTTACAGAGGGTGCCAATGAATTTCTCACACAATCTTCAACTCCTCCAGGGCTGTTTATTTGGCAATAGGTTTCAATCTGGAAATTAAGTAGATTAGGATTATCTAAATAAATATACCAGAAAGAGAATGCAATAATAAATCCTAGGAATAGCCACATAAACGAGTATACAGCGTCCTTGTGAACTCTCCAGACACTAAGCAGGCCTTCTACTTGCTCGTCCTCAGCTTCTTCTTGTTTAATCATGAAATACATATAGGGTAGAGAGAACATAATGCAGAACGCAACAACAGTCATTCCTGAGGCATTTGATAGAACAGGATCACTTCCAAAAAACCAGTGTACAAGTATAAGAGAAAGGGATGCATAAATCAGGCCAACAAAGAACATTTTCCATGGCCCTTTTTCAGCACTTCTCGGATTGATTATCGCCTCTAGCATACTCATACTAAAAAAAGAGATTTTTTAAACTTTCGTTAATTCATTCACCTATAAGATGAGTAACAAAAAGAGATTCAACAAAATCGTCAAGGACATCAAGGACTTGAAGATTCAAGGAGCTAGCAATGTTGCTAAGGCTAGTCTGAGAGCATACAAATTAATCCCTTCCAAATCTTCTAAACAAAGACTTCTCAAAGCAAGACCAACAGAGCCAATGATGGAAAATGTTTTGGACTTGGCAGAGAAAACCAAAGACTACAAAAAGATTCTAGCGCACTTTGATGAAGCCCAGGAAAAGATAAACAAAAAAGTTTTGAAGTTAATTGGAAACAAAAAAGTAATCTTTACACATTGCCATAGCACAAACGTAATCAAATCCCTAATCTACGCAAAAAAGAAAGGAAAGAAGTTCGAAGTATATAACACTGAGACAAGGCCTCTGTTCCAAGGAAGAAAAACAGCCAGAGACCTAAAAAAAGCAGGAATCAAAGTTACAATGTTTGTAGACAGCGCACTCGGCGTAGCACTATCCAAAGAGCAAGGCACAAAAAAAGCAGACATGGTTTTACTAGGAGCAGACGCATTAACAAAGAGCGGAGTCATCAACAAGATAGGAAGCGAGACAATAGCAAACATAGCAAAGGACAACAAGATTCCTGTTTACATCGTCGCTGATTCTTGGAAGTTCACAAAGAGCAAAGTCCTAATGGAAGGCAGGAAGATGAATGAGGTTTGGGCCAAAGCCCCCAAAGGAATCAAAGTAAAGAACCCTGCTTTTGAATTCGTGCCAAAGAAATATATTACTGGAATCATAACGGATAAAACCAAGTAGAAATACTTATATAGTAACTATAACTACTATATAACATGGAAAAAACAACAATTCAAGTTAGTTCAGATACTCTTGAAAGATTAAAGATGTTCAAGCAGCATGAAAGGGATTCTTATGATGTTACTTTGAATATTCTCTTGGATGAGACTGAAGAGGATGTTCTTAGCGAAGAGGAAATCGAGGATATTAAGATTGCTTTGGAAGAAGTTAAAAGAGGAGAAGTTTATCCTATAGAAGATGTTGCAAGAGAGTTGGGAGTAAAGCTGGAATAAAATGTATTCTGTTAAGTTTTCTAAAAATGCTAAAAATTTCCTAAAAAAAGTTCCAAGACAAGATCATGAAATAATATTAAAGAAAATTTATTCATTAAGAGATAACCCTTTTAGATTCCTGAAAAGATTAAGAGGGCGCAAACTATGGAGATTAAGAGTTCTAAAATATAGGGCAATCATCGACGTTGTAGTATCAGGCAGAAAAATTATTGTATTAAGAATTGGCTATCGAAAGGATGTTTACAAAGAGAAGACGAAGTAGAAACAGAGAACTCCAAATAGAAAGATTTATATACAAGTTACCATTATTTATGTGTATGAATATTAGTAAGAAAGACTTGTTGAGAGTTAATCATGGCTTTGGAGGAAACCTTAGAAGTGACTCTAGTTTGGACTTTGCATTTGATAAATTAGAAGATAAGAAGATAGGTTTGTACAAGAAACTTGCTTATCTATTAAGAGCAATCCTTGTGGATCATCCATTTTCAGACGGAAATAAGAGAACAGCAATGTTCTTGGCTTTTGCTTTTGCAAAAGAGAACAAGAAAGAAGTAAACAGAGATTTGCTAATACATCATATAACTTCAATAGCAAAGGATAATATTCAGGAAATAAAGAACATTGATTGGAGGTTAAAGAGCGCAATCAAATAAAATGAAAGTTTCAGAAATAAACCAAATATTGAAAGAGAACAAAGAAGCTTTTGAAATCCTTGAAAACTATGACAAGACTCATGAGCTTCCTTTTCAGAGAAAGAGAATCGACATAACCCTATCAGTGGCAACCATAAACAAACTAAAGGAAATGAAAAAGAAAACAGGAAAGCCAATATCCAGGATTATAGAGGAGCGGTTTTTGTGATTAAGGAGAATAAACCTTGCCTTCACTAATAACTATAATATCTGGGATAGCATTTCTTATATCTGCTCCACCAACATAATTGCCAGGTATCTTCCCTACCACATAATAATCTGTTGCCTCAATAAAACAATAACCTGTTTTGAAATTACTTTCGTCATAAGGACATTCTACACCCACAGCCATATGCATTTCGTCATCATAATCAAATAATGCTACCCCATACCCTAATTTTGTTAGTAATTTAGCTAAAAGCAGAGACTTCTCTCCACAAACCCCTCTATTGGTATAAAGTGTTTCATAAGGATATTTTACATGTCCTGAAGACGATTCGTAAGTAGCCCAATCATAAGGAATCCCTTGTACAAACCTCACAAGAGTTCTTACAGCAATATCTCCGTCATCATTCGTTGCTTCAATAGTTTGGTTAACAATATCATCTATTACATAATCATCATAAGAGTTTGTTAAAAACATAGTCCAATACTCTGTTTTCCATCCAGCAGGAGGTTCTGAATAACTCGAATAAGAGGAATAAGTATATTCGCGGGGAGCATCGTACATAAAATAATCATAAACACTCCCATGCAAAGTCAATTCAATTTTATTTAAACGGGTGGATTTAACAACAAAGGATTTATTTATTGCATTTTCATGAGGGAGAGAATAAGGTGTGGTAAAATCCTCATACATCATCTTAAAGCCAGTGATGGAACTATTCAAGTAACTACTAATTTTTCCAGGATTGTTCCCGTAGTATTGAAGTGCAAGATATATAATAAATAAGACAACTAAAATTTTAATTATATCTTTTATTAGCTTTCTATTCTTCCACCAGAATTTTCTTAACTTCGAATTAAAAGAAGGTTGATGTTTAGTTGGTTGTCGTCGGTGTTTTCTTTTCTTAGGCCTATGTTTTGCAGGCCTATCGTATTTATATGATTTAAACGTTCCATGATCTTTCTTTGAGGGGAATGAACCCTTAACCGCTCTCTGCCATCTTTCTTGATTTCCTTTTTTATATTCCTTAAGTCCAGGGCAAGAATGATCTTCTGGAAGCCTATGGTTACTACAATATTTTTCATTACAATATCGACACTTAAACGGAAAATTCTTTATTTTTCTCCCGCAATAAGAACATCGAGTCATAAAATTATATAGAATCAGACTGCCTTAAACTTTTCCCTTCTCTACTTCCCCCACATATACCCAATCAAAAATCCAACACCAAGCCCAATCATTGTAAATGCTGCGACTTGTCCGATAAGCATCCCAATACCAATTTTTAGAACAACTAAAAATACTTTTTAAAATTAATCACGGACGATCGTGTTTTACTCTTGTTCTGTGCATAACATATTTATTGACCTTATATGTAAATTTTGCCCCAATTATAATCTCTTGATCTCCTTTAAAATCTAATGCCTCACATTCTTCAGCCCCATGAGGAAAGTTTATTGCCCCTTCATAAGTTTTTCCCATCGGGCTTAAATGTATTTTACCTCCTAAACGCATTACACCAATTTTTTCATCTTTTTTTAAGTTAGGAAAAGGATCATAATCATGGGGCAATGCACTTAAATCTACTCTTAAGCTGTCTACTTCTCCAAAAGTGTTAAGAGAATTTACTAACATATGTTCTACTTTCATGGTTTAATTAAATAAGAATCTCTTTTAAGGATTTATATATCTTAAAATATATATTCCTCCTCGCTACTTCCCCCACATATACCCGATCAAAAATCCAACACCAAGCCCAATCATTGTAAATGCTGCGACTTGTCCGATAAGCAGTCCAATACCAATTCCAATCAAAAGCCCAGCAGGTATCGCCATTCCTGATCTATCATCTTTAGCACCTTTTGCCTCTTTCTTCTTTTGTTTTTTCTTTGCCATATTATTTACCTCCTTGCCCCTTTATTCTACAATTTGGGGTACACCTAGCGGTGTCCTTTATCATTTCCTCACCTTCCTAACCAAACTATGAATTCCCCATCCTATTAGGAAACCGATAATTCCTAAAAATAAATATGCTTGAATGCCACTATTACTACAAAATTCTCCACTACAACCCATTCCTCCCACCAAAATTAAAATAAACCATCCTCCAAACGGGATTGAAATTAAACCCAATACCATCCCAACCCAGGCCCCCCACATCTTAAACGGATTATATGATTTATTTTTTATCATCCCAACCTCCTTTACTAACAAACCTAACAGTGATAAGGAATGCAACCCAATATCCAATAAAGAACACAAGCAATTCTATATACTTTACTACGCCATTCAATAGAAACATAATCCCTCCAAAAACCATCATAGCAACTACCGAACTTATTGATACTATTAAAAATTTATCTTCCATTTTCCCTCACTCTCATCATAAAATTCACAAAAAACATAACAGCAGAAATAAAGAATATAGCTCCTCCTGTGAAATCTCCAACCCTAAAATAATTAATACTTGGCAATGCAAAAGCAATGGTTGAAACTAACCAAGGATAAGGTCCTGCCATCCAAGATTCTTTTTGTTTTCTCATTTTTTCTTTTTGAACAATTTTTGTATATGAGGGTGTGACGAATAACCTAATCCAAAGCCAATAAAAAGCATCCCAACAAGTTTATTGCTATTTGAAAGGGCAATTCCCACCACAACCAATCCAGCTCCTAATGTATCTTGAAATTTCATTTTTCAAAATAACCTCTCCCAATAAATATTCCTACAAAAATTCCTATCCCAAATAAAAGTACTTCTGGAGCCTTGCCTTTTGATAACAATACAGCAATTATTGCAATAGCTGGCGCAATCCCCAACATTGCTTTTCTTGGAATAATAATGGAATCTTTTTGTTTACTCATTTTTCCTCACCTTCCTAACAATATCAACAATTGTAATAGCTACTCCAATCCCCATTAAACTATATCCTACTCTCCTATCATCTCCAAAAGCGATTCCTGCCAATATAAATCCAAAAGCAAGCCCTGCTAAAGGAGTAAGCGGTTTAACTTTTTTATTTCTCTTCACAAAAACTACTAGAAGAGCAATTATTAACAAAACTATTATTGAAATTAAAATATATGTTTGTGACGCATCCATAACAACATTAACAAAGAACTATTTTTAACACTTGCTATCAAAACCTATCTGAAGACAATTCAATCCAATCTAAATTACGAACACCTCTTTTCTCAGCACCTCTTCCATCAACATAAGATCTACTAGTACCTTGCCCAAGATATGTTTCTAACTCATTCTGCAATAATGAAACATTATGGGAGTACCATGTTCAACCCTCTTAAATCGAGCATTCAACAAATCCTTAAAAAAAGTGTCAGGAAGTTTAGACAATCTATCAGCATATTTATCCATCAGAGCTTTAGCCGCTTCCTCGTCATCATAAAATTCTATGATTTGGTCAATCTGCTGTTTAGTTATTATCTTTGCCATAAAATCTATTGCGGCCCCTGCCCCATTATCCCTTCCAACTCATCCCTCAACATATCCATGTTCTTTTCCAAATCACTCTTGACACCTTCCAACTTCTTAGTCTGTCCTTCAATCAACTCCTTAGTATCATCAATGCTCTTCTTCACAAAGTTCTTTCCGCCCACGTCGACAACAAGGTCCTCTGAAAGAAGTTTAGTCTTTACAAAAATCCCTCGTCCCATCGGAGCCATGATCTCCTTCCCTTCTGAACCCTTAAGTTCCTCAAGCCCAATATTCAAAGACATCATCTCACCAATCGCGCCCTCAACTGCCTGCAACTGTTGCTGAATCTGCTGCGCCTGCTGCTCAAACATCTGCAACTTCATCATCATCTCTTGCTGCACCTGCTGCACATCTCCTTGCTCCTTTGGCGATTTTTCCTTTGTCATGATTATTTCAGAGATAAAGGGTTTTTAAGATTATTGTTGGGAGGATTAGTTAAGTGAAATCATAAAGTTCACATATATCTGAATATGACAAATGATGTTCCTTTCCATCAAAACTAACTATTTTATAACCATGGTTAGAAGCATCTGTTATTTTACCAATAATTTCTCTTATGTGCCAATCAGTAAGGAAAATCTTTTCCCCAACACGCTCAGAAATAACCCTCATTCTTTCTGGACAAAAAATTCCATCTAATAAATTAATAGGAAGTTCAACCTTTACCAATCCCATAGGATAAAAGATTATAATGAATATAAAAGTATTATTGTGCTCAAGCTACCTTAAACACTTTTCTCAAAACACTACTAAACAAAATCAATGAAATCATATAAGAACCAAACCAACCAAACCCAAAAATTATATCTGGGCTTCCTAATGCCTCAAAGAAATCCATAAACCATCTAAACAATAAAATAAACGGAACAATTGTAAACATAGAAGACTTCATACTAACTTGCATCATTTTTATTGTCGTAGGCCAAAGATTCTTCTGAAGCTCCATCATCTTCCCGGGAT
This sequence comes from Candidatus Pacearchaeota archaeon, assembly GCA_018221285.1. Taxonomy (GTDB): domain Archaea; phylum Nanobdellota; class Nanobdellia; order Pacearchaeales; family GW2011-AR1; genus JAHKAF01. The sequence goes on from JAAOYJ010000003.1 coordinate 153,538, forward strand.
CGTCCTTATACTTTTTCATTTCAACCTGCATCTCTTTCTGCCCCTTCCTCAATTCTTTAAGTGTCTCCTGATCTGTTGCATATTTCTGAATAAGAGTTGTAATCACAGCGATAATAAAAAACAAAAGTAAAGTTCCCCAAGTAAGATTCCAATTAATCAGCGCCCCAGCACTAGGATCAAGAACAGCATGTACAGATTCCTTAATTATCGGAACAGAATTCCAAAGCCCAACTATAATCATAGCAAAAGCCATAAACCCCATCATTACAAACAAAAACTTTGTCATCCCTTTCTGATCCATCATATCAATAATCCAAATTGGTTTTTAAAGATTGGGATTTAGAAAGGGTTAAAAATACCTTATTATTCTAATATTTATGCAAAGCTCAACAAAATTCTTGATGTGGATAGGATTTTTTTTGATAGTATTTTTCTCAATATTCTTATTGCCAGAAAGTAAAACTATTTTTATAGTTTGGTTAGTAGCAACCATAATTTCTTTTATGAATATATTCTTCCAATTGATTTATTTAAGTAAAAAAGATCCAGAAGGAATGAAACCTAAAAAGATTGGTGGACCAACCGAAACAGACTTTAAACCTTATGCATGGAAGATCAAAAAAACATTAGTTATAGGAATTTCTGTCGGAGTTATTTTATTTGCACTTATCTATTTTTTTGTACCAGAGAAGTTTAATTTAAGTTATAGCATATCAAGAATAATTTATGGAATAATCTTCCTTTATGTCTTGTTCAGTTTATTCCCTGGGATGAGAGAGAGCTGGTAAAATAATCATCCCCCCATAAACTTCTTCATCGCAGGATTCATATCCATTGAATGTTGCTGTGCAATACTTTGGTAAAACTGGAACATAATCATAATTACAAGTAAGATAGATGTCCCTCCGACCATTGCTCCCATGAGATTAGTTACAGACGCCAAGAGCCCAATGGCAATACCTCCCATCACAGTCAACGGCATAATATATCTATCAAGTATGCTTTCTAATATTCTAATATCTTGTCTAAAACCAGCAACCTGTAAACCTGACGAAGCAATATTCTTTGCTTGGGCCTGAGAATCCATTCCGGAAGTCTTTACCCAAAATATAGAGAAGATTGTACAAAATATCATAAAGAATATTGTATGGGAGATTCCCTGTAAAAGATGGGTCCATAAAAATCCCCCTCGGATAAAGAGTTCAAGCAGATTAGTAGAACCAAGCCAGAAAGCAAGCCCTGAAACAGGTTGTCCATTAATAAAATGTCCTAAGAAAGTAAAATGAGAAGCAAAACTCGCCATCCCTCCACAAACTTCTCCTTCAATTAAACATGGTGCAGCAGCATTCTCAATAAGCCCTCCAAAGAGTTGTATATTCGCAATCAGTGCAGCAGTCAAGATAACAGGGATAACTGAAGCATAGAAAAACGACAACGGCCATTTAACTCCATAACCCCTAACTCTTCCAAACGACAAAGGAATTTCAATCTTCAAGGACTGTGCCCAAACAACAATTAAAAATATAATTATCGTAGCCAGAATCGCTCCGAGTGCAGAAGTAAATTCTAAAGGGTATCTGTTAATAACTGATTGCAACAAGACAAGCACTTTTCCTGAACAAGCAGTGTTTCCAAAATCAATCAGACAGTTTTTACCCTGCTGATTCACGAATTGAAAAGCGGTTGTGAATAATCGTCTACTAACTCCTGCTGCAATAAACAAACTAACTCCTGAACCAAAACCCCATTTGTTGCAAACCTCATCCATATAATAAATCACTGCCCCTCCAAGTATCAATTGAAAAATCAAAACCAAAGGCCCAAAACCTCCAAGACTAGGTTCTGCCTGAAGACCTTTCATTAGAACATAAACTGTCGCTTCAAAAACTATAAAAAAGAAAACAAGCAACTTCTGAACTCCCATGAAAAATCTCTTTCCCTCTTCTGTTGTCTGGTCAATATTAATAATCCCTGCTCCTGAAAGAAGCTGCAAAATAATCGAAGCCATTACAATCGGACCTATACCAAGAGTTATAATTGAACCAAAATCTGCCGCAAGAATCGTAGCTAAAAACTCAAATCTTTCCAATGCATTTACAGATAATCCAAAGAGTGTAATATTCGCAAGCACAAAAAAACCAACAAGAATAATCAATGTCCACTTCAACTTTGTATTAAAATCCAGTTTCTTCTCTTCTGGTTTTACAACTTCTGGAATATAATCAAATATTTTTCTAAAGTCCATGATTATTAATTATCAAAATGCTTTTTAAGTTTTGGGATTGGTAAAATAAAATAACCTTATCTCCCCTACAATTAAAAATGAAATGTAATGGGAAAGAATTGCTCGCACAATGTGCTCGAGATGAGAAGTAGTAGTTAACAAAGAATAACCTGGTTGGGTTGCTCAATGTATAATGCGAAGCTAAATTATTAACAGTTTTTATAATCGAGCGAAGCGAGGCTATTTCTTCTCTTCCCCAACAACAGAACCCTCTCAGATAGATAAACGACTTTCAGTTATCATTTAGAACAAATCTTCAAAGTTCAGATCTTCCGCAAGAACTTCTACAATTTCTTCGTAAAAGCAGAAAATAAAATGTTTTAATTTTAACGATTGGTCACCATCTGTAATTTCGTTAACCCACTCAGAATCTTTGACTTCAAAAAATGAGCCATCATCAGGCAGTTTAGCAAGCACACCAACTCCTATGAACTCTTCTGAAGTCACTTTATAGGCAACAGGATTTTCAAATAATACTTTCCACTTTTTAGAATCGCTATCTTTTTTAAATTCAAATTGAAAATCTGGTAATTGATAAACAAGAGAAATTAATTCACAATCTCTATGCCAATTTCCGGCAGCAATATTATCAATTTTAATTATTTCCATTATGTTTCCTTCCTCATCGGCAACACAATCTCTCCACCTGCCTTTTCCACCTTTTCAATCGCAGATTTTGAAGCTTCCTGAGCTTTTATAATAAACTTGCTTGTGACTTCTCCATCTCCAAGAATCTTATAATTCTTTAAATCAACTTCGCCCTGTTTGTATTTCTTTTGAATCTCTCCAACATTAATCCTATTTCCAACGTCTCTTTTACTGCCTCTACTTGTCACGCCTCTCTTACCAAAATAACCATGTCCATATTTTGTTGTAATCATTGTCTTCTTGTGGTCTGCTCTCTTCCCACTTCCAGACATTCCTTTTCCACCTTTATGCCCTGACTTCCTCTTATTCTTCCTAGCTCCACTACCATGTGTTCCCATTTTCCTTCCATGCATTCTCGATGATTTTTTTCTTTTCTTTGTTTTCATATTATTTGTTCCAAATTGAGTCAAGATAGTTTAATAATTGTGAATCTTTTACTGGGATAGAAACACTTGCGTCTTTTAAGTTTCCATCTTTTGTCTTAACAAGATCTCTTGCTTGATAGCCATCTTCAAGATTTTTCCTAATCCTCACAAATTTATCTTCAGTTACAATAAAATATGTTCTTCCACAAGTTATTGGATTTCTAGCTAATCCTTGGTGCAGGATATTTTTTCCATCATATTTTCTTGGCTCCATCTTTACAACATCCTCCCAATTAATTTACTTATTTGATCCTTATGATTTCCTAAAACTCCTTTGCCAACTCCAAAGTGCTTTTTACTTTCAATTCCTTTTCTTGGAGGATGCAATCTAAAAAAAGGCTTTAACTTTCCTTTAGCATCTTTCTGTCCTCTTGCCCCAACTAATTTCTTGTAAACATCTTCGCTGATTTCACCATAAGCAACAAAATCCTTTACTTTCTTTATCATGCCTAATTGTTCTTTTGAAGGTTTATCCAAAACCACGCAAGCATACTTCCTTCTAATCCTTAATCGATGCAAAGTCTCAACTATATCTTTCCTTAATCCTACTTGTCCTTTTATTCTAATTATTGCTATTTTCATTTCCTGCCATCCTCCACATTTGTTTTTTCAAGCGCATTAATACAAGCCTTAATTAAATTAAAAGTGGTCCTCTTCTTTCCATCTGTTCTACTATAAACATCTTCAATACCTGCCATTTTCAAAACCTTCTTCAGCTCATTACCTACAACTAGTCCTGTTCCTTGCGGAGCTGGGATTAAAGTCACCTTCACACTTCCAGACTTCCCAGTTACTTTGAAAGGAATAGAATGCAACTCTGAACAATCACAATCAAACCCTGCGCAAGCTCTTTTAACTTTCATAATATTCAACTTCGCCTTTCTTATCGCCTTGTCTCTTGCAGGCAAAGTCTCTTTTGCCTTACCCGCCCCAACTCCAACATGCCCATTCTCATCTCCAACAACAGCCATTGTCGAGAAACTCGGAACATTTCCTTCTTTTGTCTTCCTTTGAGTCTGTCTCCATGCCCTTCTCTTTCCTCCGCCGAACTTTCCTTTAGCCTGCCCAATAGAAATCAAATCAGACTTAACATTAATAAGCGAATCAACAATCTCACTTTCAAGAATTTTCATATCCCCTTCCAAAATCTCACTAATCTCTTTAATTCTACCATCTTTAACATCCTGTCCCAACTTTGTCTTCGGCTCCCAAGCTTCAACAATCTCCTCTCTTGTCGGCGGACCTCTACGATGTTTCTTCCTACCATCTACTACTTTTTCTTTATCTCCATTCTCTTTCTCAATCTCCTTCAACTCTTTCAAATCTTTTTCATCTAAAACTTCTTCAGGCTTTTCAGCATATTCATCCACACCACTACTAGTTTGTTGTTTAGGTTGCTCATCATCGTTTGATTTAGCTTCGCCTTTCGGCTCAGAAGATTCAGAGTTGCTAATAGAAGAATTACTTTGCTCAACCTGTTTATCCTCGCTGGTTTCTCCTTTAATAACTTTCTTCTTATCTTCTGAAACGTCAGTTTCAGCTATTTGTTTGTTTTCTTCTTCAGTCATTTTCCAATTTTCTCCTTGATTGTATCAACATCAACTTTATTTTTCATATGTTCTCCTTTAATTCTTTCCTCACTCGGAAAAGCATTCTCAGGGCACTTAACATCAACACCAGAGTCTATAAGCCCTTTCAAAAACGCATATTGTTTTCCTTTTTGTACCATTCTTAACATTCCCATATCTACAATTGGTGTATCAAGTTTCTTATCTTTAATCTGTTTACCGATTAAATGTCCTGTCAAGTACGAAGCTGCAGTAGACTTCAAACTTCCCTTAGCATTTTCAGGCCAGCCATACTTCAACAAATCCTTTGAGTTAACTCCAAGCACAACCTTATCCTTCGCCTCTTTACTCTCGACATATTGCACAATAAGATATCTATTCGTCCTCCTAAAAACCACTCTTGGCTTCCCACTCTTCAGCAACTTAAGCCTCTTACCATAATCAGTCTTATGTTCTCGTCTTCTTCGTTTTAGTGTTTTCATTTTCTTAACCCCTCAATATATTGTTTTAAATGAGCCTTACTTCTGAAAATCTTGTTCCGAATCTTGTTCCGAATATCTTTAATCTCCTCTGGACTTAACAAACCTTGCTTTTTCATCTCAGCGACGTATCTTCTCAACTTCCGTGTCATAATAACATAATCTTGCTTCCTTGTCTTAACCTTTTTCTTAATCTTTCCAGGCCCTCGTTTGTTCTTCCTTTTATCAACTTTCCGCCTCCCTTTAATTTCCTTAACAACAATCGCCCCATCTTCCTTCAAATCCCTGACATCCTGCTTTGTTAAAGCTTCCTTAATATCTTCTAACCGCGAATCTACAAACATAACCCTCCCTTTTCCAACTTTCAATGTTCTTGCTGCAAGGTCTTTTTTCTTTTTTAGGTTCATTTTTTCTTATTCTCACTTTTAGTTTCCGAAACTTCTTTCTTATCAGATTCTTTTTCCTTCTTCTTCGGCTTGTTTTGTTTCAAAAACTTTTCAACATTTAAATTATGAATTTGAATTTTCTTTTGTTTTGCAATTGTTGTTATCTCCATTTTCTTTTTCTTCCCAACTTTCCCAATAACTGCAATTTGATTCTTTCCTACCTTCTCCAACTCTTGAACATTCTTGATTATCACAGGTTGCTTTGCCCCTTCATTCCGTGCTTCGGGGTACGCCGAGCGGCGCTTAATCTTCCCACGAGATTCCTCAGGATTCTTATAGCCAACACTCACAACCTTTGGATAACCTCTTCTCTTCTCCCTCATCTTATTATCTCTTCCAGTCGGCCTTCTCCACTTCTGATTCTTTTTTACTCCCTTACCAAGTTTAACATATCTGCTAGATGTTCGTCTAAGGAATTTTTTAGGCATTTTAAATTGGGCAAAATCTATATTTATTTGTTCTATTGAGCATTTCTAGATCATAACTTTCTTTACTTTTCCAAAAAGGAACTAAATTTTTCTTTAATTCCTGATATCTTTGATTATGAATTCTCCTTTCTTCAACATGTGGTTCACCAATATTACATAAAAGATCAATTGCTCTAAATAAATTATTCATTTTTTTATCTATCTCTTTCATCTCTCTCCCTAAAATTGCTGTGTATTTCATCACATCTCCCTCCCGGCCTTATGCGTAATATAAATTCCATCTTGGAAAACTCTTTGATCTTTGTTTTTTATCTTCGTAGCAGTTTCAAAATTAGCAGAAGCCTGTCCAGCAATCTCTCTATCCACAGAACTAATTGTGATTATCTGTCCATCAATTTTAACCTCAGCACCTTTTGGTACATTAACCATCCTCGAAATATTTTCTCCTAGAAAATTCTTAATCTCAACTTCATCTCCCTTAAGTTCCACGCTCATCGGGAAATGGCTAAAACAAACTTTCAACTTATATTCAAACTTTTCCTGGACCCCATTAATCATATTTCTCACATGTGCAGCAATTGTGTTCATCATTTTCTTTTCTGTCTTTGTAGATTTCTTATTTCCAATAAAAACATTATTATCTTTAACCTCAAACTCCAATTTCCCAAGATTAAACTTCTTCTTAACCTCTCCTTCTTGTCCTGTAACTGTTACACTACCATTCTCTTGCTTAACCTCAACCCCTGCAGGGATTTCAATTGTTTGTGATAATGATTTTTTCATTTTAGTTTTCCCTGAATTGCTTATATTTAGGATTTTTATGCAAGATTAAATCTAAGTCTTCAGCATGCCTTTCTAATGAATTAAAACTTAATTCTAATAACTCATCAGTCATCTCTTCTGTGCTAAACAAACCCATTAATTCTGTGAGAGCCATCCTATATTTGGCATAAGCTCCTCTTTCTTCCATTGGAGATATATCTTGCTCAACAACATCTCTTCCTCTCAAGCAAACTTCTCCAATTAAAAATTTAATTTCATCTAATTTACCTTCTTCTAAGTAAGGCTTTATGGATCTTTCATATTTATTCATAAATTCTGCTACAATTTGATAAGTTTTAGTATTGTCTAATCCCATCAATAAAAAAACGCAACTAAGCACCCTCCAATTTTTTCTTCTTGAGCTTCCTCGTGGGTCATCAAACCTTTGTTTGTCGAGACAATTACTGTTCCAAGATTTCTAGCGGGCAAATACCTTCTACGATATTTCTCAATTTGATCTATGTTAACTGTAAACCTCGGCTTAATCGCCCTACATTCTGAAAGAACGCCAATCGTAACCTCAAGCGTTTTATCCTTCGCACTAATTTTATACTTCTTTATCGCGCCCTTCTGCTTCATTATCTTCAAAACCTCAATCAACAAATTAGAAATCCTTTTAATCTTAACAGTTTCCTTTCTAGCTCTCTTCGCATTCTTTATCATGTTTAGTGCATCAGCAACTATATCTTGGCTCATATTAATTCCTCCATTCTACTTTTAATAGTATTATTTGCACGATGGATTCCTTGATATGCTCTTGTACATGCAATCATGCCCAATTTTTGAGAATCAGAATCACAAAGAGTCTTGTAATCTTGTATTAGCTTAGAGTAATGTTCTAATTCATCTAATGATCTAGCATTTTTAGCTGCAGTTTCTATCATCCTTGGAAGTATGTCAGGGGATTTATTAATACTTATCTTTTTTCTTGAAAAAGATTTTTTCATCTTCATTTCCCATTCTTCTATTTCCCTTCCTAGTTCTTCTGCTGTTTGTATTTTCGTCATTTTAACTATATTTTTTAAACCCAATCTCTTCAGCGATTTCCCTGAAGCAGTGTCTACATACATTTAATTGATATGAATTTATCATGGCTCCAAACCTTCCACACCTCTCACACTTCTTCGCAGCGATTCCCATCTTCCGATCCTTTGGCTTACAATGCTTTATGAACTTAGCTTTTATCGCAGGCTTTGCATCCAATTGCTTAAATATTTTTTTCCAATCAGACGCAGTCATTTTCTGCCTCCCATCTGTTTAGTGAATTCATCTAATGAATTTTCAGGCACCCCTGAATCTATTGCTAATTGTCTTGCAATATCACTCTTCCTTATAGATTCAACTTTGATATTCTCATCCACAGGACTATTTGTTACTAATGCTGCAACCTTTATACTATACAAGGCATTCCTCCAATTATCGTATTTATTATCTCTTTCCATCTTACTCAAACTTCGTTTTGAAGTTATCCTCCATGAATTTAATTATTTCTTCTTTCGAAATCATTTGTCTCTTAGGAACCTTACCTTTCTTTATCTTTTTTAACTTAACTCTTCTACCAGTTCTCTTGAAAACAACAGTAACATCAAACCCAATAATCCCAATCTCTCTCTGATACTCAATTCCTGGAATCTCAATATACTCTTTCACTCCAAACGAAAAGTTATTCTCACTCATTTGTTTTTTCTTTAACTGATTATCAACTGCTGCTAACATTCTCTTCAAGATTTCTTCTGCTCTTTTCCTAATTGTAACCATTGCTCCAATCTCTAACTGGGGCCTAACTCCTAATGAAGGAATTCTCTTTCTTGAACTTGTCCTCGCAGGCTTCTTACCTGTAAGCAATTCAAGAAGCTTAACTCCTTTCTCAAGCGGATCTCCAATCCCTCCGACACTAAGCACAACCTTCTCAATCTTTATTTCTCTCATTATATTTGCCCCTTCATTCCGTGTTTTGGGGTACATCTGGCGGTGCTGTTTTTTCCCTTCCATTATTCTACCACCATTAATTGTTTAATTAAAACATTAATATCATCTTTATCCACATTCAACTTTGCCATTTTTCTTTCAAGCATTATCTTCTCTATCACCCCGTGCTTTCCTGCGTGTTTACCGTCGAAAACAACTGCTTTCGCCTTTTCTTTCAGTGGAAGACATTTTGTTATTTTCTTATCTTTGAAACTCATAACCACAGAATCTCCTGTATTACATTTAACCTCTGAAAGGAAATTTCCTCCTCCTCTCAAATTCAACTGAACCTTCTTTCCCTTCAATGTTTTCTTTCCAATAATCTTTGCCACCTTCTGATTCAACTCACTTTCCTTAATCTCTTCAAGCGAATATTTTCCAAGTTTTGACAGAACCACTCTATAATGTTTCTTCGACGGAACCACACTTATCGTGTCAAACAAAAGCGCAGCATTCTTGTCATCTGTAGCTAGCTTATTATTATGCAAAATCTTTTTCTCATGAATCGCCCTCTTAACTTCCTTTCTATTCTGACAAACTCCTAACATATCTCTAAACACAATCAAAAGAGGAACTCCTCTCTGAGGATTAAAGTTAGGTCTAACCACATACTTCGTACCCTTCCTCGGAATCGGCCATCTCTTTGGTGCTTTGTGTCTTTTTAGGTGTGCCATTATTTCTTTTCCTCCTTAACTTTTTTAGTTTGAACTTTCTTTTTAGGTATTTCTTTCTTAACTTCCACTTTCTTTGCCCCTTCATTCTGTGTTTTGGGGTACACCGAGCGGTGCCCACCCAACTTAGCCATCCTTTTCCGATCATCCAAATTCAATTCAACAATCTGCAAGTTCGAAGCCCTCAGCGGAACATTTACTTTTGAACCTTCTTGTTTCTTAACCTGAATTCCTTCAATATATATCTTCATCATCTTAGTCTTAACCTCTGTAACTTTACCTTTCTTCTTCTTAAACTTACCTCTCATAACAATCACAACATCCCCTTTAACAACAGGAATATTTCTCTTACCATGCTTCGCCCTCAACTCTTTAGACAAGTTCACACTCAAAAACTTTCTCTTAAGATGCAACGGCGCATTTGCTAGATACTTTCTCTGCTTCCTCGGTTGCTTCGAGGATTTCCATGATGTACTAAATTTTGATTTCATTTTAAACTACCTTGCCTCCGAATACCCTACTGATTCTTTGATCATATTCTGAAAAATCAAAACCTTCTGTAAATTGTTTATTCATTAGATATATCCTTTCCAACTCTAGAAACCTCTCAGACTTCTCGCCTTTTGATATTCTAATTTCTTTACACATTTCATTAACAATATCTTCAACTCTTTCATCCATTCTTATATCCATCATATTTTGGTTCATCATTTTAAACTACAATACTAGCGATTTTCGCCACAGACGGCCATCGCTCTTGCACCTCCCTTGCAACAGGTCCTTTAATCTGAGTTCCCTTAGGATTACCTTTATCATCCTTAAGAATTGCAACCGCATTATCCTCAAATGCAATCCTCTCTCCAGTCAATCTTCTCCAAGGCCTCTTCTGCCGAATTATAACAGCGTCGAAAACCTTCCCTTTCATATCTGGAATTCCTTTACGAATACTCACTTTAACCTGATCAGCAACCTTTGCATAACCCTGCCTAGTCTTCTTTGTCTTCCCCCTCTTAACTGAAACTATCCTCACAATCTTTGCCCCACTATTATCCGAAGCAATCATATTCGCTCCTAAATTAAATGCTCGTGTTGGTTTAGCGCTTACTGGTTTCATCTTTTTTTACCTCGATTATATTTTTTTGCTAAACTGTCTATAGTCAAATTAATTCTTTGTTCATATGCTTGATATAAAAGATTATTTCTATGTCTTTTATCAAATGAATGTCTTTTATTCATTACATCAACAAGCAATCCATGGGCTTTTACAGGATTTTTTGGGATACTTTGTTTAACAGCTTTTTCAAGTGCTTCCTCTATTTTTTGAAAATCTCTTTCTATTAGATCTTCTGGAGATTTTTGGAAAAAATTTCTCACCACCTCTATATAATTATTAAATTCATTAATAACCCCTTTTTCAAATATGTCTAATGGTTTCCGTACTAGTCTTTCATATATACTAATATTATATTCCATCTTACTTCTTCCCCCCAAATTTAATTTTCTTAACAACAACAAAATGAATTATCTTACTCAACGGCCTACACTCTTGAACTTGAATCATGTCTCCAACCTGAATATCTTTCTCCATACAAACAGGCAGACGAGCATGAATCTTTGTCTTTGACTTAGCATACCTTTCATATTTTCTAACATAAATCATTCTTTCAAATTCAATTGCAATTCTCTTATGGAACTTACTAGTTACTGTTCCCTCGAAGGTCCTTCCCCTAATCTTTAGGTTTCCGTGAGTTGGGCAGTCTTTGTCATTACACTTAGTTTCCACTATTTTTACTTCTTTCTTAGCTCCAGCTACTTTTTTCTTTTCTTCTTTCGTCATTTTTGCTTCTGCTTTCTTTGTCATTTTCTATTTTCACATCTTTATTCGTGTATGATCACTCGCTTATAGAGTCTTCCTCGAATCCGTTTTTGATCAACAGTTTTTTCATCTTCTTCCTGTGATCTCCTTGGAGCTCGATGATCTGGTCTTTTCCAGTTCCTCCGCAAGCAAGCTCGTTTTTCAGAGCCTTTGCGAGTTTCCGTACATCAACGTCTCCTTCGAATCCTTTGACCACAGTAACGATTTTCCCGTATCGTTTCCGATCCGTCGTCACTGTTATCTTCTGCGAACTCTTCACTATCTGCTCACATACACAGGCCTGCTCAGGCAAGCCACACTTTGGACATATTTCCATGTTTATGTTTGCTCCTTAGTATTTTTATTCTCTAAGGAATCTGATGAATCTAATGTCAGCATCCGCGCAATAATCTTCTTAATCTCTTTAATCTTTGAACTACCTGTCTGAGCCCCAGCAACCTTTGCCTTAACAAGCTCCATTTTCAATGCTTTCAACTTCTTCTGCCTTTCAGCTTCACTTAATTTTTGTATTTCTTTGAATTTCATTTTTCTAATTCCTCTGCTTTCCTATCACAACTATCACAAAAACTGTCCGAACTTGTTACAAATACTTTTTCTTTACCATATTTATCTTGGGCTTCTTCTAAAGACATCTCTCCCACCACTTTCCTTTCGGGCATAGGGCTCTTAATAATATACACGTGCCCTTTTTCAATATCTAACCATTGCATCCCAGAACATTTTGCCGCAATATATTGGCCATCTCTTGCTACTGCCATATTATTTCTTCCTCCTTACTTTCTTCTTTGCCTTCTTCTTAACTACAACATCTGGCAACTCAGCATTTGCCATGTTATCTTTTAATGTTGCAAGCATTTCATCAGTAATCTTAATTTGATCTTTTAACACAGCATGAGGAGAAAGTATCGCGACCTTTACTCCAACTGTTCCTGGCTTTGTCTCTGCTCTTGCCTGCGCCCTATCAACAACTTTTGCGCTGTCTCCAGCCTTCTTCAAATAACCTTGTGCAAATCTCCACGACTTTGCTCTTGAACCAGGAAGTTTACCATTTAATCTAATTTCAACTCCAAGCGCACCAGCGTCGAGAATTCTTTGCAAAGCCCTATAAGCAACAACCTTAAACCTTATCGGTCCAAACCTCTCCAACGAAAGCGCAATCTCATCTGCCATAATCTGCGCATCAAACTCTGGCTGCGCCACCTCATCAATCTCAATATGGGGATTCTCAAGTTTGTACTCCTTTTTCACCATCCTTGTCAATTCATTTATCTTCTCACCCTTCCTTCCAATAACCAATCCTGGTTTATGGGTGGAAATAATTATCTTCTCTCCAACAGGCGTATATTCTATCCGAACCTTGCTAACCTTCCCCTTTCCAAGATTTTCCTTAATAGATTCCTTGATCGCAAACTCATCTTTCTTGAACTTAACTGTTATTCTTTCTTCCATTATTTCTTACCTCCAACTTTTTTCTTTTTAGTTTTCTTAACTAATTTCTTCTCTCTCGCTTTAATCGTAACATGCGTCCTCTTCTTTCTTTTCCCTCCGCTTGCAAAAGGCCTTTGAGCCATATTTGCAACAGCCTCAACAATTATAGGATCTTCAACTCCATGATTATTCGCATTTGATTTCAAACTATTCAATAACATAATAAAATTCTCAGAGGCTTTCTTTGGAAATCTCCCTGACATCATTCCCTTCCCCTTTCTATGTGGAATCTCACCCTTCATTGGAACAGCTTTCTTCTTAACAACAACCATTTCCAAGTCCTCAATCGCTTTGTCAATCTTCTTTCCTTTGACAAACTTACATATTGCCATAGCATATTTCGTAGATATGTGCAAACTCTTCCCATTCACAACAACTTCTTCTTTCTCAACCATTTTTTTAGGAACAATTTTCTTTTTAGGTTCTTTTGGTTTGTCGTCTGGTTTAGATTTAGCTTCGCCTTTCGGCTCAGGAGTTTTTTCAGTAGTTAATGATTCATCTGAAGTCTTTTGTTTCTGAGTGTCACTTGTTGGTTTAGGTTTATCAATTTGAGTAATTTGTTTATCCTTACTAACATCTTTAACTTTATCCTCGCTGATCTTCTTTTTTTTAACAACTTCTTTCTTTTCTGAAATTTTAGCCTCAGCTAACTTCCTTGTCTTCTGTGCGTCTTCCTTCATGTCTTGTGGTTGTTTAACTTCATCTGTCATTATTTCTTACTCTTGTGTTTAGTTCCTTTAGTTGCTCCGACTCCAAGCTTTCCATGCATGATTCTTGCCCGCGTCGGTGCAAACTCCCCGAATTTATGTCCGAGCATTTCTCCTGTAACTTCAACAGGCACAAACTTTTGACCATTATAGATTCCAATCGTCCACCCAATCATCTGGGGCACAACAACCAAATCTCTCTGATGTGTCTTTATCCGATTACCTTTCTCAAGCTTTACCTTTGAACGGTTAATAAATTTCTCAATCTCTTGGAAAGTTCTAAGCATGGTTCGTCTCTGTCTAGACTTAACCATCTTCGCAAACTCACGAACATCCAAGGTTTTCAACTCTTCAATCGTCTTTCCCTTGTATGTAAATTCTTTTTTCTTTAGTTCCATTTTGATTATTTCCTCTTCCCAGTCCTCCGAGGTCTGATAAGTCCAACCTTTCTTCCAGGAGGAGCATTTCTCTTTGCAATTTTGCTCTTTACATTCTTTGCTCTACCTGAACCAAACGGATGGTCAATCGCATTCATTTTAACCGCAGACGTTCGAGGCCATAATTTACTTTTTGATCTTTTAATATGATGCTGTTTTCCTGCCTTGACAATCGGCTTATCCAATCTACCCGCACCAGCAGAAACTCCAATAGTTGCTCTGCAGTTTTTATGAAGCTTCTTCTCTTTCTTCGACGGAAACATTATAAAAACATCATCTCCAATAACTTTATTTATAATCGCAGAGTTTCCAGCACTCTTCATAAACTTTCCACCATCTCCTGGCCGCGATTCAATATTAAATACCTTTGTCTTCAACGGAATCTCTCCAATACTTGTAATCTGCCCACCTCCTCCAAACTTCATCTTCTCTCCCTCAAACATTCCTTTAAATGCAGGCATCATAAAACTTCCTCCACTATAAGTCACCCTAGCCAAAGGAGTTGTATGCGCAGACGAATTAAACAACTTAACAACAGTCCCCTCGCCATCAAGCTTCTTCGGATACTGCGGCCTAAACCTAAAAGCCTTTCTCCGAACTTTGTAAGTGTGAGTTCCTCTTCCCCTTCGCTGTGAAATTATTCTTTTTCCCATTACATCAACCCAAGCTTCGTAGCCACGTCAATAGCCGGAAACTTTTCATTTAATTTAACATAAGCATATTTCTTATTGCCCCGAACCAAAGTCCGCACCTTATCAACCTTAACTTCAAACACTTCCTCAACTTCTTTCTTAATCAATTCCTTAGTCTTCCGCCTGTCAGTCTCAAACGTCAGAACATTCTGCGCCTCAATCATCATCACAGCTTTTTCAGTTACTATTGGTTTTAAACTCATTTTAACCTCTCCCCCAAATCTCTAATTGCATCTTCTGTGTAGATTGTTAATCTTCCTGGAGAACCTTTTGCTAAATCAGTAACTCCGAGTTTGTTTACACTTACAACATCAAACGCACCAGTTTTTAATTTTTCCTTTTTACCTACGACAAAAAGTAATCCTGCAGTGCTTTTGTATTTCCTTCCTCTTCTCTTTCCCTTCCCTGCTCTTACAGACTTTTTCTTAACTCCTAGATCAAATAATTTCTCTCCAAGAACCTTCTTCAAACTTGAAATCAAATCCTTCGCCTTCAACCCCACCATCTTTGATTCAACAACCAATGGAAAATCTTTATCAAGTTTATCAATTGTACCATATCTCTTCTCAACACTTTTCTTATCCGCGGTTGAACTCAAAGCAGATTTCAAAGCAAGCAACTTTTCTTTCTTATTCATCCCAAGTCTATTTAACATCGATAATATCTTTGGAGGATGCGCTCTTCGCCCCCCACGCGCACTCGGAATAGTCGCACCAATCCAATTAAACTGCGAACCTTTCCTAGTCATAATCTTTCTCGGAATTCTTGAAATACCTTTCTTATACTGGCTTTTCCAAACCCCTCTTCTATGCTTCAACTTCCCACTTGCAGAAGCCTGTTTCCCTGCAACAGGCGAAGGCGAATAAGGTTGCTGAATCTTCTGAGCCTCCAAAACCTTTGCAATAACATCATTCCTGACAGGCTCTGAAAAGCATTTAGGCAAATCAATTGTTCCTTTACTCTTTCCGTCGATTGTCAGTATTTTTGTTTTTGTCATTTTAGTTTCTTGCGTATAGAATCTCCATTCCTTCTTCCCATTCCCTAAATTTATCTTCAGATATAACCGAGACCCTTCCTTCTAATTTTTCCTCAATCCTTGGAAGTTTAGATTTACTTACAACTGCTATAGGTTCTTCCCGCCCTTTTATAAAAACTTGGTACATCTCTCCGCCATTTACAGTTATCGTACCTGTTGGGCATCTACCACGATATTTTAATCCCAATGGAATAATTATATATTTATTTTTAAATTTCATCGTATACCTCTCAACTCATAATTCCTTTTTTTAGTTTTTTTAGTTTCCCTCACAGGAGCCGTGATAAGTAATTGCCTTTTTGCAGGACCTTGAACAGAACCTTTAACAACAATATAATCTGTTTTCACATTTCCATAATTTTTAATGTTCGTGAATTTTCCATCAGCTTTTCCAATGTCAACCACATTATTATTATAAACAACTCTTGTAAACATTCCAAGTTGCCCTGCCATAGGAACTCTAAAAGTAACTCGCGCAGGATGCCACGGTCCAATCGAACCAGGCCTTCTCCTTCCCTTTTCTGATTTAGCTCTTTTAAGTTTAATCCCGAATCTCTTCACAGGACCTTGAAATCCCTGTCCTTTAGTCAAACCTCTCAAATCAACAAGTTGACCTTTCTCAAGAACATCTAAAACAGAAATCTCTTTCCCTAAATTCTCTTTAACAAACTTAATCTTATCTTCAATACTTCCAACTAACCCAATCTCACTCAAGTCAGGCTTTTTCTTCAACCCAGTTTGTTTAACAACAGAATAAAATATAATTTGAACATCATCATAGATCTTTGTGTCGGATTCGTCAGAAGACGATGCGGACTGAGTTTTACGAGCGTCTATTATATCATCAACACTTTTCCCCTTTTTCTTAGGAACCTTAACCTTCCTCTTCAACTCCTTATCTAAATTCTCAGACAAAACTTCGCTCATCACCTTATTATTTTTATAGAATCTCACAGAAAAAATCTTCATTGGAGGGCACTCAAGAATCGTCACTGGAATCGCCATGTCCTTTCCTTTAGTCATGGAATCAGAAGTATTATCTCTCACATGCGCAGACGCCATCCCAGCCTTATAACATATGAATCCCTTAATATTCTTTCCAGAATTAATTGCATTCCAGTTTACTCTAGGCAAAAACTTAGCAGCTCGCTTTCGAGGCCAAAACTGCAGACTTCCCTTTCTCGGAGATTTTCTTGTTGGCATTTATCTTTAATCTAGCGAAGATTAACATTTTATATTACCCTGGATAAAATAATGAGAAAATAGTGCTATATAAGGGTTTCGGAGGATTTTCCAAAACATTTTTATTATCTAAAGAATTTTTTGGGATATGGTATTTAGTGAAAAGCATCGTGATTACACAATAACCGAACTTTATGATATAGAGAATCCTAATGCGGCTAAGGCAGCGAGGATTTTCAATGAAAAAGGTTTTTCTAATGAAGGAGGGAGAATAACGATAACTCGTCAGATAATTCTTGAGTGGTGGAAAGAAGAGGGTCTTAGAACAACTGCACTAGGAAAAGGGGATAGTCATGGAGTTTCAGAAAGAGCATTTAAAGAAGTGTATAAGAGGCATGAAGGAAATACTAAAGAGATGCGGACTGATTTTAAGAAATTAGGATTTAAAATAAAAGAAATTTCTATTAAACGTAGATGTTGGATGTATAGATTAGATTATGTTAGAAACAAGAACCAAAAAAATTCTATCGATAAAAGTGTCAAAGAAGAATCTGAAAGAATATCTTATCAAAATAAAGAAGATTAATCATCGAATTGGGAATATGAAAATATGGCAGAGGTTATTGAGGGTTTTTTCTAAGCCCAAAACATTTTTATTCTCGTTGTTTTGTTAAGTATATGACATTTAAAGGGTTGCATACATCTTATGTAGTAGGAGGCCTTTATGTTGAAAGCAGAGGTAATGCCTCAGATGCAGTTAAAATTTTCAATAAACTTTATTCCACGCGGACACCAAGAATAACTATTTCAGCTACAACAATTCTTAGATGGTGGAGGGAGGGAGATCTTAAAATAAGGCCTCCAAACAAAGGATATACTCACGGAATTTCTGAAAACGAATTTAGAAAGATTCATAATCTATGTGATAAAGGTAATGTTGAGAAAATTATAGAATCCACAGGGCTTAAGAGAAAAAAGGTTAACAACAAATGTCGTAGATATGGTCTGGATTATTTTTAAAGCCAATTAATTACTTCATCAGGAAAATATTCATTAACATCTAATCTTGGAAGATCTCCAAATATATCTTCATAAGAACCTGTTTTATTATCATAACGACATGATAACACTGCTAAACTATATTTGTTAAATAGAGTATCTGTTTCTTCAAGATCCATATTATTATTAGAAATCTACTTTATTTAAAGATTGTTATGCTTCGAAAGGTATTTCCCTTTTTATCTCTTCCCCATCTATCTCTCCTATTCTTACAATCCTTCCCTTTCTCCTCGACTCTTCTCTGATTCTCGCAAAATCATCACTATCCTTCAATTCATCTGGGATAACCATGCCCTCAATAAAAAAAGTATGATTGATCTCTGCTTTCTTAAAATCTGGTTTCTCAAAAACAAAATTTTCTGCAATCCTTTTATCATCTGTCCTTAATGTGCAAAAATCCGCCTTAGCTTTTTTATCTCCTTTCCCAGGCTTACCAGACTTGGGAGCCTTCGGCTTTATCTTCAACTTTGTCTCACCAGCTTCGAAAGTCAAAGCAAAAAACGTCTTAGGAAACTTATCAAGCAATCCAACAATCTCGCTGCCAGACATTTCCTTATCAATTAAATATCTTTTAACTCCTTGAAATTGTTTCTTATCCTTGAAATCCAACTCTCCTGTTAAATCATTCGTAGAAACAATCGCACCTTTCACATTTGTTTTTCCTTCACCAAGCTTCTTAGCAACAACACGAACCAACCCATTTGCAAACTCTGCCGAAGTCTTAACAGAATATCTTCCTTTAGCCATGCTTTTAGCCTCAATCAAGGCCCTATCTCTAAACTCTCCTTTACTAAATTTCTGAAACTGCAAATGAACACTCTCGTCAACATTTCCATCAACAATCTTTTTTATAAAATTCATGAACATTAATGTTTGATTTTACTTTTAAACCTTTTTATAAAATAACAAACATTTTTAAAATTAAACTACCTCTTACAAGTAACATGGATGATATTTTATTTAGAAAACTTATGACCACGATTATTTTGGCTTTTCTTGTAGTTCTATCTTTCTTTTTACTAAGGCCTATTTTGCTCTCAATAATTATCGCACTTATATTAGCTTTTGTTTTCACCCCTATTTACTGTTGGGTGCTCAAAAAAGTAAAATCAGAAAATCTTGCAGCTGCACTAGTTTGCATTTTTTTAGCATTGTTAATCATTCTTCCAATGTGGTTTTTAACACCAATTTTAATTGATCAATCCTTTAAAGTTTTCCTAGCTTCTCAGCAAGTAGATTTTGTAACCCCTCTAAAAACAATATTCCCAGACCTTTTTGCTTCAGACGCATTCTCTGCAGAGATTGGGTCAGTCCTCCAGTCTTTCGTAACCAGAGTAACAAATACTTTAGTAAATTCTTTCTCAAGTCTTATACTCAATTTTCCAACGTTGTTTTTACAATTTTTAGTAGTGTTTTTCACATTTTTCTTTGTTTTGAGAGATAGAGAAAGCCTTGTTTCATATATACAAAGTTTACTCCCATTCTCTAAAGATATTGAAGATAAATTATTCGAGTCATCAAAAGATATCACAGTTTCAGTTATTTATGGACAAGTAATTGTAGGAGTGCTTCAAGGCCTTGCTGTGGGGGTTGGATTTTTTATATTCAAAGTTCCCAATGCATTGTTCCTTACATTGCTTGCTTGTCTTGCAGGAATTTTCCCAATCATTGGAACAACAATTGTCTGGGCACCTGTTGTGATTTATTTACTTATCGCAGGAAACGCTTTCCCAGCGATTGGGATCGTAGTATTTGGGATTATTTCTTCAGGAGTAGATAATTTAGTCAGGCCGATAATCGTAGCAAAAAGAGCTCGTATGCATTCAGCACTAATATTGATTGGAATGATTGGAGGTTTATTCTTATTTGGAATTTTGGGATTCATACTAGGCCCATTAATTCTAGCTTACTTACTAATCATCCTAGAAATCTATAGAGATAAAAAATCTCCAGGACTTTTCATAAAACATTAGATATAAAAATCATTTTTTCTAATTATAATTAAGAGGTGTGAAATGAGATTAAAAACCAAATTTCTTGATTGGTCAACAGGCTTTCCTGTGGCGATGCTGAATCAGAAAACAGCAGACAAACTTGGAGTGAATACTGGAGACAGGATTACTATCCATGTTTCTTTAAAAGAGCCAAGAGAAGTTTCTACTATTACTAATACTACTACTAAACTAGTTGGTGTTGGAGAAGTTGCATTATCCTCTGAGCTCCGGAAACAACTTGGATTGAAAATTAAGAGAAAGGTTGAGATTAATCTTTCTCCAACTCCAAAGAGCCTAAATTTCATAAAAAAGAAATTGAACAAGGAACCACTTTCTCAAGCAGAGATAAACGAAATTATTAAAGACATCGTGAACAACTCTCTCTACGAATCAGAGATTGCACTTTTTATATCTGCGATGTATAAACAGGGAATGAGCACTAAAGAGACAATATATTTGACAAAAGCAATATTAAATTCAGGGAATAGGCTTGGCTTAAAGAACAAATTTATTGCAGATAAACATGGAATAGGAGGAATTCCAGGAAATCGGACAACTCCAATAATTGTTTCAATATGTGCGGCAGGAGGATTGATTATGCCCAAATCTTCTTCAAGAGCTATAACAAGCGCAGCAGGAACTGCAGATGTCATGGAAACTATAACTAACATAGAATTCTCAATGAGCGACTTAAAAAAAATTGTCAAAAAAACAAACGCTTGTTTGGTTTGGGGAGGGGCTCTTGGAATGGTTCCTGCAGATTCAAAAATAATTCGTATAGAAAAGATGTTAAAAATAGATCCTGAAGCACAGTTATTAGCCTCGATAATGGCAAAAAAACTTGCAGTCGGAAGCAAGTACATTGTGATAGGAATTCCTTATGGAAAAACAGCGAAGGTCAACAAGGTAGGGGCATTGAAATTGAAAAAGAAGTTTGAATACCTTGGAAAATATTTTAATCGGAAATTGAAAGTCATTATGACAAAAGAAGAAGGTCCGATTGGAAATAGTGTTGGGCCTGCTCTGGAATTAAGAGATGTTATTAGAGTTTTGGACCCAGAGAAAGAGGGTCCAAAATATTTAGAAGAAAAATCTTTGCTTTTTGCAGGACAGCTTTTGGAAATGACTGGAAAAGCAAAAAAAAGAAAAGGAATAAAATTGGCAAAAGAAATCCTCTCTTCTGGAAAAGCATTCAAAAAGTTTGAACAAATCATCAAAGCTCAGGGAGGGAAGATGATTGAAATCAAACCTGCAAAATATAGAAAAAACATTTTAGCAAAAAAACCATGCAAGATTTATGAAATGCATAACAAAAAGATAAACTCTCTTGCAAGAGTTGTTGGTTGCCCTACAGACAAATTCGCAGGACTTTACTTTCATAAAAAGAAAGGAGATAAGATAAAAAAAGGAGAGAAAATCCTGACAATTTACGCAGAATCAAGATCTCGCCTAAACCAAGCTGTTAAGTTCTTCAAGAAAGAGAAACCGATAAGAATCAGATAATCACAACAAAAAATTTAAACCTTTATTTTCTATTCTTTTTATGTCAAGACAAGATGATAGAAAGAATATTGTGAATTATTTTAAGAAGAACCTGAAAAAAGGATACACCCTTGATGCACTTAGGATAGCGCTTCTTAATCAAGGATATTTAAAGGTTCTTATTGAAAGAGCAGTTGAGCAAGCCACAAGCGAACTTTCCAAGGCAGCACCTGTCCTCAAAGAGAAACCAGTAATTAAGTATGAAATCATCGACGAATATGATAATCCTGTTACAATAAAGAAGTCTTGGTGGAAAAGGGTTTTTGGATAAACAAAAACCTTTAAAACATTCTAATTAATTCTAATATCATAAGCCTCCGTCGCATAATGGTATTGCATCCGGCTTGAGACCGGAGCCCTTCGGGGCATCCCCGTTCGATTCGGGGCGGGGGCGTTTCATGGAACCGGGCCTAAAATGAATAAAAAAAGAGTAATCATAATCACAATAATCTTGATAATCATATCAGTTTTCCTTTTCAACAAATTTTCTACAACTGGCAAGAGCGTAACTACTCAACAAGTTGAGATTGTTCCATTGAGTTCTGCAGAGAAAGCCAAGGTTCAACAAGTTTTATCCACAAGCGAATTTGTAAAAGATGTACCTAAAAAAGAAAGCATCTCATTGAGGTTTTATGATTTTGAAAGTAATCAAAGAATATGGCAGGATGGTTTTCTAATTGGAACTAACCAAGAACCCGCAGTCAATCTAATATTGCACTCTAAATATATTTCTGAGCTGAACAATGATAATCTGTGCGAAGTAATAAAGAAGGCAAACCAAGACGGAGACCTTGGATTTCAAAGCGAGTTTAGTAAACCAAGACTTCTTCTCAAATACGCTGGAATGTTAAAACATAGAAAGTGTTTTGGGTTTTAACATTTTAATTTCCAAGAGAAATCGTCAAAGACTAATGTTTCTTCAAATCCACTTAATTTCTCTAACCCTTTCGAATCAAAATTTTTAGCAAGAGTGATATGGGGTTTTGATGTAAAATAAATTCTTTGCTCTTCTTTTGAGTCCACTAAACGTACTTTTGCAATATCTAATTTTGGGTCATATTCTTTTATAACAACAAGTGATTTTTCAATCATCTCCCCCCTCCCTTCTTTTAAATCATCCCACCCTTTTATGGATTGTCTAACCCCCTCTCTTCGTATCCCATGTCTTAATAAAGTTCTAGTCTCATTCGAATATTTTAAAACAAGGGAAGTACTAAAAATATCAAAGGAGTAAGGAGGAGAAATTTCTAAAGGAAGACAGCCCCCCATTTTTTTCAGCATTTCCTTTTGTTTGCAGATAGGTGTCAATGAATACCAAAGAGTAGAATAAAATTCCTTTCTTCTATTTGGCACACCTTCACGTTCTAAATAATCTCTAATGGCTTCTTGGCTTCGCGAATTTGCAATTAATTTTATGACCGTTGGCATAAACTGTTTCTTTGTTTTTCATTTAAATATTTTTCTCTTAATGATTATAAATTCTAATCTATATCCTCTAAACTATATATTCCAATATATATGTTGTACTATACACTTTCAAACGCTTCCAACACCCTTATATCTGGGCTCAAAACATAAACATGGTCTTCCTTGAATCTTAATCCACGATATATCTTTTGCCACAGTTCTCGTCGTGCTTTGTCTTTGTAAAAATCCCAATAATGTTGTGGTTTTGTTTTGTTTAAAATTTTCCAAAAGGCTTCCTGCACATTTGGGTTAGGATACTTTGTAAAAATAATGCTATTGCACTGCTCCCCAGGAAAATCAATTCCACGCGAAGCACGTGTAGAGAAAAGAACATCAACTTGTCCTTTCTTGAACTTTTCAATCAACCTCCCAGTATTATCCTCGCTCTGAAGTTCTCTTAACTTCTCACGACTAATTAAGTTATCAACATCATACTTTTCAAGTTCATCTTCTGTTGGTAAATCAATAAAAGCATTTATATGAACCAACACTGGTTTCGGAGCAACCTCAACACTTTTACTTAGGGCCTTGAGATATTTTCCTCTATTTTCTTTTCCCAATTTAGAATATCTACAATCCAACTCTAACCCTGTTCTTTTAACCTCAATTCGTCCTTGCTGCTCTGTCTCAGCCTCGATAATTTTAAAATCCTCCAATCCAAAAACATTTTTCAAAACAATGTCTGAATGAAGCGTCCCAGACATCAAAACAATTAACTTGTTCTTATCAACCATTTCTTTAAACCTCTTCGCAAGATTGGTCGTCACAATATTCGCTATAATACTTTCATCCTTCTTGGTAAATGTAATATAACTCTCATCAAAAAACTCCCCAAAAATCATCGCAGTTTCCTCAACACTAAAAAGATAACTTTCCTCATCAACCTCGTCAAGAAACTCAGACTTATATAAAAAAATCTTAAGCAAATCATAAATTCCTGTTTCTCTCAGCGGAATTATCTCAGAATCAACAGCATTCCTAACCCTTTGGTTTCTTTTTATCTGTTTTAAAATCGAACTCACCTCTTCTATTATCTTTCCAACATTTTCATCATTACTAAAAACATTAATCAACGCATTTTGCAACCGGTCAAGATTGATTGTTCTTTGGTTCGAGAAACTATCCAAGAACTCATCACACTCGTCAATAATCTCAACCTCTGTCTCAGGTTTCCTATTCAACAAAGATTCTAACTTATATTTCATAGAGTTAAAGACGATCACATCAGAGTCAACAAACGAGTTAAACTGCTCATAGAATTTACAACCGGGCCTTCTTTGGTAAAAAACAAATTCAGTACCCTCAAGACCAACATATTTTTTTTGGATAGCATTTACAAAACTCTTTCCTCCAGGCTCGTACTTCGACGGAATCGCAGGACTCCAATAAGGACACGCCGCAGCAATAGACATCCTCTTCACATCTCTCACAGTCTGAAAATTCTTATGATTAACATCCTTATTTTGCCTGAGATAACTTTTAATCTTTCCAGAATTCTTCTCTTTAATCTCAATCTTACAAGGAAGGTCTTTCCTATTGGCAGAAATATCATCATCAATCTTCTTCTCTCTCTGACCTGCAAAAATATCATGAAGCTTTGAATCAATCTCTCTCTTAACTTTGGGAATCGCTCCTTTATCCCCGATAAACTTACATTTATGATTCTGCCGACCTGTGATAACACTAATCTTCAACTTCTTACCATTTTTATCTAGAATATGTTTTTCACTTCCATAATCTTTCTCATATTGTGCCTGCAAGTTTTTTATCGGAACCACAACAGAAGTTTTCCCAAGCTCTTTTGCAATATTCAATGCAATCGCACTCTTCCCAGTCCCACAAATTCCATGAATAAAAATAACCTTTTGCCCTTCTTCAACAGCTTTGAGAACCTCTTTCACAACATCTTGCTGAGTCTTCTGATTCGAAAAACACAACGGTTCAAGAAACTCATCACCTTGATACAACGACCATGCCATGATTTAGAAAAATATGAAGGAGTTATAAATTTTTAGGGTCTCTCAAGAGGTTTAACAACATCCTTTCCAGTTGCCGAATTTTTTACTATCTCAAGATACCCTTTTTTTATCATTCCATCAACAATATTTTTGGACCATTTTTCAGTACCATCAATAGAAAGTTGGGCATTCTTAGCAATATCATTCCAATCCCATTTTGGAGTTCTTCCAACTTCAAAAATTTCGCACATTACTTCTCCGAACCCTGCATCTTCCCCTTTAAATTCTCCTACCCAAATATGATCTTGTTTCTTGAATGTATATTTGATAGTGGTTTCTCTATCATGATATTGTTTGTTAAATCCCATTAATCCTTTAGATAAATCTAAAGTTCCTTTAATTTCAGAATGGCCATAAGCATCATACATTTTTCCAACTAACCCATTATCTTTTTCATTATGTTGTAAATCATTCCCTACAAACGTCCCATTCCCTAAAATAGGTTGGACAAAAACTTCTATCATGTCATATAACATCTTAATATGAAATATAGAATCTTTTTAACTTTTATTATACTCCACCATCCACTAGAAAAAGTCTCTTGTTCTAACTAGATATGTTAAAGCTTGCCTGATATTTAGATTATTAAAATAAGTTAAATTATCCAAACAGAGCAGACAAGCCTTCAGCTGCAGCTTCCTTCTTTTCTTCTTTTGGTTTCTCTTCCTTCTTTTCTTCAGCAGCCGGAGCACTTCCAGCAGCCGGAGCAGCAGAAACCAAACTCGCGCTTTCCAATTCTTTCGCGATGTCAACACCTTTCAAACTAGCAACAAGAGACTTGATCTTTGATTCCTCAGCCTCGCCACCAGCAGCCGCAACAACATCTTTTAGGCTTCCTTCACTAACTTCTTTTCCAAGTTTGTGCAACAAAAGCGCTGCGTATATGTTTTCCATTTTATTTGTTTTCCCCTTCAACGTTTAGTTGTTGAGTATTATAAATTGTATGATCTTTAATCAAATCCTTTGCTCTATTAAGCATTATCTCTAACCTTGTAATATCATATTCTGATATAGTAATTAAACCATCTATAATACTTGCTCTTAATCCTCTAACTTCGTCAAAATCATCAGATTCTTTAAAAGCTTCAGTTAGTTTAGTGGCACAACTTATGTATGAATCTTTCCTTTTGCCCAGTTGTTTAATCTCTTTGTTTAATCTCTCCAAAACTTCATCAAGATTAGTTACATCATTGAATAAGGGAGTGTCTAAATTTAATATCTTTCTCATTTCCCTTTCTCCCCATCTTTACTTTCCTCTTTATCATTAGCTTCGCCTGTCGGCTCAGATTGCTCAGAACTATTATCAGAAGAACTATCCTGTTCAACTGGTTTGTCTTCTTTTTCATTATCTACGTCTTTCTTATCTTCTGAAGCATCAGCTTCAGCTATTTTTTCTTTCTCCTCTTCTTTCTCCTCACCATCCTTAAACTTCTCCAAAGCCTTACCATGTCCACCAGCTTTACCAATCAAGAACTTAATCGTATCTTCTGTTGGATGTCCAATCTCAACTGCAAAAGGTAATGCTCTGCTGTGTGCCTCTTTAAGTTTCTCAAGAGTTCCTTCTCTGTCAACCTTTATCTCTGAATAAAACTTACCTTCTTGAGTATCAAAAGCAGAAAGAGGAATAAATCCAATTGAAAAAGGTTTGATATCCAACTTACTCATTACATCTGCAACTGCCTGCGAAATTTTTCCACCTTCTTTGACAATAATTTTGCTCTGTATAATTTCTAGCTTACCATTTGTAACCTTTGTTTTTAGTCCAACAGCTCCTAATTCACTAATCGCAGGTCCGGGTACAAGCTCAGTCATCCCTGCCTCTACTTCAATATCTATTGGAGCTTCTTGACCAACCTTCGCTTTAGCAGGACTTTTAGTAGCCTCCAACTCCGAAGCAAGTTCAAAAGCCTCTGTATCAGAAAACAAAATCGCAACACTCTCTTGAAATTGTTCTTTAAGTTTTTCAACAACACCATTCCCAGAATTGTCTATTGCTCTAAACATTATGTTCTTTTTAGGAACTTTAACTACTGCCTTACCTCTAAGCTTCTTTGTAATCTCCTGAAACTGCGAACCCGGAATATTCTTAATAGACACAATTAAAATCGTCTTCTTACTTTTGATCAACTCTGCTAATTCTTTCACAGTGTTCTTCTTACTTTCAGGAATCGGATTTTGCCGTTTTGTCCTCATAACTTTATCCTCACAGGTTTAGTCATAGTGAATTTTAATCCAATATTTTTAATATTCTCTTTGTCCCTCGGCAATGCCTTAATAATTTCATTGTAGACAGATTCAACATTTTCAATAATTTTATCATCATCCATACTTTGCTTTCCAATCGCCAACTTCAGACTGGCTTCCTTTGCCCTTAATTTTAGAGTGTTGTTTATCTTAACTTTTAGTTCACTTATTGTTTTATCATCTGCATTAAGTATAATTCCCATTTGTGGAGAAGGCATTTTCCCAGAAGGGCCTAAAACCCTCCCAAAAGTTGTAGCAACCTTCGGCATAACACTTCCCTGCGCAATAAAAAAATCATATTTTCTGACAAGCTTTTTCAGTTCCTGCTTCTTCGAGTATTTTTTGAATTGGTCCGGAGTAATTGTATCTACATTGGCGTTCTTAGATTCTAAAAACCCACAAATTTCTTTATCCTTAATCTTATTCGGAACAGAAAGAAACAAATTCAAAGGCGTTTTCTTAACATCAAACTTCTGCAAATTCACAATCAAGTCTACTGACTGATCAAACTTTCTCTCCTTGCCTTTTCTCAATTCAGTTAGAGCCTTCTGCAATTGTTTTTTTAGTTCTGTCATTTCTATAACCTCCTACATTATGCGTCATGAGTATAGAACATATCTCATCACGATGTAGTTCATACGGTATTTTTCTGAGCTAAAAAGGATTTAAAAATGTTTTGAATCACAACAATCCTTAAATAATGGATTGGTCCAACTTTTCTATGAATTTAAGAGATAAAGATCCTGGACCTGAAAAAGGAAATTGTATCTTAGTTGCAGAAAATCCTTTATCTTGGCATGGGGGATTATTATTAACCCTCTTTAATGGATGGAGAGACCTCAATCGGCGAAGGCGCCTAAAAACCGGAGAGATAGTTATCTCACCAGACAATTCTTCAAAAAAAGACCATTATTACTCTTCATTAACAAGAGTGATTTTCCCTATTGGGGTGGGGGGCAATCCAATACCTCTAATATCTGAGTGGGACGATATTACAGAAAATAATTGGAACAAATATAATTGTAATCCTGCAGATTTTTATTTAGGATATGAAGAGATTAGTGGAGCCTTGGCGAAACTTCCAGGGTTTGAACGTTATTCTGGTTTATTCAAATAGCACAACAATCTTTAAAAAATCCCAGATTCTTTTCTAATTATGAAAATTAAACTCGCGACTTCGGGCAAAGTGCTGAAAAGAAGTCGCCCTTCAGCGCTTCGAGGAAGGAGCGCGAGGAAAACAAGGGGTTTCCTCGCATGGAACTAGTAGCTTTACTATCAACAGGAAAAGGAACATGGGAACAAGTCTCAGGACTTATGAATCATGGAGAATGGGATAAAGTTATTCTTTTAGGAGGAGACTTTGCAAAATCGTTCACGCATCAGAAAGATTTCGAATTCATAAACATCGACCTTGACAAAAAACTAAAACCATTGAAAGAAGAGTTCACAGAAAAATTAAAAGGAAAATTTCAAGGAATGGAAGTCGCATGTTCAATAGCATCTGGCGACGGTAAAGAACACATGGCATTGATATCTGCTTTAATCAACCTTCCAGTTGGAATAAGATTCGCAGCTTTAACACGTGAGGGAGTTATTGATTTGTAATAAGATGGGAATAGATTTTTTAGAAGTAATGAGAATGGCAGGGGAGATAAGGTATAATCCAGAAACATGTGGGGGATGCAAAACTATTCATAATTTATCTGACTCCCCTGTTTATCAAGTTTTTTTTGAACAACTTCCTGAACTCCCTTTAGATGTTCAAAGAGAACGTGCCGAAGGTCTAGAAAGAGACTATTGTTCTAAATGTACTTTGGTCAAGAGTTCATAGAAGATGATTTTTGAATTACTTGAATTATCCATTCTTGCTTTGTTATTAGGAATATTTGGAATGTTAAGAACAGAAAATTCTTTTGTAATAAAAATCGGTTGGAGAGATAATCATTAATAAATCTAAAGCCCTTTAATCTTCAACTCTCCCCTATCTCTCCCAAGAACTAATACTCTACTCTCAATCTTCTCATCGAGAATTTTCATATCAACACCAATCAGATTCAACTCTTCAACAAGCTTCTTTGAAAATTCTCTCATGTCGTCGTGAGTTGGCATTCTATCATAACCAAGTCTTTCTCTAGCAAATCCAACACTCATGAATCCCTTCAACTCCACAAACATTGGATTTGATTTCTTAATCATTTCAGCATATTCTTCAAGATAGTCGTCTTTCATATTCAAATCTTTTACAAGATTCATTCTAAAGATGCCTCTTGTAGACATTCCAGGAGGAATGTCTCGGGGTACACCCTTGGGTGCTGTCCGGCAAGATAATTCTGCCATAAGTTCCAAAGTCTCATTCAACTTTTCCCAAGCATCTTCTTTTGAACTTCTATGAAACTTTATGTAAAGTTTTTTGTTCGGAGAATTAATAGAAACATAAAGCTGTGTCGGCAACTGTCCTTTTTCTTTGAGTTCTCTAAGCTTTTCAGGATAAAGCCCATTAGTAACAAGAAAACTTGTCTTCCCTCTTTTATGAAGTTCTTCAATCAACCCTCCAAGTTTCTCATAAACTGTCGGCTCACCTGAAAGCGAAATCGCAAACTGCATTGGCTCTTGAGCCTCTGCCCATTTTTCTTGATTAGCCTTACTCAATTGTTTCTTATCACTCTTAGGATCAATCTTAAAACCCATCAACAATTTTCTCTGGGCTTGAATGCATTTATCAATAATCTCAGACGGAGAATCAACCTCTCCCTTCAACTCATCCCCAATCGTACGCTCTATCGCCCTCCAACAATGCACGCACTTATTCGGACACCACATCACAGCAGGAGTCATCTGACAACAAAGATGCGACTTAATACCATAAAACTGCTCCTTGTAACAAACCCCTTCATCCCTCAAGGACTTCTTAGTCCATCGACAAGTCTGCACAGCAGAATGCTTCCCAGCAATTTCATAATGTTGTTTCTTTAATAATTTCTTAACGTCATCTGGAATCATAGAAATAATGACAAGAAAGAGATTTTAAAGTTTTGCTTGATAAGAAATTTTAAATAGGGGTTTCTTTTCTTGAAAAGATGTTTGGGATGAAAGTTATTCGAGGACATCATGTAAGAGAATGGTATTTTGATTATTTACGTGTAGCAGAGGGGCTTCCACAGATTTTCCAATCCGATGATTTTAATCTCCTTATAACATTCCCTATCACAGTTGTGGATACAACAGATGATGCTTGTGGGAAATGTAGAGATTACCCTGCGATTAATTTTTGTAGGGGAGAAAAACTTAAGAGAGAAGATATAGAATCAAGAAGAATTCTTGGATTGGAGTTAAGAAAACCTTATGATGAAAAAGAAATACACACTTTATTTAGAAAAAGAAACTCTGTGGATGGAATCCTAAGAGGAAAGATGTATGACCACGATTATCTTATACAACACTTCCTAAAAAAATCCTGCGGCCCACTTAACCATCAGAACAACAAATAAGAATAATAGGAAATAAGTCATTACGTCGAATAACTTCTTTGAGAATTTTCTTTTTCCAGTAATGCCTAAAAATGTCAAATAAAAGAATCTTCCTCCGTCGAGAAATCCAAGAGGCATCATATTGAACAGAGCTACGAGTATGTTAATTATAACAATCCACCATAGGAGATCCTTCACAAATAAACTCAAGTCATTTTTTGGCTCATAATAAACATGGGGTTTTGTATATGAAGGAAGAACACTCAAAACAGCTCCAACAAAACCTTTTCTCATTTCATCATAAAACCCAACCCCTATCCAGGGCTTTTCAGGATCCAAAGGATTTTCTCCAAGAGTAATCATAAATTTCAATTCTCCTTCTCCCCTGATTGTAGTAATCTCTATCTGCTCTCCTGGAGAATATTTCCCAATTTCTTCTCCCAATTGTTCAATACTCTCTATTTTAATTCCACCAATTTCTGTTATTATATCTCCCAAATCAACATTTATCGCAGGAGCATCATCATACAAAAATACCTCTTCGAGACCTTCCCCCTGCATTAATAAAATTTCTTTTGTTGTAATATAGTTTCTATCACCAACCTTGATTTTATTAAATCCTGTATCATTAAATAAATTCAAAACATTTGTGTATGAAGGGTTAGTCAATTCAACACCATTAACAGAAGTAATATTCGCAATTCCAATCGGAGAATAAGAGTAGGTATCAAAAGCTACTCCCGAAGCTGCAAAGGTATATGTAAAAAACCAAAATAAGATTATGTAAAAAAGAATGGCAGTCAGCGTGTTTGCAAAAACTCCTGCAGATAAGATGCTCATTTGGTCAAACTTTTTGGTTTTTGTCATCTGCTTCTCGTCCTGTTCTACAAACGCTCCGAAAAGGGCAGGAAAATATTTCAAAAATGCAAACCCTGTCGATTTAATCTTAATCCCAAATCTTCTTGCAAAAATTCCATGCGAAAGTTCGTGAACTGTAGCCACAATCAAAATAGAGACTATAAAATAGACAAAATAAAACGGGGGGAAAAAACTTTGTAGCCCAAACAACTTAGGGAAATAAGGAATCAGAGGAGCAATTGGAGGAGCTTTTATTATTCTTGCAATAGGAGAAGTAAGATAAAGGTAAACCGTCTGAACCATCAAAAAGAGAATACCCATCATCAAAACATATCCCCAACCAACAGAGATATAACTTAGAAACTTAAGAGTTTTCTTATATTTGCCCCCGATGTAATTAATTAGTTTTAATCCCCACGTTGTCATATATAGATAGAAAGGGCCATCCTTTGAAAGATTTTTCCTTTTCAAATAAAGGAACACTGCAGAGAATATAACAAACAATACTAACAATGTTAAATCATATACAATAAGGCTCATATTAGTTAATAAGAACTTTAATTTAAAAATCTATTACTTTTTCTTCAAAGGTCTAAATACCTTTTTCGCACACTTTCTACATCTGGCTTTTCCCTTAAGAATTTTTTGAGGATCTGATCTAACTTTAGTCTGACACTTTTTACATACGAACATGTTTTTGAATAATCTATTTTGGGCCTCTGGTATTTTTGCCATGATTAATTTAGAAAAAATGGGTATTTAAAATTAATCATTAAAGTTTAGATAGGATTTTTTCTAGGTGTGGTTTGATTGTAGCAAACCCATTAGTATGGGTTGGATTGTATTCAATTACTTCTTTTGTTTCTAAATTTACTCTAACCATGCAAGGCATATCATACCATGAATCATAGAAGAATTCAATCCCCAATGTTTTAGGACTAAGATTCTTTTCTTCAACTCGGATATTCCCCTCTTTTGAGGAATAAGCCTCCGAGGGAGGAAACAACTCAACCATCTTTGGACCCAATTTACTTAGGAGATCTATACTTAATTGAGATATTTCTCCCATAAGATTATACTTAACCATAAGTGTTTATTTCCTACATCTTTTTAATAATTTCTATCCTTTAAAATATACTTCAGAACTCTACAACTTCCTTTTGATAATCTTCTGCCCCTCAATATCCCAATACTCGCAGTTTCCACTTTCTTCCAAATCATTAAAAACCTCTTCATCAGGACAATCAATCTCAAGTGTTTCGAAAGATTCCAAATCCATTACACTAGCCTTCTTATCAGCTTTTGATAATATTTGTGCCCTTCTTTTATCCACCAACGGAACTTCAAACCTTTCGTGCCCCGGAACAACAAATACTTTTTTGTTAGGAGAGATTAAACCTATCGCCTCAATCCTACATTTAGAATGTCCATGCTTACCTGTTTTACTTATGTCAATCTTCTTGACCACATATGATTGGCCATCTAGAATAATATTTGTCCCAATCCTTATTTCTGTCGCGTTGATTATTTTTAAAACCATGACTTAAGAAAAAGAGATATGTTTATAAAATTATCT
This sequence comes from Candidatus Pacearchaeota archaeon, assembly GCA_018221285.1. Taxonomy (GTDB): domain Archaea; phylum Nanobdellota; class Nanobdellia; order Pacearchaeales; family GW2011-AR1; genus JAHKAF01. The sequence continues at coordinate 186,920 of JAAOYJ010000003.1, forward strand.
GGTTGGTTTCATGAATTTCGCATAACTGATTGCAAATGCATCTTCATGAGTTCCTTTATTTTCTAAAATCTCTCTTTTTGATTGAATAAGATAATAATTAAATTTATCTTTTCTTGCCAATCTTTCTAGTTTTTCCAATTCTTTATCTATCAAATCCTCACCAATGATGGGAACAGCCCTTAAGTAAGGAATGCCGATTATTTTAATGTTGGCTCCTTTCTCAGTCCGAGCAATGTATACTCCCTTAGAATTACTTATGATGTCTAATAGCAAAACCATAATATTATCCCTCTCAGAGTTATTTAAACATTATTACAATCTAACATAATTGTTATTTTCCCATTAATTACTTTCATCAATCTCGCGTCAGCGAGCAATATAAACTTTTAAAAACACTTCCTTAATTCTTCTTTCATGAAACTAAAGAAAAAAGACTTTATTGAAATCGAATTCACAGGACGGGTTAAAGACGGAGAAATCTTCGATTCAAACATAAAAAAAGATCTAGAGAAAATTAATCAAGAAATTGATCCAAAACCATTTATATTCCCAATTGGCCAGGACATGTTTCTCAAAGGCATCGATGAGTTCTTAATTGGTAAGGAAATTGGAGAATACAAAATTGAACTTTCTGCAGAAAAAGCTTTTGGAAAACGAGACCCGAAGCTTATTCAGTTAATGCCTATAAGAGTTTTCAAAGAGCACAATACAAACCCTGTGCCAGGAGTAATGTTCAACTTTGACGGAAGAATGGGAAAAGTCCTTTCAGTTTCAGGGGGGAGAATAAGGGTGGACTTCAATAATCCAATCGCAGGCAAGGACGTTGAGTATAAATTAAAAATCTTGAGAAAGGTCGACGACAAAAATGAGCAAGTAAAAGCACTAATAGATTTTTTATTTAGAAAAGATTTCAAGTTTGAGATTAAAGGTAAGAAATTATTGATGAATGTAGACAAGGGCTTCAAGCAGTTTGTTGAGATGTTCGCAGACAAATTCAAAGAGATTTTAGAATTAGATCTAGAAGTTAAAGAAGAAGGAGAGGAAAATGAAATAATCCCTTCCGCAGAATCAATGAAAGATAAAGTCGACGAAAAGGTCGATGAGATGAAAGAGAGGATTGGAGAGAAAGAAAAAGGTGAAAAGAAGGATGAAAAGTAAGTTTGAAAAAATATCAGAGAAACTTTTTCCAAAATTAAGATATTTAGGCGAGGATAATAAACAATTGGTGATTGTTTTTGCAGGAATTCCTGCTTCTGGAAAAACCTATATTGCTAAAATCCTCGAGGATAAATACAAGGGAGTTAGAATCAGGAGTGATGATATAATGGATTTTGTCAGCGAAGATAAACTTGTAGAAACTATTGAAGAAAACGAGAAAATAAAAAAAGAGTACGTTTACAATCTTCTTGGAGATGTTCCTTTTAGAAACAGATTTATTATCTTAGACGAATCAATAGATAGGACTTATAAGAAATTATTGTCCCTTTTAGATTCTAAGAATCTAAACTATTTTATAATCAACATTGAAATCTCAGAAGAAGATGCAATCAAAAGAGTTAAGGCAAGAGAATCAAAGGAAAACTGGAGGAGTTGGATTAATAGATTTGAAAGATGGACAAGAGAACATGAAGATTGTCTTAAGAACATAAAACCAGATATAACTCTTGAGGGGATGAACCCAGATTTAGATAAGCTCTTTAAAAAATTAGAAAGAAAGTAAAGAGTCGAAAGAAGATAAATCATCACAATAATCCTTTATGTTTTTTGCTTGCAAAAAATGTTCGCGTAGCAATGCGCAAGCACTATGCGAAGCGACTGTGTCGGCGAGCGTCTAGGTCATTATTGCGAATTATAATATGTATCCTACCGCAATAATCCTTAAAAACTCCTAGCGCTTTTTCTGGGAATGGAGGATGTTTATGGTCGAGAGAGGGAAGGTTATAGTCAAGAGAGTGAAAGTAGTTCTTCAATTCCATCAAGCTTGTCACCTGAAATAAGAGAGATTGATAAAGAGTTGGCAGAACTTTTGAAGAAGCAGTCAGCAAAAATTAAAGTTATTGGAGTCGGAGGTGCAGGAAACAATTCGCTTTCAAGGATGAGAGAAATCGGAATTAAAGGGGGAGAACTTATCGCGATTAATACAGATGCACAGGATTTATTATATGCTAATGCGGACCAGAAAATTCTTATTGGAAAGGAATTGACCCAAGGACTTGGGGCTGGAAGCAATCCAAAGGTCGGACAGGAAGCAGCAAAAGAGTCAGAAGCTGAGATAAAGAAAAAGATTGCAGGAAGCGACATGATTTTCATTACTTGTGGTTTAGGAGGGGGGACAGGAACAGGAGCTGCACCAGTAATAGCAAATATAGCAAAGAAGCAAGGAGCATTAACAATTGGTGTTGTAACATTGCCGTTTACAATTGAAGGAAGAAAAAGAATCGAAAATGCAATGGAAGGCTTGGAGAGAATGGAATCTGTTGTAGACACATTGATAGTTATTCCAAATGATAAACTTCTTGAACTAGCTCCAGACTTACCTCTCCACACAGCCTTCAAAATTGCAGACGAAATTCTAACCAATGCAGTGAAGGGTACAACAGAGCTTGTAACAACATCAGGGTTAGTTAACCTTGACTTTGCAGATATAAAAACAGTAATGGTCGACGGAGGAGTTTCATTAATAGGAATGGGAGAATCAGACACAGAACAAAGAGCTACCGACGCTGTTGAGAAGGCAATACAAAACCCTCTACTTGATGTGGATATCTCTGACGCAACAGGCGCATTGGTGAATATAGTTGGGGGTGTTGACATGAGCTTGGATGAATGCAAGGCAGTAATAGAAACAATCGGAGACAGGTTAAGCCCAGACGCAAAATTAATTTGGGGCGCGCAAATCTCTCCAGACATGGAAAAAACCCTGAGGGTTTTATTAATAGTAACAGGAGTAAAGAGTTCCCAAATCCTTGGCCACGGAGAATCAATGGAATCTGTTCGCCACAAAGAAATCGAGGAAGAGCTAGGGATTGAGTTCTTTGAATAGGAAAATAGTTTTAGAGAATATAAATTCTTAAATACTTTATAATAAGGAAATTGTTAATGGAATTTGAAGGAGTTTATCGTTTTACTAATTTAACCAAAATAGAATTCAAATATTTAAGAAAAAAAATTCTCCCCCACGTATTGAAATTAGATTTTGTAGGAGTGCCTTTGAAAAAACTAAATATGGAGTTAGTTGTTGGTTATAATGGGAAAAGAAGGGTGGGAGAATTATTTTTTCCTTCTTCTAACGGCACTCAAAGAAAAATTAAAAAGAGGGACCCCCTTTTAGATGCAATATATTGTTCAATATCTTCAAGATTAAAGACTTTTAGAGGATCTTCTAAAGATGAACACTATATGAGAGACTATCGTTTTGAATAATTTTAAAAACTCTCTATTTCTAATCAATTCATGGTAAAGAAGACATTCGGTTCGCTGAAATCATTCACACTTAAGTCTAAAAGAGTTTGGCATGTAATGAAAAAGCCCTCAAGAAAAGAGTTCGAGACAATTGCGAAGGTATCTGCAATCGGAATCCTACTATTAGGTTTAATCGGGTTCGCAATATCATTAGCTATGAAAATGTTTGTTTAGGAAAATTTATAAACCCAAAATTTTAAGTAATCCTATATTATTCTTTAATTATTCCAATTTAAAGGATAGCTAGAGCAAAATGATATTTATTATAAAAGTCACGACAAACAAAGAAGAGAACGCAGTCGAAATGATCGCAGACAGGATTGCGAAAAAAGACATAAATGTATATTCTGTATCGCGGCCACATGGTTTGAGAGGTTACATTCTTTTAGAAGCAGAGGACAGAGATTCGGCAGAAGAGGCAGTGTTCAATCTTCCTTATGTAAAAGGAATAATCGGAAAGACAATCGGCTACGAAGAGATAAAGAATATGGTAGAGACTTCAGCTGAAACGATTTCAATTAAAGAAGGAGACATTGTCGAGATGATTTCAGAACCTTTCAAAAAGGAGAAAGCCAAAGTCGTGAGAATAGACAAGCAGAAAGAGGAAGTGGTAGTGAGCTTGCTTGGAGCAGTTGTCCCATTACCTGTAACAGTAAAGCTAGACAATGTTAAAGTTATAAGAAGAGATGAAATGGAGGACGATGACGAAGATGATGAATAATCTAATAGGGAGTGTTATCAATGATATGGAACAAATATACAAAGGGTGTGGAGAAAAAAAACCTTATTGGATGGATGCAAGAGAATTTGTAGCTGCCCACAATAATCTTAATGGGGTTGAACATCTTTCTATAAACAAAGGAGGAATTAATTTTAGAATTATTACAGGAGTAGATACAAGAGGAGATAATTTTTATATGATTACTATTCCTCCAGTTCAGGGTGGAAAAGAGGATCTACATAAATTATCAGAAGGTTTTGATAGATTATCCACTAAACAATCTCCTCGCGAATCAGCGAGGGCAATTTAAAAAATGATAGTTAAAATCTTAGCAGAAGGCGGAGACATGAAACCAGGGCCAGCACTTAGTCAGAAACTCGGGCCTTTAGGAATTAATGTTAATCAAGTTATTCAGAAAGTAAATGATTCAACAAAAGATTTCAAGGGAATGAAAGTCCCAGTCGAATTAGATGTTAATACGTCGACAAAAGACTTTGAAGTTAATGTTTTCTCCCCACCCGTTTCAGAATTAATGAAAAAAGAATTAGGAATCGAAAAAGGTTCAGCAGATCAAAGCAGATTCCAAGAAGCGAATGCCTCAATAGAACAAGTAATTTCTGTAGCAAAGACAAAACTCCCAGGATTGCTTTGCAAGGATTTGAAATCCGCAGTTAAAACAGTTGTAGGAACTTGTGTAAGTTTAGGGGTTTTAATTGAGAATAAACCTGCCAAGGAAATCGAACAAGAGATAGACGAAGGCAAATATGATAAAGAGATAAATTCAGAATCAACAGAAACATCTGAAGAGAAAAAGAAGGAACTCGACGAATATTTCACAAATATTAAGTTAGAGCAAGAGAATATTAAGAAACAGGAAAAAGCCGTAGAAGAAGCTAAGGAAGAAAAAGCCGTAGGAAAACCTGAAGAAGAAAAAGAAGAAGTGTTAAAGAAAGGCTAAGCTAGTGAATAGTTTTATAAATCAATTTGCCCCTTTTTTCATATGGGGTTGTGGTGTAGCTTGGTTAGCATCGTAGGTTTGGGACCTGCAGACCCAGGTTCAAATCCTGGCAACCCCATTTTTAATTGAATATATTGCTCCTCGTAAACTCTTCAATATAATAAACTGATAATAAAGAATACTAAGTTACTCAACAAATTAAGCTTTTTTCTATTAATTACTTTCTTTATCTCGAGCGATAGCGAGCTATTCTCTACTACCAAACTTTTAAAAACAAATAATCTTCTCTATTTGTATAAAATGCCAAAATTCATAATAATAAATAATGTGAAAGAGTTAGAAGGACATACGCCAGGAGTTAGTAGAGTAAATATCCTTGGACAAGGAGATGAAGAGTTATATGATCGAAAAGGGATCTTTATGGGGTTTGATTCTTTTGACCACCCAAGTTATATTGTCGTGAAAAGGGGGCAGGATTATCTGAACAGATTTGTCAAACAGGGATTTTTGGGGCGTTTCCTTCTCGAGGACTTCAAGGAACATCTATAAGCATCCCTCCTAATTCAATCAAAGGAAGATATGTCAATAGATTATTGAAAAGAAACGGAGTATAAAAAATGCCAACAAAAACAAAAAAAGCAAAAGCAGCAGGAAGATTCGGAGCAAGATATGGAAAGACAGTTAGAGCAAAATTATCAAAGGTGGAAACCAAACAAAGAGTTAAACAGAGGTGCCCTTTTTGTAAAAAGCTCGGGGTTAAGAGAGTCTCTAAGGGAATCTGGAACTGCAAAAAATGCGGCAAGAAGTTCGCATCAAACACATATCATTTAGATGAATAAATTTATAAGGCAACAAACATCAAAATTAACATGGCAACAATCAATATAAGAGATTTAGAAATTGGGATAAGTTATAACCTAAGAGAATTATTTGGAGAAGGATTTCCTGATGAAAAGAGAGAATATTTTGGTCCAAGTTGGGGAAATATAGCTCGTCCAGCATTTGGAGAAATGGTTGTAGAAGATGGAAAAAAATGCGTGGTTGTTTCTAGTATTGGTCCAACCACTCTTGATGTGTCATGTAGTTTTTTCCATGATAAGATGATGGGAGGAAAACCTTTCTCTTTTGAAAATGTACGAAAACATTACTGGGCAAATAGTTTAACTCAAGAACAAAGAAATTTAGCTTTACAATAAAATGGCAAAATACAAATGTTTCAAATGCGGAAAGAAGATTACTAGCAAGGTTCTTGATAAGAGATTTGTATGTCCTAGTTGCGGAAGCAAGATTTTCTTTAAACCACGTACAAAAGTAAAAAAAGTAAAAACAGATTAAATGACAGACAAAAACCAAGATAATAAAATTCAAGAATTGCAGTTTTTAGAGCAGAATCTTCAGAACCTGCTTATGCAAAAACAAGCTTTTCAGATGGAATTGTCTGAAACACAAGCTGCTTCAAAAGAAGTAGAAAAAGCAGGCGACGAGGTTTTCAAGATCATTGGACAATTGATGATAAAGACAAACAAAAAAGAGATGAAAGAAGAACTTGAGAACAAAGATAAAATTCTAAGTTTGAGGGTTAGCACAATCGAGAAACAAGAGACTTCTTTAGCAGAACAACTTGAAAAACTTAGAGATGAAGTTATGAAAGGAATGAAGAAGTAATTCTATAGAATATAAAATTTTAAATATAGTCAATTTTTAAGATTAAAATGAGTGGGAAAGGATATTCAATAAATTTATACATGAATCCTTATCATCCAAAAACTATTTGTGCAGGGTTTAGTCTCCCTAGGGGTGGAGGACATAAAGGGCTTGGCGAGACTGTTAAGGGAGCGATTACAAACTTAACAGCAAATTTACCTTCTGAAAGAGGGGCGAAAATAGTATTAACAAATAATTTTATAGTATGGGGATTTGGGCCTGATGGAAATAAATTAGATAATGAAATCTTTTCTTCCATAAAAGCCAAACTTTCAAAAGAAAGACCAGATATAACTTTTTTTTAATCTCACCCCAACATAACCAAAAAATCACAGAAATCTTTATAAAGAATATCTCTATAATTTTAACATGGTTTTTGATAAGATAAAAAGAGCGTTCTCTGATTCAGCCAGTGGAGAGGGATTCGACGACGAATATCTGGAAATTGACTTAGGCCAAGAGGAGAAAGAGAACAAGGTTTTGATTAAGCTTTTCGTGCTAAAGGACTACGACGACGTCAACGAAATTCTAAACTCATTAAGGCAAGGCTATACTATTGCTATTATTAATATAACAACTTTAAGAAAGAAAGATTCTATTGAACTAAAAAGAGCAGTCTCAAAAATCAAAAAGACAACTGACGCTCTTGAGGGCAGCATCGCAGGATTCGGAGAAAACACAATAATCGTTGCACCTTCTTTCGCACGAATCGACAAAGATGTTTCAAAACCCAAAGAAGAAAAGAAAAGTCGGTGGGATTGAATTTTTGTTTCTAAATTGCTCACTTCGTTCGTATTGATTAGGGATAGTTAATAAAAAGAATTATTTATATCTTGGACGAAGAATCATATCAAAACCTATTGGTTTATCAGCTTCAATATATTCTTCCCAAGTTAAATCTAAAGTAGAATGGCGATCAAGGTATCTCACAGTAGTTATCTGTTGTCTTTTATCTCCTAGGTTAAAAAAACCTTCTTCATCATGATCTCTCAAAATTGATAGCGTCTCTTCTTCTGAAAAAAATTGTTCTTTACTAGCTACATGTTTACGGACTAAAGTTCCTCCAGGCCTATCATGGCGATTTGTCATACACTCTTTTAGTTATTAACTTTTTAAAGATTATTGTAATTAATGATATGTTTTCTATTAACAACCCTCCCCAATCCTCGCGTTAGCGAGCAAACTTTTATAACTTCCCTCTTTCTCCCCCTAACATGAAAACCCTATTCATTCCAGCAAAATCTAAACTCAAGCTAGACAAATCTCTTACCAACAATCTCTCAAAAAAACTTCCCCAAAACATAGCAATAGCTTATTCTATTCAATATAAATCCCAAGCAGAAGAGTTGAATAAGATTCTCAAACCAGTTGCTTCCACACAAGTTTTGGGTTGCAGTCAGCCAAAGTTTCCAAAAAATACAAAAGCAATCCTCCTAATAAGCGACGGAAAATTCCATGCAACCTCTCTTGCAATGGAAACAAAACTTCCTACCTATATATTAGAGAACAATAAACTAAGCAAAATTTCAAGTAAAGATATAGAAGTTCTAAGGAAAAAACAAAAAGCTGCTTATGTGAAGTTCCTTAATTCAAAAGAAGTCGGAATCATTATCTCAACAAAACCAGGCCAGCAAAGACTAAAGCGCGCAATGGAATTCAAGAAGAAGTTGAAATCAAAACACTCATACCTATTTATATGTAATAATATCAATACTTCTGAATTCGAGAATTTTGGTTTAGATTCATGGGTAAACACTGCCTGTCCAAGGCTCGATATGAATGATGCGAGAGTTGTTAATATTGATAATATAAAATGATATTTATAGGAATTTGTGGACCAAGTAACAGTGGTAAGAGTTCGTTGTGCGAAGAGTTAATAAAAAAGTATGATGCTGGATGGATTGAAGTTGACCATTATATTAAGGATAAAAAAGATATTCCTTTCAAGGGAAAATATAGAAATTGGGAATTACCCAAAAATCATAGATTTGATAAGTTGTTAGCAGATTTAAAGAAACTTAGTTCTGACAAAACAATAAGTCATCCAATATACAGTTGGAAAAAGGGTAAAGTTAAAGGGGATAGGAAGATAAAGCCAAAGAAGATAATTTTTATAGAAGGATTTTACTTGTTTTCTGACAAAAAGATAAGAGATATGTTGGATGTGAAAATTTATCTCAATATAACTTCAAAAGAGCTTCGTAAGAGAAGAACCTGTAATGAAGAGGGGTATGAATGGGATAAGAGGGAATATTTGGATAAAGTATATTTTCCAATGTATCAAAGATATGGAATCACTCAGAAAGAATATGCTGATTATATTATAAATGCAAATGTCTCTTTGCAAGAAGTGGAAGAGAAGGTAAAGAAGATAGTTGAATCTAAATTGCACTCGTAAGAGAGATAATAAGTAATAACCTATTCTTAGTTGCTCAACGTATAATGCGAAGCTAATCTATTAAATTAATCTCATAAATCTGCGAACTAGTGAGCAGCTATACTTTCGCAATACTAAACACAGTCTTCAACGCTACAATAATTGTAGCAGGAACAAATAATGCCAATAGTGCAGCAAAGACTGAAGAAACCATATCCCCAACCCCCACCCCTATTAATGAACCTGTTACACTCTCCATACCAAACTTACTAACAACCACTAAGATTGCACCAGCATATAAGAATGTCTGCGAATCCTTTCCTGTAACATTCATGAATCCTACAACCAGCCCAAGAATAACTAGGATAGCATAAATCTGCGCACTATATGTTGTAAGTGCAGGAATCGTAAGCAAAGTCGTGGACAACCCAATCAAGATCGCAAGCACAACTCCAACCAAGAAAGCCCATGCCCCAACAGAATTCTCCTGAGATTTTATTACCATTTTATTTTCCCGTTGCTGAACCAAACATTTTTTAATATATAAATCTTTTGAAATAGGAACTTAATTAAGAGAGTGTTGAAAATTTACCAACATCTTATTCTTCTTGGTTAAGTTGGGTGATTTTTGATCTTATAATGGTTGTATAAAGATTTCCTAAGACATTTGATCTGAAAGTTTACTGCATTAAAGGTAGTAAATGGTCTAGTAAATGGTCCAGTAAATCATTTTTTCAAGGCCCAATATCCTTTATTTTTTCCACGAACAATTTGTGGATTCCCAATAAATTCAATTTTACCCTCATTCCTTAGTTCAAATACCCAATTGGATACTGTCCCATGAGGAATTTCTCCTGAAAAAATCTCCATGAAATCTTTCATATACCCTTTCTTATGATTTCTTAAATGTTCTAAGATTAATTCTTTATTTTTAGGTTTATCAAGTCCCTTTCTACGAGTATACTCTCCTGTTTTACCTATATGGGAATAATATTTTTTTGAAAGAATATATTTTTTTGATCCGATTTTCTCAATCAAACCTAAACTAAACAAATTTTCCGTTAATTCCCCTGGAGGCACTTTTTTCCCTTCTTTAATCATCATTAAAACCATTAATTCTTTATAATTTAATTCTTTATTTTTATCTATAGCCACTCTAGAAACATATCTTGCAAATCTTGTGTCATGGACCATCCCATCAATCTCTAGAACTACCTTATATTCTGTAGTATTATTATAGTCTGGCATTCTTTTGCCCATTGAAAGTTGGTTTTGAATCATCAAATCAACTCCATTACCAAATGACTCAACAAAATCACACTTGCTCAAAACCTCTGCTAAAAGTTTATTTCTTACTCTTGTTTCATCAACAATATTCTTGATTGTAACTCCGGGCAATAAACCTCCTGGACTTTCAATTGCAATCTCTTTCAGAGATTGTGTTATTATAATTGAACCAATCTCAGAATAGTTTCTATGTATAATAGCATTATTAATTGCTTCCCTTATTGTCTCTTCATCAATAAGTTGTTTTTTTAAAATTCTTAGACCAACATGTATGAAAAGATTCCTATTTCTTAAGTTAATCAAATTCCATAATTTATCATAATAGCCCAAATACCCCCCTTGAAAGATATGGGAAGAATCTGATCTAACTTTATTCTTATCTTCTTTATATTGAAATCTTATTTCTGCATGGGGAAAGAATTTTTTAAGTGATTTTTCAGTACCCAATAAAATTAGTGCGGCATTAGTAATTTTCTTATCCCGAATTAATCCCAAATCAACTAATAATCTTTCATCAGAATAATCATTTATTTTTTTCTCCACCTTTTTAGACTGTTTCAATAAACTCCTTAGAATACCTATATTTTTAGAATCTAAATCTAAGAACTTAGCATTTGTACAAATTTCGGCAGAAAAATCTTGGGTATATTCATTAGAAATTTTTTTAATTATTTCAGAAGTCATATTCACCAAACTTTCTCCCTCCCTCATCAAGTATTGCCCTTTAAAACCGATTGCTTCTCCAATAGGTCTTGAAGGAATGCTTAAAATTAGAACCCTTTTTCCATCATAAATAAACTCTTCCACTTCGATAGTCCTATTAAATTGTTCATACACTTTTTGTTTAAGCTTATTTATATCTTGAAAAGCCTTCGTACCACACACCTTTCTTGGAACTTTGTTTGTAACTCCAAAAATTAATTTCCCTCCTTTTTCATTCGCAATTGCACAATAATACCCGAATAGTGATTTTCTTCCACTTTTAAGAGGGAATTGATTTTTAGCTTCTTTAAATTCTAAATGTTCTGATTCGCTATCTGCATTCAATAATCTTTCAAATGTGTTTTTATCCATCCAATAAGAAGATTCTAATACTTTAAAAATCTGACGTAAATAACGTATACACCGTATACAAACCATCTCAAAACACGAAAAATCCATGATTTAACCTATATTTTCCAGAATAGAAATATTTATAAACCATAGTAACTCCAAAATTACAACAAAATGAAAAACAAAACACTTTCATTGATGACTTTAACGATTTTATCGTTGGTAATGCTAGTTAGTTTTGCTAGTGCTGCAGCTTTAGAATTAGATTTAGTCTCTGCGCCAACAACAGTGGAGGCAGGAAGCACAGTTACAGTAACATTCAATCTTTCAGCTCCTGATGCAACAGTTGATTATGATGTATTGGTTTGGACTGGAAGTTCTTCAAATGTTGGAACATGGACAACTCTTCCTACAATTACCTCAATTGATATCGGACAAACAATCCCAAACTTGGTTGCCGTTCTAACTGTTCCTGAATCTGCTTCTGGGACTATTACTGCAGTAATCGATTTGCAGAGTGAAACTTCTGCTGACGCACAATTAAGCGTACCTACAATTACAATAACTCAACCTGACAGACCAGACGAAATCACAGAATGTATCTTAGTAGGAGACAATGGAAACTTGGAACTTACACTTGAGGATATTAAAGTTGATAAAGGATTCGGTGACGATGAGGAATGGTTTCCTCTTGATACAATTGAATTTGAAGTTGAAGTAGAAAACAAAGGGGACGAAAAGATAAAAGATATTGCAGTAAGCTGGGGATTATATGATGAGGATAATGATGACTGGATTATAGATGATGAAGAGAGCGATTTTAATCTTAAAGATGGAGACGATGATACACTAATTATCACTTTCGAATTAGATGATCCAAGTGATTATGAAGACACTTCAAACTATGTATTCTATGTATGGGCAGAAGGAGAAGACACAGAACTTGATGAAAACACTTGTGTAAGTACTTCAGAAGATATTGAAGTTATCAACGACGAAGCATTCTTGATAATGGCAGATTTCGAATACTTAGACACAGCTTCATGTGGAGATAGTGTGCCTGTTTCAGCAGAAATCTGGAATGTAGGAGATGAAGACCATGAAGAGGTTTCAGTAGTTATTTACAATAACGAATTAGGATATTCACAAATAGTAGAAGTTGGAGACGTAGATGGTTACGATAATGTGGCTTTTAATGTAGTATTAGAAATGCCAAGCGATGCAACTGAAAAAACATATCCTTTCAAGTTTGAAATTAGAGACGAAGACAATGATGTTTTCGAGAACGATTTTGATGACGATGAATCAATATTTACTGTTAATCTAAAAGTAGAAGGATGTGCTGTTGCCCAAACAGCTTCAGTTTCTGCAAGCCTAGAATCTGGAGGAAAAGCAGGAAAACCATTAGTAATCAAATCTACTGTTATAAACACAGCAGACGAAGCAGTTACTTACACTGTTAACGCAGCAAGTTATACTGAATGGGCAGATTCAGCAAGTGTTGATCAAGGGACTTTCACACTTCCAGCAGGAAACTCAAAAGATGTTTTAATCACATTCGATGTAACTAAAGATGCTTCAGGTACAAAGTTCTTTGATTTAGAAGTAGTCTCTGAAAACGAATTGGTTACAACTCAACCAGTCTCAGTACAGATTGAGGGAAGCTCAAGCAATTATATATGGTTACTTGGAGTTCTAATCGCAGTTCTTGTTGTAGCAATCATAATCGTTGCAATGAGATTAGCACGAAGATAATTCTTAAAATGCCTCTCAAACAATTTGCTTGCCCAAGATTAAACATCCATTATTCTAAAAAAGGTGTTAACCAAACATTGCAAGTTCCTTATACTTATGCAGAGGCAAATTCGGAAATCTTTTTGACAAGTGGGAAAACAATTGAAACAAGGAGCGTAGGATGTGATGAATATGATAATGGAACTAAATCATGCAATTTAGATAAGCGAGCATGCGTTCTTGACGATTTAAAAGATTTAAAATAAACTTTTTCATTATCAACTCCCTAAATCTCACAAGTAAACTTGTGAGCTATTTTATCACACAAATTCATTTAAACCCTTTTCCATTTTATCTTTTATGGATGAGAAATCAAAGAAACAATTACTAGATTTCTTAGGGAGATATTTAATCCTAATCTTGATCGCACTACCGAATCTTTACCTTTTTTATTTGATCTTCACCCCTTTAACACTTTACCCTGTGTATTTCATTCTTAATTCATTCCTTGATTGTTCTCTAGCAGATAATGTAATTATTGTCTCCGGCTGCTTCCCAATAGAAATAATTAACGCCTGTGTTGCAGGGGCGGCATATTACCTGCTATTAGCACTTAATCTGGCCACTCCGAAAATAAAACTAAGAAAAAGAATCAACCTAATAATCTTCTCTTTTACATCCTTCCTAGTCCTAAACATCATAAGAATACTTCTCCTGAGCCTCTTATTCGTCTCAGAATCACTCTGGTTCGACTTTCTCCATAAATCCCTATGGTATCTACTAAGCATCCTTTTTGTAGCTGGAATCTGGTTCGCAGGAGTAAAAATATTCAAGATAAAAGAAATACCTTTCTACTCAGACTTTTTATCTCTCTACAAGAAATCTCATTTAAAGAAAGTTAATAACTCCCAAAGTCCCTAATAATATCAAAATCCCTGCAATTAAAATCCCTGCACTTATTGCTAATATGCTCTTTTTCCTATCCAAACCCAATAACCACGAAACAAGGCAGCCAGACCATGCCCCTGTCCCAGGAAGAGGAACTCCTACAAACAAAACCAATGCAAGAAATCCTAAAGAACTATAATTCCCTTTAAATTTATCAACCCTCTTTTGAAAGACTCCAAGATACTTCTCAAATAATCTTTTGTAAATCCCAACCCTCATAAAAACACTATGGAGGTGATCCAGAAAATAAAACACAAAAAAGATTAGAATTATATTCACTAGAACTATTGGTAAGAAAGCAAATATCACTGGAATACCATTGTCTATCGCATAAACAACCCCTAATGGCAACCCAACTCTTAATTCTGTCACAGGAAGAACAGTAAGAATCAACGCATAAAGAAGCCTTAAATCCATTTTATATCTTACCCTGAATATCAATAAACGTTTCAACCATGAACCTTTCAGTGCCCTCAAGAATCTCACAATTTGCAACATTTATTTCATAACATGCAGGCCCGATTTCCTTAATCTCTGTAGAGTTCCCTTGTTGGATTCTTACAAACATATATTCTTTATTCTCACTACAACTCGCATTCTCATCTCTAAGAACAGGAACCCGTATGAATTCATAAAGTTTCACTAAATTTGCAATAGCAATCATACCATCTCCATCACAATTAAATTCTTCAGTTAGATTAATCACAAGATTCTTCGGGAGATCAAACTCTCCCTCAAAAGGAACATCTTCCAATTTCCGCGGATCCTTTCTAAGGAAAAAATTATAATCTACTTTCCTTCCTTGATACATTGCAGGAATAGTTGTTCTATAGAAAACCAACTCCCCTTCTTTTACAACATCAAATTTAACTCCTTCATATTCAAAATGCCTGATAGAATCAACTGCAAAATAACCTCCAATAAATAAAATTATTATCACCCCCAACACAAGTAAGATATTTCCCAATAATCTGTTATGGTGGTCAATTTGCTTTTTAGTTGTAGGTTTCGATTCCATTGGCTTACCACAGGTTCTTATTATTTTCTCTTTCCCATCCTTTCCTTCAACTTCAAAAACCTCGCAGATTTCTTCCTTTTTCTTTGATTGTTCTTTCTTAGTTTTTTTTGCCATTTTATTATTCAATTCCTAACACTTTAAATAAGTATTTGTCAACCAACTTTATTAAGTTTTCCCTTTCACCGTCGATAAAAACACAATTATCCTCCTGGATTATTCTTGATTCATTACTTTCTCTAATTATAATAAAATTATTCTCACAAGTTTTTACTGGCAAATCTCCTTCACATTCTTCCAGACAAGCACCCTGCATCCTTTGAACAATTTGATTAAAATCCGGATGAAGATTTCTATAAAGTTCCCACTTAGCATTCTCATCTTCAGATAAAACATAAAGTGGTTGCCCAGAGTACTGGTTCAAAGGACTTATGTCTTCACTTATATTTACTGATTCATTGAATTTTATTTCCGCCGGATTATTACTAAAAAGAAATTGAAAACTCCCAATATCTGAAACCCAAAAACCATTCTGGTTCACAAACTCAAACCCGTTATAGGTAACCTCCCTAATTCCATTTTCTTCATCATCCCTAAACGAATTAACAATAATCCCAAATACACTCCCAAACATTATTAGGATTAAAAAACCTCCCAAGAGAAATTGATTTCTTTTCGCACGTTTCGCTTGATCTTTTTTTGTAGTAAGTTTTTTCATGAAGTAAGTTATTGAATGAGGTATAAAAAGATTACTCTACGAGACTCTCGTCCTGTAGTTAAAAAAAGAAAAAAAAAGAAAGGGGATAAAATCCCCAATAAAATATTTTGACTTATGCAGTCGCTGTAACCATTGTAGCGGTTGTAGCTGTCGAACCTAAATACTCTTTACTTGTATCAACTGATTGAGTTGTCAAGAATTTAGCAGCATTTACAGTATCCGCAGCATCGTAACCCGCAACTAATAAAGCAACCTTGCTAGTAACACTTGAACTAGTGTAACCTTTAATCAGGAATTGTCCTGATCCGGCTCCAGTTAATTCTGTGAATCTAGCACCACATGCTGCCTCACCTACTAAGCTAGCAGCAGCTGAATTAATACAGCTTCCACCAATAACAACTAGGTTCTTCGTAGCAACTGAGCTAACTTCACTATCCTTTACAAGAACTTCTCCAAGAGGAGTCGCTGTACTTCCAGAAGCACCTGCCGTAATTGAAGCTTCTGCTTCTGCTACATATACCTGTGCATGAACTTGCTCATCAGGATAATTAATCTCTACAGTATTCTGGTCAGTGGTTGATTTATCTGTGTCAATAACTGTTCCCCACTTATCCATTGTAGCATAGACATCATCATCTGTAGCTTCTCTTTGAATCTCATTCCAATCAGTATATGCCGCATTGTTATTCCAAGTTGTTTCAACTTCTTGAACTCCTAGTAAATCTGTTGTAGTAGATTTCACTTCCATCTCAACAATCAATGCTTCATATTGATTCTCTTTATCTTCTTCTTCGAAGATAACAACTGCTGGAAACTTTTGAGTTGCAGATTCTGCAGCATCAAGTAAGTAGATAAATGTTTCATTGTCTGTTCCATATGAAGAGAATCTATACTTCAACTGTCCAATTGTAATATCATCGTCTTCAGTAGCAGTTGTATTGTGTATAACAGCACTTCCTCCTTGAACAGTAAGATTCCATAAAGAATCTGCTATTCCCGCATCATTATTATGGATAGTCTCAATATATGTATATCCGTCCCCATCAGGAAGATAGAGTCTTGTCAAATCAGTTGCAGAATTTCCAGTTGGATTTACAAAAGAAAGATTCCGTGGCGCATAAAATCCAACATTTGCTCCCTTAGAAGTTTCAATTGTTGGGTATAACACTAACTGGGCATATTCTGTTGTTGTATCTGGATAATCCAAAATCACATAATCTGCACCTTCTGCAGTTTTATCATGGTATGCAACAGTATAAGTTTTTCCACCTACAACCAAATCACCAGCACCTTCACTAGTAACGGTTACTTTATATTCATCTCTTTCAGCAGCAGATCTTGGATCAAAAGCATCTCTAAAGACAATATCATCGTTTGTTGTATCAGAATCATTACTAAATGAAGAGAACTCAAGAAGATAACCTTCAGCTTCATTACCTACCATAACATATTGAGATATGTTAATCTTTTCACCTTCAAGAACATGGATGATATCTTTTCCAGAATCACCTGAGTCTCCTAATCTTGCACTCGCTGAATCATTGTAAAGCCAATTAACTTTTTTAGTGTGGCCTGAATGCGTTGTCATCTCAATGGTCGCCTTATCCCCTCCTGCAGCAGCAACACTTATTGTTTCTCTGTTATCATCAGAATACATTGAAGAGAAGTCAATCTTTATTGTGCCGAAAACAGGGTCTACAAAACTTTCACCTGCAACAAGAGCATCTTTATCAGAGTCATCTGGAACAACACTTATTACAAAACCAGTTGAGATCCCCCAATCTGTTCCACCATATGATACAAGAGTTCCGTCAATACTTGATTCATCAGAACCAACTTTTACCTTATTTCCATCATCTAAAAGTATTTTGTTTGCCCCAACAGTAACTTGTGCAGTTAATCTGTTTGTAGCAGTATCTTCATCAGCCAAATCAATCGCAATGTCAATACCTTGAACTTTTTTAGATGCGTCCTCGTTAATCTCTTTAGTTTGAGATGCTCCTGTACTATCCGTTACTTTAATAGTCGCGGCAGTATCTGATGCTCCAGAAAGTTCAATAGTATATGTCTCATCCTCAACTGTTACAGTCGTGGATGTTGGGTCACTTCCACCTACCGATAATGCAACTGTTTCAGAAGATTCATATAGGTAAAGCTTTGTACCAGTAGTTCCTGCTCCAACAGTATATTGTTTACCAAACAAATTCAATGTTTCACCAATAGAATCTGTGTGGTTTAAAGCAACATTTTGATCAAATGTAACAGTCATATTATACATCGCACTTGCAACAGAAGTTCCTGTTGAAAAAGCAGCAATAGGATCATCATCACTTGTAGGATGATTGTTAAACTCTAAAATTGGAGTCGGAGTCATTGCAATTGTTTGTGTATAATCAGCAGCAACATTCCCTTCAAAATCACCATCTGCCAAAACAGTTGGTAATTCTGTATCAGTCAATGTTGTTCTAACATTATTCATACTTGTGTTCATATATATTTTAGATGAACTTGTGAATAATGCAAAAGCTTCACCACTAACACTTGTACTTGTCTCACTACTTGATGTTCCTAAAGAAGACTGAAGATTTGTTTGAATGTTTCCTGCTTGAAGTATATCTAATGTGGATACTCCTTCTCCAGTACCATATACAATTGCCACATCTGCGTTACTTCCTACAACGAAAGGTGTAGGATAGTTTGCTGCAGCAGCAAATCCGAGTGTACTTACTAGCATAGCTCCGCTAGCTAATAGCGAAACCACTTTTCTAAATTTTAATTTCATTAATTTTTAACCTCCTTTCAACTCTATAATTATGTTGTCTATGACAACCCTCTTCCAATTCAATAGTCATAGGGTAAGACCACTTCATTGGATGAACATGATTTGTTGTTTTCACCATTTTGTTTGTAATTACGAGAACTTGTGTCCTCTTCTTATACCCTATAAGAACGCTCGAAAGCGTACAATTCAATATAATTTTTACTTTAAAAAGATTGCTATACTATTTTTCCTAATTTACCCTAAAAACAGTGTTTTTTAGGGGTTTACTTATAAAAGTTGTGTTATCACTAGATTATTAATACATATTTGCAATATTCTATAAACCATACATTTATTAACATAGGGTAATTAATTATAATATATATTAAAATTAAATAGATATCTATAAAATATATGTTAAACATATATACTAAGAAATAAACCATATAGTAAAATGGCAAAAACAAAAACCAAAGTTAGGGAAATCACAATTACAGAATCCAAGGGAGCATTCTCTATTTTTAAGAAATCAAGAACAAAGAAAGACTATGATTTTTCAGGGGTTTTGGCTTTAAGGCAGCTTTTGAGTAATGAAAAGGCAAGGATTTTAGATGTGATAAAGAGAGAAAATCCTAAATCCATTTATGACCTGGCAAAAAGGCTTGGAAGAGGCTTCAAATCAGTAAATGATGACATAAAACTTCTAGAGAGATTCGGATTTATCGAGCTAATTGAGGAAAAAACCAAGAATAGGGTGCGGCATAGACCTGAAATAATTGTAGATACAGTCACAATTCATCTGAAAATCTAGTAATAAGCTGTAAAAAGTATGTCAATTCCTTTCAAATATTGAACAGCACCTTTTGAATTTCCAACCATCTCTCCTTCTTGAATAAGTAAGATTTCCTCATCATTTGAAAGAATTTTTAGTTCATATCCTTTAATTAGCCTATCTTCTCCAACTGGCCAGCTTTCAGCGAGAATCTCTCTAATAGTCGTATCTAAGACTTCACAAGTATCTCTATTATCTGAACACATTTCTCCATTCTTACATGCAGTTATTAATCTCCTTATAGAATAATATACTGGCTCATAACCTTCAGCGCAATCTGTGGTATATTCTTTAAATGACTGAATAAAACTCTCAACTTCATAACTTTCAACAGCTTCTTTTTGAGGACTTCTCAGAGAAAATCCTATGAAAATAAGAAGAATCACTGTAACTATGATGACTATCATTGTGAATCCTATCATCTCCTCCTGTCCAGATTTATTCTTGATAGCAAAGGAAATCTTTGATTTCCGCCCCTGTGCTCTTCTATTTATTTTTCTCATTCGTAACTCACCATTATTTTAGCTAAATCACATTTATCATAAACCTCTCCTTCAAACGCTTCCTTCCGACATAATGAAACAAAATTCGAATATTCTGCAGGAATATCCTCTGACTTCAAGTTTATAATATTACAATTAGGATAATTCCCACGAATGCATTCAACATCTCCCCTGGGGTAAATCTTTCTTACTTCAATATTAGTTCCCTTCCCCCAGAAATCAGAATATTTGTCTATGTTATCCTTTAACACCATAACCTTGTCAGCATCAACACAATTCACCTTCCCACTTTCAAAAGCTTCTCCACAAGAAAATTCAGGAGAGTTTGCAATCTTTGTTACCAACAACAATGCATTTTTCTCCTCCAAGATGCTTGCCGATTCCTGTAATCCTGAAAACTTAACAACTACCACAAACATGCCAACTAAAGCAAAAAATAGTGTAACCGCCATTAACATAAATGCCATTTGCTGTATCTTCAATTGTGCTTTTTTATCTTTCATTTTATTCTATACGATTTCCCATAATTTATTTACCATAATCTACAACCTGCCAAATCATTTTTTTGTTTAATATCTTCTACAAGATTATTCATTTGGCCTAAACTAGCAGAATTGCTTAAGATATTCGCGCTATTACCCAATCCTTCCAAGTCCAAATTGGAATTACAATCAACTGCAGAGACAAATGCTGCTTTGTCTTGATACAATAAAGCCAAATTTTCAATTCTTTGCATGAGCCTCTTCACCTGACATTCATAAACATTCTTCTCCGAGAAAATCGCTCCATACATAAGAGCATCACCTTCAAAATACATTGTGTCCGCACCCTTTTTCACATATTCTTGTTCATAATTAACCACTACATCACAATTTCCTCCAGATCCAAAACAAACATGAATATCATTATCAGGACAATCTTTTGTAAACAAATTTTCCTGTCCTAAATCTGAAATCTCTTCATAAACATCTTCAGGAGCATCTGAAAAACAATAATGGTCTAAAGAAGAAGTCATGTAAACCAAATCAGTAACCTTGAACGGAAAATCAAAAGGCTTAGAAAATAAGTAAACCTTCTTCCCCTCCACGTACCTATCTGAAAAAATGTATTTATTCGAGAAGCCCACGTCAATATCTGTTTCAGTCCATTTGTCAAAACTTTTTTGAGATATCTGAATTATCTGCCTCCCAAAATTACCTTGGTTATTACATTTATTATAAATTCGCGTTTCTATCGGAAGAGTTAAAGAGGTTGTCTTTCCACTCTCAAAACTTGTTTCAAGAGGATTCAATAAAATCCCAATCTCTTTACCAGTTTTAGCATCTTGCGTTGTCTGTTCTGTGTTAATAAGTTTTGTTGAAGCAAAAATCGCGAGAAACAAAATCACTGCCCCGACAAGAAGTGCAAAAACCCATGCAAAAGATATTTGTAGATATGCTCGACGGTTCATCGTGTAATAATTACCAAATTTTCTCCAAAATCCTTTTCAAGAACAAACTTCACTTTCCCATCCTCACTCTCTATACAATAAGGATCTTCATCCTCAGTTATTTTCTCAATATCAAGATGGTTAATCTTTTCTCCATCCATCAACTTTCCTGAGCGAAACCTTAAGTTTTCATAATCATCATTCTTAAAACATATAGCATCTATTTTCGAAGGCAAAAAATACTCTACCTTTTGAGAGCCCTGATCTCCCTGCCAGATTTTATCAATATCTTGTTGCAGTTTATTTGTGAATTGCTTAATAGTTAGGCCTTCTTGAAATTCAAGGAATTTTTTAATCACAAAAAAAGCAAGTACCATAAAAACAAGTATTAAAATAATTGAGAATATCATCCCGAATGATAATTTCATTTGCCCTTTCTTAGAAGCACTCTTTTTCATAAAGGAAATAAAGAACTAAGGCTTATAAGTTTTTACTCTAAATCTCAAAAGGTCTTACAACCATGCTACATGCATCTGGGCTTGGCTCGTTTCCGTAAATGTCTCTACACTTAACATAGAAGTTGATTGAAGTATCCCAGTCTGTGAAATGATTGGTTTCGTCGACCTCTGTAAGTTTGATCCCGTCGTCAAACAAGTAGTTGCAGTTTAATGAATCATAAACACATTCTGCTTCCTCGTCTGTGATCAACTTCAAATAATTTTCTTCGTGATATGCTCTTACTATTAAAGGAGCTTCAGAATCAGATTCTACTAGGAACGACGTCGACTTAATATCTGTGTTGCCTCCAAGATCATAACACTTTATAAAATACTCATAATCCTCTTCTGGAAGATATAGATCTTGAGTGTGTTTATGGTTTAGATTATCTTGCCCCGACTCATAAAAGAACATCACATAATCATCGTCATCTCCTGTGTCACTGTATTCACAGGTTGCCTCTCCTTCTTTATATCCTCCATTCGTCTCAGCTTCTAAAGTTACCTTGACAGTCTCTGTTGAATCTTTAACTGTCTCGTTTGGCCCAACCTCTGAAATCACCAACGGCATCGTACCAATTAATGTAAACTTATAAGATTCCGCATTAACATTTCTATCCTCTTCTCCTAGCGGCTTGTCCTTACATCTAAAGTAGAAATCATTATCTTGGTTGTTCTTTATTCCAATTAGTTCTGTTGAACACGGGTAAAGCATCTGCGCATTCATATTCATTATGCTTGATGAACAAGTCATGTCATTCTCCATATCATCATAACTCTTGTCAAGTTTGCTCCACTTACAATCTGCAGGCTCGTTTGTATAAACTTCTTGATCAATTTCTGATTGGTTATATGCAACAGGCATGTCATTCAATAACTTGGTTGTCACAATCAACGGCGGGGTTGTGTCTGGCCCTTCCTCTACACAGAACTTGAACACAAAGTTTGCTGTATTGAAGTTTCCATTAGCATCCTGGCATCTTACATATAATTCATAATTGCCATTGTTCTGAAGCGTTAGATTTTCAGCAGCAAGATTATCTGCTCCAGGCAAACTCATAACTTGGGTGTGATTATATCTATGTAGATTGCTTCCTCCAAAAGTATGGCTCATTTCTTCAAAAGAAGTTTGCCTTTCATAATCAATTTTACACTGTGCAGGTTCATCCAAGAATATTCCAAAAGTCAAAGGAGTAAAAGCCTTAACACATCCTGTTGTAGAACTTTCATGTAAAACCTTAACACCTCTATCTGGAGGATTAATTGTTCCATCTGGAGTATACACATAATCTTCAAGAAGAGCAGCTTCCCAAGGCTGTATAATTGGAAACTTAACATCCTGCCTATTTATCCATGCACATTTCTCTTCTGTTGTTCCAGGATTCAACAACTGGCAAGCCTGACCTAAACTCCGACATTGATACTCCGAGCATCCCAATTCTCCAACTTGCTTATTACACTTATCACAATTAGCCCCTCCAATCGGCGCCTCCCATACATCACAATCAAACGTGACAGTTTCTGTTGATTCATCTTTGTATGTTAGGACGAAGATTATTACTGTTAATGCTAATCCCGCAGCATTTGCAAAAGCTTGCCCACTAATCTTAAAATCCCCACTCCCCAACCATTTAACAAAATCTCCTTTTGCCCATACTCCTCCGTCAGTTAATGCCGTAGATAAACCTTGTTGGGCAAAAGCACCCGCCATTGCAGCATTAGCCAATGCTGTTGTAGTATCAGCAGATAACCCTACCATCCCTCCTAAAGTATGAATAATACCATATGTAACAAATGCCCATTGTACTCCTGTAAAAATAGCATCATAACCAGATCCTTTAGATATCCCTAACCATTGGGAAAGTGCAGCGTCTGATTTTACTGGAGACTTATCCTTTCCAAATATGTTCCCATCACCTCTCCAATCATATCCTCTGCCCGGAATAGTTGTGATTGATTTTGGTCCTGGTACAGGTCCTAAAGTATTAAGTGTGTCCCCAGTGAGCATATCTTGACAAGGGAGTGCAGAAGACCCCATATCCGGAAGACAAATTGGAACAAAACTACTAACAACCCCTGTACCACTACCAATAGCATAAGAAATAGCAACAACTCCAACAATCAATATAATAATTTGGCTTAATGCAATCTTCCCTCTTTTATCCATAGGAGAATTAAAGAAATTATCTTTATAAATATTTCATCAGTAGAGTAGAATAAATATTATCGTTTTTAGAATAGTTTTTAATTGATTGGAACAACATCATAATCTCCATTCTTACGGGTTTTCCATTTGTATCCTGGTTTAGGCCAAAGTTTACCATCAGCTCTTTCGTAAACATTTTCTGGAAGTCTATCTCTTCTTACCGTTTCTCCAGTATCTTCCTTTGCAGGCTTTCTCCAATGCGCTGGCCATAAAATCCCTGGAGTATTCCTCACGACCCCTTTAGTGGATTCAGGCAAATTCTTATATGCACACCCGCTCAAAACCATAGCTGCTCCGCCAACTAACAAAACCAATCCTCTTGCTCCAAATTTTCCTTCTTTCCGTGCCATTTTCCTTAATATCCTCAACCATCCAAAGTATTTAAAGGTTTCCGTCACTTAATAGTAGAGTCATAAAAAGTGAAGTATAGAAATAATTAAAAAGTGTTATACTCCCTATTTTTAGAGGTGTTAGCACCTCAGAAGCTTTATTCTGAGAAATCAAATGACTTTAAAAAAATCCCGAAAATTCAATTATGGGGCTTTGAAGGAAAGGTTAGATTTAGTTAAGAATATTGTTTATTATAAAAGAGGGTTAGAAGAATTATCCTTAAATGTTACTAATGCTTGTCCTAATGCTTGCGTCTTTTGTATTCGGGATAGAGATTCTGGATGGGGAGTAGCCAATTTATATTTGAATAAAGATCCTTCAGTTGAAGAAATAATCTCGGCATTTGATGAAGAATCTAAGAGGGTAAAAAATCTAGGGATAAATCTTAAGAGAGTTAAGATCTGTGGCTATGGAGAACCTCTATTAAGATTCAAAGACTTAATCTTTGTTATATCTCATATAAGAAAAAGTGAACCAAATACAGAAATTCAAATAGCCACAACTGGTTGGCCATATTTTAGGTTTATTTCCGAAAAAGAGACTTTTCTAAAAAAAGCCATGGAAAATGGATTAACCCATATATTTTTGAGTCTAAATGCATCTGATAAAGTTAGCTATAAAAAACTAGTTCGCCCAGGGATAAAAGATTATGATGAAAATGCATTTGAAGATACTTTAAGATTCGGGGTTATGGCAAAGAAATTAGGTTTGGATGTTGTTTTAGGTTTTATTGATTTGGATAGCTTAGACAAAAAGAAAGCAAAGATCTTGGCAGAATCAAATGGGCTAAAATACAAAATAAGAGAATTTGAGAATGGAGAATCAAAATGATTTCATTGATTCTCTGCGCCCACAATGAAGAAGCTATGATTGGAAAAGTTATTGATAGATTAAAAACAGAATTATTGAATCTCTCCGAAGAATATGAGTTCTTTTTATGCCTTAGTGACTGCACAGATAATACAGAAAAGATAGTTAGAGGGAAGATAAAAAGGGATAAAATAAAGATAAAAGTTCTAAAAACTCCGCGGGGCAAAATAAATTCCCAAATAGAAGCCTTAAAAAAAATTAACAAAAGATCTTGGGCCCAAATATTCCTCGACGGAGATATAGGGATAAGAAAAGGGGCCATGCTTAATTTAATTCACGATGCAAAAAAATACTCCAAGGTAAAAATGTTTTATTCAAATCAAATTCCTGTTAAAAATAAAAGTATCTTTTATAATATCATTAATGTTAGAACAATTAATCCAGTGTATGTAATCGCAAAAGTAGATGTGCGGGAATTCCATCCTTATTCAAGAAATAAACAAAAAAAAGTTTTCTCCACAGGAGGGATTTATCTATTAAGAAAAGGGGTTTATGACATTGACGCAAGAACTACTGGAGATGATAGCTACCTAACTCATTCAATATATTATCGATTTGGGCCTGGAACAATAAAGGAGGTTAGGAATTCACAGTTCATTTACCAGCCTGTGAAAACTTTTTCTAGTTGGATTAATAAATGGAAAAGGATTTGGGGAGATATAAACAATCTTTATTTCTTGCATCCCGAATTTAAATATTTAGAGAGGTACATGGAGTTAAGAATAGACTATAAAAAATTAATTAAAGAAAAACAAGTCACGTTACTTTTCTTTTTTAGTTTAGAGAGAATGTGGAATTTTTTTGGGAGAAAGGTGTTTAAATTAGTCTTAAGAAACAATAGTCCGCATATGTGGAAACCTTTAGAGGATACAAAGGAAGTGAAGATAACATGAGAACTATTCTAATCGATGGAACCGAATTAAGTGGAAAGACCACCCTTGTAACCAGTGCGGCTAATAAATTAAGGAAGAAGGGATTTGAGGTTAATTGTAATACTGGTCCACTAAAAAAAGATTCCCTCCTGGTAAAATGTTTTTTAACATATGCAGAAAAGTCTAAAAAACCTTCACAGAAAGATTTGGGGTATCTCTTGGCATGGGCCTTTGATGGTTTTGAAGATAAGCAAATTACTCAGTACTTCCTCCAAGATAGGGGTTTCCCAAGTGTCCTTGCTTATTCGGGAGTTTTCAATTTATGGGGATCAAATAAATCTATTGGAAGATTGTTGGGCAAAGCATACTCTAGTTTTGATTACAATATACATGTAAAAACAAGGATGAAATCAAGAGAGGAAAGATTGGCCCAAAGAGATAGTTTAACTTATCTAGACACTTTAATCAAAACAAATCCAAATAAGATTTATATGTTGGAGCAAGAGATATCCAGAATAATGACAAAAGAAAGAAATTATTTAGAAATTGATACAAGTTTAATGGATGTTGATGAATCTACAGAGATAATTATAGGCCACATAGGAGGTAATCTTTAATCTATCATTAAGAATTTCAGTATAAGATTGAATGCGAATAATTTAAAAATCGTCTATAATTAAGAAGATTATGAAAACTAATTGCAGAGTTTCTGGGATTGTGTTTAAGGAGGGGAAAGTTGCAGTAGTTAGGCATGAAAATAAGATGCACGGAACTTATTATCTTCTTCCTGGAGGAGGGTTGGAGCATGATGAAACTATTGACGAGTGCGCTGTTCGCGAGGTCAAAGAAGAGATAGGCCTTGACGTTAAAGCCAAAGGATTGATTTATTATGAAGATGTGGTTAGTTCATACGACCATACACTACACTTAATTTTTAATTGTGAAATTATTAGAGGTAATTTAGAAGTCTTAGACCCTGATAAAAAAGTCAAAGAAATTATTTTTGTTGATGAAAACGAATTAAAGAGATTAAAATTCTTCCCAGAAAACCTTAAAGAAAGGCTATTTAGAGATAAGGGTATAACCGTTCCCATTTCATTGGGTAAAATTCCCTATCCAGAGTAAGATTAAAATCATGATTTTTAAAAGAATAATTCCCTAAAATGAAAAAGTTTAAACCTTCAAAAAAGTTCATGAAACTTGCAATTGATGAAGCCAAGAAAGCAATAGAAGGGGGAAACTATGCAATTGGGGCAGTGGTTGTTAAAGAAGGGAAAGTAATTGGAAAAGGAGCGCAAAGTAGCCATTCGAACAATGATGCAAGCGCCCATGCAGAAATTGTTGCAATGAGGCAGGCTTCAAAAAAATTGGGAACTATGTATTTAACTGATTGCGTTCTATATACTACTAACGAACCTTGTTGTATGTGTGCTGGGATGGCAATTTGGGGGAGAGTAGAGTGTATTGTTTATGGGGCAAGTATAAAAGACATGTTAAAATACTGGAAGGAAATTGGAAATGAACAAAAATTAATGCCTTGCAAAAAAATAATCAAGGGATATGGGGCTGCAATAGAGATTGTTCCTAATTTTATGAGAAAAGAATGTATAATCCTATTTAATCTTAATTCTAAGATAAATAAGTCCCTTAAATAACCAACATAACCCTTCTCTTCAACCAACATAATATTTAAAAAACCTTTTCCCTATTAATCATCATGAAAAAGAGTGCTGGATTAATCTTGATTGTTCTTGTAATTGCAATGGCTGCGCAGATAAGTGCGTTTGAGTTCTGCGACGACGGTGTTGTTAGAGAAAAAGATCTAAGATTAATTTCTGTTGATGATATGTTAGAAGAGAATACAAAAGAATGGATTTGGCAAACTGAGCAGAACATTGAATTAGAGTTAAGGGTGGAAAACAGGGAAGACGAGTCGCGTGATTATGTTGTCGAGGCTGTTTTGGTTGAAAATGATAATGATGTTGACACGGCACAGAACGATGATAATCTAAAAGAAGAATTCTCTCTATCTGCTGACGAGAGAAAAACAATCTCATTACATTTTGAAGTTGATGAAGACATTGATGAAGGAGAGTATTTACTATTTGTAAAATTCTATGAGAAAGGGGATGAAAACGACAGGTGTGTTGAAAATGGGGAAGAGATCGTAAAGATTAAGGAACTTAAAATCTGCCCAGATGGAAATGTGGATGAAGATGATTTGGAGATAGAAAGAATCTCAGACAGGAACGAGGACAATGATGAAGATTGGGTTTGGGCGCCTGGAAATGATTTGGTAGTCTCCATCGACTTTTCTAACAAAGATTATTCAGAAAGAGACTTTATTGTAGAATTAATCATGCTCGACGAAGAAGGAACTGAAGTAGAGTTTGCAGAATCTCCTGGAAATGTAATGGAAGATACCTTTCTTGAAGAAGGGGATGAGGAGGATATTCTGTTTGAATTTACATTAAACAGTCTTTTAACAGGAGAAGATTATTCTTTATACGCAAGATTCTACGATGAGGATGATGAAGATATATGCACAAGCCTAAAAGCAGAGAATAAGGATATTTCTGTAACAATAGAAATAGAAAAAGAAGATAACAATGTGGTTGTAACAAAAGTAGAAGGTCCTAACGAGGCTGAGACAGGCTCTGAAGTGAATTATGTGGTGAAGATAGTTAACCTTGGAAAAGAGGACGAGAAAAGAGCAAGAGTAGTTCTTTACAGCAGAATCCTAAATATAACCAAGATAGCGGAAATAGATGATTTAGAAAGTGGGGAAGAAGCAGAAGTAAACTTCTCTTTTAGAGTATTGGACGCCATAAATCTTTCAACCGCAAAAATGACTTTCTCAACAGACTTTGATTACAACTCAAATTCAGATGTCTATAAGAAAGAATCAGATGATAATGATAATGTAGATTATTTTGTTAATGTAATCCCAAAAGAAATTACGGAAGAATCTGAACCGATAGTAGAAGAAGAGAACACAACTATTGAAGAACTTCTAGAAACTTCTGTTAATCCTGAAACCACTTCTTCAGCACCTATCACTGGTGCAGCAATAGGTTCAAGCAATAAAAGTAGTTCTGCTCTTTGGATTTCTGTAGCAGTTCTTTTAGTAGCAGGAGCAGCTTTATTCCTAAGACAGAAACAAAAGAAGAAAGATTACTATGCTTATGGAACTTCTTATAATTGAACACATTTTCTTTAGCAATTAAGAATTAATCCTCGTCATTATATCCTTCATACCTAAGATAATTATCTTTGACTCCACAATCTCCTATAGAAACACAAGCTTCATTCATTTTATCTTCCCATCCTTGTCCTATACACTCACAGTTATCGACGCACTCCTTGCTTCCTCCTAAACTTTTCTCGTATGTAACAATACATGTTGTACTCGCAGCCCCACATAAGTCTTCAGCCTCTCCCTCAGCCTCCCAGAAATTAAATCCTGGAGAATATTTTGCAACGCATTTAACAGTATATGAATCAACCCATTTACAATCTCTCTTGTCTGTATTCTCACAATCATCTTCGTCCTCCTGCGAAGCACAATCCTGCCACATATTTACTCTACACGCAGCTGTACTAAACCCTTCAATCTCTGAAGCAATACAAACCTCTTGTCTGAAGTCAGCACAAGGCTCAACATTTACTTCACCGTTATAACATACAAGCCTTGAATATCTGCTCCCAGCTAGGTTTTCTTTTAGAGGATCTGCTTCCTCATCTTTATCAAAAATAATCTCACTGGTTCCTGCAGCTTCTGCACACCATGTCTCTCCGTGACTGTACCTCTTCCCCTCATAAGTACAACTTAAATCTCTACAAATATAATCTCCAAAACTCGGCCTTCTATTATCCTCTGTTCTATCATAATCTCTACAAGTGCTTCCTAAGAAATAATCACAACTTCCACAGGTTGCAGAGTCTGCATTCGACTCACCTGAATTACAGCTCTCACCCTTTGTTTTTATTTCTGCCCAATAATTTTGATCTGTAGCATGCCCATCACTGTCAACTTTTGAAGCATCATAAATATTTGCCAAGTTTCCGCAAGTGTCTAAAAAATAAACTTCGTCTCTTCCGTCGACACAGGTTGTTTGTTTACTAGATCCACAGTTTGTTTCAAGGGATTCAGCCGAACATAAAGTATCCAAATAAAATGTTGTCTCTGAACCCTCGACATTCAGTTTATCACATTCGTTCTTTGTAATAAAAGAACAAGTTATTTCATATTCCTTTTCAAAAACACATGCGCCCTTTATGTCTGAAGTCGCACTGGCAATACATACGATTTCACTTCCTATATCTGTCCTATAATTTGTTTCTAAACCATACTTAGCAGACAATCTCTTACAACTAGTTTGAGTCACAAAAGCTGCCTGGTCTCCAATTAAACAACACCCTAATTGACATTGTTCTAAATCATCTGTATCCCCCTCCTTCCAAACCCCTTCTTCAGCCTCGCAAATCTTTCCAGGAGTATTATCCATGCAGGTTCCCTCAACACTATCAATACATGTTCCTAACCTACAATAAGCAGTCGCCTCACAGGACGTCGGCGCTGTTTTATAACTATCATCACAACTATCTTCAGGAGAATTCTGACACCACGCCCCATCATTTGTCCTCTCACAACAATAGGAAGCTTCTCCCACCGCAGAAATCATACTAACTAAAAAGATTCCCAAGATTATTGTTATTAATATTTTTTTCATTTTAAAAAATCATACCTCAATAATTCTGTCTTTCTTTGAAAAAAGTAATCTTTTACAGAACAAGCCCATCTCTTTCCTGGGATGAAATATTCCCAAGAATCTATTAGTAGAATATCTTTATCTCTCGGATCTGCTATTGTGTTATCTGGAATTTTTGGTAATCCTACTTTTTTGAGCAATAATTCTAATCTCCGTCTTGCCCCAATAACTTCTTCTGTTGTAGCAAAAAAATCTTTTACTTTTTTCATTTGTAAATACCTCTCACTTATCATCCTAATACACTCTCCACTCCATAACCAGGAGGCCATGCAACACTCCTCGACGCGAACTGAAATTTATTTCCATTATTCAAATCAGTCAAAACATAAACTGTTGTTCCGTCTGACTGCAATTTCTTCTGAACTCCTAAATCATGATAGTAGTTCATGTAAGTTGTTGTCTCGGCGTCGCCATAGCTAGTCTCCCAACTAATTATACTATTAGCTATACTAACTAATTCATAAAGATTATTGTTCACCATCACACTAATTGAATCAAACTTTTCAGAAGTTTCTTTTGTCAAAGTCAGTGAATCATCAAAGCTAACTGCAATTCTTTTAGGCAGTAACTCAACAGAAAAAGCCCCCCTTCTCAAATTCACCTCATAGCCTTTTTTCTGGAAACTTTCTTCCAAATCCACAAAACATTCGTCAACAGTCTCTTCTATCGCTTCTTCAACCTCTCTCTCAATATGCCTCTTCAACATCGGCTGCTGTACAACACATGTCTTATAATATTCATTTGTATAACATAAATACTCAAGCTTTTCACTATTATATACAAAATAATGCTCTGGCTCAAGACTCCCTCCCTGATGAGACAATCTATTCACATTGCTTTCAACTTCATCCTTAATACAATCTTGTATAAACTCAGACGGATTTTTAGACTCTAACCCAAAGTTACTTCCGATCTCAGGATAAAACATAAATAATAAAACCCCTACAGCAACAATCGCTATTGCCACAATAATAAAAATACTCACCTGCCCACGTGTATCACCTTTCATATTTCTTTTAAGATATTCTTATTTATAAATCTTACAGCATAGAAGTTAATTAGAAGGAGGCGAACAACAAATCGTTTGCATATAATAAGCGTCTCCAAGACCCCCATATTTAGAAGTACATGAACTTCTTAGAGAATTCCTTAAATCATAGTATGCATTTGTAGGATTTGGAACTTCTGAGAAAAAACTTCCTATACAAGTATAGCTAGAACCACAATGAACATTCCCATCAAAGTTTGGGTCTGTTTGTTTTAAGGTTAGCATCGAATTAACATGGCATTGATTTAACATATTCAAAATACTTTGATAATCTATAGAACCATTAATTGGCATTCCTCCGCTTCCACTATCTGTGCCAGACGAGTTTTCAGTACTTCCACTTGTTCCATTACTTGTAGAAGAACCAACACATGTCGAAATCACATTATCCCAAGATTCTCCAGAACGACATTCGCAAACATCCATATGCTTAGATTTCTTATATTTCACACCAACATTCTTAGAACAATATCCAGTCAGACAATCAGAAGGCTTGTCGCAATCCCCTTCTCCAGAAGGACACGGAGTGCTTTGAGAACACCACTTCCAATCCCATATTACATTTCCTGTAAATAATCCTGCAGAAACAAGAGAGAGCATTAACACTCCCAAAACAACTCCCACAAAAATAAAATATCTTTTCATATTATTTTCTCTTTTAATTTATACATATAATAATATCTAACTTATAAGTATTTTGATTATTTATCTCACTCAAAGAAACTCGGTGAAACAATCATTGCACAAGTCGGGTTAGTGTTCCTCCAAATATCTCTACATTTGATATAATAAGTTTCTCCAAGAGACCATTGTATAGTGTGTGTTGATGAAAGCATACTAGCCATGGGAGGAAAATTATCAATATCAAAGTAACAATGGTTCAAACTATAATAACACTCTGCTTCCTCATCCGTGCTTAAGATTAACGAATCTCCCATTTTGGAAATCCTTGTAGCAACAGGAGGAGCAGTATCAATCACAAGACTAAAGTTAGTCTCTCCTCGAGCAATATTATTCCCTTCATCAACACACTCTACAGCGATATAATGGTCTCCCCTCATCATTGTGTTGAAGTTTTGTTCATGAAGATTTGAAAAAGTGTTAAAGAACTGGATCATCTCCCCGTCTTCTGTAAAACTATAGCTACATTTTGCTTTTCCGTTTTCACTCCCTCCAGAAGTTTTAACTTTTAGGTCAATAGAAATAGGCTCAAATCCTTGTTCAATCTCTCCTTCAGGAATAATTGATGAAATCTGCAACGCACTTTCAGAACCTTTCAAAGTGTAGACAAAAGATTCTACATTAACATTCCTTGCTTCATATCTTTCTATCTCTTCTGTTGTATTCACCCAGGGCTTATCCATACACTTAATATAGAACTTGTTATCTCCTCCTTCCAGTCCTGTCAAGGTTGTATTACAAGGCCAACCAAATGCCTCAACTTCTAGCAAGTCAGTCTTACACTCCATGCTGTTCGACATTGTTTCATAACTTTTGTTTCCGTCAACATCATACTTGCACTCTGCAGGCTCATTCAAATAAATAGTCAAAGGAGATGTTGAAACTTCATACGCTGTATATGAACCATCGTTTGGAATAGATTTTACGATTCTTGCAGCAGTCAAGTCAGGACCAGAGTTAATACAGAAATTAACTGCATACTCGTCGACATTTGCATTCCCATGATAATCTTGGCATCTTACATACATGTTCATATTCCCAAACATCTCCTTGAGATCTCCTGTAACA
This sequence comes from Candidatus Pacearchaeota archaeon, assembly GCA_018221285.1. Classification (GTDB taxonomy): domain Archaea; phylum Nanobdellota; class Nanobdellia; order Pacearchaeales; family GW2011-AR1; genus JAHKAF01. The sequence goes on from JAAOYJ010000003.1 coordinate 220,826, forward strand.
TTGTAAACCTCTAAACTTCCTAAACTAGGCATAGAGAATGCAAAAGAATGATTTGTTGTGTACATAGTTTGTTCAAGAGGATATTGTGTCATGTCCCCATAATTATTCGTTCTCTGAAGTTCAAACTTACACTGCGCAAATTCGTCAGTCTCTAAACTAAATATTACCTGGGTAAACTCTGGAACACATTTATCTTCCCTATCTTTAGAAAGTATCTTAACATTCTTGCTCGAGATATTTTCAAATGAATATCTTTCCTCAATTACACTCTCTGAAATTACTGGAGGTCTTCCGTCATTGGGTATGCTTTCACAAGTAGGATTTTCTGTATTAGGGTTTAATAATTTACATGCTTGTCCAAGAGAACTACATTTATATGTGGAACATACTCTCAAAGGATCATCATTACATTTATCACAATCGCTTCCACCTGTCGGAGCTTGCCAAGGCATACATATAAATTCAACTCTTCTAATTTCTGTTTCCCCCCATCCGAGGATTGATATGATGACCATAATTGCTAGTGCGATCCACCCTACTACAGGGATAGTTAATGCTCCTGCCGCATAACTGGCATATCCTATTGCTGCCCCCGCAACAGCCCCTGCCACAGTCAAAGCTGTTGCAGCATCTCCAGACCTTCCTAATGATTCCGCAAGATATGATCCCACCATTGCTCCAACTGCTGCCCCTGCAAATGCATATCCAAATGCTGACACTGAAGCAGACGTCCCCATAGAACTCATTCCAGCTGCAGCACCTTTAGCAGTCACGGCTCCAGGGAGATATCCTGCCGCAAAGCCCGCTATTGTTCCAAGCCCCCCACTAACAGTACCAATCATTCCCACTGCATTATCAAAACCACTCTCTTCATCAGGAGTAAGACTTGTAGATGTCCCTCCAATTGAACCTAAAAATGCCCTCATATCTTTTGGTTTTGCAAACTGCCCTGATACAGTATTAACATAATTAATATAATCTTTCCATGAAATACTTGATGCTCCACTTACCTTGATATTATCTGTTCCTTCCCCAACATAATTAACATAGCTTCCACAATCTCCTAATGAGATACATAAATCATTCATCTGTGGTGCAAACCCCCCTCCTTCACAAGCACAATTCTTTTTACAACGCCAACTTCCTACAATATTTTTTTCATACATAACACTACATGTCTGGCTTGCCATTCCACATATTTTTTCAGAATTACCTCCGCCTGTCAAATCAAATCCTCGAGGGTATTCTCCAACACAGACATCAAATTGAAACTGCGCTGCAATTTTAATACTCTTAATCATACAATCTTCGTTTGCCCTGCACTTATCTTCCATATCATCATCTGAATTATAACCTAAACAGCTCATTGCCTCGTTCACAACACAAGCTGCAGCGGTAAATGTCTCACTTCCATCATCAGAACTCATTTCAGATTGAACACAAATACCTCCACGATAATCTGCGCAACCTTCTACTTTAATCTCTCCATCAATACACATTCTCTTCCAGTGCCGACTTCCTGCAGTATCCTTCCCCTCTCCAATATAAGAATCATAAACACACCAACTTTCCCCATTCTTTCTTTCCACCCCCTCTTCATCAGTACAAGCCATATCTGCACAAACAAAACTTCCATCAGCAACCTTTGAACTAAGTAATGAACTTTCAGCACCTCTACTCCCTAAGAAATAATCACAATTCCCACAAGTTGAAGAATCTGCATTTGACTCATCAGGGTTACAACATTCTGCTTTAGAAAGAAGCTTACCTTCATTCCATGATGCATCCCTATCAGAAGAATAAATATTTTCCCTATTACCACAACTATCAAACCAGTATAACTCATCCTTACCATCGACAAGCCCGACTGATTCCTGTCTCTCACAACTTGTATTCAATGCAGGATTAGAACAAATGTTTCCTTGGGAAAATAGTCCTCCCATACTTAAGCACTGGCTTTCTGTTAAAAATTTACAATCATCATCAATAACACACGCACTCTTAATCTGGCTCGCAGCAAGAACCAAACAATCAACCTCAGATGTTAAATCTCTAAAGTCTTTTTCAAATCCATAAAGAGGAGAAAGCTGGGCACATCTCTGTTCTGTTGCAAACAATACATCATTTCCTAAAACACAACAACCTTTTTGACATTCTGTAACCAAGCAATTTTCTTCATCTTTCCAAACCCCTCCGTCTAGTTCACATTTTTCCATTGTTGCTTTTGTCGTACATAAACCTTCTTCCTCGTCGACACAGCAACCTTTCTTACAATCAGCAACATTCTCACAATTTGTAGATATAACATCAACCGCACAACTTTGAGTATCAGTGGAGGCAATATTCTGACATATTGCTCCAACAATTGTTTGTCTACAACAACTCCATGATAAATCTGAAGCCGCGCTAACATCAACTTCCCATTCTGCTCCAATGCTCACTGTAGGCTCATTTAATCCAACCACTTTACAATTATTCTCCTCACAAGTTCCTAAAACCAATGGGTCCGCACAATTTTTATGGTATCTTGAAGTATCTATACAAAAATCATCTTTATCACTATAATCCTCCGAGATTATCTTCGGGCAACAACTTAAACAATCTTCTGTGCACCTTCCCGAAGATAGTGGGGCTGCCGTAAGATTACATTGTTCAGGATGGGCTGTTGGAATATCTGTACAAAGATTTCCTTGATTATTCTCTGGGCAACAGCTCCAACAATTATTTTGTATGCAAGTACCATCTTTTAAATCTTCAGCACAATTAGAATTTTCTTTAAAATAATTTAAAGAAGGATTGGTAAATTCATCCCATATATAAGTTAAATCTTGACAATGTCCTCCATTATTTGTTTCAGGACAACAAAAATGTGAAGGTTCCTGATCACCGTCTCTAGCAGAAACAACTCCAATTTGTTTTATAGATAGTGATCCAATCAATAAACCAATCCCTAATTTGGTGAGTTCTTTTAATTTACTCTTCTGAACAATTATCTTTGAACCAATCTTTTTGTAATCTTTCTGACTAATAATATAGCTATCTGCAGTAGGAATATTAATCAGTAGGAAAATCTGCACCAACACTATTAATAACAATACCAATTCAATTTTTCTTTTCTTTATTTTAACCATCTTATATTCCTGGAGGGATTACACACCCTCTTATAGCAAATTTGAATTCCTCTTTACTATCTCTGTCTCCGACAGTATAAATTGTAGTTGAATCCCCTGTCTTGAATTTATCTATATCGAATTGAAGATAAAATAACATAAAGCCTAAATTTTCAAAATTACAGAATCGTGCTTCTTGACTTGTAATCTCTTGGACAACCACAGCCAAGTCATAAAACTTGCTCGTAACACTGACCTTAAAATCCTCTTGCTTTGTAGTCTCTCCTGATTTTGTCAACACAAGCTCACTATACCCCTCGACAATAATCTTCTTTGGCATAAGTTTAATATCAAACCCTTTATACATCGCATCAACTACATGCCCTTTCTTCTCTAAACTAAAAACCAGCTCATCAAAACAATTCTTAACATCTTCTGAAATATAGTCTTTTATCTCCTTTTTCAAGTGCCCAATTAATACTGGTTCCTGATTCACACAAGTTTCATAATAGTTTTGAGTATAACAAAGATAAGAAATATCCGATGGCGCTCTCTCGTCAGAAAATTGAAAAGTTTTATTCAAAGGGTTTCCGATAGATCCTCCCTGCGAGGAAAGTATCTCTGTAGTTTCCTTAATCTTATCCTCGAGACAAGAACTCAAAAAAGAATTCGGCTCAATGTCTTTTCCCTGCCCAGTATCTTGAATCACACCAATCTTAAAAAATAAAAACATAAGAATTATTCCGACGATTGCAATACCTGCAATTATAAAAACTGAAACCTGCCCCTTTTTCATAAAACAATTAGTATATTAGCGCTTATAAATTTTGTTGGGGTTTAATTCATCAATCAACTACTCCAATTAAATCTGGAAGCATTAATGAAAGATTTGGTGCCAGCAAACCTTCATCATTGAGCTTAATCAATTCCTCATAACTTCTATAAGCTAGTTGGTCTGCCTTTTTAGGTTCCACAATTCTCGGAACTCCACGAACAATCTCTGCCCTATAAGTTCTACATAAAAAATCTCCTTCAACTTTATCAAAGGTAGGATAATCCCCAATAACTTTTATTAATTTAACTTTTACCCCAATCTCTTCTCCCACTTCTCTTATCGCAGCATCTTCCAACATTTCATTATTTTCGGGTTTTCCTCCTGGAAAAATATAATGTTGTGCGCCTGGTTTTTTATTGAAGAAAGAAAGAGCGTGTCCTTTATCGTTAAGAATTAATACATTAACAAGATTCGGTTCCATTCTAATCCTCAGTCTCAACCCTCGGTGCAAGGATAAATGAAATTTCCATATGATCTGTTTTACAATCCATCTTAAGCGGATGGTCGTTAGCAAAATGCAAAACTGTTTTTTCTGTTAGCTTAGAACCTTTGATAAACTTCTGCAAATACTCCAAACTATATCTTGACTTGCATGTCTCTGCCTGTATTTGTGCCTCGTCTCCTGAAAACTCAGACCGCGCAGAATTCAAACCCTTTGCCTCAATCACGAATTTACCCCCCTCAATAATAAACGAACACGCATCAGCAACAACAATACAATCCTCTATCGAAGCAATCAAGTCAACAGAGCTCAACTTAACATGCGAACTAAACTCCAACTCAGGCATCTCCTTATCCTCTGTATCTATATCAATAAGATTCAAACTAAAGTTCCTTCTTATCCTATCCTGAATCTGAATCTTCAATAAATTATCTTTGCTCTCTAAAATCAACGAACTTCCAACTCCTGCCCTCTTTAGAATTCTTTTAAAATCATCAAGGTTAACTCCCAACACCTCACTGTCAGCCTCGAACTGCGAGAAAGCACTCTTCGGAAGCTTGAACCCAACCATTGAAACATTCGCCGGATCCCTCGCTGTAATACTCATCCCAAACTCATTCACCTTAATCCGAACATCTGTCACCAACTCTGCAATAACATCTACGCTCTTCGCCAACAAAACAGGATTATCTAATTTCACCAACATCTCAACAAAAATACCTCTGCTGTTTTAAATATTACTGTGGTGGGGTATAAGTAATGGGATTTATATTCCATTAAAATTATTACTATATATTTATTATTTTAGAGCTAAGTTTGAAATCGTACCTGACATATTTCTATCTGAAGCACCAGCGCCTAACCTTCCTGTGTTGATTCCGTGGAGATGGCTAAACTTTGTACTGGATGCCTCTATAGTTATCGTATCAATATCATCTCCTGCGCCACCTGATATTCTTAATAGAGGTGTAGAATATATCTCGACTGTCACAGTAATATTGTCTCTTTTAATTGATAGGTATGCTGGTGTTGAAATTCCAATATTTACAGATTCAGCTACATCTTCCCACGAATCGTCAATGCCATAAGCGACTAAAAAATTATATTCTGTATCTGCTGCTACTCTACCCTGAACATTTAATACAATACCCCCACTAAGTGAAATTATGGCATCTACTATATTACTGCCATAATTACTCATTCCCCATACTATCGTCCTGCAATCGGTATTCTCCGAAGCTGTAATGTTAATATCTACCCAATGTGTGAAGTCTCCAAAATAATTTGTTCCAAAATCTTTGGTCACATAATAAACTTCGTCTTGATCTCCATCTGTCAGAGTGATAGTATCAGCCGAAACAGAAACCTTGCCATTTGGGTCTGTTTCGGAATAGGCAGTGAAATCCTCATACAATTCTCCTTGACAACACTTTTCCCCTCCCATATAACTCACAGAACCATCACAAATTTTGTCTGGAATTATTTTAGAATACCCCATCGACGTACAAGATTGTGAAAACTGTGAAGAAGCCGTTTCAACCTCTGCACTCTGCGTTTCTACCACAGTGCTTACAGTATACCATACAACTCCGACAGCAACAATCGCGATATCAATTATAATAACAGATGTTATGATCGCAGACATACCCCTCCTTTTCATAATTAAGTTAAGAAAAAGGATTTTATAAAATATTGGTTAATATTGAATGAGAGATTAGTGTAAGAAGGAAATAGTCTCGCTATCGCTCGTAATTAAGTTGCTCCGAAATCGGTTCTACCAGATTTCTTCGCTAAAAAGTTACTATTATCTTAACAGATTTTTTCAGCGAAAAACTTGGCAAAGTCAGTTTTGAGCCACCCATCTACGAACGAAGTGGGTCAATATCCACAACAAACAATATAAACTTCTTCAACATATTTCTATTATGGAATCACCAAAACCAATATCCTTCAAAGAACAGCGTGTGAGGAATATGACTCATTTGTATTATTCGCGTCCTGAAGTGCAAAAGGCAATGTTTGAGTTCTCAAAAAATCGAGAGATTTCTTCCCAGTATTTTGATGGATTTGGAAAACGCCCTGATTCTTTTGAATATCTTGGAGATGTAATGGCAATGGTGCAAAAAGGCACGACATCCTTTCATTGTTCTGAAGAACTCTGGGAAAACCCTTTGGATATTGTTACAGGAATGTCCGAGGAACAAGCAAACGAGTTAAGAATCGGGTGGGACCTATTAATAGATATAGATTGCAAATGGTTTGATTATAGCAAATTAGCAGCCAAGTCAATAATCGAGGTTTTAGAGGACCACAATGTTAAAAATTTTGGGATTAAATTCTCTGGCTCAAAAGGTTGGCATATCATTGTTCCATGGAAATCCTTTCCAAAAGAGGTTGGAGGAACCAACACAAAAGATTTATTTCCAGCACTTCCGAGAGAGGTTGTCGGATACATCAGATTTGAAGCAGAAAAAAACCTCAGAAAAAAATTGCCAGAAGACTTCTATCAACAATTCAAAGACGTTAAAATAAAGAAAGGAATTCGGTGCTTAGAATGCAATGAGATTTCAGAAAGTTATACCAGAGTTGATTTATCTTGCCAATCTTGTAAGATATCTGAAATTCGAAGATTAAACGAATCCGACCATAAAAAATATCCATGCCCTACTTGTAAAAGAGAATTAGAAGAAAGAGGCAGAAACGTGATTACAGAATGTTTAAAGTGCAATTCAACTTCAGATGCTTCAGATACAAGAAAAAGAAAAGGCAACTTTGCAGAAGTTATCGAGGAAGACCTTTTCGAACTAATGGGTTTGGATATCCTTCTTGTTTCTCCCCGACACTTATTCAGAATGCCATATTCTCTTCATGAAAAAACAGCGCTATCAAGTACAGTAATTTACGAAAACGAAATAGATAATTTTCAACCAGCAGACGCAGACCCAATGAAAGTCGAAGTAAGAAATTTTATGCCAGATGTAGAAGAAGGTGAAGCCTCTGAACTTTTGATACAAGCACTTGATTGGCATAAGGATGAAGAACTTAGAGTAGGAAAATCAACTGAAAAAGCTACAGGAAAGTTTGCAGATTACAAACCAATCAAACTTGAAAACCTGTCAGAGGAAAACTTTCCACCCTGCACAAGAAACATTTTGAAAGGAATCAGCGACGGTAAAAAGAGGGCAGTGTTCGCATTGTTAAATTTATTCCGTTCTGTAGGAATGGAAAAAGAGGAATTAGAAAAAAGAATTTACGACTGGAATAAAAAAAACCCAGTTCCCTTAAAAGAGGGTTACATAAAGTCACAGCTTATTTGGAGCTATCGAAGAAAACCAATAATGCCTCCGAACTGCAAGGAGTTCTACCAAGGCTTTGCAGTCTGCACTCCCAACGATTTCTGTAAAATAATCAAGAACCCTGTTAATTATGTAGTAAGGAAGAATTTTGTTGAGAATAGAAAGAAGAAGGAAGAGGAGAAGAAAGTGAAGAGGGCAGAGAATGATAAGAAAAAGAAAGATAATAAGAAGACAAAGAAGGAAAGTGTGGCTAAGAATTGTAATCCTGAACATAACAAATTTTAAAAACAACAATTAACTAATTCCTATATGAAAAGAGGACTACTATTATTTAGCATTATGTTCGTATTTGTATTGTTTCTAACTTCTTTTACAATAGCAGCTAATGAAACCAATGATACAGGGGACATTGTTCTTGATGATGAAGATGAAAGTAAAACTCAGGTAGAGAAAGCATATGATTGTCTTCAAGATAAAGTAGATGAATGCTCGACGTCGTTGGAGGACAATATTTTTACTTTGCTAGCAATTAAGAAATGTAAAAGCGAAGTTCTTGACGAGATGAGTAATGATGAGTGCTGGCCAAAAGGAGGTTGTAAAGTAAAAGAAACTGCCCAGGCAATTTTAGCTCTTGATAAAGCAGGGACCAATACAAACGAAGCAGAAGAGTGGTTAATCTCTCGTAATCAAACCCCTTCTAATCTGGTCTGGCTTTTGCAAATCGATAGTTCTCAAGCAACAACCTGTACAATAAAATATCGAAGTGAATCTCATCAGATAAGTATAGACAAAGATAAAAAAATAAACTCTGGAGCAGGAGCATGTTTAAGTTTAGAAAAGAATTGGTGGCTAAGAATTTCTTCTAATTGTTTTGGAGAGGAATTCGAAATTCAGTGTCACGACAGCTCATTCACTTCTTCATTATTATTCAAGAAGAGCACATCCCCTACTTATTATGTCTCAAGCGATCCTCATGAGGCCTCAGCCGAAGGAACAACAACTGAAAAAGTTTTCTCTGTCTGCTTTGGAGAGGGAGGCACATGTAGCTATGAAGGAAGCCTATGGGCTACATTAGTTTTGAATTATCTTGGTTATGACTCATCCGCTTACATTCCTTACTTAGTCACAATGGCTGATGAGAACCAAAAATTCCTTCCAGAATCTTTTTTATATTCTCTAACAGGACTTACTCCTTTCCGTGTGGATCTTTTACAAAGACAGGAGAGCAACCAATTTTGGGAAGCAGATACACATAAATTTTATGATACTGCCTTAGCTTTATACCCTTTTCAAGATGATGCTCCTCAGGAAAAATCAAATTCAATGGATTGGCTTCTAGAAGTTCAGGGAAGTGACGGATGCTGGGGGACTATTAAAGAGACAGCATTCCTCTTACATTCTATCTGGCCTGGTGAGTCAAGAGGAGCAAGCCAAGCAAGTGTGACAGATGATGATTGTGAAGAGGAAGGTTATTATTGTATGTCCCAATTTAGTTGCGAGGGAGAAATTCTTTCAGGATATAGTTGCGCAGGGGTTCAGAAATGTTGCGACATTCCTTCTGGCGATAGTTGTGAAGAGCAAGGAGGAGAAATTTGCGGCATAGGCGATGAATGTAGCATATCAACTTCCGAAGCTGGAGATACATCTGAATGTTGTCTTGGTTATTGTAGAGAGATAGTTGATCAGTCAGATTGTGCAGCTTACGGTGGAATCTGTAGAAATTCTTGTTTTGATGAGGAATCAGAATCAAGCGACGAATGCACTTCTTTAAGCGATGTCTGTTGTATTGAACAAACAACTCCTGAACCCAGTTATTGGTGGGTTTGGTTATTATTGATTTTAATTATTTTGCTTATCTTAGGAATTATTTTTAGAGATAGGTTAAGGCCTTACTGGCTTAGATTAAAGTCAATGTTTGGAAAACCAAAACCAGGAGAAAAAGGAAGGCCTGGCCAAAGACCTCCAATGCCCTCTTCAAGAATTCCTATGAGAAGGCCTGTTCCAAGAAGAGTTATACCTCCCTCACAAGGCCATGTTCCAAGAAAACCCTCTCCTCCAAAAAAAGAAGCAGGAGAAATCGACGATGTTCTAAAGAAGTTGAAGGATATGGGTAAGTAACTTCATCACAGAAATTAATATAAAGATTAGGTTCTACATTATAATATGTTAGGATTTAGTAGAGAAAAACAAGAGATATTTTATAGAAGGAGAAAACTAAGAGCACGAGGAGTTTCTTCAATGGGACTGGTCCATCTAATCCATAAAATAGTGGATCCTAATTTAACAAAAACAGTTGAGCATCAAAGGAAGCTACATCTTGCTAGCAAAAAACCAAAAAAGAGTTATGACGACAAACAATACAAATAAGTTTCCCATTAACAAACCTTCTTTATCTCGAGCGTTAGCGAGCAATTCAAAAATTTTAAATAGGTCATAAACTATTTCTGAGCATATAAAGAGGTAAAGAATGAATATAAGAAAAGAGCTCCTTAAAAATAACGTAATCTTATTATCGTTTAGTGATGCCGATTACAAAAAAGGAAGCATGGGGATCTTAAAGAATTTTTCAGGTCAAAAAGCTATCTACGTATCTCTGGCTGTATCTTTTCCATCAATTGATACCAAACTTAAAAAAAATGGCATCAATACAGAGAAGATGCATTTTATTGATGTGGCTTCAGGGAAAGTTAAAGATCAAAAAGGGGCAAGATGCTACCACCTAAGTTCTGCGTCGGCATTAACAGAACTTTCCATTGTAATAGGCGACCTGTTAAAAGAAGGGTATACTTATCTCGTATTTGATTCTGTGACTAATCTTATGATCTACAACAATCCTTCGAGAACAAAAAAGTTTGTTATAGATATTGTTAAGAAAATGAGGAGCGCCAAGACAAAAGGAATTTATTTCGCACTGAGAAGCAATGTGACAGAAAATATAATCAAGGCTGTTGGAGCGTTTGTCGATAAATCAATTCAGATTAAATTGAAATAACATTATTTTTTATCAAAATTATATTCAAAGATGTCTTGAGTAGGATAAGCCTTTATCCCTGTTTCCCCGATCATTATTGGGAATATCTTTTGGGTGTGCTTTGTTCCCCTCATCTTAGCAATTTGTATCGCCCGAATCATAACGTTTTCCCTAATAACATTGTATAAATAGATAATTGCATCAGCCATAAAACCCATTATCGAAGATTTAAAGTGTTCTATCGAAGGATTTTCCTCTGCAATAACAACTGTCGTAGCATCCCAACTTTCAATCATCGTGAAAAGATCAACTAACTTCCTTCTTTGGTCAGCTTCACGATCAAATAAAACTGTATAAGCAGAAAGAGAATCGATTACAATTCTTTTACCATTTACTTGAATTAATTCTTGCCCAATTGCTCCACCACCACTCTCAACTATTTCAACCATCTCTTCTGGATCATATTCGATAAAAACAAATCTCCCTTCTGACTCTAATTTGGTAAGGTCCCAACCAAACCTCAACATATGTTTATAGAATTTTGCTTTGTTTTCTTCAAAAGAAATATACACACCAGTCTCATTAAATTTTGTAATCCCTTCCATTAAAAATTGCATTCCAAAAATAGTCTTCCCAGAACCTCCGCCCCCACTCACCAACACCGCACTCTTCTTTTCAAAACCCCCTTCCATAACTTCATCTAAATCTGTTATCCCAGAAGTAACCCTTTCAATCACACCAGTAGTAGCAACAGGAGCCGCCTTTACAACAACTTTCTTCACAACAGGCAAAGCCTTCTTCACTGCAACTTTTTTAACCACAGCAACCTTTTTCACAGCCACGGCTTTTTTCTTTATATCCTTCGGGGTACTCACCACTTTTTTCACAGCCATATCTTAAATATGGAATTCTTATTTAAATAACTTTTCATTAAATTTATTAACCCTTTTTCTTTTATTCCTATATGAAATTAAAGATAACAATTATGTTTCTCTTACTTCTACTACCTTTAGCATCAGCAGTTGAATTCGACATGAAATCAAACTTTAGCAAGGGAGAGACATTGATTACAAAAATTTCAGGGAACTTCCAAAAACCACCTTTCAAAGGAACAACTAAATTTTATAGAGGGCATGTAAGAGTTCCTATAGATCCTTCTATCCTGAAGATAAACGATGAGTTTTACATTTATGCACAACTTCCAGAGAACGAAGCTAATTATTCATTAGTTATTGAGGATGCGAAGTATTATGTTGGAAGCCTAATCAGCGAGGACGATTTAGTACAAAACTTCTCAATCTCAAATAATCTGGCAGATTTCTCAGTAGACCCTGGGGTTGTCATAACAGATAAAGATTTCTCGCTTGAGGTACAAAACCTGCAAGATTCTAAACTAACAATACAAATTTTAACATCTCCTCTTGAGATTGATGAAGGAAATAGTGAGACTGGTTTTTTTGCCTCTCTTCTCGAAGAAGAAAGTGGAGAAACTAAAGTTGTGCAAGGAGACGCTTCAGTAACACTCAAGTCAGGAGAAATAGAAAAAATAAAATTCAAATTAGAAGATATAGAAAATCCTGTCTTGAAAACTATCACTCTCTCGTCAGAAAATACAGAATACGAAATCCCTGTTTATGTTTTTCTAAACGAGTCATCTAAAAAAGATAAGAAAAGAAAATTTGATTTTGACATGCCAGAGTTGGAATTCACAATGTCCACAAATTCAAATCTTACGAAAATAGTTTACCTAATTAATGAAGGAGAAGACGATTTAGAAAACATTACACTTTCAATTTCTGAATCTCTTGAACCTTATATGACATTATTAACAACAGAGATAGAAGACTTGAAAGAGGACGAGCAGGAGAAGATAGAATTATATTTTCAATCTGGAGACTATGATCTAGATCTTGTTGAGGGGCAGATTAAAGCAAAGGAATCTTATGAGGGAGAACAGGATGTATATGCTTACATAGGGGTTTCTTTTGATATTTTAGAAAGTTATACTGAAGAGCCGGGTGCTAAAACCTGCTTAGAAGTCGGAGGAACGATTTGCACTCATGATCAAAAATGCGACAGCGACGAGATTAACGCAAAAGACGATAAATGCTGTTTAACAGAATGCCAGGAAATCGGAAGCGACACAAGCGGAAAAATAATTGGTTGGGCAATAGTCATAATAGTTTTAGGATTCTTAGCATGGTTCTTCAAGTTCAAATACAAAGGAGCCAAAGGGGATATCAGTTTATTTAAGAGAAAGAAGAAGTGATTATTAACATTCAGAATATGATGGAGTGATAATAGATTTCAACTCTAGATAAATTTTATCTTTAAAAGTTACTCTAGACCTTGCCTGAAAGGTTCCACTAGAAAATCTACACATCCCAGACACCATTGTAGAAAGTTTATATTCTAATACTTTATTATTTGCTATCTCTGCCTTCTCTTTAATATGATTCAAAACATTACATCCAATTTGTTTCAAAAGACCTTTACTTTTCATATATTAATTAATAACAATTAGTATTTAATTATTTTTATCTTCCAGAATCTATTTCCCCTTCATCTTCTCAAACTCTTCCTCTCCCATAACTTCCTTCAACTTGTTCTCTAACATTGTTCTTTCTACTTGTAGAACTCTCGCGATTTCATCGTATCCATGAAGCCTTCGAACAAGTTCATTCATAATATCTCCCCATCCATTGTTTGTCAATGCAATTAATTCAGGAGAAACTATTTCAATATGTGCTGGCATATATTTGAACATTAATATAACAAGATTCAAAATATCTTCAACCTCCACCTCCACCTCTGCGAAATTAGTATAAAACCCTTTAATAGAAGTCATTTGATCTTTGTCAAAATTCTTCAAGTTCTTCGTAGAATCTTCTAACTTCTTTGCCTCACTAATCCTCTTTCTTTTGACCTCAACATGCTTCTCCTCGTCAATTTGTTTAATCAAATTTTCAAGAGTTTCATTAAGATGCTTCGGAGGCTTGCCTAAAACTTCAAGTATCATAACTGCCCGAATTCCTTTTGTTTCTTGTTCACTCAAACTCATTTTTGTTATATGTGCTTTTTATAATAAACAAAACAATCAGCAAAATACAAAATCCGATAAATCCGTAAAGAGCATAATCGCTTTTGTCTAAGTTTTTCTTGTCCTTTTCGCTTTTTATATCTTTTGCACCAAGCGATATAACTTGAGGCTCTGGCTGAGCAGTTGGAGTTTCCTGAACCACATTATTTGTCAATTGAATCTCTGAATCACTCTCGTCTTGATCTTCCTCTTTCTTACAATCATTTTTCCCATCTTTTGTCTCCTCGACAAATTCCCAATCTTTACTACAATAACTCCAAGCAAAATCATCATTCGCACCATCATCAACCACATCAGTTTCATCCACAAGCTCGCCATCTTTATACAGAAAAATTCCCTCGTCTTTATTATCTAACCACTGCTTGTCAAAAGTATAAACATAATATTTTGAAAAACTTCCACTCAACACAATCTCATCTCCGTCGTTGTTCACCAACTTATAACCCTCCAAATCAATATCTCCCCGATCATACAATTCAACCCATTCATTACCTGTATCAGGCCCCTCCGGATTCGACTCAAACTCATTTATTCTTATCGCTGAGATGTTTGAGATTAAGATAATTAAGAGAAGTGGTAATAGTATTCTTTTCATATAATCCTAAGTGAAGAATTTGTTTTAAGTTTTATTGTGATGAATTTCTAGATTAAATTGCTCGCTTCCGCGAGATTGATGTAAACTACTAACAAAAATAACTCTAAGCTCAATGTATGATACGAAGTTATTTCATTAACAACCTCTTTTAGTGGAACATCATGCGGGACGCTGATATGAAGCCATCAACCATGAGCATAGCGAATCTATTTCTTAAACAACTTAACATACCTCTCTCTAAAATCAACATATTCCACGTTTATCTTTCTACCTTCTTTCACAGCTTTAGCAATCAAGATCTTAGAGAATATACCTTTATTCAAGTACCAAGCACATTTTTCTTTTTCTATTTTTGAAAGAATGCCATTAATCTTAACTTCAACACCAATTACTTCGTGACCTTTTTTGCCCTTTTTCTTAAACGAAATAAAATCTGGAAACCCTGTTCCAACAATTAACATCTTCTTGAAGGGATTATATTTCCTTTTCGCCTTAACAATTTTACCCTCATCTAGATCAACATTATTAGTCCATTTGTCCATAATCCATCCTTGGGCTTCAAGCTCAGCTCTAACTTTTAATTCAAACCTTGCCCCACGCGCCCTCGACGTCCGCCCCTTTTTTATCTCAGACTTTTTCTTAGATTTCGGAACCCCTTTTTCATCCCATGAAGTTTCATACTTCTCGCTTCCAGCCTTTCTAATCTTCTCCATGATTTTCTTTTTACGCTCTTTTTTTATCCTCTTCATATACCAAATTATTCACAGAAGTATATTAATTTATTGGCTTACTTCGTTCGCTTATGAGTTGCTCGGTTCAAGATTTCATCAAGGAACCTCGCTTAGAAATTTGCTAAGACGATAATAATTTTCTAACGGAGAAATCTGACAGCGTCGATTTCGTAGCAATTATCTCTTCTGAACAAAACGAGGCTACTTTCTATTTTAATACTTTTTCCAAAAGTAAAATCCAATTAATCCGAGAACAAATAAAATTCCTCCAATCCAGTCAGAAGTATTCTGAGCCATATCCTCGACGGCATTTCCAGTTATGTTAGGTGATAAAAAAAATATGCTTACAATTAATCCTAAACTTGCAAGTACAGGGATAACTCTATCTTCAATTCCTTTTTGAGAGGGATTTCTTTCAAGAAAATCTTCCACTCTCCTTCCTTCTCCATAACGATTTGCATCGTCCTGTCCAAGTTCTTGGATATCTTTTTTTGAGGCTTTTTGTAATCCTCTTTTTACAGATGGGTTTCCTCCCATCCCTAATTGTTCATAGATTTGGGCTCCTTTTAAGGCATAATGATGGACATGTTGTGCCCTACCTTTTTTAGTTGTTATTAATCCTCTTGCGATACCTAATGCATACCCTTTATCTTCTGGAGATGAATTTTGGGAATATTCTTTATTACCTATAATTTTTTTAGATTCTCTTAGCAATTCAGTGTCATCTCTGTCAGAGCGTAAAAGATGTCTTTGAGAATCACCACCATCTCGCAACTGCATACCTTTTTCATACCCTTTCTTAAACTCCTTGGTCTTTGCAGATGTTTTACTCATCCTCTATAAAATTAATTTAAGTTTATAATCTTTTCTAAGTTTTTAATCAAATATCTCTCGCCTGTAACGTCCGCCGATTGTTTGGCTTTATGTCGATTTTAATCGATGTCTATGCAAATAAACTATATGTCCCTCGCCTGCAACGTCCTTCGTTTATTCGCCCTCGCCCTTTCAATAGCATCCTTCAAAATATCCTCAACTTTTTTCTCAAGAGCCATTCCAACTTCTTCTGCAACACTTGTGACTTCACCTTCCTTATCAAATTCCTTCACAACCTTCTTTATGTTTGATTTAATTATCAGTGCCATTATTTTAACCTATCTATAACATTTTTTAAAATTGGTCCCAACCTTTCAACAATTTCTTCAAGATCTTTTTTCTGTTGTAGGGTTAATAATTCAAAGAACGTTTTTTCCCCAATTTCATTTTCGTTAAATTTCCCTTTGTATCCTTCTTTTCCCAATTGTCTTAATACTATATGATAAAATATATGGTATTTTGATAGGGCCTCTCCTGCTAGCATCTTTTTACCTCTAGAAGAAATTTTATCTTGGTCCTTTTTTCTATAATCACTTAATTGGTGTACGTTTGACATCCTATTTAACCTGCCCCAACAATTTAATTAATTTACCTTTACCAATCATTAAAATCAAACTAGCTAATCTAGGACCTCTACTCTTTCCAATAAGAACCTTATACGCAGCGTCGAAGAATTCTTTATTTTTCATCCCAAGCTTTTCACATATCCTATAAAATTCATTGAACAATTCTTCCTCGCTGAAGTCTTTGTTTTCCAAACTCTTCTTTAACTCTTTCATAGCTTCTTTCTCCCTACCTTCCAATCTTGCAGAAACTTTTGTCTTAACTTCAAACTTCATATCCTCTCCAGCATATTTCTCTATCCAGTTCGCAACCTTTTTCGCCCTAACCTGCGATTCCTTGTTAAGCTCTTTTTCTTTCTTCAACTGAACAGAAGTAATCAAATGCCTAAATCCCATTTTTTCAGGCTTCTTCTTAGCAGGCTTTTTCACCTGAGACAATTCATAAATTCTTTTCTCTTGAGGATTGGCCTCTCCACCATAATATTTTTTTTCAAGTGCGTCATAATCTTCATAAATCTTGATTATATCATTATCGAAACTTATGTTGAATTCTTTACTTGGTCTTGTTCCCACAAAAAGATATCTTATCACCTCCGGTTCATAAACTTCTTCTACCTCGTCGAGATTTAAAGCATTTCCTTGAGAACTTGAGAAATCCTTTCCACCCTTTAACCTTATCCATAAATATATGTAGTATAAAGGGACCCCATAATTAAAGACTTTCTTAACAATTTCTTTACCTGTCTCAAAGCTTCCTCCTGCTGCACTATGGTCTGCTCCTCCAGGCTCAAAATCAACCTTCTCATATTTCCACCTCATTGGCCAGTCAACCCTCCAAAGAACCTTGACAAACCCTTTCTTACGATAATCTATTTTATCTTTAAATCCACATTTACATTCATATTCTATAAAATATCCTTTTGCACTAATAATCTTTGTAAAATCCTTTCCACACTTTTCACAATAAACAGTAACAGGCATCCAATCCTTTTTCAAAGGCTCTTTTCGATGTTTATTAAGAATCTTCATTATCTCTTTTCTTTTTTCAATAGCTACTTTTATCAATGACGCATACTTACATTTCTTAAACATAACATTTTGCCTAATGAATTCTGGCTTAACTCCAACTTTCTTCAGAGAATTTTCAAATTCTTTCTCAAAGTGTTCCGCATAACTCTCGCCTTTTTTGAACGGAGAAGGAACTTCGCTTACAGGCATCCCAAGATACTTCTCGTATTTTTTATCAATTCCTACTGGAACTTTCCTAAATCTGTCATAATCATCCCATGAATAAATGAATCTAACCTTTTTACCCTTATCTTGCAACGCTCTTACAACTAATTCTGTTGTTATAACTTCTCTAAAATTTCCAATATGAATTGTTCCAGAAGGAGTTATCCCTGAGGCACAAACATATTCTTTTTTATTTCCTTTTTCTTTGATTATCCTATCAGCAATCTGGTCCGCCCAAAAAAACTTTTCTTTCGCCATCATAGAAAAAACCAAAGAATGTTTAAATATTTACTCTTTCACTTCATCAAGAATTATTTTATCTTTGAATCCTCCTCGCTCTTCTGATTTCCTTTTTCTAATAGATTCTAGTTTATCTTTATCAAAGCCCTTGAATTCACAGATTGCATCAATAACTTCTAAAATATCTGCAAGTTCCTCTTTATCGTCCTCATTAAGAAACTCCCCAACTTCTTCCCTAAGTTTTTCCTTTAACTTCATCCAATATTCTTCTTCATCAGCAATATGTGTCAAAGGGGTTTTTCCTTTAGCCCTAATTATCTCAGGAATTCTATCTCTTACTAATTTGTTATATCTCATAAGACTTCTTTATCTCCTAACTTTTTATATTTACTCATCTCCTCTTCAAATAAACTTTCTTCCTAAAACCTCTCTTCTCAAGTTCTTCATTAACTAATTCATCAGCTACTTGTTGGAATTTGTCCCATCTGCTCGCATGAAGATACTTTATCCTTTTGAATTTCTCTTGGAGCTTTTGAACCTTTAGAAACAACTTAAGCAAGTTTGGGTTCCTAACCCGATACTCTCCAAGAAGCTGTTTAACAATTAACTCAGAATCAACAACACAAGTAACTTCATCATCAGTGTGTTCTGCAGCCAACTTCAGAGCCATTATCAACGCCTCATACTCTGCAACATTATTTGTAACCTGTCTCCCGATAAACTTGCTGTATCTTCTGATAATCTTGCCCTCTTTCCTAACTATCACTCCAATCGCACCAGGTCCAGGATTGCCACGGGCTCCGCCATCTGAATTTGTGTAGATCATAGAAGAAATAAATCCATTTTCTTTAAATATATTCGTTAGAACTGATTAGTTAAATCTGAGTTTTTCATAAGGATCTTCTTTACCTATTAGCTCGCTTGGACTAAAATAGATTAAGACCTCTTTTGGAATCTCTCTCACCCTCCTAACAAAATCTGATACAGGAACGGTGGAGTCTTCCTGATAACCTAAAATTTCAATCTGTCTCAAATCATCTTTAATAAGTTCCACACCTTCTGGATCTTCACCTTCACAGTTTCCTTTTGAATAAACTGAACACCATTCTCCAGGAGGAGAATTATAAGGTCCTAGGCAGATTATATCCAGCCCTCTTGTTAGAGTAATGTTCTTAATTTCATTATTGTATAATTTCCTAAAAATATCATTAGTATGGCGTTCAAATCTATAAATATTTTTCCTAAGAGACTCAAAATATTTAGCCGTTTTTATAGCATTTTTTAATATAGATATATGGCTTTTACCCTTATCTTTATAGAATACATAATCCCAAAAATCCTCTGAATGGTGTCCTCTCAAAAATATATGTTCCATAATGGAAGAACTAATTAGAATATTTATAAGAATTTATGTTCTAATATTATAAGGTCCTAATGGTCACCTTGGGGTTTAACTCTCTTTGAGAAATATTCTACAAAAGCAGAAGGAATAATTGTTATATGTTCCCCATACCTTACAAAATTATATATTTCATCATGGCTTTCCCCTAATCTTTTGCAAGCTAGAAAAGTCTCTGCAAAATCAAAAGTAATTTCTTTGGAGTCTCTTTCATCATAAAAACAAATCTTCCCTCTAACAGTCTGACCAGTGCCATTTCCAATATTGGTCTTTACATCACTTTTGCTTTCGAATCCTTGTTTTTCAATACATACATCTAAAGAAGGAGGATCTCCTTTCTTTTCTAATAATGTAGCAACTCTAAACATACTAATAAATAAAATTTCTAGTTTAAATTAATTATTATTCTCTAAAATATATCTTAAATATGCATAACCTTAAACACCTTAAAATCCTGAAACCGTTCATTCTTAACATCAACCTTTCTTATCTTAGAATGCTTCGGCCCTTTTTTACAAAATTCAATCATCCTTTTAACATCTTCAACATGCCCTTCTAAAAAAACCTCTATCCTACCATCCTCAAGATTCCTCACAAACCCCTTAACATTAAATCTCTCTGCATTCTCCTTAACAAACGCTCTAAAGAAAACTCCTTGAACAGTTCCATCAACATATAATCTAACTGATTTCTTCATGATAAATGTTATCCAAATGACTTTTTATAGTTTTATTTGATTAAAAGATACTTGCTCCTAGCGTCGCAAATGGATATATAATAGTTAACAAAAAACAGGCTAAGTTACTCAAACGATTATGCGAAGCTATTTAATTAACTACTATTTATTAATCTCGAGCGAAGCGAGACTAATCAGAATTTTTTCTATGGGCACTTTGGAATTCTTTAATTTTTTCTAATGCTGTTTCTAATTTAGACCATTTATCTTCAGATTGTTGAGGGATTGTATAATAAGTATTGCTTCCTTGAGGAGTGTTTATTTTAATTCTTGCAGCCTTATTGTTACCTTTTACTTGTTCACAACTCAATAGGGCCCCTCTCTCCGTAAGGAATTTATAAAAATCCATACTTCTTTTTTCAGAGATTAAAGTAGCCGCATCAAAATAAAGAGTCACACTATATCCTTGCATGGTTTTGATTATCCTCTTTCATTTTTAAGAATTATTATCCTCCAACCTATATATCTCTTCTATCCAATTCATTATTTACAATTGCAATAGTCTGCGACGCAAAATATGTTTTAGGACCAACAGAAACCAGCGTTGCGATTTTCTTTAATCTCTTCAACTCTTTCTTAGGCAAACCTTCTTGATCTCCGAGAATAAAAACACAATCATCTTTGATGTCCGCTTTTCTTATATCTTCACCTTTTTTATCAAGTATGAATATGTCTCCTTTCTCGCTTAACTCTTCAACAACCTTCAACAAACTCTTTTTCTCAACAAAACATCCTGGAAAAACCTCAACCTTTTTCCCTTCTTTATATTTATACAATATCTTTTGAATCAACTTACTAACATCTTTTTTATTTATCGGAGTTCCCTCTTCAACCTGTATCTCAATATGCTTTGGAGGATCAGGCATTCCATAAAACACAAAATGAAATTTAACATCCTCCCTAAAATCATGCGAGAGAAAAACTCCTTGAATAAGTGAGTGAATCGCAATATCCATCCTCCCTGCTTTCATCAAGTTCCCTTGAGATAAGGCCTTCCCACTCGTAGCCGCCTTTGCTGAAAAATATATGAAGTGTTTCATAATGGGGATTAAAGGATTATCTTATTAAAGATTTCTCTTTGTCATAAATTTTAGATATGCTTCATTAGTTTTATAATCCAAGAATCTAATATTATCCTTTTCTCCCGTCACAACAAAGTCAAAAAATCCTGAAATAAAACTTATGTTTGGAAAAGTGTCTGAATCAGAAGGCAAATCTTTTCTAAGGAATTGCAGGGCTTTCCACATGATTTTTCTTTCATGAATATCTTTTGTTGAATAATGCATTCGTTTGAAATTTCTTGCGTTTCTTCCCCAATGCTTGAATTCTCCTAGGGAGAAATTTCCTTTCCCAGCACTTAGTGTTCTTAAGCCTCCTTTTTCTTCTGGATTAATCTCTATTATAGCATCATTTGAATCAGAAATTATCGTACCCCCATAATTTGAAGGTTCCCAATTACTTAAACCAACCCTATAAAATTCATCATTATCCTTTATTTTACTTTCTAAAAAATCTTTCATTAATCCAAAATCCATGAAGCCTAGTCTTGGCTTTCTTACAAATCCTTTTATCCCCCCTTCTTTTGTTGGAAGAGCCCTAACACAGAACCCTTCTCCCCTATCTAAATATTTGTCAATAAAGTTGACTAGTTCTAAATTCTCTCCCTTAAATTCTTCATAAGAACATTCAAACCAATCATATTGTGGAAGCCCAGATTTTCTTAATCTTTCCATACTCTCCAACTTATATGTGCGCATATCATTTGTTTCAAAACATATATTGTCCCAACCTTTCCTTTCCCAATCAGACATTGTATTTCCCATTCTAAGGATTAGTTAATCTTCCAAGTTTCAATTCTCTAAAAATCTTCAATTCCTTATGGAAGAAAGCGTTTAATTGTTCTTTACACCTCTTTAATTTAGACCACTTAAAATTTGCGTGTTCCTCACTTATCTTAAGGTCCCCTCCTTTCGGCTTGCACAGGAAAATCACCATCGTTATAACCTGCCCATCTTTCCTTGTGAAATGTCTCACACTCATAGGATAAATAACTTCTATATACATTCCAGTCTCTTCCCTAACCTCTCTCATCAAACCCAAAATAGGATCTTCTCCAAGATCTAGTCTCCCTCCAGGAATCTCCCACATTCCAGGACTTTGTACATCATCCTTGGCCCTTTTAATTATGAATAATTCATCACCCTTAACAATGAATGCTTTAGCGGCTACACTGAAATTAACAATAATCATTGGTTTTTCCATAACCTCTTTCTCTCTTTCGCTTACTTATACCTTAAGTACTTTCCCAGTACCAAAGTATTTTTATACTCATTTGAACCTCGAAAAATATGGATAGAAAAGAATTTTTCCAGAACATAGGATTTGGAGAGTATGAATCGAAGATACTTTCGTCTTTGATTAAATTAGGTGCAGCCACTCCAAAAGAAATATCTTTGGATTCGGGGGTGCCCCAAAATAAACTTTACTCAATATTGAAAAAATTTGAATTAGATGGAATTCTATCCGAAGTTCCAAGTAGTTCTAAGAAATATAAGTTAATCAATATAAAACAATTCATCGAAGAGAGGATTAATGAGCAGGAAATAAAACTAAAAGATTTGAAGAAATTTTCTAAAGATATCCAAAAGATAAATGATCCTGAAGATAATTTTACATTCTCTTTAATAAAAGGTCAGAGAGCCATAATGAACAAACTTTCTGAGGCTAATGAAAAGGCAACAAAAGAAATATTCGGGGTTCAAAGAAATTGGCGTTATTGGGGAGAAGGGATAAGAGCAATGAAGCAGTCTCTTAAGAAAGGTGCAGATGTTCGTATGATTGGTGTTGTCAATGATGAAACATGGAAGAGAGCAAAAGAGTGGAAAAAGGTTGGAGGCAAATTAGCAAAATACAATGGGAAGTTTGGAGAGCATCCTTTGAGATTCACTATCTTTGACCAAAAGTTTGCAAGAATAACAATTGGCAGACCTGAAATAAAAGAGAGAAAAGATTATGTCACAATCTGGACAGATTGCAAACCTCTTGTGATGATGCTTAGAAATCAATTCTTAGAAATGTGGAAAGAGTGTGAGAAGGTTTAAGTAACTTATTTAAATTAATCTCCCCAAGTAATGGTATGATAAACCTACTCATATTTCTCTTGTATATTTTAGTTATATTCTCTGTTACTTATTATTATAGATTAAAAAGAGAAAGACCTACACAAAAGAATTATCTTGTTAGTAATAGGGAGTTGGGAACATGGGATGTCGCTTTTTCATCTTCGGCAGCAGTTTTTTCCTCTGCAGGAGTTCTTTTTGCTTTTGGCCTTGCCTTGGCTTTTGGGATGCCGGGTTTTGGTATCATGGTGGCTTTTTTACTAACCCCCTTATTATTAGCGATTTTTGCACCAGCTCTTAATGAGCTTGCTAGGGAGAAGAAGATCCTTACCCTTTCAGATATTATACGCGAACGTTTTGGATTATATTCTGAAAAAATCTACGCCTTTATTTCAGTTGCATTTATGTTTGGGTGGATGGTTGGAGCGTTCAATATAAATATTGCTTTACTTGAGAGATTTTTAGAAGTTGATAAATATTTTGCAACAATTATCTCTTTTTCGATTGTCATTACTTATCTTACAGTTGGAGGATTTAGAGCGATTGTTAAAACAGACAAGTTACAATTTTTGGTTATGCTTTTATTTTCAATAACAATGGTCTCTTTCATTAATAACCCCGTTCCCGTAGCCGAAACTATTGATTTTTCCCTATGGTTTTCAGGAGCTTTTTGGTTACTCGCTCCGGTATTCTTCTGGGGCAATATTGCTAACACTGCAGCTTGGCAACCAGTTATTGCTGCTAGAAATGGAAGAGTTGCCAGAAATGGAATGTTGCTTTCGGTAATATTAGGATTTTTGTTTTATGGCCCAATTATATGGTTATCCTCAACATTTGCCCGTGATCTTCCAGGCATAAATCCTAATTTAGCATTGTTTGAAGGAATCGGAACACTCTTTCCAAATTTTTTAACACCATTATTATTTATTGCAGTCTATGCTGCTATGATGTCCACTCTTGACACATCACTTTTCTATACTGCCTCAAATACGATTAAAAATTTATTCCCAAAAAAACTAAAAGAAAATCTGAATGAGGTGGCTTTAATTAAATTATTTCTAATCCTGTTCGCATTTGTGGCGATTATTTCATCATTTTTTATTGAAGGTTTTGTAGAGTTTACTATCGCTATATTTCCAATTATTGGCATCACAGCTTTTCCTCTTCTTTTTGGGTTATTTACAAAACTTCCTGACAAGGGCGTCTTCTCAGCAATGATTCTCGGACTTATTAGTTTCTTTTATTTATTCTTCTTCCCCCCTGAAAATAGTTTATGGAATATGTTTCCTGCATTGTCTACAGGTTTTGTGATTCTCTTATTATTGTTTTTTAAGAATAAGAACTAACCCCTAATCTCCTGCATAACAAACTCAGGCTTCGCCCAAACATATTTATCATTTAATATTTTGTACATTCCAACAAACCTTTCACCACAAAAGACAGTCACAATCTCCTCTGCCTCTATTTTTGATTTCTTAACTAAATCATCAGGATGAATCGGCTTGCCAACCAATATCTTATCCAAATTATCTTCCTTAATCTCAACAATTGGGTGAAGCTCACTGACAATCTCCCCTGGAATTATTATCTTCTTTAATAACTTGTCATCACCATCTTTGTATGCTTTCACTGCCTTTCGGACATCTGACTGCGTCGAGATGTTCGAGTTAAAAATCTTTGATTTTTTGTAACGCTCTGCCGCACGTTCGAATTCATATAAGTTTACACTTTTATCCTCTTTGAAAATTCCAGCCCGAACTCGTCGAAGCTCCAGCATATGCGCTCCAACTCCAAGCTCCCTGCCCAAGTCATCACAAAGCTTTCGAATATAAGTTCCTCCTTGACATTCAACATGAAACAAAATATCCTTCCCATCCTTCTCCAACAACTTAAACTTCATAACCTCTCGCTCACGCTCCTGCCTCTTCACCCTAGATTTCACAGGCGGAGTCTGCCTGATCTTCCCAACAAATTTCTTCTTAATCATTTTCTTAATCTTATCAAGTGGAACATCTCCGTGAATTCTCATTATCCCAACATACTCTTTATCCTCTCCAAGAAAATATCCTGTAAGTTTGCAACCTCTATTCAATGCAATAGGCAATACTCCTGTAACCTTTGGATCAAGCGTCCCAAAATGCGAAGTCTTCCTCAACCCCAAAGTCTTCCGCACAAAATCCGAAACATTAAAACTCGTCGGCCCCGACGGCTTATCAATATTAATTATGCCGAACTTGAGGAGTTCCTGAATTGATTTGTTTTTCTTTTTCATCTTATAAAACTCCTCCACATTTTTTACTCTTACAATTACAAACCTCTTCTTTTCCAGGAGGGTTAGGGTAATGAGATGTTATCTCATCCCTTTTTTTAATATCTATAAGAGCAATATCATAAAAATTATCTGTATTCATCAAAGTATTTGGTTCGCAAGAATGATTAACATATTTTTCAGGAGGTTGCATAAAATAATATTCACCATTTCTTGAGATTGTATCTTTTTTTTGTTTTTCTGTTAAATTTTTACTTTCCTCAGGACTTAATTTTATAGGATTCCATCTCAGAACAATTTCTCCTTTTTTGAAGCCCTTCTTAGCAAAAACTCCTTTTCCATGTATCTTTGATTTTTTAATTTCTACTTTCATTATATATCCCTTCAAATACTTCTGCCTTTTTCCCTCTTCAAACCTCTCAATTGAATATCTCAACATTGTCCTTGGCATGTTCTTATAATGCTTCTTGAGAAATTTCTCCTCGACATCCTGGTCTTTCTTTCCAATCTCTCTAAGCATCCATCCGACGGCCTTATGTATCAAATCATGCGAATCATTCAACAAAATCTCTGCAATCCTCAGAGCATCCTTGAAATCTTCTTTTCTAATAAAACTAAAACAAGCAATCATCGAGATTCTCTTCTCCCAGAGATTCTTTGATTCTGCAAGTTCATACAATGGAAGCCGTTTTTTATCAACTAAAAACTCTCCAACAATATTCGGCGCAGTTAAATCTACAAGGTCCCAGTTGTTTATGTACTTAGTATTTTTCAAATAAAAATTAAAGATATCTCCTCTAATTGTCTCGTCTGACTTCTTGAACTTATCAACTAATATCAACAAACCAACAAGCCTCTCCTCATGAATCTCTGATTTTAACAATTCTTGAATCTTTGGCAAACCCAATCCAACATATTTTTTAGCAACTCCCCGTTGAACAGGAACCTTTATTCCCAAGAAAATATCTCCTTCTCCATACTCTCCAGGACCTGTTTTGAAAAACCTCTGAAGTATCTCAGCTTGTTTAGGATTAGCAAGTGATTTGAGTTCAGCTTTTAATGAAGATAACATGATTTGTAAAGGAACTAGGAGTATAAAAGATTTCCTCGCTTACGCGAGATTGATACACAGTAATTAATAATAAATCTGAAGCCTTTTGTTGCTAAGTAATTAGTTGCTCAAACAATTATAAATAAAATACCCTGATAATTATATTTTAGCGAAGCATCGTGACATAGTCTGATGCAAAGCCAGTAATATGAATCTATCATTCCCCCATACAAATCCTTAAATATATTATCTTCTAATCTAAGTCATGTCTATAAAAGATGCGCAATATGACGTGCATAAATGGGTTCAGCAGTTTAAGATTGAGTACTTTAAGCCAATGGAGATTATTGCCCAGATGATGGAAGAGGTCGGAGAGTTATCTAGGGAAATTAATAATCGATACGGTCCGCGGACAAAAAAGTCACCAGAGGATACTGCAGATATTGAACAAGAACTTTGCGACATTATGTTTGCAATTATCTGTATGGCAAATTCACACAACATCGACCTAGACGAAGCATGGAAAAAGAAAATGGACAAACAATATGGTCGAGACAAAGAAAGGTTTGAGTTAAAGGGTTAACCTTTTCTTAAATCCCTTGAATGAATTCCTTTTGCAAATTCTTTTGATCGATAAATTTTAATATGATTTTTCTCAAGTTCTCGTTGTAATTTATCTATGATTTTCTGATCATAACCCAATACAAAAACATCTGGTTTAACAGATTTTATTATCTCTAAATTTTTCCCAAAACATTCCTTCACAAGAACAATTTCATCAACAACCTCTACACTCTTTATTACTTTCACCCTATCTTTTTGATTATTTATCGGGGGCCTTCCTTTGTTTTTACAAACCATTTTATCCTGAATAACAATTACTGTCAAATGATCTCCTTGCTTTTTTGCATCTTCAAGAAATTTAATATGTCCTTTATGCAATATATCAAATGTTCCTGCACAAAGAACTTTTTTCATTTTTACTTAGCCAAAGCCTTCCGAATCTGTCTCTTTGGCGCTTTAGTTTTACCACCTACTTGTTGCTTTCCCTTCTTTGCAGCAGCCTTCTCAAGTTTCTGCGTAACATCTGCACCAGCTTTTGCTTTTTCCTTTTCAACCTTTTTCTCTTCGTCAGTTTTCTCAGCAGGTTTAACTTCTTCTTTAGGTACTTTCTTTTTCTTACCCTTTTCTAGAGCTTCCAGAGCTTTCTTATCAGCCCTTGCTTTCTTAAACTTCAACTTAGTAGGATAATCAACAAGTTCAGCCCGAATAATATCACCATCTTTCACTGCCCTAACCCTGATCTTATGTGGGGGATTCTTAATTCCCCTTTGCCAAACAGCTTCGTTAAGGTAACCATCAATTTTAACCTTGCTCAAATCTCTGTCCCGGACCTTCATATGCCTCACCAAAAACTCCTTAATCGTCTTCATTGCCTTCGGAGTTTTCTTATATCTCACAGCATGTTTAATCTTATTTCTAATAGGAATAACATACTCTCTCTCGAGCTTGTCTGTTTTAGGTTCTGATTTTTTCTTCGCCATTTTTAATATGAATAAATTTTAGCTTCTGGTTTGCCAAAATGGATTTTTTTAACCTCAGATTTACCAAAATACCCTTCAAATACTTCCCCAATTTTTCTATCTGATAAAATTATGTGACCATTTTTTTCAACTTTAGGTTCACCAAAATACCCTTCAAATAAGTTTTTAACTACTTTTTCAGAGAGCATTTGGCCACTTGTTTCCCAATATAATCTTGTGGCATGGTCTCTCATTTGCTCCTGCCCAGATCTCAGTGTCTTTGAGCCAAATTCCACAGGTTTATCTATTCTTGCTGCCATTTTAATTATCCAAAGTGCGACTTCTTCTGTCTTCGCGGTTTAATATGTAATTTAGTTCTTCTCCATGAACGTCTATGTTTAGTCATTGTCGACGGATGCACCTTCTTCCCAACTCCATACTTTCTAAGCACAGCCCACACCGGCGCCCACTTTGTCTGCCTAGCCTTTTTCGCCAACCTTTCCTTTTTCTGTTTATTTTTTATTCCCATTTTATTATTGAATGTATTTTAAGATATTCTCTTCCCCTTGGGTAATCTTAAGGAATTTCCCCTTCTCTTCTAGTAAAGAAGGTTGTAAATAAACTTCCCCATCTTCTCCAATGAATATTTTGGTATTACCATGCTTATTTTCCATTAATCCTGGAGGAAGATTGCTCGTGATTTCATACCCTAGCAATTGTTCGATTTTCATTATTTTATCCCCTCCATAAACTCTTTACCTTTAGCAGTAATTTGTCGACCAGGCTTCCTCTTTCTCAAACCCTTAAGGTCCTTAGCAATCTCTGTGAAACCTGCAGCATCTGACTGCTGAAGAATTGTTCTAATTATCTTTCCACTTCCTCTCTTGAACTTCTCAGGCTGCATTCCCCTATCTTTCTTACTCCCATACTTTGTTCTCAATCTATTAACTCCAACAATTTTCTTTTTGTAAATCTGTCTCAAAATACTTGCAGCTCTCTTAAACCAAAAATCAGGATCATCAATCGGTCTCTCTTTCGCAGGCCCCGACTTAACAAACCGCGCCCACTCAGGCTCCTCAAACTCCTCAACCTTCTTCAAAGCCTCAGCCAACTTAAGATTATATTCCTGCGCATTCATTTCATATACTGTATTTTCCATCTTAGCATTCCTCTCGGAATTAGAACAACCGAAGTTGTTTAACATAGAATTATGGAGATTAAAGGTTTATAAGTTTTTGGTTATCTACTAAATTCCTACTTTTTTCTCTAATTCAGTTATCACTTCCCCAAGATATGCTTTTTCTTTATTTGTATATGCCCTACATATAGCCAAATGTATATCATATTCGCTTAAACCTGTTTTACTTAGGGCATGAGAAAAGGTAGAATCAAAATTTCTTATTTTATCTAAAAGTTTATGGGCAGGTGTTGATTCAGCAAATTCTCTTAAAATATCTCTTTGTAAGATAAGATAAACCCCCTCCCCACCATCAATCATTAATTCGTGGTCTTCAGGGCTTCTTTCCAATTCTTGAATTTTAATTCTATCCTTGTTATATAATACTCTTTCCATGTTCTTTTGTTAAATTAAGCATTTATATCAATTTCTATACTCAAGAATCTATTTCCGAACATCTCTTCGCCACTTCTTAATCACAATCGTAAAACCAATCACCCTCGCTGTGAAGTTCTTCCCAAGTTTATCAAGAATCTCTTCAGAATACTTCTTAACATCGTCCTTGCTCTCTCGAGCACTCGCCAAAACAGAAACCTTAACATTCTTACAATTATTAAACTGCCCCCTCAAACTTTCTATAAAATTATCTGTCACACCTTGCTTACCCAGTTGGATTTGTCTTACTTGCGGCATTTTTTTAGTAATTTGTTCATTTCTTTATAATTTAAATTGAATCCATAGATTTTTTTGAAGGTTTGCTTAAATTCTTTTTCAGAGTTTATTGTTGAAAGAGATTTAATGAGTTTTAGTATTTTTCGCTTTCCAAAATTTTTAATGAGCAATTCTACTGCGAATCCAGATTCTTTAAAATAAATGTCTCCTCCAGAGTTGGAATGATATGTGAGAAAATTAGAAAAGCCATTTATTGGAGGAAATTGATTTATTTGGTCTGCAGAATATAAGGTAATCCCTTCATTTAACCAATAAGGAGTTTCTTTCCCTCCTGATAAAATCTCAAAAAATAAATGGCTCAGTTCATGTTTAATTAGTTTGTAATATTTTTCATTGGAATATTTATGACAGCTCTCTTTATCAAAATTTTTCCTATCAAGCAAAAAAACATTCCTCCCATTTGCCTCTCCAATAAACCAGTCTTTTGTTTGTTGTTGTTTAAAATTATTGATATCTTTTCTAGTCTTCCAAACAATTATCCTTGGAATGTTTTTCTCCCATCTAATTCCCCAAAATTTTTTTAATTCATTCATCGCTTTCTTCCGCATATTTTCAATTAAAGTGTCTCTTTTAGGTTTTAGTTCAAAAATCATATATCTCTCCCCTTCAAAAACCTCTCAATTTCCTTCTTCCGAACTTTAATTCTCTTAAACTTATTAACTCCAAACGTCCCTGTCTTCATCCCCAAATCTTTGTAAACATCTTTTCCTTTGAACTTGTGAACCCAAACATCTTTCTTATTTTTCTTCCAATCCTTGCTATAAGTTGCACAGAAAATCGCTGCTTGTTTAATATCTCCCCATCTTGGATTTCCCTTGATATTCACAAAAGGACTTCCAGCTTCGTCAGTATGCAAAACAATTTCATCTGGCTGGACCTGTGCAATAAGCTCCTCATTGTTCTGTGCACTCTTCCCAGCTAAGATCAATGTGTTCCTGTCAGTAAGTAGTTCTCTGAATTTCATTTTTCTTTAAAAAATTGTAGTATCTCTTTATTTTTTAACTTTAAGAATCTATCACATTTTTGTTTCAGATGCCATGAGAATTTATCTTCAAAACCAACATTAACGACACTTTTACCAACTTCTTGAACAATTTTTATTGCAGGAACAAAATCTCCATCACTAGAAACTAATATAGCTATATCATAGGAGTTTCTATGTGCTAAATTAACCATGTCCACTGCAAGATGAATATCGTCTTCTTTAACAAGATATATTGTTTTTCCATCAATTTTTTCTTTTTGCATCCTACAAAGAACTAGCTCAAAATTGGGTATTTTTCTAATTTTAGAAAAGAATTTTTGTTGTTTAGAGTAGGTTCCTAAATCCTTTTTTCTATTCAGCGGAGCAGTATAATAAAATGTTTTTACCAGTTCTTCTCTTCCTGTAAGATATTCAATAAATTCTTCTATGTTAAATAAGAATGATTTTCCAAGTCCTCTATTGACTTTTTTAGTAATATGATATAGATTGCTCCCGTCGATAAAGATAATAATCTTCTTTTTAGTTTTCATAAGCAACTTAATCAAAATATCTTAATAAATCTTTAGAAAATAAACCCAGGGTTGGCTATGCAATCCTGGGGTGTATATTAATGTTATTAGAAAAAATATGTTTAAAAAACTTTAGGTTTAAGAAGTTCAAATCTATCCTCTTGGAAACTTTTATAAATTAAATTTGATTATACTTAAGATGATGAAAAGAGGTTTGGTTATTTGTTTATTAATTTTGTTCGTTGGGATTGTTAGTGCAGGAGATGTTAATTTTATTCTTCCTTCTCAAGGAGGAGAATATAATGATATAATCACGAGTATAGATTGGTCCTATAGTTCTAATCTAACAATAAATAGTACTTGCGAGTATAATCTTAATGATGGGAATGATGACCAGTCCTTTGATTGTTTAACCGAGAATTCTATTACAGGAATATCTTCAGAAGAGGGTTATAATAATTGGACCCTCAGTATAAGAGAAACTCCTACCTCATCAATTGATAGAGATTTCATAACATTTTTTGTCGATAGTGAAGTGCCAATAATAAATGTTCTCTCCCCTACTAATGAGACTTATTACACAAATCAGAATTTTATCTCAGTTAATCTAACAGTTACAAAAGAAGGAACTATTCTTGGAGATGATAATTTAACTTCATTTGAATATACTATCTACAAATCTGGTGTTCAAGACTTTTGGGGGAATCTTCTAGATAAAGCATCTTATTTGTTTAGATACCCTTCAGCTGGAACAGCTAATGATGGAAACTATTCCTATAAAGTTGAATTAATAGAAAATATCATAGGGCATCCAACAATTTATCATTATAATTTTATCGAGAAATATTTCATCTTCGATACCCAAAACCCTTCAATCTCAATAACAACTCCTTCTCCAAACTCAAACCACTCAAATGGCGTTTCAATAACGCTGAATGCTTCAGATTCTCTAAGCGGAATTGAAAGTACTCTAATTAATATCTCAAACGGGACTTATTCCGATACTTCGACTAATTTATCCTATTCATGGGATTCTTCCCAAGTCAGCGACGGAGCCTACAACATAACTGCAATAGCAACAGATAAGGCAGGAAATTCAGATTCAACAACAATAATAATCAATGTTGATAACTCCAAACCAAAAATTTATTTCAATTCTCCTGACGCAGATATTTATAATTCAAACCAAACAATAAACATAACAGCAAGCGACGCTCATCTAAAGAATATAACTTTATTCGTCGACGGTTCAATAAGAAACTTTACAACAACTTCTGAACTAATCTCTGAATTAGGAGAAGGTAACCACACAGTTTATGCAACTGCCTGCGACACATTTAACAACTGCAATTCAACAGAGTCAAGAATAATAGAAGTTGATACAATCCCTCCTTATTTAACAAACGCAACAAGTTTGAGTTACTTAGTTTTCTCTCCTGCAAACAGCGACGGGTTTTTTGACAGTGTTGATATCATTATGAATGCTAGCGAGTTGATTAAGGATTGGAATACCACATATATTTATAATTCAAGTAATGAACCGGTCTTTAGAGAAAATTCACCTGATGGCTCTCCGGATAATTTAACATCTTTTTTGTTTAACTGGGACGGGAAATATAAATATTATTCTCCTGCTGGAAATTACGTCCCAGACGGTATCTACACAATTAATACAACAATTACAGACAGAGCAGGAAACTCTGTAGAGATTTATGTTGGAAATGTTACAATTGACAACACAGCACCGACGATAAATTTAACTGGAAACTCAACGATAACTTTAGAGGTATTTAGTAGTTACACAGAACAAGGAGCAACCACAGACGACGGAAGCCCTGTAGTTATAGATAACTCCATAGTAAACACAAGCTTAGTGGGTTCTTACAATATAACTTATAACTCTGAAGATGATGTTAAGAATTCTGCAATAGAAGTGATAAGAACAGTTAATGTTGTAGATACAACTGTACCAGTAATTACATTAATCGGAAACTCAACAATCACAATTGAACTTGGTTCAAATTACACAGAACAAGGAGCAACAGCAACAGATACTTACGACGGAAATTTAATCGGAAGCCTTGTTATTGATAATTCTTCTTTGAATACAAATGCTGTTGGAACCTACAACATAACCTATAATGTAAACGACAGTTCAGATAATTTTGCAACAGAAGTCATAAGAACAGTTAATGTCGTAGACACAACACTCCCAATAATAACTCCAATATCTCCAAACAATAATCAGGCTTTTGCATTCGACGATAATGATGTCTCAATAGAATATTCCTATAGTGATTCATCTCCTCTGGATAATTGTAGTTTAATATTAAATAGTGTCCCAAACCAATTCGGAACTTCTAATTTCACATTAAATGATTTATCTTCTGGAGAATATGCTTGGCAAATAATTTGTAATGACAGCGAAACAAATCAAGGAACTTCTTCAATAAGACAATTTACAATCCTCTCAAACTTTACAGAAGCATCTGAGTTCAGCGAATACACAAACCTAGCAGAAGAATTAAACATCTCAAACGTGCTTTACTTCTTTGTCAACGGAACTTATGGAATGATTAACTTTACAGAGCAGATAGACTTTTCTTCGGGTTTTGACTGGACACTGTTTATTAGTATCTCGGGAAATAG
Organism: Candidatus Pacearchaeota archaeon; assembly: GCA_018221285.1. Classification (GTDB taxonomy): domain Archaea; phylum Nanobdellota; class Nanobdellia; order Pacearchaeales; family GW2011-AR1; genus JAHKAF01. The sequence continues at coordinate 254,964 of JAAOYJ010000003.1, forward strand.
AATTTATGTTAATTCAACAGGACAGTCAGAATTAAACAAGGCAGCAATAATAACTTTTTATAATGTAACACTAAGCGACCCTGAAGTTTTGAAGGACGGCTCTTCATTCTGCCATTCAACTTCTTGCCCAAGTTATAGTTATGCCAATAATATCTTAACAATCACTGTAACAGAATTTTCAGAGTATACTCTGAGAGAATATGTTGCGCCGTCCTCTTCAAGTTCTTCATCATCTTCAGGAGGAGGCGGAGGAAGTACTGCTTATTGGACGTGTATTGAATGGGAAGAATGGTCTGAATGTGCTGATAGTGAACAAACAAGGTTTTGCGAAGTTAAAGAAAGAGCAACCTATACAACCAAGTCAGATGTTATAGAAACAAGAACTTGTACTGAAACAACTTTACTTTCATCAAACGAGGAAGTAAGTACAACTCCTCAAGAAGAAATAATTGAAGAAGAACCAGCATCAGGATTATTCGGAATTACAGGTGCAGCAATAACCGACCTCGCAGGCACAGGAAAAGGAAAATTAACAATAGCCTTTATAGTACTAGTTCTTATTGGAGGAATAGGATTTACTGTTTATAGAAGGAAGTTTAAGAAATATTAAACCCACTGCTCTTTGCGAGCGACTGCGTCGGCGAGTAAGCGTGGATTGGGTCGTTAGACCCACTGCTCCAAAGCTTCTTCAAGCTCAACATGATTCTTTGCATATTCTTTAAGTGACTTCTTTTTCAAAACAGCGTCGACAGCTTGACGCATTGCGATGGAACCCGCTTCTGTTCCGAATTTGTGCCCATGAATTCCTCCTCCTGCTTGTATGGCTATATCCTTTCCTAAGTGTTTCATTAGAAATGGAACATGTCCTGGGTGCAGTCCTCCTGAAGAAACTCCTAAAGTTGGCTTAATCTTTCTCCAATTCTGTGCCAATCTATGATGGGTTTCCTTAACTTTATATTTTTCAATATCTTCTTCAATCTCAATAATCTGTTTTATTTTTCCCTCAAGCTTTCCAATTCCTGTTCCAATATGAATCTGATCAACCCCGATCAATCTTGCAAAATCAGCTAAGACCATCATGCTGACCCCATGTTCAGGATTTCTATCAAATGCTGCATGCATTGCCCTATGTGCATGAAGTGCCAGTTTGAAATTACCTTCCCTCAAAGTTTGTAATGCTGCCCAACCAGAAGTAATAATATCAATCATCACATACTTGCCCCCCATTTTCTCAACAAGCTGGGCCCTCTTCATCATCTCCTTTGTCTCTGCAGTAACATTAATCAAATAACCTTTTTTCTCACCTGTCTCACTCTCAGCCTTATCTGCCATCTCCAATGTTTTGGCCAATCGTTTTTCAAAAACATTAAATCTCTGAGAAGCAAGATTCTCGTCGTCCTTAACAATATCACATCCTCCTTTCCAAGCCTGATAAGCAGATTCTGCATGATGTTTAACATTTAATCCTAACTTTGGTTTTACGATTGTTCCAACCAACGGCCGATTTTTAACTTTCAAGATTCTCCTAACTCCTTTAATTCCATATCGAGGCCCTTTGAAACTTTTCAAAATACTTTTAGGAAAACTAACGTCCTCCAATCTAATCACCTTAACAGCTTTCATTCCCATTATATTCCCTGCAATCGACGACAAAATGTTCGGAACATTATCATACTCAAACAATTCCTGCGGATAAGCAATCTTAACCCAACCACTTCTCTTAATCGAAAAAACCTTTGCCTGAAGCTTTTCGACATAATCTAACTTACTACCCGCAACCTTTGTCCATGTCCCAGTCGACGACTCAAGCGCAACAGTATTCACAGCTTTTTTCAAACTCAAACCTTTTCCAGGAGTAACCTTAAACAAACATATCAAATCATTCTTAGGCTTATAACGCAAGTCTATAAATTCAAACTCTTTTTTCTTCACCATCTTCTTCAACTAAATAGAAATCAATCATTAATAAATTTAATGTAAACAAGCAGGCAAATCACCCTCTTCTCGATGATGTGCAACACACTCACAACAAGTCCCTTTTCGAGGACAATTTGGCCAATCACATGGACAATCTTTTAGATTCTCTTCTTTGTTAGGACAAGGTTTTCTTGTCATATTCTCCTTACAACACTCCTCCCTTCAACATCATCAACACTAAACCCTAATTTTTTAATCTTATTCCTTAACTCATCAGCCTTTTTCCAATCCTTCTTCTTTCTGGCTTCTTCCCTTTTCTCTGCAAGTTCTGTTATTTTTTTAGGAACATCTCTTTCCAACAACTTCAAACCAAAAACTTCATCCATCTTTTTGATTGTTCTCAACTTGCCGTAGGCTTTTTCATCTCTAACAAGTTTCCATAAAACCTGCAAGGCCTTTGGAGTATTCAAATCATCATTCATTGCTTTCTCAAACTCTTTTAAATATTTCTTGTTTGTCTTCTTGTCGTCCTTCATTCCTGCAATGTTTGCTTTCAATCTTTGATATGTTTGTTGGCTAGACTTCAAGTTCTTCATATCAAATACAAGCCTTTTTCTATAATGTGTCCCAAGGCACAGATATCTAAACTCTAAAGGATGAATACCTTTTTTCTCAAGATCAGAAATTATCAAAATATTTCCTCCACTCTTTGCCATTCTACTATCTTTTAATGTGAGGTGATTACTGTGCATCCAATACTTTACCCACGGACTTTTTCCAGTAACCGATTCTGTCTGAGCAATTTCATTTGTATGGTGAACAGAGATATGGTCAATCCCTCCTGTGTGAATATCAAACTGGTCCCCAAGATGTTTCATTGACATTGCAGAACATTCTATATGCCATCCTGGAAAACCTTTACCCCAGGGAGAATCCCACAACATTAAATGATTCTTATGTTTTCCAACGCCCTTGAACCACAAAACAAAATCATACGGATTTTTCTTCTCCCTATCAACTTTAACCCTTGCCCCTGCTTTCAAATCCTCTAACTTTAATTTTGCTAATTTACCATAATCTTTAAACTTACTAACATCAAAATAAACCGCACTGTCTGTCTCATAAGCAAAACCTTTTTTCTCCATTATCTTAATCAACCCAATCATCTCTTTGACATAATTTGTAGCGTGCGGCCAAGCATCTGGCTCAAGAACATTTAACTTTTCCAAATCTTCCTTAAACACATCCTCATATTTCTTGGCTATCTTTAACATAGAACCCTTAGTAAGCGGAAGCCCTTCCCTCTTAATCGCCTTCACCATTTTATCCTCACCTTCATCAGCGTCAGAAGTCAAATGCCCTACATCAGTAATATTGATTATGTGTTTTACTTTATAATCATTAAACAAAAGAGTTCTTTCAAGAATATCTTCAAAAACATACCTTCTCATATTTCCTATATGCTGATACCAATAAACAGTAGGGCCACATCCATAAATCCCAACCTTCCCTTTCTTCAACGGCCTAAAAACCTCTTTCTTTCTAGTTAATGTATTATATAATTTCAAAACCATAATATCCTCAAGAAATCCTAATTTAAATAACTAATTATTTTGATGTAACAGTAAGATAAACTTCTACTGAAGAGCCATATATTTTTGTTCCCTTTTCCATGCTTATGGCATAAGTTATTTTACAAGGAGGAAAAGTTTCAGGAATGCCAAACTTGATAAAAGTAGGATACTCCATTATATCTCCTGCAGGAATTTGTATGTTGTTCTTGTCTTTTCCTAGTGCAATTAAATCTTCTGCTTCAGAAAGTCTTATGTCACAACTTGCTTCTTCAGCAGAAATTGAATATGAAAACCTGTCAGCACTTTCTCCAATGTTTCTTATAGAAAAACCAAAACCTCTTGTATCCTCACCTTTTTTTATCTCAACCTCTCTAGTTGAAGGAATTATCACGATTTTTTTTGTGTTGCTCTCTGCGAAAAGTTTCTGAATTTCTGATTCAACTGCGGAATCAATCCCTTCTATATTCTTAATCGCCCCACTAAAAATCGACCTCACTAAAACTAATCCAAGAATTAGAACAGTCATAAGCAACACTATTGTAACAATAGTTCCGACACTCATCTCCATCGCTGCTTTTTTTGAAGTTATTTTTCTCATTTTATGCTGGAAAGTTTGGTAAAACACCCATACCTTTAGTTGCCAAATAAGCTGTCAATGCAATTGTTATTGCGAATAAGATTAGACTTAAAACTATCCCAATCGTACTGAGTTTTTTAGCTCTCTTTGATAAAGGAGTTTTTTCTTTCTTGCTTTGGACAAGCCCGATGATCCCAAATACAATTCCTGCCAATGGTGTAAAGAAAGCCATAACAATACTAAGCACGCCAAAGACATAAGCAATAATTCCTCTCTCACCACTTTTTTTATCTGCCATCTTAATTGAATTAATTAAAACTTCTTTATAAAAGTTTTGACTTTGTCCCGCCCACCCTCCCGTGGGAAGAGGTTGTTAATTGATTAGCTTCACATAATATATTGGGTAACTCACAATATTATTCTTTATTATCTGTTTCTATCCCGAACACCGAAAGGTGTGAGCAATATATTCAATCAAAAATGGGAGTGGTGGGATTTGAACCCACGACACCTAGATCTTCAGTCTAGTGCTCTCCCCCTGAGCTACACTCCCTTGGAAAGAAATATGGTTGGAGTTTTTTAAATGTTGTTAATCACAATAATCTTTATTAATTCTTTAGAAAGAGTTTGTTTATGCAACATCAAAAAATTGATACAGAAGAATTGTTATTCTTCCCTCCTAAGAATATTCAAGAAATGTTGAAAGGAGATTTAGAGATTATTTATCCTGATTATTGTATATTCAAGAGAGACACATCTCTTACTCCTGAATTTCAAAGAAGGTCAAGAATTTCTGGATTGGCGAGTGATGTAGTTGAATTTTATAATCTTGGGCTAGAATCTCCTATAGGACTTTTTGATACCCAATCTTTTATGAGTATTTTTTTGGATGGAGTCAAGAATGCTTTCACACATGGCCCTCAAGATTTTCCTTTAATTGTTTATGGTTTATTTCTAGGAGATAAAGGATTGTGTCATGGATTCAAAGATTTTGGAGATTATTTTAAATCTCCTGAAGTAAAAAGACAATGGGAATCTAAAGAGTTTATCCCTTCGACAAAAGTAAAACCAGATGGGCCTTATAATGTAGGAACAAGTAATATACTTCGAACATTAGTAGATTATTTTGAAGTAGATAATTCTCAAGGAGCTCTTTTTTGTGTTCAAAGTCTTAAGAGGTTAGAAATTGAACCTAGTGATTTCTTTTACAAATTAATGAAAAAATTGTAAGCCAGGAATAGGCCACCTTCTGTCGAACTTCGCTGAAGCGAACAGTTCGTGTTAACATTCGACTAAGCGGTTTAAAACCTTGCACCGGTTGAGATAGTCGTTTCATCAAATCCAATACGTCGCAACTCCGCGCATGCTTCATAGTTCAGTATTGACTGTGGCGTTTCTTTACTAGAGCTTTGCCTCACGACAATCTTCCTTTCGAAAGACAACCATATACGGTGGGCGGACCTTCCTCAGAATTCGACAATCATATTTTATCGTTTGTCTATTCAAAGACCGAACTCCGAAGTCAACTACCCGACTTACAAAATTAGGGACCATATTTAGTTTATAAGTTTTGTGTTTTCATTTTTCTACACTCTTTATTTGAGAACGATTTAAATCTGGAGTTAATTTTAACATCAAAAAAATCCAGCTGTCGCCTTTAGTTTGTTTATAAATTTTGGCGTTTTTCCATCCTGATTCTAAATATTTTCTCTCTAGAGTCCTAAAGGTTCTTTCTGCATCCCCTTTAGGGATATAACAAAAGGCATCATAAAATAGTCCTTTTTCATCTTCATGAGTATAAAGAGGACCAGCACTACATCCCCAAAATTTCTCTACGAGATATCCATCAGGTGTTTCCTTAAAATCTCCTTCATTCATATTCTTATCAAAAGTTTTCTCTAGCAACTCAACAAGTTTCTTTATTCTTTTGGATAATTTATGCTCAATTGATTGTATGTCTTCAAGACTTTTTGTCATTTTCTTATACCTGTCAAGTAGTTAGAGTATTTATCTATTCCTCTATAAAATATTAACAAAATAGCAAATATTATAAACTAAGTAGTATTTATGTTAATAATGGGGAATGAATATATTAACTGGGCTGTTGAGCCTGTAGAGGGAAAATTTGAACTGAAATCGAGAGATAAAAAAATAATTGATAATATGTTACATAATTCTAGGATTTCTTTGAGCGAGCTTGGGAAAAAGTTGAGACTTAGCAAGGTTGCTATTTTTAATAGAATAAAAAATCTGGAATCTAGAGGAGTTATAATGGGATATTCTTGCTTTGTGGATTTTATAAAATTGGGGTATTCTGTTTATCAAATAGGAGTGAATGTAAATATGACTATTGAAGGAAAAAATAAATTTGGAGAGAAAATTAAAAAATTGGAATTTGTTAATCAAGTTTTGCAGTTGTCTAGTGGGAAGTGGAATTATTTAATAAGAATTATTTGTAAAGAGGAGATGATTGATGAACATTTAGATAAAGTAATTGGGGCTTTTGGCCAAGTTAGAAGTTTTGAGGTCCTTAATGTTTCAAAAGAAATTTTTATTAATAAGGGTGAGGAAAATACTTTTGAATCTTGTAAGGGAAGTGAGAATTTAACAAAGTTAGAAGTAGATTTGTTGTATGAGCTAGCTAGAAATTCTAGAGGGAAAATTGCGGATTTGGCTGGAAAATTTAATTGTTCCGCACAAACGATTGTCAGAAAAATTAAGGAATTGAAAAAGAGAGGAATTATTTTCTCTTTGTTTACAAAAATAAATCCTTTTGTATATGGGAATGAGATGTATATTTTTATTTTGACAACTAAAAATAGAGGCATTCAGGAAAAGATTGCGAAGAAATTGGTTTTTATAAAATCTATGGGGATTTTATTAAATTTTCAAAATCCGAATATTATTAGTTTTCACCTTGTTTCTTCTTTGAAAGATTTGGTTGAGATTGAGGAAGGGGTTAAAGATTACTTTGATAAAATCTCTGATTGCCAGTTTATAAGAATCGAATCTCAGTTAGTTTATAATATTTTTCCAGAGGATGTTTATAGAGATATCATCTCCTCGATTTAAATCTTTGTCAAAACTTTTATAAACATAAGTCCTTTAACCTAACCATGAGTTTTGAAGCATGTGAACAACTTTTTGCAGGAAATGCAACTGCACTTATGGATTGTCCTTTTGCACAAGCTTTTGCAGGAGGTGCTGCAGCAGGTTTAGTTGCCCTCGGAGTTGCGGCGATATCATTAATAATTCTTGCATTTTATATTTATCATGCGATAGCATGGATGACGATTGCGAGAAAACTAAAGTATAAGAACGCTTGGTTTGCGTGGATACCTTTTCTTGCCACAGCAATGAGACTTCAACTTGGAGGATTTCATTGGGCATGGACGTTCTTATGGTTAATTCCTATTGTAGGGTGGATTGCACTATTTATTTTAATGATAATCTCTACTTGGAAAATCTTTGCAAAAAGAAAATATCCTGGATGGTTTAGTCTATCACAGATAATTCCTAAGCTTGGAGGAATCCTTTATTTAGTAATAATCGGATTCGTGGCATGGGAAGACAGAAAGAAAATGCTCTTCAAATAATTCTCCCCACCAACAAACTTATAAACATATTTTCTGAATTATCTTAAAGGTGTTGGTCTTCAGAAACCTTATTCTGTTTAGGGAAACATGTTAAGTTATTTACAAAAATTTTTAGGGAAGCTTGGAGAGATAGAGTATAAGTATTTCTACTTAGTTGTAATTTTTATTTTAATCTTGACAGGTCTGGCGTTTGTCGGAATCACAAAGTTAGAGTTCGAATCAGATTTCAGTGAGTTCGATCCAACAAACGTCCCTGCTGTTGCATTGGATAAAAAAGTGGGTGCTAAATTCTCAAGTTTCAAGTCATTCTTAGTAATCGTTCAGTTAGATGATGGGTTCGAGAGCGATATTAATGATATTCGTGACCCGAGAGTTATGGAGTTCTTGGTTGAGTTGGATAAGGCTTTGAGAGAAGAGCAAAAGATTCAGGGAGTTAATTCAGTGGGCCTGATTTTCCAAGACGAAATCCCAGAAGATCTTGAAGGAGTAAAAGAAAAACTTTCAGACATTCCAGGCTCAAATAGTTTCTTCAACTCGAGATATAGCATGACTCCTGTTTTTATCAGCGCAGATGTTAGTGGGGATAGTGATAAGATTGAAGAGATGAATCAGAAAGTTAGAGACATTGTCGAATCGTCTTCAAAACCTGGGGGAGTCAAGGCTGCAGTCACAGGAGAACCTCCTCTGCTTGCACAAATTTTTAACCTAATGATCCAAGACGGAATATTCACAATTATCATCGCAACAATTGTAATCTTTTTTATGCTGTTAATAATCCAAGGATCTGTCAAAGATTCTATGGTAATTATCCTCCCGGTGTTATTTGGTGTCTCTTGGACAATCGGAGGAATGGGATGGTTCCATCTTAAGATAACTGTTGCGACTGCAGCAATAGGCGCGATGTTGTTGGGGCTCGGGGTCGAATATTCTATTTTCTTAAATTCAAGATACAAGGAAGAATATGTTAGAGCAAATTCTGAATCCACAAATTCTAAAAAAATTAAAGGAGAAAGAATTCGAAACAGTTTAATCATAGCATTGTCAACAACCGGCGCTTCTACAATTAGTTCAGGGGCCACAACAATGATCGGCTTTCTAGCGTTAACTTTATCAGTTTTCCCAATGCTGAGTGATATGGGATTTTCTTTAGGAATGGGTATTGGATTAATCCTAAGTTCAGTTATGGTTGTTGGACCTATAATGATAATCTCAAGAGACAGATTTACAAAAACAAAAATAAAAAAGAAAGCCAAAGAAGAATCTAAGTTCAGCATAGCATTCGAGAAATACGGCGAGTTTGTATCCAACAAAACTTGGACAGTCATAATCCTCTCGTTATTAATTACAATGTTTATGTTCTACGGTTCAAATTTTATCGAAGACGAATCCATCGACTTTGATACCATCCTTCCAGCAAATTTGGAAGAGTTAAAATCATTCAACCTGATGAAAGAAGAATTCGAGGACACGACTTCAGTGGTGTTTTTTATTGAACTGGACCAAACCTATGTAGGTTCTGATGAGCCAATAGATATACGCGATCCAAGAATTATAAAATATACAGACATCCTTGCACAGAAAGCAGAAAGAATTGTTTTAGTAGAGGATGTTAGAAGTTTATCTTTCTTAGAAAAACAAGCCAACAACGGAATTATCCCTGGAAGCCTTGCTGAGCAGAAAAACTTGCTAGAAGATTTTAATCTTCAAGGATTTGTTACAGAAGATTATTCGGCAATTATAGTGAAAGTTATTTTCAGTGAGGATGCACTAAAGCATCAGAAAGAAGTTGTAGAGCAGCTTTACGAAATTGTTGAAACCACAGAAAAGCCAGCAGGCATAACATCAGACGTAACAGGCGGACTTGTTTTAGAATACGAGTTAAACAAACTTAACGGCCCAGATTCATCAAAAACAGGAATGATCGCCTTTGGAATTATAATTGTCTTCCTATTTTTATTATCTCGATCAATCAAATACACAGTTCTCCCATTGGTCGTGGTTGTCGTCGCTATCCTATGGATCCTAGGAATGGTAGGCTATTTCCAAGTAGGATGGAACAACATTACCTCTTCTGTTATCTCTATGACAATTGGTATTGGAATTGATTTTGGAATTCAACTATCTAATAGGTTTCGGCAAGAGCTAGAAGAACACGAGAAGCGAGAAGCTATGACAAGAACTCTGAAATATACTTTATACCCAATGATTATCACCGTTGTTGCAGCATTAATAGGTTTCCAAGCTATGATGCTCGGACAATTAAAACTAATGGGAGACCTCGGACGAACAATGAGCTTTGGAATGGTTTCGTCAATGCTTGTAGCAGTTTCACTTGTCGCTGGTTTAATGCTTATATTCGAGAAAGACGGACAACCTAAATCTTTAAAAAAGGAGAATAATAATTAAAATGGTAGGGGAGATTGACTTCAGAGAAGAGTTCTGTAGGAGATTAATGAAATGACAAACGATTTAGCTTCAAAAATATCAGATGGGAATGTTGTTGTACTAAGAGCAGGAGAAGAACAAGAACTTCCTGGAGAGGACATGTTTTATGCTCCTTCAACTATAACATTAATGCAAGAAGTTGATGCTTATATAGAAGACAGAAAAAGAGGATTTTTTCATTTGGTTGATGCGGGAGGATATGGTGAAGAAGAGATAATTAAAAAATTGTTAAGACAACAGGGACTTGGAGATTGGCAAATAAATTCTGTACTTGCTACACATAATCATCCAGACCATATCGGAACAATTGGTTTATTTAGAGATGCAGATGTATTTATGCCTGATTCTAGTTTTAGGGTTCGTAGACCAAATCATTTTAATCTGATACCAGAAGGGTTTTATAATTCTCCTGGAGAAAAGTTATCTGGCACGAGTTTAACTTTTCCAGAAACAGTGGAAATCATAGGGACTCCAGGGCATGCTGGTTGGGATCTCTCAGCGTTATGCCAATGTATAGATGGAAGAATAGCTATTGTTGGGGATTTATTTTGGAGCAAAGAGGATTGGGAAAATGATTCATCTTATAAGGAGTTATGTGTTAATCCTGAAATGCAAGAGAGAAGTAGAGAATATGTTAGAGAAATCTTAAAACCTGAAGTAGTAGTGCCAGGACATGGCCCTGCTTTCGCACCTAAATATTAAAATGAAAAACAAATTAACAATAACACTAATCACCTTCCTAGTTTTATCTCTATTCTTAGCTCAAAACGTAATCGCAGCTGATGAGACAATTTACTTTGGAGATTACCAGTTAAATTATTCTTATTCTGGTGCTGAAGAGGGCGAGAGATTCACACTTACTGTCACAATTCTTAATGAAGATAGTTCTGCAAGGAACGACATCGTGTTTGGGTTAGAGCAAGACGATCCTTTTGATATTGATAGGGAAGATAGGGATTGGGATATTGGAACTCTTGGAAGTGGAGAGTCAGCGTCAAGCACTTTTAGAATAGAAGTTGATGAGGATACTAATGAAGGAAAGTATAACCTTGAATTCACGTTGGAAGATGATGACGATGATTATGATGACGATATTGAGATTGAAATTGATTCAGACAAAGCCAATTTGATAATCGGTGGAGTGAACAGTATTCCTACAACAATCTCTCCTGATCAAGAAGATGTCAAACTTACAATAAATCTAAATAATATCGGCGGAGGGAACGCAACTTTTGTCAGAGCAAAACTAGAATTGCCAAAGGACTTTGTCCCATCTACCTCGTTCTCAGATGTAATCAACATCGGAACAATCGGAGCTGGAGAAGATTCAGAAGCAGTTTTTTATATTGATACAGGTAAGGATTTAGAATCTGGGATTCACAATGGAAAATTAGTCTTAGAGTTCAAGACCGACGGCAATGAAGAAAAATCAACACTTGATTTTGAAATCCCTGTAAAGGGCGCGCCATTGTTCAGTATTTTATCCTCTTCAACAAACCCTTCAAAAATTGTTCAAGGAGGATTAGGACAGGTTAGTATTAAAATTCAAAACATTGGAGAAGAAGAAGGAAAGGAAACTTCAGTTAGGATTTTTGAGAATTCAGACCAACCTTTTAATTTCGAGGAAAAAACAAATTTCGTTGGAACTTTGAAAAAAGGAGAAACAGGAACAGCAACATTCAAGTTTGACGTAGATGATAACGCAAACCTAAACTCCTACATAGTCAAGGTTCAGGTCCGAACCCTAAACAAAGGAAACGTGATGGTCTCAGAGCACACAGTTTCAATAAGAGTCAATGAAGCAGAAAACGGAATCTTTTCAAATAAGCTTGTCCTCGCAGGAGGATTCATAATTATTTTTGGAGGCGGCTTCTGGGTAAGAAGGGTTTGGAAAAAGAGGAGGGATTAGGATGACTCAACCAGAATACAAGGAAGTAGTAATTGATTTGGAACAAACATTAGAAGATTGTTCTGCTGAAGAAATGGCAAAATTAATAGTTAATGCAAAAGATAGTGAAAGAAGAAATCTTTATTGGCTTTATTTAGAAGACAGGGAGGCCCTTTTTATGAATGAAGTTCTAGATCAAATGAGTCCCGAACAAATTGGAGAATATTTAAGCGATTTGTCAGTTGATAGCCATGCTACTAGGTACATAATTGGTTATCTCAAGCAAAATCCCCCCAAAAATTTTGATGCCGCTAAACAACTCGTGTCTAAATAATCTTAACACTATTTCTTATAATGATTTACAATTGCACCGATAGAAGCAATAAAGACTATCGCAGGAAACCATGGAAGATTGATTGTCCCGAACATCTCCATTTCTTGCAAAAACCAAACTCCTGCTAGCACCAATACAATCACCCAGAACGTTGGAAATTCTTTTGCCATTTTAATATCCTCTTTTAATTAAGATAACGAGGATAAAGAATTATTTAAAGTTTTTGAAAAGAATTAAAAATCTCAAATCCCTATATTAGCCATGAGGTTAAAAGATTTAGAGAAGCGGGGAATCATCTCTAGAAAACCACATCCAACAATTCCTTTTGTCCTCGGCTTTATCTCACTTGGATTAGGATTTTGGATTTTTAACAATGGTTTGCTCTTCTACAGCAAGATATTATTCACATTGGCAGTTTCCACATTTATCTTCGCATTCGTACACCTTTTCGTTGTTATGGTGTTGAGGAAAAACTAGAGTATAATAATTCTTAAGAATCTAAAAGATATTAAAAAGTATGAAAAGATATTTGCAAATCTTGGTGTGTTTAATTGGAATGTTCCAAAGTACATATTCTGTAGCAGATAGTTATAAGAATAATATTTTGAAAAATCAAGAAAAGAAAGGATTACTCATTAAAAGTCAGTATCCTTACATGGAAGCAATAAACAATAATTATCACTATGGTGTTAGTGGAGTTAATCAAGAAGACAGGGTTATGCTTGGAGAACCTTTTGAAGAATTTAAACATTTATTTAGAATATGTGGGGGTGTAAGAGATAAATCTCCATACGCTATAATCTTCCCAAGAGAAGGATTGGTTTATTTTCGTAAAAGCGTGAAGGATCCTTGGAAAAAAGCTGATTATTCTTTAGAAGATTATGTTTTGAAATATTTTCCTGGGTGTGATTAAGATAATCATTAACCCTTTAAACTTCAAACCAATTATCATTAAATGAAATCCCAATGGTTTGTTTATATTCTTGAATGCCAGGATGGTTCATTTTATACTGGTGTAACAACCGATGTGGATAAAAGAATGAAAGCACATGCAGAAGGAAAAGGAAGTAAGTATGTTTATCGTAAAGGTTTCAAGAAGCTTCTTTTTGCAAAGCCTTGTGACAGCAAGTCTGATGCGTGTAAATGTGAGTATGAAATAAGACAATTGCCGAAGAATCAGAAGTTGGGGTGGTTTGAAGGGTGATTCTGTGTCATAACATTTGTGTTGTGATTCAGGAGATTTCAGAGTTAGGGATAAGAGGTGAGTTTGTTGTTGAAGAAACCAAAAGACATAAATAATATTAATGATACTAATATCATATATGATACTAATAATATAAATAAGAAACTTATAAAAATGGAAAAAACATCATCTAATAATGAAAAGAGGGGTGACGAAAGGGAAACTAAACGCAAGTATTGACAAAGCCCTTCTAAAAAAATTCAACGATTTCTGCGACAAAAAAATACTAAACAAATCAAGACAAGTAGAGGAATTAATAAAAAAATTCTTAGAGGGAAAGAAATGAGTAAATTAAATAAAGTGCAATCTATAGAACCTAATATTGCAGATAAAGCAAATGGCTGGCTAAAATCTTGTAAACTAGATTACAAGTTGGAGCAAGAATCCTTAAACACCGAAATAGACAAGGCACTTAATGACTACTATTCAAAAAATGGAGGTGTAGGAGGTAATCGCCCAGATACAAAACTTCTATTGCAAGACAAAAATCTAAATTTTTTTCCAATTCTGATTGAATACAAAGGATATAAGGACAAACTTGTAAAACTTGATAGCAATGGACAAGTTGACAATAAGACATCTAAAAATATTTCAAACTTTAAAAACATTAATTCTTTTGCGATAAACGGAGCAGTTCATTATGCAAACGCAATTCTTCACCATACTAGTTATACTGATGTTATCTCTATTGGAATGACAGGATACAAGGATGAAGCAGGAAAAATTCAATACGAAATTGGAGTATATTTTGTTTCCAAAAGCAATCTTGGTGCAGGGCAAGAAGTAGGTAAATTTTCGGACCTCTCATTTTTAAAGAAAGATAATTTTGACACATTTATTGCAAGGGTTAAAAAATTAAACCTCTCACAAGAGAGACTTGACAAACTTAAGGAACAACGAGAAAAGGAAATTGATGCAAATCTAAGAAAGCTTAATATTGATATTTATGACAATGAAAAAGGCTTGGGTGAAAACGACCGAGTTTACCTTGTTGCATCTTCAATCATTGCATCCCTTGGAATAGCTGGAAAAGTTTCTCCACTTGAAAAGTCGGATTTAAAATCTTCTTCCGAAAAAGGCAATACAGATGGCGATATAATGGTACGAAAAATTAAAGCTTTTTTAGACGAAAAAAAGATACCTCAACAAAAGAGAGATTTGATATTAAGAACATTAAAAAACACCCTTACAACCGAAAATATTAACAAAATTAAAAATGGAGAAAGTCAATTAAAAAGAGTTTTTTGCAAAATTGTAGATGATTTAGGGATATATTACAAGATTGGTTTAACTACTGATTTTACAGGAAAACTCTTCAATGAGATGTATGGCTGGCTTGGTTTTTCTCAAGATAAGCTAAACGATGTGGTGCTGACCCCGTACCATGTATCCAAACTTTTAGTAAAATTGGCTCGTATAAATAAAGATTCTTTTGTATGGGATTTTGCCACAGGTTCGGCTGGGTTATTAATTGCTGCAATGAATGAAATGTTAAATGATGCCAAAGCAAATATTACCTCGCCAGATGGACTTTTAAAAAAAGAGATAAAAATAAAATCTGAACAATTACTTGGTTTAGAATTGCTTCCGAGCGTGCATATGCTAGCAATTCTAAATATGATTTTAATGGGTGATGGAAGTACTAATATTATGAATAAAGATTCTTTAAAAGATTTTGAAGGTAATTATGATTTTAGTAAAACTAAGCGTAAATTTCCTGCCGATGCATTTGTGCTTAATCCACCATATTCTGCAAAGGGAAATGGAATGAATTTTGTAGAAAAAGCTCTTGGCATGATGGATAAGGGTTATGCTTCTATTATTATTCAGAGTTCTGCTGGTTCTGGAAAAGCTAAAGACTATAATCAAAGAATACTGGAAAAACACACTCTTTTAGCAAGCATTAAAATGCCAGCAGACCTTTTTATCGGAAAATCTAATGTACAGACTAACATATATGTCTTTAAAGTAAATGAAAAACATCATAAAGATGATTTGGTAAAGTTTATTGATTTTTCTAATGATGGCTATGCAAGAAGTAATCGAAAGAAATCAAGTAATAATCTTAGAGATACTAATAAAGCTAAAGAACGATATAAAGAAATAGTAGATATTGTAAGATTTGGGAAGAGAAAACTTAAAATTTTTACCGAAAAAGAGTATTATGAAAATACTATTGACCCAAAAAATGGTACTGACTGGAATCAAACAGCATCGGTAGGTACAAGACCGAACTTACAAGATTTTAAAAAAACCGTAAGAGAATATGTAGACTGGGAAGTGAGTAATATTTTAAATCAACAGAATATTGAGACTGGAGATAATAAGAAAAAAGATGCTTCATTTAATAAAAAATTGAAAAATGTCAAATGGAAAGGATATGAATTGGGAGAGTTATTTGATGTAAAAGGAAATCCCCAATTAAATAAAGATAGTTTTATTTTTAGTGATAAAGGAGAATATCCTTATTTTACAAGAACTATACTGAATAATGGAATTTTGGGGTATGTAGATTATTTAGATGAAGAACATAAAATTAAAGGAAATTGCTTGGCGGTGGGGATGATGGGGATGAAATTTTTCTATATGGAAAAAGATTTTTATGCAGGTCAATTTACAAAAAGAATAATTCCAAAATCATTTTCTTTAAACAAAAAAATAGCCACTTATTTTGCAAGTTTAATCAATAGAAATCAATATTTTTTACAAAATGTTTTAGTTAGAAATTTTGAAAGAGAGTTTAAGAAAATAAAAATACAACTTCCAGTCAAAAAGGGTGAAATAGATTTTGATTTTATGGAAACCTTTATTGATGAATTAGAGGCTAAACATATAACTCCATTGGGAACCTATTTAAAGAATCTATGACTAAATTTTAGGAGGATAAAAAATGAACGATAAAATAAAAAAGATTGCAGAAGATGTTTTCGAAACTCTTGGAAGTGGATATTCAGAAGAAGTTTATGAGAAGGCTATGGAAGTAGGACTAAGACTTGCTAAAATTCCTTATGAAAATCAAAGGGTTCTTCCAATATTTTACAAAAACTTTGCTGTTGGCACTTCTAAGCCAGATTTGATAGTCAAAGATACTGATGGTGGTGAGAAAATTATTCTTGAACTTAAAGCAACTCCCACTCAAACTGGAATGAAAGAAGAAGTTCAACTTCAGAAATATCTACAAAATCTAAAGATGAAGAAAGGAATTATTATTAATTTTCCTCAAACTAATAAGGATGGTCCTGGCATAGAGATTGAATTTAAAGTGGTTAGCGACCAATTGAATAAATGTGATAAATGTGATAAAGTTATCTGTCATGGGGCTGAATGTGGGGTCTGTGCTAAAAAAGATGCTAAGAAATCTAAAGAGTAAATCGTGTGGGTGGTGTGAAGGAAGATGAGTAATGAAGAAGAAAAATATGTTACAAAAGAAGATTTAGAAAAACTACATGGGAAAGAAGAAGGGTATTATGATTCTTATTGTTGGTTTGAAGATTTAATTTGTGATGCTTGTGGAGAGATAATTTATGGGAATGGTAGTAAAGAACATTTTGCGTCAGAGCAAGAATTCGTTGGAGAAGAGTTAGCTACTTTTTGTTGGAAATGTATAAAATTAGATAATAGACATGAATTAGTAAAATTCCCTGTGTAAAAAGTAAGCCCTTATTTAGACTTTATACACAAAGCCGAATAATCCAAAACCTTTAAATAAAGATGCTGCAATAATTCATTCTAACCACTCCTCAACAATTAGCTCCTCAACATATGAACTTCTTTTTGTTAATTTCTTCTCTCTTCTCCCTACACTCTGCCCAATATTCATTCTTCTCTATATTTGCTTTGAAGTGGCTTTCACCCTTCACTCTAAGTTTCCAATAGATTATCTGGCCGTTAACAGTATTAATTCTCCAAGCAATTTTCTTCAAAGCTCTTTTAGCAGCACCTTTTTTCTGAGGTGATGCTTTTGGATTTTCAAGTGTTGCCTCTGTTTCCTTTTTCCATTCAAAAACTTCCTGAAGTTCCTCTTGAATCTCTTTATATTTTTCTTTAACCTCGTCCTCTGTCAAAGGAGGATTTTTATTTTGAGAATAATATTGGGCAGACATTTTTATTTGAGGTTTGTTTAATTTAAATATCTTTTTAAGAAACAAATAAATCCTTATCTTCTTCCAGATCTTTGATTATTATTCTTATTAGACATATTCGGCCGTCTACCAAAAGAAGGTTTTCTATTTCCAAAACTTCTCCCTCTTGAACCATTGTCATTTGGTCTTCCAGAATTATTTCTTGAGCCCCTATGTTGTGGTCTGCCATCTCGTGACTCTCTACTTCGAGGATTTCCAAAACTATTACTTCTTTGCCCCTGCATTCCTCTATTAGGGGTACGCCGAGCGGCGCCACGAGGACCATTACTTCTCCCTCTTGGACTTTGATTTCCAAAACTATTACTTCTTCCCCGATTAAAACTACGATTATTATCTCTTGGTCTATGCTGAGACCCATAACTTCTCTGAGAGGTTCTTGCACCTCCTTGGTGCCCACCACTCCTCGGTCTACTAAAGTTATTCCTTTGTGGCCTATCTCCTCCACGATTAAAATTTCTATTACCATCTCTCGAAGACCGGTTTCCAAAACCTCTCCTTCCTCTTTGCTCTTCCATAATTATCCCAACTTTTTCAATTCTTGGCAAGGCAACATTTGAAATATTCAACTTTTTATCTCTTTGAATCTCACTGAAATTTTCATAATCTCTGCTACTTAAAATACTAATCGCAATACCATCTTTCCCAGCCCGCGCAGTCCTCCCAATTCTATGGATGTACTCATCACTTGTCTTTGGCAAATCATAATTATACACATGACTTACGCTTTGAATATCAAGTCCTCTGGCTGCAACATCGGTACACACCAAAACTCTTACACCTTCTTCACTGTTAAACTCATTCAAGACCTTACTCCTTTTATTCTGAACAAGCCCCCCATGAATCGCCTTTGCCATAATTCCCATATTCCTTAAATTGTTAGTTACAAAGTCAACATTTCTTCGAGTAGCACAAAACACCATCACTAGCTTGGCCTTTTCTTTTTTCAATAACTGAACAAACAAAGAAAATTTCAAACCATTTGGGACATCATAGTAAACTTGCTTTAATTTTGAAGCATCTACATGTGATTCAACAGAAACCTCTGCTGGATTTTTAGTATATTTCTCAGAAAGGTGATCCATCTCTGAAGATATCGTTGCTGAGAAAAGCATGGTCTGTCTGTCTTTCGGACATTTTTTTAAAATCTTTTCAACATCAACCTGAAATCCCATATCAAACATTCTGTCAACTTCATCTAAAACAAGGAACTTAACATTTCCAAAGTCAATGGTTCTTCGATTAAGATGATCCAAAATTCTTCCAGGAGTTCCGACAACAACATCAGTATCTCTCAAACTCCTTATTTGCCTTTCAATATTAACTCCTCCGTAAACTGCCAATGTCTTTAATTTCTTATGTCTTGAAAAGTCTGCAATTGAATTAGAAACCTGTTCTGCCAGCTCTCTTGTGGGGGTTAAGATTAGTGCTTGAACTCTTCCACTTTTCTCCAAATTTTCAACAATACTGGAAGCAAATGCAAGTGTCTTCCCTGAACCTGTCGCAGAACCTCCAATAACATCTCTTCCAGCTAACACTAAAGGAATTGTTTTTTCCTGAATTTCCGAAGGAGTTGTAATCTTAGCTTTCTCAAGCACAGACACAAACTCACGACTTAGTCCGAGTTCTTCAAACGTTTTCATTTTACTTAATTATCTTATTATCTTCAATCAAGAATTATTCCTTGAAGTAAGCCTTCACGAGCTCAGCTCCAAGACTTTAACAATATATAATAATATTAGAGGATGATTTGGGTTTATAAGGTTGTGGGTCAGAGAATTCACTCAGTTTTCTTCTTAGGAGTCTCAACTAAACCTTTTGTACTTTTCTTATTGCTCCTTCGCTTTCTAGTCATAGCCCGATGAACATTTTTCTTTAATCTTTTCCTTGCCATAATATATTGGGTGGGTTTGCATTTATAAGAGTTTTGGGGGGCTGGGTTTGTAGAGAGTTAATTATAAAATAAGTTGCTCATAAATCAACGCTGTCAGATTTATTCGTTAGCAGAATTTGTTAAACGAAAAACTTGACGAAGTCTGTTTTGAGATATTAATCACGAGCTGAGCGAGTCATTTGTCTCTAAAGGAGGAGTGGCCCCTGTTCTGAACTTATACATAGGATGATAGTAAGTATACTTTCAAAGATAATGGTTGTTATTAGGATGTTTGTAAATATATGTTCTGAGAGAATAATCATTAAAAAGGATATTAGGTATTAGTTTTTATGGCATATGAAAAAGAGGAGATATCTTGGATTAGGTTAAATAAAATCATCGAGGAAGAGGGCATTTTGCATTTGATACTTTGTCTAAAAGCATTGGTGATGTTAAGAAGAAGTAAGAAAGTTTATGTGGTTAGGGAAGATTGAGGCACCGCTCGGTGTAACACCAAGGAGGGGCGAGGCCCCAAAGCGCGGAGTTCGGGGGCAACTAGAGTATAATAATTCTTAAAAAGGTAGAATCTAAGAAAGAATATGCCAACAGAATCAGAGATTAAATCGACAGCATTATTACTTGAGAAAGTATTAGCTTGTGAGGTGGTTGATAAATCTATTCAGACCCCTACCATAACTGGGGATTCACAAGAGAGAGATGTACCTTCTGTACAGGCCTGTTATGAATCATTTGAAAAACTTTCTAAAGACCATCCAATAAAAAAAGAAGCAGATTCAACAAATGTAATGCTTGGTTTCTATGGATTAGAAGGGCTAGGCTTTAATCCTTCAAGGAATTATTTAGAACTTGCAGCAACTATTGCTATTGCACGAGGATAGTTGGAACATAATTCTCAATAACAATAACAACCCTTAAAAACAACAAATCAGTTAACCATTCATGGCAATTAAAAAAAAGAGTGTGAAAAGAAAGGTGACAAGAAGGGCAAAGAAGAAGCCAGAGATTGACATTAAGATTAGAAATCTTGATAAGGGAATGTACTGCGGCGATGGAATGAAAAACAGAAAGATGATGTGTGGGCATCATGGGAATTGTTGGATTTTCGGTTCGTCTCTTGCAATGGTTTTGAGCTATGTACAAAACTCATCGATTCTTTATGCAATCCTCCACGGTGTTCTAAGCTGGTTCTATGTGATATATCGGGCTATGATGATTTGGGGCTGGTTTTAGGAAGACTAGGAAAGAGATAAATTATATAATTTACTTCTAAATATACTTAAATGAAATTGGCTTGGGGATTCTAAAGATGGAAGACGAGATCGCTAAACAATATACAAACGACGAGGAAATAAAAGAGATAGTTAAATTAATCAAAGGAAAAAGGATCATTAGGACAGAGCACTTTTTTATTAGGATTTATCAAAGAGATGTTGAAGAAGAGTTTATAGACGAGATTCTTCCTCAATTTGAAAAAGTCAAGTTAATAGACAAAAGGAAACATAAGAAAGGAGACATTGGTTATGATTTATATTACGAATTAAGTAATTCAAGAACTCTTAAGTTATGTTTTATTCTTAAAGGAAATAAAGTTCTCTTGGTAAATGCTATATTAAGATTAAGAAGATGGCAGAGTCATCTAAGATTAAGGAGAAAGTGATTGCGCCATAGGCAAGGTTGCTAAAGGGATTGGTTGTTCAAGAGAAGGGGTTTTGAGCAAAGCAAAGATTGAAACTGCTCCTCTTTGTTGTTGGACCATTAAACTGGCTCCGGTTAAATCATTTAAGATTCCTTGATCAAACTTCATCATCTCTAAAAACTTTGAAATATTTCTAAACTCAGTATTAACTATCTTGCCATCTCCAGTAAAATCAATCACAAGATTTCCAACCTCTGCACTTCCTTGGACCTTCTCCCCAGGGCCCTTTCTAGAGATAAATAGGCTATCAGTCATTTTATCATAATCAAAGTTTTTCATTTTCATATCCTAATTAAGATGTAATTGTTTATATTGTTTTTGGTTTGATGATTTTGAATTCTAAGTTGGTTCTATGTTCTATATAGGGCAATGATGATTTGGGGCTGGTTTTAGGAAGACGCGGATAGGATTTTTGAAGAAGGGGAAAAGAATTTAATTAGAATGGGATATCATCATCTTCACGATCTGGAAGAGGGGGTCCAGAATATACTGGCTCTTCTTGGGTAGAAGACGATTCTTCAGAAGGATAAGGTTCATTTAAGAAATGATTTCTAAGATAGTGTTCAAGTTCCCTAGTATTAAAATATTGGTCATCTCCAAATGTTTGAACTTTTAGTCCAGAATCTTTTAAACATTTTGTTACTAATCCTTTATTCATCATGCCAAAATCCCCGCTTTTAAAATCAACAAATATTGTTTTAGGAGATTTCATAAAATATGCTCCTCCCCCCAAAATACTACTATCATATGGCTTATCATTATCTCTATGATAGTGTACTAATCTCTGCAGGGGTTCTTTAAAGAAATCTCTTAACCCTTCTTTTGAAGTATCTCTAGGCATTATATTTTCTTCTATCTTTGAAGCACTAAATCTAAATCCAGATTCATCATCAAAATAGATTATACATTTTCCACAATCAGATTTCTTAAATTCTAAATCAGGATGTAAACCATATTCATATAAATTAGATAAAGTTAAATCTTTATTAGATAATTTTTGCCCTTCAATACCCCATTCTTCAAGAAAATCATTGTATACATCAAATACATTTTCAATTGCTCTCTCCCGAGATTTTATTAATTCATGTGCAAGATCAATTTGGTCTTTTCTCAGTGCTGATAGATACTCTTCAGGGGGGCGTTCATGAACAAATTCATTTGAAAACCCTCCAAGAGAATCAGTAGCACGTCTCAAATATTGAAACCCCTCAAAATGTTTCCCTTGAGCAATATTCTCAGAAATAAGTTCAATTACACATTCTTCTAAAATTTTAAAAGCAGTAACACTAAGATTATCATTATTTATTAGCCCCTCTAATCTGGGCAAAATTTTATTATAAGGAATTCCTAGCTCTTCTGCCTTACTCATTAATCTAGAATTTGCATCATAAATAGCAGAGTCATTTAACATAATCAAATTTATTTTAAGACTTTTTAAGGATTATTGCACTAGGAGAGGATTTTTTGGGATAGAAAGTTTTTTGTAGTTTGAAAGTGTTTGTAATATATGAAGAAAGTTCTGATATTAGTTTTAATTATAGTTTTCTTTAGTGCCATTATATTTTTCATCCCAGAAGAAACAAACAACCCTCTAACTGGGAGTGCGGTAGTTCAAACACTTCCTCTTGAAGAACCTATTCAAAACAACATTCAAGAGACAGAAGAAGAATTATTTTTAGTAACTTATGTTGTCGATGGAGATACTCTCGAGATTGAGAATGGTGAGAGAGTTAGATTAATATGTATAGATACTCCAGAGAAAGGAGAGGATGGTTATAAGGATGCTAAAGAATATTTGGAAGACTTGGTATTGGATGAGAAAGTTAGATTAGAAAAAGATGTTTCTGAAAGAGGCAAGTATGGAAGGCTTGTGAGATATATTTATCTTGAGGACGGAACTTTTGTAAATGAGAAAATGGTCAAGAAAGGTTATGCCGAGGCTTATTGGTATTATCCAGATGTAACATTGTGTCCAGAGATTCAAGATGCAGAAGACTATGCAAAGAAGAGGGATTTAGGAATCTGGGAAGATGAAGAAGAGGACAAAGACAAGGACGAAGAAGAAATTGATAATGAAGAAGAGGCAGTAGTTAACAAAGAAGACGATAGTCTCGAGGATAGTGTAGATTATGATTGTAGTTATAATAAATATAATTGTGGTGATTTCTCAACACAGGCAGAAGCCCAAGCCATGTTCGAAGATTGCGGAGGAACAAGTAATGACATACATTGGTTAGACGGAGATGAGGATGGTATTGCTTGTGAGAGTTTGGGATATTGAACTAGAGTATAATAATTCTTAAATAGTGAGAAATTAATTAAAATTCTGTAAATATTGTATCTTTGGCAAAGAAGGATATTTTTTATCTAAATTTGATGCTGAAGGAATAGACCATTCTAAATTTTCTTTATTCCAATCTTTTTTATCAGCAGTAATCAAAGTTAGTTTATTACTTTGGTGTTCTTGTATCCCCGAAGCAATTGTTTTAGCATCAGAGATATTTTGTAAAGAAGTATTAAGAGAACTAAATAATTCAAAATCAATTTCTTTAATTGGTACAACAAATTCATTAATGTACTTCTCTAAAAATAATTTCGATTTAATTTTCAAAAATGCAAATATTCGATTAATATTAACCTTGAACTTCTCTTTGTCCTTAGAACTTTCATAATTTAAAATTAGACGATTAAGAAAAATTTTGTCTTTATTAAATAAATCCATTTTGTCTTCTTCTATCTTTTGTCCAGAAATTTTAGTATTAAACCATCTCAAAATTTCTTCTTGTCTCTCCACCCATTTTGGAAGATCCTTTCGGATATATTCACAGAGTAAAAATTTAGAATCTCCCTTCTTCTTTACAAATAACCTAGCTTTTTTCTCAAGATGATGGCCTGTTTCAAAAATATGGTAAACAATAACATTCATGTCTAAAAACCAACGCATTTTAACTTAAATTTTCAAGAAATAATTTTTGAACTTCCTTTGATTCATTATCTTGAGGCATCTTTAATTTTGATTCATCTATACTTATTAACTCTGATTCCAATTCTGTAGCAAGATTTTCGTATCCCATTTTTTTGAAGTTAAGATTAATTTTTTTAATTTGTTCAAACAATTCTCTTTTTTGGGGCAGAATAAATTTGCTAGCATCTTTAAAATATAACGAGGTGGTTAATAAATCCCATAAAGAAAAAAATGGCTCCTTGATTTTTAACAAATTATCTTCTAAAATATCTACTGATAAAAGAGCTATTGAGGATGAGACAAAATCATTAAACTCCGAATAATATTCTTCCAATCTCATCGGAAAATTAGTTAATAATCCAAAAAGATTTTGGATTGTTTTTTCTTTATTCTCAAAACCTTTTATAAGATCTTCTTTAGCAGAATAAAAATTCATTTTCTGTCTTGTATATTGAAGTTTCCGTTCATCAGCAGATTTACCAGTGTGTTCAACATCCTTAATAACCTTTTTTATGCAAACAATAATCTCTTTAAAATTTTTTGGAGGAGAAATATCGTAAACTTTAACTAAATCCTGCTCATAAGAAACATTCATACAAGTAACTTTTCCGTAATGGAATTCTAAAATAGGTAAATCAAGATTACAGTCATCTATTACTTCAACAGCTATTTTTTGTGTTGTTGTTTTGTTTGGATAAGAGCCATTTTCTAATTTCCATAATTTGATTATTTCAGATAATAAATAGATATTTTGGTCTCTTATTTCTTTCGGAAATGGCAAACCATAATAGACAGGATCATCTGCTCTTCGGTAAACTTTCATCTTTGGTGAAGAAAGAACCTCTACAACTTTTTTATTTCCTTCTTGCATTAATTCATTCAAAAATTTTTCAGTTGTCAACCAATTAGAATTAATTGATTCGCTTATCTCTGTGATTGTCTTTGGACCTTCTTTTAGATGAGACATTATCTCTTCCCGAATTTGTTTAGAGGTTTTTTTATTTCCCATTTAATAAGAATTACCAACTCCTTTTATCACCATAATAAAAATAATAGATTAGGGTTTATAAATTTTTAGGTGGAATTCAGATAAAGAGAAAGCAGACATTATAAATAGAAATGTTTATATACCTTGAAAATATTAATTATTTAATAAAAATGAAAAGAACAAAACCTCAACAAAGCCAACACGATAAAAAGGTAGAAAAAATTGCTAAGCATTGGGAGAATCAAGGTGCAAAAGTGAAAGCACATATTAAAGGATATACAACTCCTTCTAAGATAAGTGGGAGTATACCTGATTTAGAAATATCTCAAGCAGGACAAAAAAGAGTAATTGAAGTCGAAACTCCAAGTTCTATTAAAACTGCTCACGCAAAAGAACAAAGAAAGGATTTTCAGGGTTGGGCAAACAAAAATAACAAAAGGAAATTTTATAGTAGGGTGGCAAAATAAAATGGTAGCATGTACTTATACTGTCGTAGTAGGTTTTCTTGTTCTCTTCGTAGGAGGAGGAGGAGGACTTAGAGTAGCAGGGATACAGGGATTAACCCTTGGTGGGGGCGCAGGAGCAGTCATTATTGTTTTAGGCCTACTTGGAGTTGGGTGTTAAATAAATGGGGGAAAAATAAAAATGGCAACGACAGGAGAAAAACCAGGAAAAGGAACATATGGTTGTAGGAATTGTGGACAATCTGTAACACTTGATGATCATTCCGATAAAATGCCCCCTTGTCCAAGATGTGCCCATACAGAATTTAATTAAAATGGCAAATTTCAAAAACGAATTTTCTTGGTCAAAATCTAGAGATGGTGTATTCAATGAATGTAAAAGAAAATATTTCTTTAACCATTACGGTTTCTGGAATGGATGGGATAGTAATGAGGAAGATAGAACAAAAAGAATATATTATTTAAAACAATTAAATACTAAGGAGATTTGGTTGGGAAGTATTATTCATGAGGCAATAAAATATGTTCTTAATCAGTTAAAGTTTGGTCAAGGGATTTCATTAAGTTATGCACTAGCTATTTTAAGGAAAAAATTTGAAAAGGAGTTTATTCAATCTTCTATAAAAAAATATACTGGATTTAATCGTAAGTCTCATAAATTCTTTGAAGAAGAGTATGGAATAGAAATTTCAGAAGAAGACAAAAAAGAGTTATTAAAAAAGGCAGAATTATGTCTAACTAATTTTTACAATTCAGATACTTTCATGACGATAAGAAAAACTCCTATTGAAGACTGGATTTTTCTAGAGAATTTTTTGAATTTTAATTTTGAAGGAGATAAAATCTTTTTAGGGATAGATTTTGCTATGAGAGATGGAGATAAAATAATTCTTTATGATTGGAAAACAGGGAAGGAAAGAACAGCAGATTTCGATTTACAACTTACTTGTTATGCTTTGTATATTTCAGAAAGATTAGGAGTTTCTCCAAAGAATATTATTGCGAAGATATTTAATCTTTCAATAAATAAGGAAGATACATTTGAGATAAATGAAGAGAAATTAGAAGAGATGAAAAGATATATTCAAGAAAAAATTAAGTCAATGAAGTCTTTTTTAGTAGATATGGAAGAAAATATTGCTAAAGAAGAAAAAGAATTTCCGAAAGAAGAAGGATTTTATTGTTCGAGATGTAATTTTAAGAAAATTTGTTCTGGGGAATGGTAACTCCCCTCCCCCAACCCCACAAAAAACTTAAATACCTCTCCCTCTTTAATCTCTTATGTCAATCAAAAAACTCCTATACAAAAAAATCTCCATGACAGTGCTTCAACGCCAAGCCTTTGTTATCGCCACTGTCCTAGCCACTCTACTCCTAGTAAACACCTGGCCAAGATTCCTATACGAAACCATGAGAACCAACAAGTATGTTTACATTGTGTTACTAATCATCTCCTTATTCCTGATCCCTATTGGAAGGGCAAAGGAATAGCTTGCCCAGGAATTCTGTAATTTTGGGTACACTAGGCAGTGCCTGCCGCTCGAGATAGAAACTGATAATAAATAGGTTGAACAATGTTGTAAATTCTTTTTTGTTAACTACTTCTCCCCAGAACCCACTAATAAATTATTTAACTAAAAAGAAATCTCCATCTTTTTAAGATGGAGTAAAGTTTCTCCCCCTAATTATTTATTTCTGAAAAGATTATTAGA
>JAAOYJ010000016.1 GCA_018221285.1 Candidatus Pacearchaeota archaeon
ATAATCTTTTCAGAAATAAATAATTAGGGGGAGAAACTTTACTCCATCTTAAAAAGATGGAGATTTCTTTTTAGTTAATATTGGGATTATGTAAATCAATCTCTTTTTGTTCATGTTAGTGTTAGGCAATTAGGTCTTTTATATATTTTGGTGTTGGAAATTGCTCGCAACAAGTTGCTCGAAATGAAGAAATTAATTGATAAAAAACTTCATGAGTTGCCCAAACGATTATAGGTTTTCTATGACTTTAATAATATCTTAGCGAAGAAATCTGGCAAAGCCGATTTCGAAGCCATCAATCTTCGCGCGTTAGCGCGAGCAATCTCTCTCTAAATAATCCCAAATCCTCTGACTTTATCTTAGCACCAACAGCCTCTTCGTGACCTCCTCCAGTTGCATTCTCAAAACCTTCAATTACTTTCAAAAGTTTCTCCCTAACATTTTTTCCGCGAAGAGAAATATTCACTTTAACTCCTGTGTCATAGGCCACCACAATGATTTTATCCGGATACAGATACTTCAACTCATTAGCCAAATCCGTGCTAATACTTAATTCCCCCCCATACTCAAAAAACAAAACCCTACCATCATCAACAACCTTCTTCGCTTTCTCAATCAACTTTCTTTGTTTCCCGTCTATATAATTAAATCTCTTATGCATTAAACGGTTATTCTTACTCTCTTCCAAAACCCCATAAGGCGTTTTAACTTTCATCAAAAACTTCAACATCCTAATTACATTAGTTGTCCTATCTTTAAGCCCTGCATTCATAAGCTGTGCAATCTTCCCCAACTGCGACTCATAATAAATCTCTGGCATCTTCTTCGATTCTATCCCTAAATCAGGATACTTCTTCTCAAAATCAGAATAAAAATCAGGAACATGCCAATCCGAGATACACCCTATAACTGCAATCCACATATCCTCTTTCTTTCCAGTAACTTGGTAACACAAGAATGAGGTAGGAATATAAGACCCCCCATCATTCAATAAAGGATTATAATAATTCGCAAACTTAGGAACTTTCGTAGTAGTTTCATGATGGTCAATCCAAACAACAGGAATATTAATCTTATGACACTCTTCAAAAAACTCTTCTGAAACTTCAGGTTTATCGAGGATAAAAACATAATCTGCATTCAACTCATTAACCTTTCTAAAATAATCAACTGTTAAATTAGGGGCAGACTTTATCACAACCCCTTTACCTCTTTCAATATATCTTTGCAAAAGAAGAAACGAACATAAACCATCGGGATCATTATCAAAAAAGAAAACAGGATTCTGTGCTTTCTCAAGGTGTTCCTTGATTTCATCTATTTGTTTTTGTGTTAACATAAAAAGATGTAAAGTAAGAGATATTTAAGGTTTTGCTCCTCACAAGTTCGTCGAGATAAAAGTAGTTAATAAAAAACCAGATTAGTTTCTCAACATATTAAATTTCTTTCCAATTAACAATCTCTCCCACGGGAGGGCGGGTGGGACGAACATCAATCCCCAAGCGACAGCGAGCTATTCTCTCAAACAACTTTCCCAATCTTCCACAAAACATTAAAAACCTTTCTTTGTGATTCAGCTAAAAGAGGGCTCTTTATTCTAATTGCAATGAGTTCCTCTCCCAATGTAATGATAATCAATTTATCATCATAAATAAAATAAGCGCTATTATGGTTTTTAAAAGATTCTAAAATCCTTATCTTAGTAAATCTTTTTACATCTTTATCAATCATGTGTTCTGGGACATCAGAACCAATAACTGCCTTTAACATAATTTTCTTTTCAACTCTTTTTCTTGCAAAGTTCTCTGTATAAACCCCAAAAACCTCATCCCCTGCTTTTGCTGCTCCATAAATCAAAATCTCTCTAGAATTGAGCATATCCTCAACTGCATTCTTTATTCCTATTTTCCCCTCAAACAATTGAAGAGCAGGTTTTTCAGGAAGAGCCTTAGTCAATTTATTAAGACTAGGCAGTATCCGTTTAACAACATCTTCCTTCTCCTTTAATCTATTTAACAAACTCTCTGGAGGGCTAGCATTAAAATAATACTTCTTATTTTTCTTAAAAGAAATAAGCAAACCCTTTCTCTTAAGAGACTCCACAATATCATAAATAGTAGATCTTCTCATCCCAGTCAACTCAGATAACCTATTAGCAGTACATTCTCCTGCTTTAAGCGCAGCCAAGTAAATCTCTGCCTCTTTATCAGTTAATCCATATTCAAGAAGTTCCTTCTTCATAAAACAAACAAAAGAGAACCCTATTTAAGTTTTTCGACGAAAATAGACGGCAAAAATATATAAGTGATTTTGGGGGCTAAGAGGAATGGAAGGAAATAAATTCAAACAAGCTTTTTTAGATTTTAATAGGAAATTAGGAGAGAACTATAAAGAGAGTATTTTAACACGCATCATAGAAAAACAAGAATCAACTGAACAAAATAGCCTCATCTTTGGGAAGATCTCAGATAAAATTGGTAATTATTCCCAATCTTATTTAAATAATTATAACGTAGAAGGAAACCTCCAAATAATTATTCCTCTTGAGGACACACTGATAATTGATGAGAAAGGGGTAGATAAAAAAGATTCTTATAATCTCAGAGTAAATCCTTTTAATTTTCACCATAATAATAGGGCAAGATTCCCAAAAGGGGAGAATGAATTTGAATTATGGCATTCGAGTTGGGAACATCCTGAAGAGAAATACTCACAGAGTGTAATTACTTCGATTGGGAGATATAATATCCAAGAATATTTAGAAAGTCTAAAAGAAAGTACTCCAGAATTAGTAGATAAGATGATTCCTTTAGCAGTATATCGTGCACTTGATAATCAGGGGCTATCAAAAATCTTTGAAAAAGATATTACAGAATTACTAAGGTTTTTTATAGGAATTGATGAGGTAAAAGGTTTAAAGGAAAATAGAGTAAAAAATGAGCTAGAAGGGATTTTGGAGAAATGAGATGGAAGAAAATAACAAAGGTAATTATGGTGCTTGGGCACTAATTACCACATTTCTTTTAGTATTGGGAGGATTCTATGGTTTAGGTTCTTATATTAATTCTAGAAAAATGGTCGAGTACAATCAAAGACATTGTTACCTAGAAGCAAAAACAGAGACAGAAAGAGTATGGGATATATGTGATGCCAAGATGGAAGGAACTCAGATAATTGTCGGACACACTAACCAAAACCCAGAAAAAATTTATACATTTGATACAATCCTAGATAAAAATCTTTCAAAAAATGATGAATTCTTAAATATTAAAAAATCAACTCCCATAGATATCAGAGATGATTGTGAGGAAGATGGGCGTGCTGAAGGAGTAAAAGAAGCAAAACCAATTAAAGCTTTACTAAGAGATGTAAATAAAGATGGGAGAAAAGATTTAGTCCTGTACAATATACAAGGAGGAGAAATTGAGGTTTTATTGAGTAAAACAAATGGATATTATGCAAATGAGGAAACATTATCTAAACTGAGAAATAAAAAAAAATCGATTGGAAATTGGAGTAGATTCTCTCCATGGAACAATCTTAGCACAAACTAACAAAACAAATGATAAAATTGAACAATTAAGAAACAGTTTAGAAAAAGAAAAAGAGTCATATGAAAAAGGGACAGCAAATATGGCTAATCAAATTAAAAACCTTGATGGAAAAATTTTACTTCTAGAAAAAGGTGTAAAAGAAAATCTCAAGATTATCCAAAACAATTATCGGGATTAATAATAAATTCCTAATAAGTTACCCGACATATTAAATTTCTTTCAGATTAACAACCTCTCTTCCCACGGGCGGGTGGGACAAAGCTATACTACCTTCCCAGCCATTATTTTTTCCCTGACACTTTCTAAATCATGTGTCAGCGATTCAACAGCTTTCTCATCTTTAAGAGACTTCATCAAAGAATTCTTATCAACTGTAAAAATCTTACTTAGAGTCTTAAAACTATTCACTAATAACTTAACTTGATCGCCAGTAATATTAACCTTGCTCAAAATTCTCAAACCTTTCGACGGTAAAGCCTTATCATGAACATCTTGAAAAAGAACTTTAGAAAGATTCTGCGTCTCAATCAACAAATCAAAATTCATTGCCTTAAGAAGATTGTCTGTCTTCGAAGATTTAATCTTAAAATAATCCTTCAGGATCAATTCTCTTTCTTTATTCAAATTCCGTGTCAATTCCTTAAGCCTCATACTTACAATAAGCCCCTCTCTTCCAAGTTCAATTAAATATCTCTTAACCATCTCAGAAATCCTCCTTATAATCTCAATCCTCTGCAAGATATCACAAACATCACTCATAGTAACCAAATTATTAATCTCCAAAATATTAAGATTGTTTATAGAATCATTGAAAATCTCTTTCTGCTTTTCAAGAATCTGCAAGGTCTCTGCAGCTCTCCTCAAAACCTCTGAACTCTTCTCCAACTCATACACCACGTCCCCATAATAAAGTGTTATCTTATTCTTTCTTTCTGAAACAGCAACGACAATCGTCCCAACATGCTCCGCAGTCATTTCAGCAACCTTGTGCCTCGCACCAGTTCCCTTTGTCTTAGCCCCCATCTTCGGTGATAAAAAAACATTTGCATTAAGAATCATCTTCAAACCTTCTGAGAGAATTATTGCCCCATCCATCTTGGCCAACTCAACAAGTTTCTGAGAACTGAACTTAGAATCTACTTTAAACCCTCCATAAGTTATCTTCGAAAGTCCTTCACAATCAATAACAATCAATGCTCCCATCCGCGACCTCAAGATATCATCAACCGCAGTCCTTATCGCAGTCCCTGGAGAAAACTTTTTCAAAACCTCAACAAAATTCTTATCCTTCTCCTCTGACTTTTGCTTCTTATGATTTTTCTCCTCTTCCTTAAGGATAATTAATTCATTTTTACTTTCCATAACTAAGAAAAACAACACTTCTATATAAATTTTTAGGAGGAAAAGTTAAAAATTAGACTTCAATCAAAAGTTTTTCTAAATGCTCGTTAATAAGAACTCTAAACCAATAAGTATATTTTTCAGGATTTTCACTAATATTCTTTTTTAACTCATCAATTGAAATCCATTTGTAATTCATAACTTCTTCCTTGTTTGGTAAAACCCCTCCATCAAACTTTCCCACAAAAACATGGTCAAACTCATGCTCAGTTAAGCCATTCTCAAATTCCTTGAGATAAATAAAACTAAAAACTTCTTTAAGCCCGCAATCAAAACCCATTTCTTCCTTTAATCGTCGATGAATTGCATCTTCTAAAATTTCATTAGGTTTTGGATGGCTACAAACAGTATTAGACCATAATTCTCCGCAATGATACTTCTCTTTTGCTCTTTGCTGGATAAGTAACTCTCCTTTAAAATTAAAAACAAAAATCGAAAATGCCCGGTGTAAGAACCCACCCTTATGTGCCTTTATTTTTTCTTCTGTTCCGATTTCGTTGTTATCCTCATCTACGATTATTACTTTTTCTTTATTCATCTTCAAGGATTTCATGTTTTACTTTTTCGTAATTTCCTTTTAGGAAATGATATATTTTATTGGATTCCAGAACAGTCATTGCTTGTTGTAATTGAGAGCTTGCAGAATTTCCAAACTTCAAGTCTTTAATTTGTTTCTTGAGTTTTCTTCCATTTTTCTTTATCTCTTTCGAGACAGTTTCGTAAGCTCCAGTTTCAAAGAGAATCTTAATTAATTTAGACTGTTCATTTTTATTTAAGGATTCTTTATCAACTAAATTTAAAAGAAATTTTTTTCCCTCTTTATCTGACCTCTTATACATAAACCATATTGGAAGTGTTACAATCCCATTCCTAATATCTGCAAATTGATCGGATGCAATCTTATCTGTGGTTAGATTTCCTTCCTTAATTATAAAATCTCCTAAAGCATTCAAAATATCAAGGTGAACACCATACTCCACAAAAATATCACTAAGTGCCTTAGATTTGGAGCAATTTTCTTTATTCGAATATAATGCTGCAAGGTCTGTTCCTAAAGAGACTGTTTTTCCTATACCTGGAATAGCATAATTTTCTTTATATTCTCTTAAGAATATTTCATAATCTTCTTCAAACACTCTTTTATTTGTTGTTTCTCTTTCAAATTCAAAAACAAAGGCTTTTGTCACATTTGAACTACTATCCAAAACCATTTTTGCATATTCCTTTCCAACCTGTCCCGAGATTCTAACAGCATCCTCAAGAAAACTTTTTATCGCCACGGCAGTTTTCTTCCTTATCAAAGGATCGTTTCTTACATTTCCTTTATTATCAAAAATCCAATTAGTCATATACTCTGACCATAATTCAAATTCAGTTGAAACCATTAATTTTGCGAGATCATTATCTATTTCTCCTTGGGGAGATTCGCCAGTAAAGGCACAATAAGACAAATATGTTAAAGTGGATCTAAGTTTTTGTTTCCCCCTCTTTTTTTCAAGCATAGGCCCATAGATGATTCTCTTATATTTTCCAAAATCGTCTTGCTCTAAAAATTCTTCAATAGTTTCGTCCACAACTTCTCCAACTCTCGTCAAAGTCTGATAATAACTTTTTCTTCCATTTGTTTTCATAAACGAGCAGTCATAGAAAACCTTAACTAATTTATATCGGAATAATCCGATATCTCTATGAGAACTAAATGTTTTTAGCGACGAACGGTAATAACTTGGCTTCTGCTTTTGCTAAATGAAATTGAAACGTTGATAACGAGATATTTGACATTTTAGCTAACTTCTGTAAAGTAACTTTTCTCGGATAACCAAAATAACCATGTTTAACAGCCAGAAGAAAAACTTGCTTCTGCTTTTCAGTCAAAGTAGGAATCATAGAGTAAATCATAATGTTCTCAATCTTCTTTTGATTAAAATGTAAAACCTTAAACTCAATTCCTAATCTTTCAGATTCATCAATAAAGGCCTCTAAATCCTTTCTATCTACAGAGGCAACTTCCCATTCTTCCCAACCTTCTTTATCTATAATTGTAGGTTTTAGAAAAATCAATTTAGGATTGTAAGCAACCTTAACAGCCTTTGTCCTCTTAGCTGTTCTAGGTTCTTCATATATACAAATAAAAAAATCATTTTTATAATCTAGATGTTTTACTTTCTTATCTTTCTTCAAATCTCTAAAAAACTTGTTTCTTTGATCCAGTTCACCATCGACAATACCGGAAGCCACAAAAAACAACTTACCTTTCTCTGAGTAATAATTCTGTGAGTAAAAATAAATCATAACTCCAAACTTTACAGTTCTTGAATTATAAATATTCCATTTCTCTCTTGCCCTTATCTTAAGCTGCCACATAACACTATAGGAATATTCCGATATATAAAATTAACTGAGTTAATTACATAAAAACTTAAATAATCTGAGAGTTATATTAAGATATGGATCACAAATTAACTTCTCAGAAAGCTTTTGAAAGAATTAAAAATAACAGGCAAAATCTCGGAGATATTTCTATACAAGAAATTCTTGCTGCGGCTTCAAGAGCATATGTTCCTCAAGCAAAATACGATGCCAAATTAAGGGCAAGTTCCAAAAACTACGACAGAGTTATTAGATAAACAAAATGCTAAATACAAACTACCAAGAAAATCCTTATCTTCTACTAATTAATCCTCCAACCCAATTCTATAAAATGGTAGAAATGATGGGTGGTGAAAAAGTTATAAATAATCTTGAAGCAGGAAGTCTAATTCTTTCACCAAAAAATTCTAAAAGATTGGAAAAAACATTAAGGGCATCTAAAGTTAAAAGGGGATAAGTTACTCAACCTATTAAATTTCTCCCTCATTGACAACTCATTATCAATCCTCGCGCCAGCGAGCTATTTTATCCCAGCCAAAATCAATGGCAAAGCAATCGTCGCATCACAAAAAACATCAACAAACTTGGCTTTCTCTTCCATCTTTCCCCAAGATATTCCTTCTCTTAATGACGCACCAGAACTCCCCCCTGAAGCTGCAGGCTCTGTTGTAATCTGCACCCCATAGTTCGCACCTTTAGAAAACTGCAAAGACTGCTGAATAAAATTCTTAGGCAAACCTCCTCCAACATAAATCACTCCTGACTTCTTCGCTTGCCATGCAAAATCAATTATCTCATTCATATCTCCAAACACATCAATATTAGTTTCACCTTTTCCCGCCGCAGTTCGACCCCACATCATTAAACCGATTCCAGAATCAGCAATCCCTGGACAAAAAATCGGAATTTTTTTCTCATAACATTTTTTCAAAACCCCTTCCCCAGGACTTAACTCACCAAGCTTCCACAAAAACTCCTTAATATTTTTACAAACCTTCAACTCATCAAAATGCTTCTTAAAAAAATCCTCCAACACCTCATAAACAGAATTCTTCATAAGAACATTATACATCCTATCCATCCCCTCTTCATTTAATTTCTTATCATCCGCCAATTCATCTCCGTGATAATGTTTCTCCCCAAGAGCTTCAATTAAATCATGAGTTAAATTCGCACCAGTTGTAACAAACACGTCGGTATTATCAAGCATATCAAGAATAATCTGTTTCATTCCTGCAGGAACCATTGCACCTGCAACTCCTAAAAAAACCTTACACTCATCGTTCCCAAACATTTGTCCAATTATCTCGCTTGCCTCTGCAATCTTCTTTGCACCAAAACCAGCATTTCCCATTTCATCAACTAACTCAGAAACCTTCATGTCCTCCTTCAATTTAATATGTTCAACTTCTTTCATAATAAAAACTCATGAAGATCTTTTATAAAACTAACTACTCAATCACGAAAATCTTTTTAAACAGAATATCCCTCGAAAAGATACAATGAACAAATGGTTTGAACTTTTGATTGGATTAGTATTAATCGTAATCTCTGTTTACGCATGGGGAATGAACTCATGGGGTTTTGGAACAGCAGCACTAGAGTTCCTTAAAGGGGGAATAATCTGGATAATCCTTATGATAGGGCTTCTTTTTATCGTCCTAGGAATCAGCGATTTGAAAGATTAAACATAATCCCTAATAATAAAAGAGAAAGAATTCTAATTAAAAAATAAATAAATTAACTTTATGGATTTATTTGTTCATCCACATCATTACTGCAGCAACTAATGCTAATACAAAAGTTACCCATCCAGCATACCAACTGCTTGCAGATAGCCACATTCCAGCATTCAAAAGACTTGTCAATGCTGCAAGAGTAACTAACCACTTAATTGTTTGACTCATTTTAACCTCCTTTTTATTTAATTAAAAAATAAAATAAAAATATCAAGTAAATTTATTTACCTGAAAGTGATTTTGCGCCCATCACTAAAACTGAAAGTGCAATAACCCATGAAGCAATTCCTGTCGAAACATCTCCAAGAGCAGTAACTCCTAACAATGGCAATGTTAACAGAACACCAAGAACTGTCACAAGTATAGATTCTAATTTATCCATTTTTTAACCTCCTTTTTTATTTAATTTAATAACAATCATAAGAAAACCTAGTATATAAAACTAACTTTTACATCCCTAATGAAATCAGCACGCCTTCTATAATTGCTGCAATAATTAAAAGTGGTAATACAATTAAGATAAAAACTCTCAGAGAATTCCATAAATATTTTCTAAATGATTCTGATCGATCCTTCTGAAAAATAAACATTCCTGCTTTTAACCCTAACCCAAACGAAATAAAGATCGCAGGCAATTCAAAAATGCCATGTGGAACAAGTCTCCACAGCGACGATAAACCTTCGGCCTCAACAACAATAGAACCAACAAAGCCTATCAAATATCCATTAGCAATAGAAGCGAGCATAGGAAAAATCCCAAACAAAAATCCAAAAATTATTCCGAAAAAACTACTTTGAATATTATTAGCAAAAATAAAAATCACAAGTTCCAACATAGACATTCCCTGTGTCTTCCCTAAAAGCTCTTCTATAAATTTCATTATTTGCTCGACAACAAAATCTGGTGGAGGAACAAAAAACCCAATCAAAGAACTAATAAGAAAAATGCCAACGATAAGATAAATAAAATTTCTAGATTCTTTAAGATATTTCCAACCCTCTTTATATTCATTTTTTAGATTAAATTTGGATTTCATCTTAACGAAAAACCTTCTGCAAGTTTCTTATTTTATTTGGAAATTTATTCCTTATGTAAATTCCATAAATCAATCCTGCAATCAGCCCACCTAAATGTGCAGTGTTTCCAATTGGAACATTTCCTGTAACAGAGATCAACCATAAAATAAATAAGATTCCAGGAGCAGCATATTTCATTTTTATTGGAATCGGAATGAACATCACATAAACAGGGAGATTAGGAGTTAACAGCATCAGAAGCCCAACCAATCCAAACAATGCTCCAGAGGCCCCAACAGCAAAAGTATCAAGCCCTGTTGAAAATGCAAAACTCCAAAGTACAAAAAACAAACTTGCAAACAATCCCGAAATTAAATAAAAATAAAGGAATCTCTTTGCTCCTAAAATTCTCTCAACCAAAGATCCTACAAAAAACAAAGAAAGCATATTCACAAAAAGATGGAAAAATCCTCCATGCATAAACATCGAAGTCAAAAATGTCCAGAGATATTTCCCTTGCAAAATATTTGAAGGTTTAATTGCAAGATAATCATATACAACCCCAGGGTTCTCTCGGTTAAGAATAAGAAGAACTATAAAAACAAAAAAGACAATCACATTAATCAAAATAATATTTGAATTCACACTAAGATTCCTAAACAAACTCCTTCTTTTATTAGGATAAACTTGATAAACAGCCATAGAATTATTTCCTCCTTCTAGTTTTCTTAACTTTCTTCTTTGCCTTCTTCTTTACGGCTTTCTTTTTCACGACTTTCTTTTTTTTAATAGGCTTCTTTTTCTTAATTAATCTTTTCTTAATCTTACTAACTGGCTTTTTGATTTTCTTTGTGATTTTTTTAATCTTCCCTTTTACAACTTTCCTCTTTATACGAAGCGACCGTGTCGGCGAGCGTCCACGAAGTGGTTTCTTTGCTTTCTTTTTCAGAGGTTTCTTCTTAGCTACTTTCTTCTTCACCTTCTTTTTCTTTTTAGCTTTCTTTTTAACTTTCTTCTTAACTACTTTCTTTTTCCCAAGTTTCTTCATTGTTAATTCTCGTGCGATTTTTCTCTTGGCTGCGGCCTCTGCTCTTTTCATTGCTTTCTCCTTCTCTTCATTCTTTCTAATTTTCTCCTTCCCCTTCTCAACCTTCATTTCCTCTTTCACAATCTCCTCTTCAACAAGCTCCAACTCTTTCTCCAACTTCCCTTTGCTTCTCTTAAAATCCCTCAACAACTTTGAGTTATCCTTAATAGTGAAAATCGCCCCACATTCATTACAAGTAAAATCCTGCAACAAAGCATTCTCCTCATTGAGCTCAATATTACACCTCTCACAAATATAAAACTCCTTTGTCTCTCTACTCTTAATCTGAAAATCTATCTGTGCAATCTTCTTCAACAAAATGTTCTTTAAAAATTCCAAAGACTTCAAAACCTCTGTCTTCCAAAAATAAGTATAC
Source organism: Candidatus Pacearchaeota archaeon (assembly GCA_018221285.1). Taxonomy (GTDB): domain Archaea; phylum Nanobdellota; class Nanobdellia; order Pacearchaeales; family GW2011-AR1; genus JAHKAF01. The sequence continues at coordinate 11,545 of JAAOYJ010000016.1, forward strand.
CATCCTTTCTTCTTATCTTTCTTTCGGATAGAAGACACCAATCCATAATCAGAAATTTTATATAAAATATTTCGTGTCTGATTAATTGTTATGTCCATCTTTTTTGCGATTATAAATTCATTCACATGTTTTTTAGAATTAAGAAGGCCAGCTATTTCCTCTGCTTGTTTCCCGACGATAATCACAACAACTTCTCTAAGAAATTTTTTCAGCATTTAATTCTTAAAATGAAGTCGAATATATACCTTTCGGTTACATGGAATGTAAACGTTCGGGGGAAATTTGAACTTGGTTACATGAAATGTAAACGTTCGTGGGAAAACTAAAATTCGATTTTTAATTTGTTAAAAAACGCTTGAGATGTGTAACATTAAAATCAGTTACATAATGTAAACGTTTGAAGATGAAATCTGAAATCGATTTATTAATCAGACCTTCGAAGGATTTTTAAACCTGTGTTCTGTTTTATATATATCAGAAACTCTATATTACAAAATAATTATTAGAGTCTATATAAAATGGGGTTGTTTAGTAAAAAGAAAAAAGAAGTAAAGAAAAAGGCTGTTCCAGGACTTCCTAAGTTGCCAGAATTACCCAAGCTTCCTGAATTGCCTGGAATGGAGGCAGAACCTGGAGCTCCAAAAGCACCAATTTCTCAACTACCAAGTTTTCCAACAACTTCTCTTGGAGAACAATTTTCTCAGAATAATATAAAAGAAGCTATTACTGGAAAAAAAGAAGGTGATGAGGATTTTGATGTAGATGATTTTGAAGATGTGATGATGGTGCCAAGACCTCCAAGAAAACAATTGACACAAGAAATATCTTCTTCAAGAAGAGGAGATATTCCCATCCCAAGAGAATTTAGAGAAGCTGCGAGAAAAGTAAAACATGCCGAACCAGTTTTCATAAGAATTGACAAGTTTGAGGAGAGTTTAAAAATATTCAACGAGACAAGAAACAGAATAATAGAAATAGAAAACCTACTTAAGAATATCAAAAGAATTAAAGAGGAAGAAGAAAAAGAATTAGAAGCTTGGGAAATGGAAATCAAAAATATGAAATCCCAAATTGAAAGGGTTGACAGAGATATTTTTTCTAAAGTAGAATGAAAGACAGCACAATTCATATAAAATTAGAATACGACGAGGCGCTCCAGTCAAAGAAAGACGTGCTCTCATCCCAAATGAATCTACTTAGAATTACAAAAAAGATTAGGCGTTACAATGCACTAAGAAAAGAGGAAATGAATCTAAAATTAAAGTTATCTAAAACAATCACTGGAACAAAAACAAGTTTAGGAAAATTACAAAAGGCTCTCCCTGTTCTAACAATTCCTGAAATTCTAAAAAAACATCACGGAGATGTCGAAACAATTAAAGTAGAAAAGAAAATCAAGAAAGTAAAGGAAAAAGGATACGATGCAGGAGTCGAAGGCCAACTAGAAGAAATTCAGGATAAGTTAAATGCTTTGCAAGGATGAGCAATATCTAAATCTTTTTAAAACATAATAATTATGAGATATCATGGATAGAAAACAATTAATCAAAAAATACTTGGATTTTTTCAAAGAGAAAGAACACAAAGAAATATCCAATGCAAGTTTAGTTCCTGAAAACGACCCTACAACATTATTCACAGGTTCAGGCGTAGAAACAATTATACCATATGTTCTTGGCCAACCACACCCATTAGGTAAAAGACTGACAAATGTGCAAAGAAGCGTTAGAACAGGGGATATAGAAGAAGTGGGAGATAGTTATCATCATACTTTATTTGAAATGATTGGAAATTGGTCCTTAGGAGATTATTGGAAACAAGAAGCAGTTAAAATGACCCACGAATTTTTCACAAAGATTTTAGGAATTCCTCAAGAAAGACTGGCTGCAACATGTTTCAAAGGAGATGAGGATGCTCCAAAAGACATAGAGTCAGAACAAACATATCTTAAACTTGGATTTCCAAAAGAAAAGATAGCCTTCTTAGGAAAAGAAGATAATTTCTGGGGCCCTGCAGGAAAAACAGGTCCTTGCGGACCAAATACAGAAATGTTCTATTGGAAACTAAATAGCATTCCTATCCCAAAAGTTTTTGATGTAAATGATGAAAATTGGTTGGAACTTGGAAATAATGTTTTAATGCAATACATAAAAAATGAGAAAGGTGAATTCAAAGAACAGGAACAAAAAACCATAGACTTTGGAGGAGGGGTAGAAAGAATAATAGTAACACTAAATGGGCTAGAAGATAATTATGAAGCAGATATGTGGAAACCAATAATCGAAAAAATAGAAAAAGTCTCAAACAAAAAATATGAAGATAACAAAAGAGCAATGAGAATAATTGCAGACCACATCAAAGCTTCTGCATTTATAATCGCAGATGGAGTAACTCCAAGCAACACAGACCAAGGATATATTCTTAGAAGATTGATTCGAAGAGCAGTAAGACAAGGTAAAATATTAGGAATTAAAAACTTCACTAAAAAAATAGCAGAACCTGTTTTTGAAATCTATGACGATTATCTGGGATTGCAAGAACATAAAGAGAATGTTATGAAGGAGTTAGATAAAGAAGAAAATAATTTCCTAGCAACCTTAGAAAAGGGGTTAACTAAATTCAATAAATTCGCATCTGATAAAAAAGAACTTTCTGGAGAAGATGCTTTCCTTCTTTATCAATCATATGGGTTTCCAATTGAAATGACTGAAGAAATGGCAAAAGAAAAAGGAATCAAAGTTGACATTAAAGGATTTAACAAAAAGTTTGGAGAACACCAAGACCTCTCGAGAACAGCAGCAGAAGGAAAATTCAAATCAGGTTTAGCAGATGACAGCGAGGCTACAACCAAACTTCACACTGCAACTCATTTACTTATGGCAGCATTGAGGATTGTTTTGAAAGATGAGCACATAGTTCAAAAAGGAAGCAATATAACTCCTGAAAGAGCAAGGCTAGATTTCAATTTTGACAGAAAAATGACAGGTGAGGAAAAGAAACAAGTTGAAGATTTAGTGAACGCAAGGATACAATGTTCATGTGAAATTATTCATGAAGAGATGACTCCTCAAGAAGCAAAAGAAAAAGGCGCTATCGGAGTATTCGATGGAAAATACGGGGATAAAGTTTCTGTCTACAGCGTAGATGATTTCTCAAGCGAAATCTGCGCAGGCCCGCATGTTAAGAACACCTGTGAACTAGGTCATTTCAAAATCAAAAAGGAAGAATCTTCATCAAGTGGTGTTCGAAGAATTAAAGGAGTTTTAGAATAATGACAGAAAATAAATGCATATTTCCGTCATGCCCAAGATGTGATAAGGGTTATTTAGTTCCTTTCTCATTCAAGGAAGATGTTTTTGAAAAGTGGAAATGTACAGAATGCAAACATGAATTAAAAAAAAGAGAGTGATATTAATCCGGATATAAAGGCCCACCAATTATTCTTTGATGTAATTTATCACAAACCCTTCTATTAGCTTCAGCAACTTCAAGAGTTATAACTCCAAAATGTCCGTAAGGCCTATAATGTCTATAAAAAGGTGCAACAGGTTTTCTCTTATCATGCTCTTTAATTAACTCTAAATCTCGTTGATGCTGTATATCTTCAGGAGTTTGTTTCTTAAACCGTCTAGAAACATAATCTATGGCATCGAATAATTTTTTCATATTAACTTAAACAACTAATAGTATTTAATCTTTATTGTGATTCTTTTATTAATTACTTTCATCAATCCTCGCGAAGCGAGCTATATCACCCAGCCCGATAAACTTCAACCAAACCATACTTATCTCTAATATCTTTTAGCTTCCCTTCTGAAAACATACTAACCCCATTATCTCTTAAATCAGTTAATGTATCTGCATCATTATACTCATATAGATTGTCTCCCAATGATTTCCCATCTGAGATCAAAATAACTTTAGGTGTTGAATGCAATTTTCCAAGCCCAATATAATCAAGCCGATTATCTGTAATTATCGCGGGGCCTGTAGTTTCAATAAAACAATATCCTGTCTCTCCAAGACTAAACTCTTTCGGGCATTTTATCCCAATAGCTTCATGATTTTCTTCCTGATGATAAAAGAAAACAACCCCATAACCCATCTCTCTTAATATAAACGCTAACAATTCTCCCTTCTCTCCACAAACTCCTTGGTTATCATAAAGAACTTCATAAGGATACCGAGAATCATTTACCTGAATCCCCCTAATATCTATTAAATTCCCTGAAATTCCATAAGGAATATTTTGCACAACACTTACTGCAATTCTTACTCTATCTTCTTCACTCTTAACTACATTCTGAATCTCTGTAACCAAAGGTAAGAGCAACTCTCTCTGTGCTGGTTCGTTGATATTTCTCAATTTAAAATCTTTTCTAGAAGGAGTTTCACCACCCTCAGAAGAAATAGATTTCGGAATCGTTGAGATATGATCAACCACTCCCTCATAAACTTCAAAATTTATCTCTTTCTCTTTACCTCTCAAAACATATTTCAAAACAACATTTTTCAGACCAGTTTGATATTCTGAAATGCATAAATTCCCTTCTTTTTTCAAACCAACAGGACATCCACAAAAAAGAGCCTTCTCAACTAAAAGCCCTTTATCGCAACGCAAAGGTTGTCTCAGAGAACAATGTCCATATTCTGTTCCATCCCCGCACGAAGGATTTCCAATATCAACAGTAGAATACATTTTAACTGCAAAAACAAGAACAATGGTCATAATAATCAAAATTCCAAGATAAATCATCACAGATCTATCCTGCCTAATCTTCCCTCCTTCAGGCAACCCCTCGTTTTTAGATTCAGTCATAAAACAAGATAGATAAAGAATTATAAAAGGTTATCTACTAATTAAATCTCTACGGAAGTTCCAGCAGGTTCAAGGTATATTCCTGGTTTTCCGGGTTTCGCTTTCTTAGCTTTACCTTCCGGATCATGCTTATCTTTATCATTAACTGCGACAGGCATAACTATTGCTCCAGAAGCAGTAGATAAAAATTCTTTATTCTCTTCTATTAAAGTTACTTCAGAAGGGATGGCGTAAACATGGGCCTTAGGAGTTTCATTTTCTCTCCCAGTAATATTCTTAATATGAATTACATCTTTAACGATGGTCCCGAGAATCTGATCTTCTTTCTCAAACTTCTCATCAATCTTTTTCTCATCTACAACAGGCCATTTTGCTAAACTAATCAAATCTTTATTACCAAGCTTCGACCAGAGCTCTTCACATATGTGTGGGCAGAAAGGTGAAAGCAATTTCAACGCTTTTTCCAAAGTATCCTTACTCTCTTCATCTCCAAATGAATTAAACAAATCCCTCAACCTAATAACAGCCAGATTATATTTGAAAGTCTCTATATATTCTGTAACATCCTTTATTGTTGAATTTAATTTACTCTCAATTTTAGGAGAAGACTTTCCTATCTTTATTGTGTTATAAGAACTAATAATTTTTTTCATGAATTTTAAACTCCCTAGAACTCCTTTGTCATCCCAGTTTCTTGGTTTATCTGGAGCAGCCAAAGACATCAGGAAAAATCTTGCAGTATCTATCCCATATTTTTCAGACACAACCTCTGGAAGAACCACGTTTCCGATTGACTTTGACATTTTGTTTCCATCTGCACCATGCAACATTCCTTGATTAAACAATTTCGTGAAAGGTTCATCATAATTAACATAGCCCAAATCCCGAAGTGCCTTTGTCCAAAAACGAGCATAAAGCAAATGCATTGTCGCGTGCTCAATTCCTCCAATATACTGATCAACAGGCAACCAATACTCTTCAATCTTCTTACCAAACGGTTCTTTCTTATTTTTATTATCAGGATATCTCATAAAATACCATGACGAATCAACAAAAGTATCCATTGTGTCTGTCTCACGTCGAGCATCACCCTTACACTTCGGACATTTCACATTTACGAATTCTTTATTTGTTGCTAGAGGATTGCCTTTCCCAAATTTAACTTTCTCAGGCAACTTAATAGGAAGTTCTTTTTCAGGAACAGGAACAATCCCACATTCATCACAATAAACAATCGGAATCGGGGTTCCCCAATATCTCTGACGAGAAATCAGCCAATCTCTCATTTTAAATTGAATCGCCTTTCTCCCAAGTTTTTTCTTCATCAAATATTTTGTAATTTCCTCTCTCGCTTTTTCACTATCTAAATCATCAAACTTATCTGAATTCACTAGTTTCCCTTTTCCAGTATATGCTTGTTCTCCTTCTTTAAATCTTATAATTCCAAGTTTGTTATACTCATGAGTTATTTCTCGTATAGCTTCAGAATAACCCATCCAAACCTCTTCGTGTTTTTCCCCTTCTTCCTTACTAATCTTAGAGGGTTTATCCTTGATTAATTCCAACAGAATAGGTTGGTCAATTCTATGTCTCCAAACATTTTTATTATCTGCAAAAAAATGGGATTCAATCTCTCCCCCTAATTTTTTAATGAATTTTGTTTTATAACCTGTTTCTTCTAAAACCTCTCTTTCAGCAGCCTTTCCAATATCCTCTCCTTCATCAACCCCTCCCACAACAGGAGAAACCCAATTAAACTTTTTCCATTTTAATAATAAAAACTTATTGTCCTTTTTACGATGAATAACTGCCGAAATTGTTTTTCTAAATTCTGTGTCCTTGCTTTGTTTTCCATAAGAGGGGATAATAACTTCTTTAATCTCCAGATTATATTTCTTAGCAAATTCAAAATCCCTCTGGTCATGTGCAGGAACAGCCATTACCATTCCAGAACCATAATCAGCCACAACAAAGTTTCCAACCCAAAGAGGAATCTTTTCACCATTAACCGGATTAACTACATAACTTCCTGTAAAAACTCCTTCTTTCTCTAAATCTCCTTTATTCTTATCACTAACAGATTTAATCTTCTTCAAAAATTTCTTAACATCTTTTTCTTGATCTGCTGTTACCAAATCCATCAACTTCGGATGCTGTGCAGAAACAACCATAAATGTAACTCCATAAAGTGTATCTGGTCGGGTCGTGAAAATCTTCCATTTAGTTTTTTGAGGCTCAAGTGTACATCCTTCATGTGCAAAAGTTTCAACCTCAAAATCAATCTCAGTTCCATGGCTCTTCCCAATCCAATTCTTCTGCATCGTCTTAATCTTCTGCGGCCATTCCAATCCATCAATACAATCCAAAAGCTCATCAGCATAATCAGTTATCTTCAAAAACCATTGCTCAAGATGTTTTATCTCAACTTCAGTATCACTATGCCTCCAACAACAGCCCCCAACAACCTGCTCATTTGCCAAAACAGTATTACATTTAGGACACCAATTCACTGCTGCCTTTTTCCGATAAGCAATCCCTTCCTCCAAGAACTTCAAGAAAAACAACTGGTTCCATTTGTAATATTCAGGCTCCATAGAATTCACAAGTTTATCCCAATCATAACTCAATCCAAGATCCTTCATCTGCTTAATGTAGTTACTAATTGCCTTCTCTGTGTAGGGCCTAGGATGTTTGCCTGCTTGAATCGCTGCATTCTCTGCAGGAAGTCCCAAAGAATCAAACCCCATGGGATAAAGAACATTAAATCCATTCATTCTCTTAAACCGCGCAAGAATGTCTCCAATAGTATAATTAAGCGCATGCCCCAAATGAAGCCCCAATGCAGAAGGATACGGAAACATCTCCATAATATAAAATTTCTTCTTACTCTTGTCTCCTTTCACCTTAAACACCTTCTCCTTCTCCCATTTCTTCTGCCACTTTTTCTCAATAGCTTTGAAATTATATTTCATATTCTTAAATCGATTTACTTGTTTAAATTAGTTTTGTTCAATAAATTATCTAGCTTGCTTCTCTGCATAAAACTTTTGTTGAGTCTCTTTTGCCCTATCTAAAAGATCCTTATAATTTTTCAAATCACTCTCTAGCCCAACAGGATAAGTAAATCTTTCAGACTCCTTTAGTTTATCTAAAGAAAGAAAGCCGTTATTAATAGTGATAACCCATTCATTTTGAAGTAAATTAAACAACTTCTCAAGGTTATACCCTTTTCCTTCACCATTTCTTTGTCCATTTTCTAGATTAACAACCCTATATGCTTTTTCGCTTAACTTCGAAGAGATTGGTACATCCTCAAAACCATCTACATATTCAATTTCTATCTTCTTCATTTTCTTTTCTCCATATTTAATTACATAGAATCCTCTTAACATAACAACATTGCAATCATCTCAAAACAGAGATGAATTACCAGGCCAGGGTTAAAAGAACTCTCGCTGCTAAAACACTTTCCGTAACAGACTGTTTAGCAGTTTTCATAAGGTACTTTACAAATAGAAGTTTTTAAATATTATTATTCTGAAGAGACTATTTCAAAACCTCTTCAAGGATTTCAGGAACTTCATTCAAAATCTTTCCAAAATGTTTCTTATTTTCATATATTTTAAACTTAGCATTCAATCCTTTTGCATTTTCCTCTCCAGCAGAAAACGGAACCCAAGGATCATCTTTAGAATGAATTACAACAAAATTATTACAATGAGATTTAATTTTTTTGAAATTGTAATATCCACGTTCATAGAATCCTTTTGTGTCTTTTTTTTTGGTTTTTCTCATCAACACCAGGATTATTAGCAGCAATCAGAATAACTTTTCCCACTTTTTTATTTTTTGGAGCCTCTTCTAACCAGCGAAGAATCGCCATTCCTCCACGTGAATGTCCGATTAAGATAGTTTCTTCATCAGGATTCAGATTTTCAATTTCACAAATCCATTCCCCAACATCGGGATCAACAGAGTTAGGTAATTGTGGGAAAAAAGATTTTATTTTTCGTTTATCAAGTTCATTTTTCAACCAAACATACCAACTTTTTGCAGAGGGATCTGCATCCTTCCCATGAATAAAAACAACTTTCATAATCTTCATCAGTTCACAATCTTTAAATAATCTTCTTCACTTAATCAATCATGAAAACCTTCCAAGCACACCTAACAAAAGAAATCGTCTCAAGCAATGATGCGGCAGCGCATGCGCTTTACCAAAAAAGTAGATTCGGGGAAAAGGTAGGAGACAAGATTCAGTACTCCCTCTCAGAAGCCCTGTTCTTGGTTGAGAAAAAGAAAATGGAAATCTGGGTGGGAAATAAAAAAATACCTCAAAAAGATTTACTTAATAAATTAGGAAGAATCGACAAGAAAATCCAAATCAAATATCCTGTATTCAAAGATTTGAGAACAAAAGGTTATATTGTAAAAACAGCTTTGAAGTTCGGAGCAGAGTTCAGAGTTTATGATAAAGGTGCAAAGCCAGAGAAAAAGCACGCAAAGTGGATTGTATTCACAGACCATGAATCTAAGAAAATAACCTGGCATGAGTTCTCAGCAAAAAACAGAATCGCACATTCCACAAAAAAGAATCTTCTACTTGCAATCGTAGACGAAGAAGGCGACATAACTTACTACGAAGTTAAGTGGATTAGGGCTTGATTAAACTTTAGGTAAGATTATTAATCTATGGTCCCCAAGAGCCAAACTTTCTCTTTTAAGGGAACCATTATATTCATTATCTAAAAACTCTTCAAGGATACTATAACCCATTTTAGATGATTCTACTAAATAAGGGAAAAGTGGGTCTGTTATAGAAAATAGTCTTTTAGAAGCTGCCAAAAGATTATTTGTTGTTTCTATATTAAAGAAAAACTGGGGAAACTTTGATTCTCCTGCATGAACTTTCCATCGATTATCTTTTGCTAACTCTTCTTTTGCTTCGGCAAGTTTCACAACAAGAGGAAGAATATTTTCGATATATGTTGTTTCATCTGAGAAAAAACCTTCTAAAAAAGTTCTCTTTTTATCTTCAATGGGAACTCCATAATAAAAACAGGCATTTACCATAAATAAATTACTCTTATTATCCTTTTATTAATTTCTATACTTTATCATAACTATCAATAACCCCACATAAATATTTATAATCATATTACTTTTACATTATTAATGGCTACTACAGATACAAAAGACGAAATCATTCTTATCCTAAAAAGAACAGGTCCAAGCCTGCCGGTTCATATCGCAAAGGAACTCGAACTAAGCATTCTATTCACATCAGCATACCTATCAGAACTATTATCTGAAAAGAGAATAAAAATCAGCTACATGAGAGTTGGAAGTTCGCCAGTTTACTTTATTCCAGGACAAGAACCTGGACTTGAAAAATACTCTCAGCATCTAAAGAGCAAAGAGAAAGAAGCCTTCATGATTCTAAAACAAAAGAAGTTCCTAAAAGACGATGTACAACTTCCTGCAATAAGAGTTGCAATCAGGGCCATTAATGATTTCGCAATTCCATTCAAACAAGGAGAGGAACTGTTCTGGAGATTTTTCACAGTTTCAGAGAGTGAGTTTAAAGAACCAACAGGAAGGCGAGCAAAGCCAGAGATGAAACTATCAACAAGCGAGCAAAGCGAGCCTGTTAGGGAGGAAGGGCAGGGGATCCAACAAGAAATAGAAGAAAAATCTGATGACACTTTAAACATCTTCGACGAAAAAACAGAGGAACCAAAAAAACCACTGCACCACCCGGCGTATCCCAAGGAGGAACAAGACCCCAAAACATACCCTAAAGGGCACAAGCTGAAAGAAGGAGCAAAGAAAAAAGTTGTCAAAAAGAAAGCTGCTAGGAAAAAACAAGATAATAAATTCTTTATCAAAGTAAAAGAATTTCTAACAGATAAAGACATTGAAATTTCAGACATTGAAGGGTTCAGCAAAAGCGATCTTACATTGAGGGTCAATATTCAGGGAGAAGAAAAACTCTTAATTGCATACAACAAAAAAAGAATAATCGAAACAGACATAACCAAGGCCCACAAAAAAGCTTCAGAGCTGAATCTTCCTTACATTGTTCTAAGCCTAGGAGAGCCTCTAAAAAAACTAAGTAATCTAATTGAGGCTGTTCAGAATTTAGAAGGAATTGAAAAGATTGAATAAAAACCCTTAAAAACCCAGAGTTTCTCCAATTAATCATGGGGAAGATTAAACAAAAACTAGTGAAAAGCGCTGCAAAGAGTTTGATGCAAAAAGGTATTGAATTCAGTGAAGATTTTGACAAAAACAAAAAGATACTTGGAAACACCATGCCAAGTAAGAAACTAAGAAATCAGATGGCAGGACATATATCCAGAGTAAAAAGACAAGAGAAAGAGGAACTTAAAAAACTAAATCTCAAATAATGGCTATTTCTTTTTAGCTAACAATTTCTTTATTTCAATTAAATTCTTATTTATCTCCTTAAGTTCTTTGCCCTTTTTTCTATTAATCACAGTATTAATAACACTAAAGATTAAATAAAGAATTACCATTATTCCTACAGCTTTGAGGAGGGTTATCAACCCAGAAGCACTATTCATAAATTCCTGTGGAAGAAGATACATCAAATCAGTTTCATTCACCATGAAAACTTAAGGGGAAAAGTGTTTTTAAATTTAACCCAAATAATTAATCAAATACAAAGCAAGCTGACCATTAAATCCTGCAAACAATGGAATCATCAAATTATCATCCAACTTATCTACTAAACTTTCTACAATCGTTGCTGTCAGCGACATCACAATTATAACTATCCAACTATTAAGAATAAAATATCCAATAGCCAAATTAACAAACAACTCTGCCAAGATTCCTTCTAAAGCTCTTTTCTCAGACAACCAAGTTCTTCCAAATCGTTTACCAATTAATGCTGCCGCCATATCCCCAAAAACAGTCATGAGTATCGCAGCCAATGCAATCCTAAAATCAAAAACAGCCAAGCAAATTATCGCACCTATCAAAAAGAAAACCTGCCCCCCAGGCCTATCCTTCTCCTTCAACCTCCATAATCCTGAAATAAAAGGAATCTTCCTCCTCATCTCAACTCTTACATAATCCAATTCAAGAAAAACTATCAAAAGGAAAACAAGTGCAAACAATGCCAGAGATTTTCCAAACCTAGATGAAATCAAAATAAAAATTGCTATGAAAAAAATTGCAAGTAGATGAATCGCCTTCCTCTTCAACTCCTTTTTCAAATCCCACTCTGCCATAACTGTTAATAGTAAAAATAGTTTTTAATTTTAACTACTTTCGATATTTCACAACTTTCAAAAATCTAAAGGTATCCTCAAAGGGATTGATAGAACTTACCTCTTCTCCATAAATCGTTGGGATAATAACTCTTCCAAACTTCACGTTCCTTCTTCCCAACTTCATTAACAACTCAGATTCTGCCTCATATCTATCTGACTCTAATTTCAAACCTTTCAGAACACTTATCCTAATAGCTCTATAACCTGACTGAGTATCTCTTATCCACGTTCTAGAAAATGCACTAAAAAGAGCGGACAGCAAAAAATTCGAGGCCCTTCTTATATAAGGCATATCACTATGCCTCTTCACTCGAGTTCCAATAACAACATCATAACCCTTTTCAATCTTATTAATGAATTTTGGAATATAACTAGGAGGATGCTGACCATCAGCGTCGAGAGTAACCACAATATCAAACTTATTTTTAATCGCATACTTAAACCCTCTCCTCAAAGAATAACCCTTTCCTCGATTAACCAGATTATTCAAACAAATCGCCTTTGTCTTTTTTATCTCTTTCAAAGTATTGTCCGGAGACCCATCATTAATCGCAAGAACATACTTCGAATATTCCAAACATTTTCTAATCACACTCTTAACATTCTTTTCCTCATTATACGCAGGAACAATTATCAAAACCTTCATATAAACAAGATTACCTCAAAACTTTTAAACTATTCTCTTTTTCTATTATCGTCTCTGTAGCTCAGGGTTTAGAGCGCCGCTCTCATGAGATTAAGTTTCAAAATATAGGGTAGCTTAATCTGAGTAAGGCGGAGGTCGCGAGTTAAAATCTCGTCAGAGACATAATCTTTTCGCGACCGACAGGAGGTCGTGAGTTTATTTGAAATTGACAAAGAAAATCAATAACA